>NZ_JAGGOK010000110.1 GCF_018614615.1 Streptomyces sp. ISL-100 | reverse complement strand
CAGTTCAAAAACACGCCCTAGACGTCTACACGCATTCGATCGTCGCGTTCCGGCTCACCCTGGTCTCAGATGCCTCGATCGACGTCGCGATGGTACTGCGTGACGTGATGATGCCACTGCCGATGCGCCCCGACTGGGGTGAGGACATGGCATGGGCCTATCCCGGCATCCCGGGCACCGTGGTCGCCGACTTCGCAGGCTACAAGGCTGCCGGGCTCCCCTTCCTCGCACCGGAGACGGTCACCACAGACCACGGCTCGGTCTACCGCAACCATCACCTGGTCGAGGTGCAACGGGTGATCGGGACGAACATCAAGCCCAGCCGGGTCCTCCGCCCCACGGACAAGCAGGCTGTGGAGCGTACGTTCGGCGCCATCCAGTCGCTGCTGTTCGCCATCCTGCCGGGTTACCAGGGCGTGGACACGGCCGACCGTGGAGTAGACCCGGAAGCCGACGCCTACCTGACGGTGGCGGACATGGAACATCTCATCGCGACATGGATCGTGAGAATCTGGCAGAACCGCCGCTTCGACTCATACGCGCCCGGCTGGGACCCCGCCAGCGGTCACAGCCCGAACAGCCTGTTCGCCGCATCCATGGCTCAAGGCGGTTTCGCCCTGCGGATCCCGCCCGCCGAGCTGTACTACCAGCTCCTGCCGAGCCACCGGGTGATGATCCACGGCAAACGCGGAGTGAAGATCAAAAACCTGTGGTATTACGACGAGGAAGTCTTGGCGCCTTACCAGGACGAGCCCTCGCGGCGTGGCGGTCGCGCCAAAAACCGGTACGTCTTCCACCGCGATCCGCGCGATCCGACTCACGTCTTCTTCCAGGACCCGCGCACACACGACTGGCATACGCTGCGCTGGACGGGACTGGCCAAGGAGGGGCAGGTACCAGCCTTCAGCGATGCCCGGGTGCGTGAGGCGATGCGGGAGCTGCGCAAGCGGGGCTTGGCGCCGAAGTCGGAATCCGAACTTCTGCCGGTACTGCTGGAGTTGATCGGAGGAAACATCCCGGTCGCGCAGTGGCCGACGCAGCTCAAGAAGAAGCAGCGTATGGAACATGCCCGCGAGGTGGCCCAGGCTGCCGCAGCCGAAGCCGACCGGCCCCAGACACCTCCAGCGAAGCCCGCGACAGCCCCAATGCCACCGGCCCCCGCCGAAGAAGGCAAGGTTGTGACCCTTCGGTGGCGAGAACGCGCACTCCAGGGACAGGACTCCATGGACCGTGAGCGTCGCCGCCGGAGAGAAGCCGCGGGTCCCGAGCATCCGGCAGCTCCCCCGGGACTGGACGAACGGCTGCGCTCTTCAAGCCTGATGGCTCTGCTCGACGAAGACTTCGGCGATGACGCCCTTGACGGCGCTGCCGACGAGACCGCGGAAGAGAGTGATCAGTGAGTCCCGAAGATGGCAAGCCATCGTTCCTGCCCGGGCCGGCCATCGACCGGACCACCTGCGAAGGATGGTGCTGCTGGTGCAAGACCCGGAACGGCTTCGTGCCGGCCCCTCTGATCACGGCGCAGGAGTTCGCACGCAAAACTCCACGGCAGCGCCGCATCCACAACCTGCACCGGCTTGCCACGCACAGCAGCCTGCCCATCCAGGCAACGCCGATGAGCGAGGCGGTCGCCAAGGCAGTGCGCGCCAAAGTCGAGGACGGCGCATTCAGTCACAAGTCCGGTACTCGGACCGGCATCTTGGTCAACGGCAACGGTGCCCAGGGCAAAACGGAGACGGTCTGCGCGGCGCTGGCCGCCTTCGAACAGGAGTGGCTTGCTCTCAACCGCTATCTCAACCCCGACGCGATGCCGGGAACCCGGGATCTGGTCGCCCCGGTCGCTTACGTGCGCTGCCCCGTGAAGGCCACTCCCATCTCCACCTGCCAGCGGATCCTTGATTTCTACGGGGAGGACTACAAGGGCATGCGGCAGGAGGATCTGATCCGCACGGTGAAGACCGCGATCATCGAACACGCCACGAAGGCGCTCGTGATCGACTTTACCGACCGCGGGTAGTGCCGCCCGTGATGTCCGTGTGGGCCTGTGACGTGGGCGTCATGGGCTCGTTTACCGACCGGGACCGGGACGTCTGTCATGTTCCGGAGTCGGTACGGAGGACAAGTGGTACGGCACGTGGTGGTCGGGGACTTGAGGGTCCAGCAGATCGAGCGAAAGGACGGGCAGCGGTCGTGGACGATCGTCTGGCCCGAGGGCACGGTCCACAAAGAAGCGGATCGGTTCCTGCGCGTCCATGACGGCTCGGGAACGCAGAGGACGTACGCATACTTGCTGGTGGACCATCTGCGGTGGCTTGAGCGCGAATGCTTGGCCTTCGACAAGGTCGTGCTGCGGGACCTTGAGCGGTACATGGGCATCGTCGGCGCCGAGGTCCTGATGCCGCTCGGTGAGCCGTGGAGGGTCGGTAAGCGCCCCTACGGCCGGTCCGCCCTGTCGACCGCTGCGGCCTGTCTGAAGGGCTTCTACCTGCACCAATCCTCGCTCGGTATCAACGGCGAGCTGGGCAAGAAGCTCGACCAGTCCCGGCTTCCCTCGCGAGTGGACCGCCGCCGGTCGTTCCTCGGGCACGTGAAGTCCGCGCTGCCCACGAACCCGCTCGCGCCGAAGGGACCGCACCGCCGGCACCCGAAGATGCTCCCGGACGGGGCCCGGGAGAGGCTGCTGGATGCGGTGCACTCGGCCCGGGACCGGCTGGTGGTGACCTGGCTCGCCGACGGGGGCCTTCGGATCGGCGAGCTCTGCGGGTTGCACCTGGTCGACCTGCACCTGCGGGAGAACGCGGCCTGCGGCGAGTGCCGAACCCCGCACGTCCACATCTGCCACCGGCCCGGCAATCCGAACCGGGCCGAGGCGAAGACCAAGCACCCGTGGCAGGTGGAGCACGGCACGGTCACCGGCGGCCTGATCAAGCGGGTCAGCCCGGCCATGGTGCACACCTACTTCGACTACCTCACCGGCGGCGAGTACCCACGCGGACAGGCTGGGCACGGAATGCTCCTGGTCCAGCTGCACGGCGCGAACTCCGGGCAGCCATGGGCGCCGGTGGGGGCCCGCCGGATGCTCGGCCGGGCCGGGAAACGCGCCGGTCTGGGGCTCGTGAAGCCCCACGCATTCCGGCACAGCTTTACCTCCGCGGTTCTCGACGCCGCAGGCGGCAACACCCTGATCGCCCGGGACGCCGGCGGGTGGGCATCTGCCGCGATGGTCGACGAGGTCTATGGGCACGTCGATGTCCACGACCCGGTCTTCGACGCCGCACTCCGCACGGTCTGGGGTGAGACGAAGTGACCGCAAACTCTCTGCTGCCGCTCTACCCCGAGCGTCCCGACCGCGAGGGCCGGGACCGGCTGGAGATCCTCACCGCGCTGATCGGCGCCCCGTCCTTCGACCCGCTCTTCCGCGAGACGCTCGTACGGATTCCCCAAGACCATCCCGTCTACCAGTGGGGGTGCGTCGTCGGCGCCTGCGAGCGTGTCCGGTCCGGAGGGACGGACCTGTGCTCGATCCATCTCCAGCAGTGGGGAAACAGCCGGGAGCTGGGCACGACCCGGGCGGAGTTCCTCACCGCGGCACAGCCGCTGTCCCGGGCTGAGTTCGAACGGGAAGGCCCGTGCCTGATCTGCCCGGACCGGCCGGCCTCGCCGCGGACCGACCTGCGGTTGTGCCGTCGCCACTACAGCTCCTGGAAGTACTACGTCGCTCCTCGCAATGCGGGGGTGGACTTCGACCAGTGGGTTGCTGAACAGGAGCCATGCGAGGGTTACGGCGACTGCAAGGTCACGGTCTGCCCCGGGCTGGCGGAATCCCCGCTGGGCCTGTGTTGCTGGCACCGGCACCGCTACAAGCACGACCGCCACCCCGGCGGGGCAGCTCTTCCGCCCAGCTGGTGGCAGAGCTACGAGCAACTCGGACGCCCCGTCCCCGTCTCCTGCACGGACGAGAACGCCTTCCGCACCTGGTGCGCGACGGTCGAACCAGCCCCGCGGCCAGGGCAGGTCAACCTGCGCGGGCTGCGGCCACTGCTGCGAGCCGAGATCCAGTACACCCTGTTCGCCCACACTCAACAGGACCGACACGGCATCTGGCACCTGGACTGGATTCAGAAACTCGTCAACCTCGCACGCGAACGCGACGCCGGCTCGCTGACCGATCTGGACCTGGACGACTTCCCGCGCTTCCACACCTCGATCGTGAAGAAGATGCTCCACTACCTGCGGCTGGTCTACTTCACTCCCGAGCAGACGCGGGACGCCGGATTCCTGGAGACCGACCAGTTCGGCATCCGTTTCCCCCACCGGGCCAGCCACATCGACCTGACCCTCATCAGCCAGCGCTGGCTGCGTGACCTGCTCTGGGACTACACCGCCGACCTGATCCGCTCACCGCACCGCCCGCGCACCGCGGTGCCGATCGACGGCATCCGCCGGGCCTGCACCGAGCTGAGCGCGTTCATGGAGGTCGACGCCCCAGGCGGGGGCCACGACCCGGCCGCCTTGCGGGTGGAGAACATGCACCGTTTCATCGCCGACCAGCAGCACCGTGAACGCCACGGGCTGCCGTCCCTGGTGATGAAGGGGCTCTACGGCAAGCTGTCGACCGTCACGCCGGTCACCCGCGCCGACGTGTTCAACGGAGTGCGCAAGCTGCTGCGGAACGCGCTGGAGAACGGCGTGGCCGAACGCCTTGGGCTGGACCGTGAGTTCATCATCGCCATGCCCTTCGCCGGAGGCGAGCCGCTTCGGGCCCGGCGTCCTTTCCCCGACGAGGTCGCCCGAGCCCTGGCCGACGAGGCGAACCTCGCCCAGCTCGCCCAGACCCACGATCCCGACGACCAGGGGATGCGGGACATCTGGGAGACCATCGTCGTGACCGGCCGCCGCGTGAACGAGGTCCTCAAAGTGCGCTGGAACTGCATCGGCCGCTACGGCGGTCTGGCGATGTTCTGGCACGACCAGACCAAGGTCGGTAACTACGACACCGCGATCCGTATCCCCGACCGCCTCTACGACACCCTCGCCACGCGGCAGCGCAAGACGCTGGACCGCTTCACCGCCCGGCACGGACGCCGCCCGACCAGTGCCGAACGCGCCCGGCTCGCCCTGTTCACCAGCAGGGTCCGCAACCCCGACGGCTCCACCGCCCTGTCCTACCAATGGTTCCATCGGCGATTCCGGGAATGGATCACCGAGCTCGACCTCGGCCAGCTCGTCCCCCATCAGGCTCGCCACACGCTGGCCACCAACCTGCTCCGGGCGGGAGCCACTCTGACCCACATCCGCCGCTACCTCGGCCAGGTCTCCGACCGCATGGCCGAACACTACGTCCACCTGACCAGCGCCGACCTGGAGAACGTCCTCCAGCACGTCTGGGTCGCCGGCCCCGGCACCGCCCAACCCGGCGAACTCCTCGCCGGGGAGACCACCCCGCTCACCCGCGAACAGGCCCAGGCCCTCGCCATCGACCTCGCCCGCCGCAGCACCCCCGCCGAGGGCGGCTTCTGCACCTTCCAGCCCGTCGTCAACGGCGGCGCCTGCCCCTGGAACCTCGACTGCCACAACTGCGACAAATTCGTCCTCTCCGGCGCCGACCTCCTCTACTGGCGGCGCAAGCGCGAGCAGTGGCGGCTGCTGGCCGAGGGCGCCCCCGACGACGCCACCGCTGACTACCTCCACCGCTACTTCGAGCCCACCGCCCGCGCCATCGACGGCCTGGAGAAGGCGCTGGCCGGGCTCGGCCTACTCGACGACGCCCTCGCCCTGGACCTGCGCAAACCCCAGGACTACTTCCACCGCGTCTGGTCCACCGCCTTCCGCGCCGCCGACCTCGCCGACGCAGGCGACGACGAGCAGCCCGAGTACAGCGATACGTGCACAGCCGACAGCGACGCCCCTGAACAGGACATTGCATGAACACCGCCACTGTCCCCGAACCCCGCACCGCCGCCGCCTTGGCAGCCCGACGCCGCAAAGCCGAGGCATCACTCCAGCGGGTCCACGAGGCCATCACCCGGCTCAAGCGCGAGAAGACCCAGGTCAGCGTCGCCGCCGTCGCCCGACGCGCGGACGTCTCCCGCACCTTCCTCTACGACAACCCCGAGGCCAGAGCCGCGGTCGCTACCGCGATGGCCGAGGCCGGAGACCGCCGGTCCCAGATGCTCGCCGACCAGGAAGACGAGCGCGAGGCGACCTGGCGCGAACGTGCGCTGAACGCCGAGGACGCGCTCAAGGCCACTCACGCCGAGATCCTCGCCCAGCGGACCCGCATCGGTGAACTCCTCGGCCAGATCCGCGACTTGCAGGCGGAGTGGACCGAGGAGGCCATCCAGCGGATCACCACCGAGAACACCACCCTCAAACAGCGGGTCCGCCAACTCACCGCCGACAACCGCACCCTCGACGAGCGCCTCAAGGCCGCCCGCTCCAACCTCCGCTTCCAAGACCGCCGCGTCGCCGACCTCGAAGCCCAGCTCGCGTCCACACCAGGCTGACCTCATCCGCGCAGCGACCGTCTCACCGTCAGTGAGGCGGCCGCTGGCCATGGCGCACCCGGAGCCGAAAGCAAGGAGGAAAATGATCTGCACCCGATGGCCGACCCGTTTATCCTCACCTCCATGCACCCAGACGACGATCAAGCCTTCGTTGCGCACGTCACGGACCGGCTCGCGAGCCTGCCGGGTGTGAAGGCCGTCGCGTTGGGGGGCTCACGGGCCACGGGCACGCATCGGCCCGACAGCGACTGGGACTTCGCCATTTACTACCGGGGCGAGTTCTCCCCTGAGAGCCTGCGCGCCCTCGGCTGGCCCGGGGAGGTCTCCGAGGTCGGCGGGTGGGGCGGCGGTGTGTTCAACGGTGGAGCGTGGCTCCAGATCGGCACCCGGCACATCGACGTGCACTACCGCGATCTCGATGACGTCGAGCATCAGCACTCCGAAGCCCGCCAGGGTCGGTTCGGCATCGAGAGGCTCATGTTCCACCTGGCCGGTATTCCGACCTACCTGGTCGTCGCCGAGCTGGCCGTCAACCAGGTACTCCACGGAGAACTGCCGCGCCCTGAATACCCCGAGGCGCTGCGACGCCATGCACCTGAGCAGTGGTGGGGCACGGCCCAGCTCACCCTCACCTATGCCCGCGCTGCCCACGCCGAACAGGGACACGTCACAGACTGCGCTGGGGCAATCGCCACCGCCGCCTGCCAGACGGCGCACGCGGTCATGGCCGCGCGGGGACAGTGGGTCACCAACGAGAAGAAACTGCTCGACCGCGCGGGACTGCGAAGCATCGACCGCGTCCTGGCCAACCTGGCTCCCCAGCCACAAGCCCTCACACATGCCATCGACGAAACGGTGTCCTTGCTGAAGCGGGCCGTCCAAACGTCATGACAGCAAGCCCTGCCGCTGCCGGCGAAGCGTTGGCGACGTCAGACGTGACCTTTCGCTTGACGGCAGCAGTCGAGCTCTCCTGACGCCGGCAGCAGGTTCGCGTGACGACGAGAACCGAGAACCACTCCAACGAGCGACACCGAACAGCGGCGGCACCACATCGCGGACATGTAGTCTATGAATCGTCGCAGTTCAGAGCCGGTATCCGAGCTCCAGCGGTCGGTAATATCGACGACATCACTCGCCTCAAGCTCCACCGAGAAGCCGATCAGGACGTCCTCGACCTCATCCGCGAAATGATGAGTATGCCCGTCACCTTGATCCTCGTCGGGGTCGGCATCCCCACCTCGGGCCTATTGCGCGAAGGCCGCCGGGACTCGAAGACCGGCCTGTGGCTCTTCCAGCCTGTCAAGGACCGGGGCCGCAGCCCCAACGAACACGCCGCCAGCCAGCACGAGCGGCGCTTCGAGCTGATCGACCTGGACCCGTTCCGCTACACCACCTCGGCACAGATCTCCGCCTGGACCGCGCATCTGCGGGGCCTGGAGCGAGAGCTACGGCTGCTGCACGACACCGAGGGGATGCTCACCGACGGCGATATGCCCGAGTACCTATTCAAGCGCACCAAGGGTGTCGTCGGCGTACTGGAGAAACTCGTCCAGCGCGGCTGCCGCAACGCCATCGAAGACGGCTCCGAGCGGCTGACGAAGGACCTGCTCAACCAGTTCACCGTCACCCCTGACGACATGCCCGATCTGGATGCGGAGTCAGGCGAGCAGCCCGAGATCCCGGTCCACAAACCCGAGTCGAAGAAGAGGCGAAAGGACCGCAACACCGTCTTCGACGACGACGGCCCGGCCTCGGAGTCCGCAGGATGACCCGTACCCCACCATCGTACGAACTCGCCCGCTCACTCGCCCCGCTGCCCGGTGAGTCATTGCCCGGGCTGCTGCTGCGACTGTCCTTCCGGCTGGACCGCTCACCCCTGCGTATCGCCGACCTCTGCGGTCTGCGAAATGGCCACCACACGATTCCCTACCCTCATCTGCGCGCGTTGTCCGGCGAACTCACTCAGCGCTTCTCACAGGCGGCCCGGCTGACCGAGGTGGAGGTACGCGCCCTGACGATGCAGCCTCTCGCCGGAAAGTATCCACTCTTGAACAAGCTCCGAGTGGACTCGCATATGCTCGCCATCACCGCTCGGACCCACTGGGCCATGAGCGCTTCCAGCCGGTACTGCCCCCAGTGCCTGCAGGGTGACGGCAGCAGCGTGCAAAACGCCCTCGGAGGCCCATGGCAATTGCGCTGGCACCTCCCTGTCGTCTTCGCCTGCCTGCCGCATCGCCGGCTGTTGGAGTGCACCTGTCCTGGGTGCGGAAACTTGCTCAACGGCGTGGGGCGCTCGAGTTCAGGCCTGATCGAACAACCTGGTCTCACCGGCCTGCACCCAGCGCAGTGCCGTAGCATCGCGTCCGCCACCGACCCGCCTGAGAGCAAATCGGCCAGGAACAGCCCACCCTGCGGCACACGACTGGACGAGTCGCCAGCTAGCACACCAGGTAACCTGAACGCTCAGGATCTTGGCCGTCTGCTGTCTCTCCAGATCCGGCTGAACGAGCGGCTCTCGGCACACCCACCGGTCATCGCCCGTCCCGATCCCTTGGCCGCCTCCTTCTTCGCCGATCTCGTGACAGCAACACATCTCATCAAGCTGAGCTGGCCAGCTGGCGAGAACCTGCTGCCGTCAGCCGATCTTGCCTCAGCAGTCGACGCCCGCGTAGCTCCCCTCGCCGCAGAGCGATCTGACAGCCATACCGGACACAAACTCACCGGGGCACGAACCGCACCAGAAGACGCGGTGCAATGCGCAGCCCTCCTCCTGGCCGCTGAGACTCTCCTGGGTGATCGTGAGCTGACCTCACTCCGGTCGCGGATCCAGCCGCTGACACACGAGGCGAATAAGCGCTATCGCCCCTACACCAAGGTGATCCTCAAGGACCGTGGCATCTCGACGGTCCTGTCCAGGGCCGCGGCCCGTCGGATCCATGGCGCCCAGGTGCACATCAACCTTCGCCGCACTGCGGGTAAATACCGGTTCCAGGTGGACGAAGTCCCTCCTTTTCTGCCCCGTGCATGGTTCGACGCACACTTCGCAGCATTCACCCAGGCTGTACCGTCGTTCCGCCGCGTGACGGAGCGCCACCTGCGCCGAGCCGCCTCGTTCCGGCTCGCCGAGTTGCGATCCGGCGCCAGGTGGTACGACTGCGCACCTGCCCTGGGCGTGCTCCCCAGCTGCGGCCGCAATACCCTCAAAGTCCTGGGCCGCCAATTGAACGGCGCCCACCTGTGGCCAGCCTTCGAGGAGGTAGTCGACGGCATCGCTCGCGAGCTCGACGAGCGTGATGACCGAGTGGATTACGCCAATCGCCGTCGCATGATGGCGAACTGGCGACTGAACCAACGTGACTGGCTCGCCATGCGTGAGGGCCTGCCCGGCCTCGGCGAGACACGCGTCAAAGCAGATCCAAGCGTCGGGGCGGTCGTCGTCTGGTGCAGCATCACCCAAGCCGAGCGCCATCGTAGCCCTGTGATGAGCGCCCTTCGCCATGAAGGACTAGCCAAAGAGATGCTGTCCGGACTCAGTACTTACTTCGACCCCGGTCCACCACACAGTGCCCGCTTCAGACTCCGGCAGCGGCTCGACTTTTACGCGGCCCTGCTAGGTCAAACCTGCGACCAGGGAGGCGAGTTGCATGTGGATGTCGCCGACGTGATCCGGGCGGAATCCACCGCCAATAGTGCCGTAAAACCGCGATGACGCCCCGTCCACTCGCCAGGAGCCTGGCCCCCCTGCCTGAGGAGTCATTGCCCGGTCTGCTCCTGCGGTTGGCCTACCGGCTCGATCGCTCACCGGCCCGCGTCGCCGCCCTGTGCGGGCTCGGCCGCATGCACCGCCGACTACCCGCCGGGTACCTCCTCGCTCTCCCCCCGCCGGTGGCCGAAGCCTTCTCCAAGGCCACACGGCTCCCTCTCACCGAGGTGGACGCCCTCACCCTGTCAGGCTCCGGTCTGGCCGCCGCGTACACCCCTCTGGCCACGACCCGCTTGGATGGCGGCCGCAACCATGCTGCTGCTCAGCGGCGTTGGGCCGTTAGCATGTCCAGCCGGTTCTGCCCACAGTGCCTCGAGGGAGACGGCAGCCCGGTGCAAGGTGCGCTCGGCGGTTCCTGGAAACTTCGGTGGCACCTCCCCGTGACCGTTGCCTGCCTCACTCACTCCCAGCTGCTCTCCAGCACCTGTCCTCAGTGCGACTGCCCGCCGAACCGTTCCCCAGGCTCGGAGCGCCCCGGTCTCCTCATGCAGCGCGCGGCTGCCGCCCTTCATCCAGCGCAGTGCCGACAGCCGTTGAACGCAGCTCTTCAGGGCTCAACAAGCCCCAACCGCTCCTGTGGAGGACGGTTCGACCGGCCGCCTTGGGCAGTACCAGCACTGGATCCTCAGGATCTGGAGCCACTGCTCGCCCTGCAACAGCGGATCGACCGGCACTTAACGCCGGCTGTCTCACAGCCCGATTCCAGAGACGAACCACCCGACTCCTTCTTCTTCTCCAACCTGATCGCGGCTGCCCACCTGGTCAAGTTCAGCTGGCCACTGGGCATGCACCTCGCCCCTTATCCTGCACTGACCAAGCTGATCGATGACCACGTCGAAGCCGTCGCCCCCTTCCTCAGTACGCTGCCCTCCAAGGGCCTCTCCACCAGCCCGTGGCCCGCCCCTGACAACCCCGCCGAATGCGCCGCTCTTCTTCTGGCGGCAGACAGCCTGCTCAGCGATCGGCGCGAGGACGGTTCCTCGCTCCGCGACCGGATCCAGCCGCTGGCCCGCACCGCGTTCAAACGCCTCCCGGCCAATACGGCGGGCGCATTTCGCCGGTTGGCTTTCTCTCCGGAGTTCACCCACGCCCTGGCCCGCAAGGTCCACAGCTTCTACTACGCCGGCGGACACCGGAGCCCGAAGTTTTCGGGCCCTTCACGCGAGTGCCAATTCACCGCAGCGGCCGTCCCCGCACTGCTTTCTCCCACTCTGTGCGGCCCCCGCTGGGACGATCTCGTCCGCCGCGTGGACCCGTCCTCCTCGTGGACCGTTCGCCACTTGCGGCGTACGGCCTCGCTCAAGCTCGTCGAGATGACTGCCGGCGGCACCTGGCCCGAGTGCGCCGAGATCCTCGGCATGCCCTGGACAACGGCACAGCAGAGCCTCAAGATCCTCAAACGCCTGCTCACACCCGACGGCCTGTGGAACATGTTCGACCTAACCATCCACCAGATAGCAGACCACCTCGACTCCGCCCCCAACCAAGTCGACTACGCCAGACGCCGCCACGCCCTGCGCGCATGGCAACTCCCACAGGCCGACTGGGAGCACCTGCGCCAGGACCTGCCTCGGCTTCGGGAGCGCGCTGCTTCGCCCGATCTCTCTGCCGCATCTGCCCTCATATGGGCTCGGGTCACCTGCGGCGATCATCTCCACAGCCCTGCTGTGAACGCCGCACGCGCCTCGGGCCCGAGCGCTGCCCTGCTCGTTTCCAGAATTGGCCAGCTGCAGACCCCGGCGAACCGGAGAGGAGCCAAACTCCAGCTCCTGCACCGTCTCGATGCCTACGCCGACGCGCTGACGAGCCGATGCGACCGGAACGAAACCGCTGCCGTCGAAGCGGAGACCATAGGAGTTCCCAGGTGACGATCCCGAACCCGTCGGCGCCATGGCTGCGTAGGTGAGATCTGACGCACAGGCCAACCGACACAATCCGCTGACCAGTGGCTACTCGACATATCGGCTGTGTCGCTTCCCATGCCGTCCATGATCGGTTCCCACTGTGCTGGTCAGCTGGGCCTTGAGGTTCGGAGAGCCACCCGTCAGCCTGGTCAGGAAGGCCATTACGGCTCCGCGGCGCAAGCCCGCCGTATCGGCCTGGACGGCAGGAGGCCACCTCCCAAGCTCCCGCAGCAGCAAGCCGCCGGTGTCGACGTCCTGTCTGCATGGCGTCTCCTGGCTAGAGGCGTCGGGCCCCGTAGCCGAGACCGGAGAGCACAGACAGCTGATTGGTCAGCGGCGGCTCGGCCGGCAACTTCTCCGCACTGGTCGTCACCCGCCACACCGTCGGGCAACGCCTCGGCCTGAAACGCGGCCGCTCCGGTCCGGATCGGCAAAAGCGACCAGGTTCATTCCTTCGTCGGCAACACCCCGCGGATCCTCGGCGTCGAACCGCTCATCGTCCCGACCCTGGACTGGACCACTGCCTCGCCAGCGAGGCAGGTTTCTGTACGAAACCCCGTAACCGCGCCTGCAGATTCGAGCATCACGCAAGAAAACCAGGCTCTTGTCTCGGGATTCCGCGGCTTGGGCGCCCCCGAGGACAATGGACAACCAGCCGACGACGGTCACAGATCGAGGAGGCGGCGAGCCGCCGACGTAGGCCTCCACCGGGCGCCTAACGGTGGGGCGAGGCGGGGGTGGGCAGCGGGGTCGATACCGGGGGAATCGGAAGAGCAGTTTACCTCTGGGCAGCCGCCGCCCCATGAGCGTGGGGACGAGGCGGCGGCTGTCGGTGTCCCCGCGCAGGGGTGCGGGTGAGGGACACACGTCCCGCGCGGATGTGCCCCGGACGAGGGACTTGGGCGTGTGGGAACTATTGGCTCGTCAGAGCGCTCCGGGCAGCGGGAGTCTTGTCAGGACCGCAAGGCGGACGTCCTGCTACTCGTCGGCTGCGGCGTCGGCGTCGGCGTCGTTCGCCGCGGAATCGGCGCCGTCCAGGAGCTTCTGCATCCGCGCCACTTCCCCGGTCTCCGTGGCCCCCGGTGCCTGACCACTCGCAGTGGGCGCGACGTCGCCCGCTGCGCCTGCGGTGTCCGGGCGTTCGGTGTCCGCGGTCACCGGTGCGGAGTCGCTTGCGGCGGGCGGGGTGTCGCCGGCTGTGCCTGCGGTGTCCGCGGCGCAACCGGAGAGCAGCAGGGTGGCGGCAAGCGCCGCCATCATGGGGGCGATGGCGCGAGGCCGCCGGACGAGCTGCATCAGCTCTTTCCTCCGTCGTTGGCCTCGCACCAGGTCTTGACCGTGGCGACGTCCTTCTGGCGCTGTTCGAGAGTGGTCTTCAGGGTCTTGCGGGCGGTCAGCCGGTTGTTGAGGAAGGTGTGGATCTCGGTGTGGCCGGCAGTCTTGGCGGCGGCCACACGCTTCTCCATTCCGGCGAGCGAGCCGCGCTTGCCGGCTTCGCCGTTCATGCGGTCCAGTGCCTTCTCGATGCGCTTCTCGATCTTCGGTACGCGCTTGCACAGGGCCTGCGCGCCGTCGCCGGTGCGGGCGGCGTCCGGTGACGGCGTGCCGCCGTCGGCCGCGGCGCTGCCGGCACCGGCGACAAGGGATCCAAGGGCGACGAAGGTTACGGCCGCCTTCTTGAACGTCAACATGACAGTTCCTCCACGAGTGGTTCAGCGACGGGCGGTTGCCCGTCCCACCGGAACGTTAGGAGCCGTCTTTGTGGAAACCCTGTGGACCGGGCCTGTCTGGCGGTTGCCGGTACTGCTGCGGGTGCGCGGCGGTCTCGATAATCCAGTCCCGGCGGAGCGGCAGTGTGTTCGGTGATTCGGCGTTGCCGTTGTGTACCGGGAGCCGGACCTCGAAGCGGGTTCCGTTGCCGCCCGGCCGGTCCAGTACCTGTATCCGTCCCCGGTGGAGTGCTACCTGCTGGGCGACCAGGGTGAGCCCGAGGCCGGAACCCGAGCTGCCGGGCCGCCTGTGGAAGCGTTCGAAGACGGTCTCGCGCAAGGCTGCCGGAATGCCCGGTCCCTCGTCGTCCACGGTGAGGACCGCCTCACGCCGGTCCGGCTGTGTGCCGGTGCGCAGTGTGACCTCGATGCGGGCGGGCCCTGCCTCGCCGCAGCCGTGGAGGACGGCGTTGGCCAGCAGGTTGTCGAGAATGGTGCGCAGCCCCGGTTCCCAGCCGTGAACGTACAGCGCGGGCTCGCAGACCAGGTCGACCGATGCTTGAGGGTGCCTGCGTCGCAGGTCCGCCACCGATGCCTCGGCCACTTCCGCCAGGTCCACCGGTCCGAACGCCTCGGTCTCGACCAGGTCGCCGCGGCCCAGGTCGCGCAGCATCACCAGCAGACCCAGCAGCCGGGCGTGTTCCCTTCGCAGGTCGGTCAGCGTCTCCGCGCGCTCGTCCTCGGGGAGATCGGGATGGGCTGCGAGGATTTCCAGATTGGTCTGCATGCTCATCAGCGGAGTGCGCAGTTCGTGGGAGGCTGCGGCCGAGAAGGACCGGGCCGTGGCCAGACCCTCGGCGGTACGGGCGGCCTGTTCGTCGTAGCGGGCCAGCACCGTCTGCAGGGTGCGGGCCAGGTCGTCGACCTCGACGACACGGGTGGGGCTGTGGTCGAGACGCGTCGTGGTCGAGCGAGGGTCCAGGCCGCTGGTGCGCTGCTGCAACCGCCGCAGCGGCCGGGTCGCGCGGGCGGCCACGGCTCCGGCGAGCAGTCCCGCCAGGGGCGCGGTTACTCCGGCCACCGTGAGGACGCGGGTGCGTACCAGGCCGAGCTGCGCCTCGCTCGTGGTGTCGGGGGAGAACAGCCACAGGGTTCCGTCGACACCCTCCCGCAGCCCGGTGACGCGCACCGACAGGGCCCGCCAGCTCACATCCCCGTCGCGCACGGTGACCGGATCCGGTGCCTGGTCGGGCAGTGGCACGTTCGGGTCCGGCTGCGGCCCACCCGACGCGGTGCCCTCCGGGCCGATCAGCCGGATACCGACGTCCAGGGCGGAGTTGTACAGGCGGCGCTCGCGTGCGCGTTCCACGGCTGGTGCCCGGTCGGCGGCCGACGCCTGGAGCAGCCCCCTCGCGTCCCTGGCGACCGTGGTGGCACGGTCGCGCAGATGTACGTCCTGCTGGGCGTGCAGATCCGCTGCCACGAGGCGCACCAGCAACCAGCCGGCACCCAGCACCAGCAGCGGGACTGCGACGCCCACGGCGAGGGCGATTCTGGTGGACAGTTTCACGGCGACGCCCGGCCGTCACCTGCGCCGCTGTCGTCGCGCAGGACGAAGCCGACTCCCCGAACGGTGTGGATCAGCCTGGGCCGCCCGCCGGATTCGAGTTTGCGGCGCAGGTAGCTGACGAAGGTGTCGACGACGCCGGTACTTACCTCGAAGTCGTACCCCCACACCCGGTCCATCAGCTGATCGCGCGTGAGCACGAGACCGGCATTTCGGGCCAGCACGTCCAGGAGCTCGAACTCCCGCCGGGTGAGAGAAAGCAGGACACCGTCCAGCCGGGCCTCGCGCGCTGCCGGATCCATCACCAGCGGCCCGACCCGCACCCGGTCGTTGTCCTCGGGTGGGCGCCGGCGCAGCAGCGCCTGGAGTCTGAGAACCAGCTCCTGGAGGGCGAAGGGTTTGACCAGATAGTCGTCGCCCCCCGCCTGGAGGCCGGCGATCCGGTCCGCGGTCTCGTCCAGGGCGGACAGCATGAGCACCGGCACGTCATTGCCGTCCCGGCGCAAATCCGCGCACACGTCGATGCCACTGATGCCGGGCATGGAGATATCCAGCACGATCACATCCGGCGGATTCCTCCTGATGCTGTGCAGCGCGGCCTCGCCGTCCTCGGCGACCCCCACGGTGAACGCGGCCAGCCGTAGCCCGCGCTCCAGCGACCGGCGGATCGCCGCATCATCGTCGACCACCAGGACGCGCGCCTGACCACTGGTCCTGGCCACCGGCACCTCTCCTCCCTGAGCCCTGCGGGCTCGGCCTCTGTGAACGGGGACCATGGTGACACCGGTGGGCATGGACAGGTTCGGACGGCTGAGGCACAGACACCGCCTGCTGCGGCTCTCTCAGGCGGCGCTCACCGCTCTCACAGGGATTTCGCAAACACGCCCGTTAGCTTCCCCGGCCATGGCACGCCATCGAACCCCTGCGCGATACCGCCCGTATGTGGCAGCGGCCACCCTACTGCTCACCCTGGGTGGAGCGCTCTCCATCGCCCGCCAGGCAGAACCTGAAACGGCGCCCGTGAGCAACACGATCCGCCCACCCGCCTCCCAGCATGCCCCGAGCCCGGCCTCGTCATCTGGGCCGTCCATGGAGGAGGAACTCGCCACCGTGGTCGAGGACGCGACGGCCGGCACGGCCGGCCATCTCGCGACCGCGGTGATGGACCTGGAGAGCGGGCAGAGCGCCACGGCCGGCGATCGCCGTGCCTTCGCCACGGCCAGCATCGTCAAGGTCGACATCCTCGCCGCTCTCCTGCTGAAAGCCCAGGACGCCGACCGCCGGCTCACCGCCCAGGAGCGGCAGTGGGCCACAGTGATGATCCAGGCAAGCGACAACGCCGCGGCGACCGCCCTGTGGGATGCGATAGGCGGGGCGGAGGGCCTGGCGAAGGCGAACCGGCGACTGGGACTGCGAGAGACGGCGCCGGGCCCGGACGGCCTGTGGGGCCTGACCGAGACCACCGCAGCTGATCAGCTGCGGCTGCTGAAGGCCGTCTTCACCGACGACTCCACCCTGTCCGACGCCTCCCGGGCATACGTCCAACAGTTGATGGGCGGCGTGGCCGAAGACCAGGACTGGGGCATATCGGCCGCCGCCGACGACGCCGAGTCGGCGCGTCTGAAGAACGGCTGGCTCTCCAGGAGCGAGACCGGCCTGTGGGTGATCAACAGCATCGGTCTGGTGGAAAGGAACGGCCGACGCCTCCTCGTCGCCGTCCTCAGCGACGACCAACCCGACCAGGCGGCCGGGATCTCCCTCGTCGAAACCGTCGCGGACAAGGCCACCACCCTCCTCAGCCCCGCATGAGCCGCGAGGACTCCGGTCGCCGGCCGACGCCACCGAAGCAGAACGGCACCGGCGATCAGCGACCGTCGGCGCACGACCGGCAAGCGTGCCCGAAGGGACGCGCAGCGCCAGTGGATCTCACGGCGTTCATCTCCCAGCACCACGAGGCATACGTGCGGTACACCGGTCTACGCGTCGGCAGCCGGCTGGAGGCCGAGAATCTGGTGGAGCACTTCTTCGCCCGTCTCACGGCCAGCTGGGCACAGGCGCTCCGCCGGCCGAGCCTGCGGCGCCGAGTCGCCCGCGGTCGTCGGTGAGGAAGGTCGGGCCGCTGTCACGGATCCAGGAATCGTCGATGGGCTGCTCGACGATCTCCACGGCACGGTTCATCCAGGCCCGTGCTCCCTGGGCCTGCCCAACGTTCACGATCATGGTTACGGGTTCGTGCTCCGCGATGGTGTTGGCCACCGACGTGCGGAAGCCGCGAACGGAAGCCGGCGGCCCGGGCGTGGACTTCGCCGTCACACCTCCGGGAAGACCGGGGCGACCCCGAGGGCGGGTGCGATGGCCTGCCAGATCGTCGACCGAGCCGTCGCGAGGTCGACCCGGGGGTCGTCCAGCATCAGGCGGATGCCGAGGCCGTCACACAGGGCCAGGACCAGCGTGCTGACGGCGGCGACGTCGCATTCGGTGAACTCGCCCGAGTCGATGCCCCGTTCCACGGCTCCGCCGACCCAGGCGTGGAGCTGGTCGTACAGGTCCACGGCGAGGTGACGGGCCGTCTGATCACGCTGGGCGCGCACCCACAGCTCCTGCCAGAGCTTCCAGTCCTGGCGCAGATCCGCGTCGCTCGGCAGCATGCTGCGCAGGATGCGTGCCAGGACGACGGTGGCCGGGGCCGCGTCGCCTCCGTCCTCGGCATCCGTGCCGGTCTGGGCGAAGGAGTGCGTCATCGCCTCGGCGAAGAGCTTCTCGCGGGTGTCGAAGTGATAGTGGAGCAGGGCCTTCGAAACCCCGGCGTGCTCGGCGACCTTGCGCATGCTGACGTTCTCGAAGCCGATGTCGGCGATGACTTCGCACGCGGCCGTGAGGATGCGCTCGCGCGTCTCCAGTGCACGCTCGGCCTTGGTCACGTTGGCTACTCCCCGTGTCGGCGCCCGCAGGGCGGGTGGGTGGTCGGGTCTGGCTGCCGGGCCGCCAGACCATCATCTTCGCGCATCGCGCCCCCGGGCTCCGGCCGTCGGGGCAGGGCGGTCAGGGGTAGGTGTGGAAGCCCCGGCCCGTCTTGCGGCCGAGCAGGCCCGCGTCCACCATGCGGGCCAGCAGCGGCGGAGGGGCGTACAGCGGCTCCCGGTACTCCGCGTACATCGACCGGGCGATGGCCTGGACGGTGTCCAGCCCGATGAGGTCGGCCAGCGCGAGCGGCCCGAGCGGGTGGGCGCAGCCCAGGGTCATCCCCCGGTCGAGGTCCTCGGCCGAAGCCGTCCCGGACTCGGCCATGCGCACCGCGGCCAGCAGGTACGGCACGAGGAGCGCGTTCACGATGAATCCCGCCCGGTCCTGGGCGCGGACGACGTGCTTGCCCAGGACCTCGGAGGCGAAGACACGGGCGCGCCGGGCGGTCTCCTCGCCGGTGAGCAGGGACGGCACGAGCTCGACCAGGGGGAGCACCGGGACAGGGTTGAAGAAGTGGAGTCCGACCACCTGCTGGGGCCGCGAGGTGGCGGCCGCGAGCCGGATCACGGGGATGGAGGAGGTGTTCGTGGCCAGCACGGCGTCCCGGCGCTCCACCGCCCGGTCGAGCCGGGCGAAGACCTCCAGCTTCGCCCGCTCGTTCTCGGCCACGGCCTCCACGACGAGGTCCCGGTCCGACATCAGGGCCATGTCCGTGGTCATCGTGATCCGGCCGGCCGCGGCGTCCCGTTCGGCCGGGGTCAGTTTCCCGGCGTCCGCGGCGCGCGCCAGGGAGCGGGTGATCCGCTCCAGGCCGGCGTCCGCGGCCGTCCCGTTCGCCTCCACCACCACGACGTCCCGGCCGGCGCGGGCGCAGATCTCGGCGATACCGGATCCCATCAGGCCGCATCCCACGATCCCGACCCGTTCGACATCGGCCATCGGTTCTCCCTCCACGTGCTCGGTCGGTTGCGACGCGGCGGCGGTCCGGGACGCCCATCGGACCCGGACCGCCGTACGGTCATACGGAGGACGGCATCCGCAGCACGCCCGTGCCGCGCTTGACGAGTTCGCCCGCGATGATCAGGCGCTGGATCTCGGAAGTGCCTTCCCAGATGCGGTCGACGCGCAGTTCGCGGTAGAGGCGCTCGACGGGGTACGAGCGGTCGTAGCCGCGGCCCCCGAAGATCTGCAGGCACCGGTCGATGACGCGGCCGGAGGCCTCGCTCGCCGCCAGCTTGGCGATGGCCGCCTTGGCGTGCAGCGTCTTGCGGTCGATCCGGCCCTCGTCGACCTCCCAGGCGACCTGGTGGGTGTAGGCGCGGTTGACGGCTATGTCGACCGCGCTGTCTGCGAGCATGCCCTGGATGAGCTGGAAGTCGGCGATGGGCGAGCCGAACTGGCGGCGCTCCACCGCCCAGTCGCGGGCCAGTTCCAGGGCCCGTTCGGCCGCGCCGATCGTCCGGGCGGCGATCATCAGCCGTTCCTCGGTGAACCAGGAGCGCGTGATGTCGTAGCCGTTGCCCACCTCCCCGAGCACGGCGTCCGCGGGCACGTGCACGTCGGTGAAGGTGAACTCGGGGTGCTCGTAGACGAACGTGTGCATCCAGCGCGGCACACGGGTCATCTCGATGCCCGGGGTGTCCTTGTCGACGAGGAACAGGGTCGGCGCCCTCTCCTCCCCCGCGGCGGCGAGCACGATCATGAAGTCCGCGTGGTCGCCGACGGTGACGAACCACTTCTCGCCGTTCAGCACCCAGCCGTCGTCGGTCCGCGTCGCCGTGGTCCGCAGGCTCTGCGGGTCGGAGCCCGCCTCGGGCTCGCTCACCGCGTAGCAGTCGCGCCGCTGCCCCCGGATCACGGGGACGAGGTAGCGCTCGCGCTGCTCGGGCGTGCAGAAGGACAGGGCGTTGGCCGGCCGCCACACCATGTCCCACAGTGCGCCGGTCAGTCGTCCGAGCTCCGCCTGGACGGTGACCTGCTCCAGGATGGTGAGCCCGGCGCCGCCCCATTCGGCGGGCATGTTGACGGCCTGCAGGCCGCTGTCGAGGACGGCGTCGCGGATCTCGGTGTGGGCGTGTGGGGGCAGGCCGTTGTTCTCCTCGCAGTCGAGCTCGTACTTCGTGATGAACTCGGTGAGCGCGCGCGCCGAGCTCTTGAGCTCTTCCTGACGGGCGGTGAGACGGAAGTCCATGTCTGTCGGTCCTCGTGGTCGTGGTGGCGGGGGCTGGTGCCGGAAGGGGACGTCAGCGGCGCCGGACGTCAGGCGCCGGGCAGCGCGAGGACCCGGGTGCCGCGCTTGACGAGCTCGTTGGCGATGATCAGGCGCTGGATCTCGGAGGTGCCTTCCCAGATGCGGTCGACGCGCAGTTCCCGGTACATGCGCTCGACCGGGTACGAACGGTCGTAGCCGCGGCCCCCGAAGATCTGCACGCAGCGGTCGATGACCCGTCCGGCGGCCTCGCTCGCCGCGAGCTTCGCCGTCGACGCCTTGGCGTGGAGGGTCTTGCGGTCGGTGTGCGGCTGGTCGGCTTCCCAGGCGACCTGGTGGGTGTAGGCACGGTTGACGGCTATGTCGACCGCGCAGTCGGCGAGCATGCCCTGGATGAGCTGGAAGTCGGCGATGGGCGAGCCGAACTGGCGGCGCTCCACCGCCCAGTCGCGGGCCAGTTCCAGGGCCCGTTCGGCGGCGCCGACGGTCCGGGCGGCGATCATCAGCCGCTCGTCGGTGAACCATTCCTTGGTCAGCTCGTAGCCGTTTCCGACGCCGCCGAGCACGTCCTCGTCGGGGACGAAGACATCGGTGAAGGTGAACTCGGGGTGCCCGTTGACAGCTGAGTGCATGAACCGGGGGACGCGGGTCATCTCGACGCCCGCCGCCTGCTTGTCCACGAAGAACAGGGTCGCGGCCCGCTCCGGGCCGGCATCGGCCTGCACGAGCAGGAAGTCCGCGATGTCGCCGCAGGTCACGAACCACTTCTCGCCGTTCAGCAGCCAGCCTCCTTCGGTACGGGTCGCCGTACTGGTGCACGAGCCCGGGTCGGAGCCCGCGCCGGGCTCGGTCACCGCGAACGCGTCGAACCGCTCGCCCCGGATGACGGGGAGCAGGTACTTCTCCCGCTGCGCTTCGGTGCCGTAGGCCAGGACGTTCGCGGGCCGCCAGGGGATGTCCCAGAGGCAGTTGGTGGCCTTGCCGAACTCCTCCTCGACGATGACCTGGTCCAGCAGGGTGAGGCCGGCCCCGCCCCATTCGGCGGGCATGTTGATGGCGTAGACGCCGGCCTCGATGGCGGCGCGGGTCAGTTCGCGGACGGTGGCGGAGGGCAGCGGGCCGCCGGCCTCCTCGGACTGGTCCTCGTACCTCATCAGGAGCCGCGTGTAGGCGGCGGCACGGGCCTTGAGGTCGGCCTGCTCGGGTGTGTAGCGAAAGTCCATGGTGTGCTCCGGGACGCGAAGGGGTGCGGACGGAAGGGACGGCGGGGCGTCGGGGCGTCGGGGTAGAGGGGTACGGACGTGTACGGCGGGCGGCCGGTACGGGCGCTCAGGCCAGGACGGCTCGCGCGTCCAGGGCCAGGGCCCCGTCCGGGCGCACCAGCAGGGGGTTGACCTCCAGCTCGGCGATCTCCGGATGTGCGGCGGCGACCGTGGTGATGCGTTCGATGACCGCGGCGGCCGCGGCCACGTCCACGGCCGGTCGGCCGCGGACGCCCGCCAGCAGCCCGGCGGTCCGCAGGCCGCGCAGCAGGTCCTCAGCCCGCCGGGCCGGCACGGGTGCGAGCGAGAAGGCGACGTCGCGCAGGGTCTCGGTGAGGACCCCTCCGAGACCGACCAGGGCCACCGGCCCGAACCGCGGATCGCGGTTCACGCCCACGATCAGCTCGATGCCGTCCGTCAGGTCGGCCATCGCCTCGACCGAGTAGGAGGGTGCGCCGAGCCGGGCGTCCATGTCCCGGTAGGCGGCGAGGAGCGCGTCCCGGTCGGCCAGGCGCAGCGCGACGCCGCCCGCGTCGGACTTGTGCAGGACGTGCAGGGCCTTGAGCACGTACGGGCCCTCGAACTCCCCCGCTGCGGCCAGCAGTCCGGCCTCGTCGGTGATCTCGCGGGCGGGCGGGAACGGCACCCCGGCGGAGTCGAGCAGCGCCCGCACCCCGTGGTAGCCCGTGTCCCGCAGCGGCGCGGCGGGGGCCGGCAACGGGAGAAGTCCCGGCGTGCCCGCGGCCCCCCGGCCGGTCATCGCCGCGAGCGCGCGAGCGGCGTCCTCGGTCGCGGCGAACACCGGTACCCCGGCCTCGGCCAGCAGCCGGCAGCTCGGCGATCGCGGGTACATCGACTGCACGACCAGGGGCTTCGGCGCGGCCGCGAGGTGCGTGACGATCTCCAGGGCGGCCCGCTGCTCGCCCTCCGCGAGTACGGAGCCGCCGGCCGGGCCGCCGCCCAGGCCGCCGTCGGAGGCGGCGTATCCGCCGAAGTAGCCCGTCATCAGGACGGCGTCGACCTCTTCGGCGGAGAGGAGTTCCCCGACCGTGTCGGCGTACGAGAGGGGGTTCTGCTCGCCCATCCCCGCGAGGTCGACCGGGTTGCCGACCGCGGACTGCTCCCACAGCACGGCCCGCAGCCGCTCCTGCGCCGGCGCGCCGAGTTCCGGCACGTCGAGCCCGGCGTCCTCGGCGGCGTCGGCCGCGATGGCGCCGTGGCCGCCGCCGTCGGTGAAGACCGCGGTCCGGCGGCCCCTCGTACGCGCCCCGGACCCGGCGCCCAGGGCGGCCAGTACGACCGTCATCTCCCGTGGCGTGTGTACGAGTTCCACCCCCGCGTCGCGGCAGGCGGCGGCCACCACGTCGGCCGAGGTGGTGAGCGCCCCGGTGTGCGACTGCGCGCTGCGCGCGGAGGCGGTACCCCGGCCCGCCGTGAGCAGGACGACCGGTTTGCCGGCCGCCGCGGCGGCCCGGGCGAAGGCCCTGCCGTCGCCGAAGTCCTCGGCGTACACGGCGATCGCCGAGGTGGCCTCGTGGCGGGCGCAGTCCTCGACGAGGTCGACGAGGGTGACGTCGGCCTGGTTGCCGAGGGAGACGAACCGGGAGAAGCCCAGGCCGTGCGGGGCGCCGCGGAGTTGGAGTTCGAGGGCGAGGTTGCCGCTCTGGCTCAGCAGGGCGACGCCGCCGGGTGCGAAGCGGTCGGAGGCGAGGTACAGCTCGGTCGTGTTGTCCGCGATGCCGAGGCAGTTGGGGCCGACGAGGACGGCTCCGGCGGCCTGGACGCGTGCGGCGACCGCCTGCTGCCGGGCCAGTCCGGCCGGGCCGGCCTCCGCGAAGCCCGCGGTGATGCCGACGATCGCCTTCGCCCCGCAGGCCAGGGCGTCGTCGACGGCGGCCTCGAAACCGGCGCCGGGGACGGAGATCACCACCAGTTCGACGGGTTCGCCGATCGCGGCGAGGGAGGGCGCCGCGATCCGGCCGAGGACGGTGCCGCCGCGCCGGTTCACCAGGTACACGGGCCTGCGGTCGGGGGCCCGAAGGGCCTGGGAGGCCACGGCGTGTCCGTACTTCGCCGGGTCGTCGCTGGCGCCGACGACGGCTACGGAACCGGGATCGAAGAGGGCAGTCAGGTCGCGTCCCATGTCATTTCTCCACTCGGAGGGCGGCGTTGGGGCAGCTGTCGGCGCAGGCCCGCGCGGCTTCCTCCGCGGCGGGCGCGACGACGAGGGCGATGACCTTCGCGTAGCCCCACTCGTCGAGCTCGACGAGGTCGGGCGCGTGTTCCTGGCACAGTCCGTAGCCCTGGCAGCGGGTGGAGTCCAGCAGGAGTTTCACGGCGTTCCTTTCAGCACGGGCAGCGGGGTGGGGACGGTCACCGGGGCGCCGTGAGGGGCGCGTCCGTGACCTCCGGTACGGCCACGGCGAGGCGCCCGTGGCCGCCCGCGGGCGAGTCGGCGGCGCAGGCGGGGCACGCCGCGCCGAGGTGGGAGGGGAGGACCTCGGGAAAAGCCCGCAGGAGGCTGCCGGCGGTGCCCGCTGCGGCGTCGAGGAGCCCGCACGCGCCGCGGCCGGGCAGGCCCCGCGACCACCGGGCCAGGTTCCCGACGGTGTCGGGGCCGGCCGTGCCCGCGGCGAGCGCCCTCAGGGCGTCGTGGACCGCCGCCGTGCCCGTCACGCAGACGCCGCACTGCCGTGCGCTCTCGGCCGCGAGGTGGCCGACGGCTTCGGCGGCTGCGGTCACCGGGCAGGTATCTGCGGCGAGGAAGCGGATCGCTCCGCAGCCCAGTGCGGTGCCCGCCGCGGTGAGCGCGCCCGGTTCGAGGGAGAGGTCCAGGCCCTGGGCGCCGATGAGCCCCCCGAACAACCCGCCCATCAGGGCCCCGGCGGCGTCCGGGGTTCCGTGCGCGGCCGCCAGGGTCCGCAGGGGGACGCCGTACGGGACTTCGGTGAGCAGCGGGGCTCCGGTCCCGCCGGACAGCGTCACCAGGGTGGAGCGGGCGATCCGCTGCCGCAGTCCGGGCCGGGCGGCGGTCAGGGCGATGCGGGCGAGCGTCTCGACGTTGGAGACCAGGGTCGGCGCGCCCCCGACGCCCCGTTCGAAGGGGCGGGGCGGCTTGGCCGTGGGCAGGGCGGGGCCGCCGTCGATCCTGCGGACGACCGCGGTCTCCTCGCCGGCCACGTAGGTGTGGTCGGTCTCGACGACCTCGATGGGCAGGGGCGGCTCGCGCTCGGCGAGGGCCCGGAGCACGCGTGCGCCCGCTTCCGGGTCCGAGAGGTAGACGTAGCCGCGTACGGCCCCGGTGACCGCGGCGGCGCGGAAGAGTCCGTCGAGCACCAGGTGGGGCCGGGCCCGGAGCAGCCAGCGGTCCTTGACCGAGCCCGGCTCGCCCTCCTCGCCGTTGGCGACCACGACCGGGCCGCCGCCGCCCTCGCGGACGGCGCGCAGTTTGACGGCGGCCGGGAATCCGGCCCCGCCGCGGCCGCGCAGACCGGACGCGTCGAGGTGGCGCAGCAGTTCGTCCGGTCCAGTGGCGCCGTCGTAGCCGCCGGTGGCACGGTACGCCTCCGCGCTTTCCGTCATGTCCGGTTCCGCTCCGAGGACGGAGCCCGGCGGCTGCGCCGTCAGGAATCGGATCGTGGTCATCGGCTGCCTCCTGTCCGGGTGGGGGTCCGCAGGGTGCGTACGGCACTCTCCAGTGCGGTGCGGTCCCTGGCGGTGCGGCCGTATCCCGTTCCCGGGAGGCCGATGAGCATGTGGTGGTGGTCGAGGACCACCTCCGCGGCGAGCAGTGCGGCGGCCCGGTCGCCAGGCCGTGAGCCCTCGGCCACGGCGGTCACCAGGTCGGTGACCTCGGTCAGGTAGCGGAGCCAGCTGTGCCGGCTGCCCCGCAGGACCAGGCGCTCCACGCGCCGTCGTTCGGCGGCGGCCCGTTCGGCG
>NZ_JAGGOK010000011.1 GCF_018614615.1 Streptomyces sp. ISL-100 | reverse complement strand
AGGTGGATTTTCCGTTCAGCCCCTCCGGCGGTCGAGAAGGGTCAGAACAGGCGGAGCTTGTCGTCCTCGATGCCTCGCATCGCGTTGTAGTCCAGGACCACGCAGCCGATCCCGCGGTCCGTCGCCAGTACGCGCGCCTGCGGCTTGATCTCCTGCGCGGCGAAAATGCCCCGCACAGGCGCCAGGTGCGGATCCCGGTTCAGCAGCTCCAGGTAGCGGGTGAGCTGCTCCACGCCGTCGATGTCGCCACGTCGTTTCAGTTCCACCGCCACCGTCGCGCCGTCCGCGTCGCGGCATAGGATGTCCACCGGGCCGATGGCCGTGGGGTACTCGCGGCGGATCAGCGAGTAGCCCTCGCCGAGCGTGTCGATGCGGTCCGCGAGCAGCTCCTGGAGGTGCGCTTCCACGCCGTCCTTGATCAGCCCGGGGTCGACGCCCAGTTCGTGGGACGAGTCGTGGAGGACTTCCTCCATCGTGATGATCAGTTTCTCGCCCGCCTTGTTGATCACCGTCCAGATGTCGGCATCGTCCCCTGTGCCCTCCTTGAGGGTGCACGGCGGCGACATCCAGTTGAGCGGTTTGTACGCCCGGTCGTCGGCGTGGATCGAGACGCTGCCGTCCGCCTTCACCAGGATCAGACGGGGAGCGGAGGGCAGATGGGCGGTGAGCCGGCCCGCGTAGTCCACGGAGCAGCGGGCAATGACGAGACGCATGGGGCGCAACGCTACTCGACGACAAGCGGTCTACGCGATTCGCCCAGTAAGACCCCCTTCGTTGTTGGCTGGTTGTGTTCCCAATCTCCTGGTGCGGCCCGGACCGCACGCTTAACTTGGATGCAGGAGGTCGTCGTACGTGCACTCTGCGTCGTCGTCCGTCTTCCCTGCCCGTAAGACCCCGGCCCCGGGGTCGCGAGAGGAGAACCCATGTCGCTCGACGTCTCACCGGCACTGTTGGAACAGGCCGAGCGAGGCGATGTCGACGAAGCCGCATTCGTCGACTGCGTCCGGACCTCCCTGCCTTACGCATGGGAGATGATCAGCTCTCTGGTGGCACAGCTGAAGGTCGACGGTGGCGAGTTCGCCGACAACCAGACGCCTCCGCCGGACGAGCAGGCACGTGGTCAGCTGCTGCGTGCACTCGCGAGTGACGCGATTCGCGGTGCGCTGCAGCGGCACTTCGGCGTACGTCTTGCATTCCAGAACTGCCACCGCGTAGCGGTGTTCCCGATGGACCCCTCGTCGGACGAGCGGCTCGGCCGTTTCACCTCGATCAGGGGTCAGCTTCTCAACCAGTCGCCGGAACTTCGGGACTGCTGAGGCAATGCTGCCGCTTCGCATCAGGGGAGATCCACTGATGCGGAGCGGCAGCGTCCCCGGCGGCACGGCACGGCACAGCACGGCACGGCACGGCACGGCACGGTCAGGACAGCAGGGGCAGCACTTCGGACCCCAGCAGCCGTACGTTCTCCTCGGTGGCCGCCAGGTCGCCCGAGCCCTCCACGAGCAGCGCGAAGCGTGTGATGCCGGTCCGCTCCGAGGTCGCCGCCAGCCGGTCGGCGGCCAGCCGGGGCGGACCCACCGGGTGCAGCTCGCACAGCATTTCCGTGTAGGCGACGGGGTCCCGCATCGCGCGGTGCCGCCCGTCGACCGTCACATGAGCGTCGAGTCCCTGCTTGAGCCAGCCGGGCATGGCCTTCGTCAGCGTCTCCGTGCCGTCGGCCGCGCTGCTCGCGATCTGAGCCACTCCGGCCGAAACATGGCCCGCCCGCGCGACCTTTTCCGGCTCATGTCCGGCGGCCAGTGCGAGCCTGCGCCACAGCGCGACCATCTCCGCCTTGTCCTCGTCACCGCAGTGCATGCCGAGCAGCATCGGCAGCCCGCGCTCGGCGGCCATCCGTACGCTCTTCGGGGAGGTACACGCGAGCACGACCTCGGGGCCGCCCGGTTCCTCTTGTCCGGCCGGCGTCTCGCGCAGCAGCTCGTCCGGCCTTGGTACGACGGCGACTTCGCGGAAGTCGAACCGCCCGCCTTGTCCGGCCGGCGTCTCGCGCAGCAGCTCGTCCGGCCTTGGTACGACGGCGACTTCGCGGAAGTCGAACCGCTCGCCCCGCGCCTCGACGCGCGGTTCACGCAGCCAGCGCAGCAGCAGGTCCAGCGACTCGGGGAACCCGTGCTCGTACGCCGAAAGACCCTGTCCGAACACCTCCAGGTCCACCCACGGCCCGCCCCGCCCGACGCCGAGCGTGAAACGCCCGCCGGAGGTGAGGTGCAACAGCGCGGCCTGCTCGCCCAGGGCGACCGGGTGAACGGTCGGCAGGACGCTGACCGCCGTACCCACGCGGATGCGCCGGGTGCGCCCGAGCAGCAGCGCGGCGAGTGTCACAGCGGAGGGGCACACGCCGTACGGTACGAAGTGGTGCTCCGCCAGCCAGACCGAGTCCAGCCCGGATTCCTCGGCGACCTCGGCGGACCGCACCGCCCGGTGCAGTGCCTCCCCCTGGCCCTGGCCCGGAAACTGGGCCGCCAGTACAAACGTTCCGACACGCATCGCCTTTTGCCTCCTTACGGCCGACGCGGCTTCCCCCTTACTGGCAACAACGTCTGACACGTGCCAAAGGCACGGGTGCGCGTGAAGTTGTTGCGATTTTCCGGTAAGCCGCGCCCGGTGGAGGGCGGCCCGCACGCGCTGCGGTACGTGTACCCCTGCCGGATGGCCCTAGGCTGGGTGAAAGCCACTGCCCGTCCGACCCGTGAGGTTTCAGGTGTCCCCGCGTCGCAACCGCCCCAAGGGCGGCGAGAATCCGACCGAGTCCCAAAGTGGCGCGGCAGGAGAGAGGTTCGGGCTCCAGAGCACCGAGTCGTGGCAGGGCGAGGAGTGGTCGCTGCGCCACGTCGCCGGCGCGAGCGCGGCGGGCAAGCGCTACCGCTGCCCGGGCTGCGACCAGGAGATCCCGTCCGGGGTCCCGCACCTGGTGGCCTGGCCGGAGTACGGCGGTGTCGACGACCGCAGGCACTGGCACAAGGCCTGCTGGAACGCGCGGGACCGCCGCACCACGAAGGTGCAGCGGTCCCGTAATGCCCCGCGCTACTGACCGGAGCGGCCCTCGCTGCCCGCGCGGCCCGCGCTGTCACACGTCGCGCTTGTCCAGGGCGAGGAATGCGCCGCCGAGCGTCACAGCGGTCACACCCAGCAGGATCCACAGCGGCTCCCAGCCGGCCGGTCCGGATTGGGTGACCGAGACGTCGTAGAAGGCGCTGAGCTGGTTGGGGATCGAGTACTCGAAGAGCGCCTGCTGAAGCTCGGCCAGCGTCTCGGAGAACATGAACATCGCCAGCACCAGCGGCAGCAGCACCACGCCGATCATGATGGTGATCGCGCCCGCCGAGTGCCGGATGAGCGAGCCGACGGCGAGGGAGAGCAGGCCGAGCGTCGCGATGTAGAGGCTGACGCCGATCGTCGCGCGCAGCCAGTCGCCGCCGGTGGGCGTGGCGCCGTCCAGCGTGGCGGTCTGGATCGCCCCGACGATGGCGGTGGTCACCAGGGTGATGGCGAAGGCCAGCACGAAGAAGACGATCGACTTGGCCGTCAGCACGCGGGCGCGGCTCGGGCAGGCCGTGAGGGTCGTACGGATCATGCCCGTGCCGTACTCGGACGCGATGGTCATCACGCCGAGCGTGATCACCGGGATGGCGCCGAGCAGCACACCGAAGAAGCCGAGGCTGAGCACCGGGGTCTCGCCGAGGTCGGCGCCGGACGAGCCGACGGCCACGGTCGAGAGCAGTCCGATGCCGAGGACGAGCACGATCATCACGCCGAGCGTCCACACGGTGGAGCGCACCGACCGGATCTTCGTCCACTCGGAGGTGAGCGCGTCCCCGAGTGTCGCCCTGCGCACCGGGATCGGCGAGATGTACGACGCGACGCCCTGCTGCTGGTAGTGCTGCGGGGCCTGCTGCTGGTACGGGGTCGTCATCGGGCGTCCTCGGGGCTGTCGGTGTCGCTGTCGCTCTTGGTCAGGTCGGGGGCAGGCGCGGGCGCGGGCGCGGCGGCGGGCGCGGGAGGCGCCGCCGGGGCGGCAGCAGGCGCCGCGTACGGGTTCCGGCCGGGGGCAGGGTAGCCGGGGGCGGGTGCGGGGCCGCCGGGCATCGGCACACCCGCGAAGGGCTGTCCGCCGGCCTGGGGCGGCGGCGGGGCGTACCAGCCGTCCTGCTGCGGCAGGGGCTGGGCGTAGCCGCCGGGGTGCTGAAGCTGCTGCGGCTGCTCGAAGCCGGCCAGCTGGTCGGCCGTGGAGCGGTAGTCCACCGCGCCCTGGGTCATCCGCATGTACGCCTCCTCCAGCGAGGCCTGGTGCGGCGAGAGCTCCCACAGCCGTACGTCGGCGTCGTGCGCGAGGTCGCTGATCCGCGCCAGCGGCAGCCCGGTGACGCGCATCGCACCGTCCTGCTCGGTCATGACGTGCGCGCCGGCCTCGGTCAGTACCGACGACAGCTTCTCGCGCTGCTGCGGCTCGGTCTGCGGCGTACGCACCCGGGCGAAGTCCGCGGAGTTCGCCGAGATGAAGTCCTTGACGCTCATGTCGGAGAGCAGCTGCCCGCGCCCGATCACGATCAAGTGGTCGGCGGTGACCGCCATTTCGCTCATGAGGTGGCTGGAGACGAAGACCGTACGGCCCTCGGCAGCGAGCGTCTTCATGAGGTTGCGGACCCAGAGGATGCCCTCGGGGTCGAGGCCGTTGACCGGCTCGTCGAAGAGCAGCACCTGCGGGTCGCCGAGGAGCGCCGCCGCGATGCCCAGGCGCTGTCCCATGCCGAGCGAGAAGCCGTTGGAGCGCCGCCTGGCGACGTCCTGGAGGCCGACGACCCCGAGCACCTCGTCGACGCGCCGGGCGGGGATGCCGGAGAGCTGCGCCAGCGACAGCAGGTGGTTGCGGGCGGTGCGCCCGCCGTGCACGGCCTTGGCGTCGAGCAGGGCGCCGACCTGGCGGGGCGCGTTGGGGAGCTTGCGGAAGGGGTGGCCGCCGATGGTGACATGGCCGGCGGTGGGCTCGTCGAGCCCGAGGATCATGCGCATGGTCGTGGACTTGCCGGAGCCGTTGGGGCCCAGGAAGCCCGTCACCGTGCCCGGGCGCACCTGGAAGGAAAGGTTGTACACGGCTGTCTTGGCGCCGTAGCGCTTCGTCAGGCCGACTGCCTCGATCATTGTCTGCAGCCCCATCGACAGGTCGGGTGGTCGGGGCTGTGACCGTCTGGCCGAATGCGCCCCCGTAAGGGTTAGGAGGATAACCAGCGGCTGACGGTTCCGGCCAAGCCGGTACGCCGGGCGCCGGATCTACCTTTGATCTCGCCCGGTGCTCCGCCTTTTAGGGCGGATGGTGGAGGGCGTCCTTGGCCCGGAGGTGCGAAGCGCCGGAGTTCGCTGCCTGTCCAGGCCGGACAGGTTCATGCCGGGCGTTGCTGGTTCTCGATGTACTGGCGTACGACGGTCAGCGGTGCGCCGCCGCAGGAGCCTGCGAAGTAGGAGCCGGACCAGAAGTGTCCGCCCCACAGGTGGCGGCGTACGTGCGTGTCGTACTCCTTGCGCAAGTAGCGGGAGCTGACGCCCTTGAGGGAATTGACCAGCTTGGAGAGCTGGACTTTCGGCGGGTAGTGCACGAGCAGGTGCACGTGGTCCTGTTCGCCGTTGAACTGCTTCATTTCAGCCTCGAAGTCCGTACATACGTCGCGCATGATCTCTTCGCACCTGGTCAGCATGGCGTCTGTGAACGCCTCGCGCCGGTACTTGGTGACGAAAACCAAGTGGACGTGAAGGTTGCAGATGACATGGCGACCCGAACGTACATCCGGGTTGGGATTCCATCGTGGTGACATAAACCAAACGATATAGTGATCGCGTGAGCGCCGAAGTCGTCCTTGAGAAGCGGCAGTTCGGGCACCGTGCCCGGCTGGCGCTGGACCCCGCGCTCTCGAGGCAGGTTGATGAGCAGGCACACGCTGCCCGCACGATGTGGAACCTGCTCCACGCGTGGTGGCAGATGATGCCGAAGGACAAGCGGACTCTGGGACACGCGGACGCTGCGATACGCCAGGCCCGCAAAGACATCGACTTCCTCGCCGCCCTCCCCGCTCAAGCCGCGCAAGCGGTTTTGAAAACGTACTTCCAGGCGTGGAAGAACTGCTGGGACGGGCGTGCGGACGCCCCGAACTTCAAGAGCCGGCTCCGGTCGGTGATGTCGGTGGACATCCCGCAGGGCAGGGACCTGAACATCACCCGCGTGCACCGCCGCTGGGGCATGGTCAACATCCCCAAGGTCGGACGTGTGCGCTTCCGGTGGACCAAAGACCTGCCCGTCGGCAAGCGCGCCAACGAAGAAAACCGCATCACCGGTGCCCGGCTGGTCAAAGACGCGCTCGGCTGGCACATCGCCTTCCGCGTCCAGACCCTCGTGCGCAAGCCCGAGCCCCACACCGGCCCGGAAGGCGGTATCGACGTGGGCATCACCGTGCCTCTGGCCCTCTCGGACGGCACAACGTACGACCACGACGAATGGCTGCCCGCCAAGGAAAAGGCCAAGCTGCTCCGGCTGGAGCAGCGGGCCGCACACCGCAAGACCTTCCGTAAACCCGCAGAACGCACCTCCGGGCGGCTGCGGGCCACCTACGACCAGATCGCGGGACTTCGCGCGAAAGCCAAGCGCCGTGCCATCGACTGGCAGCACCAGACCACCACCGACATCGCCCGCAAGTACGCCACCGCGGTGGTCGAAGCACTCCACATCACGAACATGGTCAAGTCCGCCAAAGGCACCGTCGAGGAACCGGGGAAAAGCGTCGCCCAGAAATCCGGCCTCAACCGCTCCATCAGCGGTCAGTCATGGGGGCGCACGGTCACGATGCTGACGTACAAGACCACCCGCCAGGGCGGCACTCTCGTCAAGGTCCCCGCACCCAACACCTCCCGGCGCTGCTCCGCCTGCGGCTTCATCACGCCCGGCAGCCGGGAGGACCAGGCCACGTTCGTGTGCAAGAACCCTGGGTGCGGCTGGGAAGGCAACGCCGACCACAACGCATCGAGGAACGTCTTGCACCTGTACCGGATCGGCCTCGTGGCGATCCCGGCTGCCGGAAGGGCAGTCGCCAGGCGCGCGAAGCGCGTCAAGCCCACCACCGTAAGGTAGGAGGGAATCTCCCGCATTCATGCGGGAGAGCACTTCAAGCGTCGCGCTTCTTCAACAGGACATATCCGCCCACCAGGGCCGCCGCCACCCACACGGCCATGATCGCCAGCCCGCCCCAGGGGCCGTACGGCGCGTCGTCGTTGACCGGCGGAACAACCTGCATGATCTTGCTGCCCGCCTGGTCGGGGAGGTACTGACCGACCTTCTTGGTCGCGGAGACATTGCCCAGGATCGGCGCGAGCAGGAAGAAGAACGGCATCAGGACGCCGAGCGCGAGCACCTGGCTGCGCAGCATCGAGGCGACGCCCATCGAGAACAGCGCGATCAGGGTCATGTAGAGGCCGCCGCCGATGACCGCGCGCAGTACGCCCGGGTCGCCGATGCTCGCTTTCAGGTCGCCGAGCATCGCCTGGCCGAGGAAGAAGGAGAGGAAGCTTGTGATCATTCCGACAGCCAGTGCGAGCGCCGCGGCGACGGTGATCTTGCTGAAGAGGAAGGTGCCGCGCTGCGGGACCGCGGCGAGCGACATGCGGATCATTCCGGTGTTGTATTCGTTCGACACGACCAGCACACCGAAAACGATCATTGCAAGCTGCCCAAGACTCGTCCCCGCGAAACTCACAAACGTCGGATCGAAGGCGAGCTTGTCCTCCGCGCTCAGCTTCTGGAATTCGTTCCTGGAAAGAATACTGATCAGTACGCCGAGGCCGATTGTGACGATCGCCGCAAGGCCGAGTGTCCATACTGTGGACTGAACCGATTTGATCTTGGTCCATTCCGACTTGAGCACCTGTGCGACCGCCATGACTCAGACCCCCCTCTTCTTCTTCGTCTTCTGCTGCTGCACGCCGGCGCCCCAGCCGGCCCCGGGCGACCCGGGCCTCTCGCCGTCGGAATGCGCGTGGTACTCGACGGATTCGGCGGTCAGCCGCATGAACGCTTCCTCCAGCGAGGCCTGCTGAGGGCTCAGCTCGTGGAGTACGAGCTGATGCCTGGCGGCGAGATCACCGAGCTGCTCCGAGGTCACGCCGTCCACTTCCAGGGACCCGTTGGCCGCGCTGACCGCCGTGATGCCGGCCTCGTGCATGACATCGCGCAGCCGCTCCTGCTGCGGGGACCGCAGGCGTACGTAACTGCGCGAGTTCTCCCGGATGAAGCCGGCCATCGACGTGTCGGCGAGCAGCCTGCCCTGGCCGATGACGACCAGGTGGTCGGCGGTGAGCGCCATTTCGCTCATGAGGTGGGAGGAGACGAAGACCGTACGCCCCTGGGACGCCAGCGACTTCATCAGGTTGCGGATCCAGTGGATGCCCTCGGGGTCGAGCCCGTTCACCGGCTCGTCGAACATCAGGATCTCGGGGTCGCCCAGCAGCGCGCCCGCGATGCCCAGCCGCTGCCCCATGCCCATCGAGAAGCCCTTCGCGCGCTTCTTCGCGACCTGCGTCAGGCCCACCGTGTCCAGGACCTCGGAGACTCGGCTGCGCGGGATGCCGTTGCTCTGGGCCAGGCACAGCAGGTGGTTGTACGCGCTGCGGCCGCCGTGCATCGCCTTGGCGTCCAGGAGCGCGCCGATGTACTTCAGCGGATCCCTGAGGTCGGCGTAGTGCTTGCCGTCGATGCGGACATCGCCCGCCGTCGGGTTGTCCAGCCCCAGCAGCATCCGCATGGTCGTCGACTTGCCCGCGCCGTTCGGACCCAGGAAGCCGGTCACGATGCCCGGCCGTACGGTGAAGGTCAGATGGTCGACGGCCAGCTTCTCGCCGTAACGCTTCGTCAGCCCCGTCAGCTCAATCATGTCGGCCACGCTAAGGGCGCACATAGCCCCCCGCCACTGGAATGACGGGGGGCTTCCGGGCCTTTTGCGGCCTGTTTGGTTCCGCTTCGGGGCTAGCGGGTCTGCTGGGCCGGGACGCCGCGCGTGATCGGCTCGTCGTCGGCCGGGGCGCCGGCGGCGGCGACAGCCGCACCGGTCAGCGTGGCCAGCATCTCGCGGACGTTGGTGAGCTGCGCGTTGATCGAGTCGCGGCGGTTGGTGAGAGCAGCCAGCTCGCGCTCCGATTCGCTGCGGATCCGGTCGGCCTTGGCGTTGGCGTCGGCCACGATGTCCTCGGCCTGGCGCTGCGCGGTCTCCACCGTCTGGCGGGCGCGGCGCTCCGCGTCCGTACGCAGCTTCTCGGCCTCGAGACGAAGCTGCTCGGCGCGGTGCTCGATCTCGGCCAGACGCTTCTCGGCCTTGGCCTGACGCGAAGCCAGGTCGCGCTCGGACTGCTCCCGGCGCTTGGCCAGGTTCGTCTCGAAGTCCGCGGCGGCCTGGGCGGCCTTGGCGCGGGTCTCCTCGAAGAGAGCGTCCGCCTCCTCGCGCTTCTGCTGCGCGTCCTTCTGGGCCTCGCCGCGCAGCGTAGAGGCGTCACTCTTGGCCTTCTCGACGATACGAACGCCCTCGTCCTCGGCCTTCGCCTTGCGCTCGGAGGCAAACGATTCAGCGTCGTTGCGCACCTGCTGCGCGGCGGACTCGGCGAGCTCGCGGTGCTGCTCGGCGGCGCGACGGGCCTCCTCACGCAGGTCCTTCGCCTCCTCCTCGGCAAGGCGAAGGATCTTCTCGACGCGCGCACCGAGTCCGGCGTACGACGGCTCCGCGTCGCTCACCTGGGCCTGGGCGTTCTGCGTCTCGAGGTGGAGTTCCTCGATGCGCTTTTCCAGAGCAGTGATTCGGGCCAGAGCACTGTCACGGTCGGCGACGAGTTTGGTAATGCGGTCGTCCACCTGACCGCGGTCGTAACCACGCCGCACGAGCTCGAAGCCGAAGGGGGAGGAAGTGTCGCTCATGGGGTTCCTGGGTTCCTGTCGAATGTGACCGGTGAGGTGTTAGGGGGAATCCTAGGGGCCTAAGCGGCGTGTCATCGAGTCAATGACCGTTTGATCTGGAGAATGACACCCCTTTTGAGTGGCTAACCGTCGGATGACTTGCCACCCGAACGAGTTGCGCCCGCCGCGGCGCCCGCTTTGACCCCGCCTGCCCCGGACCCGCTGTTCGATGCCGACTTGCCGCCCCCGGAAGGTGCCTCAAAGGATTCCAACGCCTCAAGTACATCCTGAACACGGGAGATTTCGGCCTGAATGTCCTCCCGGCGGCGTACCAGCACATCGAGCTCGCGCTGGCCCTCTTCCACCATGCGCGCTGCCTCGGCCTCGGCCTCGGCGTGCACCCGCTCGGCGTCCCGTACCAGCTCGGCCTTCTTCCGCTCGGCCTCCTTGAGCAGCGCCTCGGCCTTCTTCACCGCGGCGAGCCGGACCTTGCCCGCCTCCGAACTCGCATCGGAGATCATCGCCTTCGACTTCGCCTCGGCCTCGGCCTGCTGCTCCGTCGCCGCCTTCACCAGCTTGTCGACCCGCTCGCCGGCGGTCCGCATCTGCTCGGACGTCTCCCGGCGGGCCCGCTCGTGCAGCTCCTCGATATCGCTCTCGATGCGGGTACGCAGCTCCTCCGCGCGCTCCCTTATGGCGGTCGCGTCCCTGCGGGCGCCGACCAGCAGCTCGTCGGCGTCCGTACGGGCCTTCTCCACCAGGGAGTTGCCCTCGACCGTCGACTCCGACACCAGCCGCTCGGCCTCCTTGCGGGCCGCGCCGACCATCGTGTCGGCCTGCTCCTCCGCACGCGTCGCGGCGAGCAGCGCCTCCTCCTGGGCCTTCGCCATCAGCTGGTCGGCCTGCTCGGCGGCGTCCGAGCGGCGCTTGGACGCCGCCTGACGGGCCTCGTCGAGCAGCCGGTCCGCGGCGGCGCGCGCGTCGCCGCGCATTCGCTCCGCCGCTTCCTCGGCGTCCGCCTTGACCTTCTGGGCCTCGGACCTGATGCGCTCCGCCGCCTGCTGGGCGGAGCCCACCATCTCGGCGGCCTCCGCGCGCAGCCGCTCGGCCTCGCCGCTCGCCTCGGCGATGAGCTGGTCGGCCTGCGCCGCCGCGTCGCCGCGCCGCTTGTCGGCGGCTTTGCGCGCCTCGTCCAGGATCCGGTCGGACTCCGCGCGTGCCTCGACGTGCACCCGCTCGGCCTCCGTGCGCAGCCGCTCCGCTTCGGCGTTCGCGTCGGCGACCAGCTTGTCCGCCTCGCCACTCGCCTCGGAGACGAGCTTGTCCGCCTGAGACGCCGCGTCGCCGCGCCGCTTGTCCGCCGCCTTGCGTGCCTCGTCGAGAACCCGCTCGCCCTCCTCGCGCGCCTCGGCCCGCAGCCGCTCGGCCCCGGCCTCGCCGTCCGCCTTGATCTGCTCCGCCTCGGCCCGCATCCGGGCCGCGTCCTGCCCGGCCGCCGTCAGCGACTGCACGGCCTCGGCCGCCATCCGCTCGGCCTCGCCCGTCGCCTCGCCGACCAGCCGGTCCGCCTGCGCCGCAGCCTCGTTACGGATGCGGTTCGCGTCCTCGCGGGCCTCGGCGCGCGAGCGCGCCGCGTCCTGCTCGGCCGAAGCCAGCGCGTCGGAGGCCTCCGTACGAAGCCTCTGTGCGTACTCCGACGACTCGGACCGCAGCCGCTCCGCCTCCGTGATCGCGTCACCGACCGTGCGCTCCGCGAGCGCCTTCGCGGCGTCCGTCTCCTCCTGCGCCTGCCGGCGCAGCCGGTTCGCGTCCTCGGTGGCCCGCTCCCGCTCCTCGTACGCGTCGGCGCGGAGCCGGTCCGCCTCCTCCTGCGCCTCGGTCTTCGTACGCTCCGCCACGTGCTCGGCGGCCGACCGCAGCCCGGCGATCTCCTGCTCGGCCTGCTCGTGCAGCCCGGCGACGGATTCCCGTACCTGCTGCGCCGTCTGCTCGGCGGCCGCGACCAGCTCGGTCGCCCGGTAGTCCGCCTCCTGGACCAGGCGCTGCGCCTCGGTCTGCGCGTCCTCGACCCGCTTGCGGGCGGAGGCGAGCAGCTCCTCGCTCTGCTCACGGGCCTGCGTACGCTCCCGCTCGGCCTCCTCGCGGGCGGCGGCCAGCGTCTCCTCGGCCTCCCGGCGGCGCCTCGCGGCCTCCTCCTGGGCGGCGGTCAGCGCCTCGGCGGCCTCGTTCCCGACGCGCTCCGCGGCGGCCGCGGCCTCCGCGCGAATCCGGTCGGCGCTCTCCTGCGCCTCCGACTTGAGCCGCTCGGCCTCGTTCGACGCCTCGCTGCGCAGCCGTACGGCGACGGCCTCACCCTCGGCGCGCGACTGCGACGCGTCGGCGGCAGCCTCGTCACGCAGCCGCTCCGCCTCGGTCTCGGCCTGCGCCTGGAGCGTACGTACCCGCTCGGCCGCTTCGGTCCGCAGCCGCTCGATCTCCTCGCCGGCCTCCCGGCGCAGCCGCTCGGCCTCGGTCCGCGCGTCGCCCAGCGCCTTCTCGGCGGCGGTGACGCGCTGTTCGGCCTCGGTGTGCAGCCGGGTCAGTTCGCCGGCGGCCTCGGCCTGGCGGGCCGCGATGGCGCGCTCGGCCTCCTCGCGCAGGGCGCGGGCGGCCTCCTCGGCGTCGGCGGTGGTGCTCGCCGCCTGCTCCTCGGCCTCGGTGCGCAGCCGGTCGGCCTCGGTGCGGGTGCGCTCCAGGGTCTCCTCGGCCTGCTTGCGCAACGTCGTGGCGCGCTCGATCGCCTCGCCGCGCAAGCGCTCGCTCTCGGCTGAGGCGGACGTACGCAGCTCATCGGCGTCGCCCCGCGCCTTGGTCAGCAGCTCCTCGGCGGTCCTGGCCGCCTCCTCGATCTGCTGGACGGCCTCGCGACGGGCCTCGCCGCGGATCCGCTCGCCCTCGGCGACCGCCTCGGACCGCAGCTGCTCGGCCTCGCCGCGCAGCCTGCGCGCCTCCTCCTGCAGCTCGACCGTCTTGGCCCGGTACTCCTTGGTGTCGTCCTTCGCCGCGCCCTTGAGCTGGTCGGCCTGGGCCGCCGCCTCGCTGCGCAGCCGCTCGATCTCCGCCTCGGCCTCGCGGCGGATCCGCTCGGCCTCCTCGGACGCCTTGCGGGTGGTCTCCTTGGCGTCGTTGGACGCCTTCGTCAGGACCTCTTCGGCGGTACGGGCGGCCTTGGCCAGCGCGGCCGCCGAATCCTCGGCGGCGACCGTACGGGCCTTCTCCGCGGCCTCGGTCACCAGCCGCTCGGCCTCGGCGACGGCATCGGCACGGGCCTGCTCGGCCTCCGCCTTCAGCGCCTCGGCGTCCTTCGTGGCCTCGCCGACCAGCCGCGCGATCTCGGACTTCGCCGTACGCGTGCGCTGCTCGTTGACGGACTCGGCCGTGGTCAGCTGCTTGGCCGCCGCGTCCTTCGCCTCGGTGAGGACCTTCTCGGCCTCGGCGCGCGCCTCGCGCAGCGCCGTCTCGGCCTCCTGCATCCGCTGCTCGGCGGTGCGGCTCAGCTCGGCGGCCTGCCGGCGCGCCTGCTCGGACTCGGCAGTCGTCGACGTACGCAGCTGCTCGGCGTGGGTCGTCGCCTCCTGCGCCTGGTTCGAGGCGGCGTTCAGCAGGCGCTCGGCGTCCTTGCGGGCGCGCAGCAGGATCGCTTCGGCCTCGGCGCGGGCGTGCTCCGCCTCGGAGCCGAGGCGCTGGCGGGCCTCCTGGGCGACCCGCTCGGCCTCGGCGCGGGCGGCGGCCAGGGCCTGCTCGGCCTCGGCGCGGGACTCCTCCAGGAGCCTGCGGGCCTGCGACTCGGTACGGGCACGGAGCTGTTCGGCCCACGCCACGTTCTCGTTGACGTGTGCCTCGACGGTCTGGCGGCGCTCGGAGAGCTCCTGGTCGAGCCGCTGGCGGCGGGTGACCGCCTCCGTGTGCAACTCGGCCTGGAGCCTTGCCTGGTGCTCGGCGTGCTCCTGGAGGATCCGCTGCGTCTGGGCCCGGGCGTCGCGCAGTTCGCGCTCGGCGTCGGTGCGGAGCTGATCGGCCTGAATCTGGGCATTACGGAGCAACTGCTCGGCCTGGTAGCCGATGTCCGCCGCGTCGTAGGCAGGCCGGGACGCGAGGTTGCGGCGCGCCTCGTGGAGCTTGGCGCGCAACACCTCGACCTGGTAGCCGAGGTCCTCGGCGTGCTGAACCGCCTTCTCCCGCTCGGTCTTCAGCCGCTCCATCTCGGCTTCGAACCGCGAGAGATGGTCGGTTTCACCCCGCTGTTGGCTCTCCTGGCGTTCGTAGCCCCGCACTGCGCGGTCCCATCCGTCCCCTGGTCGCAAACTCTTCCGAAAACTCCGAACAAGCACCGCCCCGACATCGGGCGGCCCCCGGGGGGAATGGTCTCAGATCAACAGTGAGGCATGGGTCACAGCCCCCGGTCCGACCCCGGTCCGGCCCCGGACCGGAACCGCCCACTCTACCGGCGTGGAATACGGGGGACTGTGTTCCGGTCAGTGCTCCGGGGTTGAGGCGGGGGCCGAAGTGACCAGTTCTGTCAGTACGCCGTGGCAGTCCTTGGGGTGCAGGAAGGTGATGCGGGAGCCCATGGAACCGATGCGGGGCTCGTCGTAGAGGACCCGTACGCCCTTGTCGCGGATGTCTGCCGCGTCGGCGTCCACGTCCGGTGTCCCGAAGGCGATGTGGTGGACCCCCTCACCGTTCTTGGCCAGCCACTTTCCGACCGCGGAGTCCTCGCGGGTGGGCTCCAGGAGCTGGAGATAGGTGGCTCCGCCGTCGGACGTCTCGTTGATCTTGAGCATGGCTTCACGTACGCCCTGCTCCTCGTTGACCTCCGAGTGGTACACCTGGAAGCCATAGGTCGAGCGATAGAACTCGATGGTTTTGTCGAGGTCGAAACAGGCGATCCCGATGTGGTCGATTCGCGTCAGCATGAGTCCAGTGCAGCGCTATTGGTGGTGGTTACGCAACGTGCGCGCGATCACACTCGCTGCCCGGTGACCGGGCCCGTACCGCTCAGTACATTGAGGTAAACCCTCGTTCACTCCTCATCCCAAGGGGCCGTGCCTCATGCCTGGAACGAACCGCACTACGTCAGTCATCGTCGCTGGTGCCCGTACGCCCATGGGCCGACTGCTCGGCTCGCTGAAGTCCTTCTCCGGCGCGGACCTCGGCGGGTTCGCCATCAAGGCCGCCCTGGAGCGGGCCGGCATCGGCGGTGACCAGGTCCAGTACGTGATCATGGGCCAGGTGCTGCAGGCGGGTGCCGGGCAGATCCCGGCTCGGCAGGCGGCTGTGAAGGCCGGCATTCCGATGAGCGTGCCTGCTCTGACCATCAACAAGGTCTGTCTGTCCGGGCTCGACGCCATCGCCCTGGCCGATCAGCTGATCCGCGCCGGTGAGTTCGACGTGGTGGTCGCCGGTGGCCAGGAGTCCATGACCAACGCTCCTCACGTGCTGCCGAAGTCCCGTGACGGCTTCAAGTACGGCGCGATCGAGATGCTCGACTCCATGGCCCACGACGGGCTGACCGACTCCTTCGAAGGCATCGCGATGGGGGAGTCGACCGAGAAGCACAACACCCGGCTCGGGATCGCCCGCGGCCCGCAGGACGAGTTCGCCGCGCAGTCGCACCAGCGCGCCGCCGCCGCGCAGAAGAACGGGCTCTTCGAGGCGGAGATCACGCCCATCGAGATCCCGCAGCGCAAGGGCGACCCGGTTCTCTTCTCGAAGGACGAGGGGATCCGGCCGGAGACGACGGCGGAGTCGCTCGGCAAGCTGCGGCCCGCCTTCGCGAAGGACGGGACGATCACCGCTGGGACCGCCTCGCAGATCTCCGACGGTGCGGCCGCCGTGGTCGTGATGAGCAAGGCCAAGGCTGAGGCTCTCGGGCTTGAGTGGATCGCCGAGATCGGGGCGCACGGGAACGTGGCGGGCCCCGACAACTCCCTTCAGTCGCAGCCCTCGAACGCGATTGCGCACGCGCTGGGCAAGGAAGGGATCGGGGTTGAGGATCTCGACCTCATTGAGATCAATGAGGCTTTCGCGGCGGTTGCGGTCCAGTCAATGAAGGACCTCGGAGTATCCCCGGAAAAGGTGAACGTCAACGGTGGCGCGATTGCCCTGGGGCACCCCATCGGGATGTCCGGCGCCCGGGTCGTGCTCCACCTCGCCCTTGAGCTGAAGCGGCGGGGCGGCGGCGTGGGCGCTGCGGCGCTGTGTGGTGGCGGCGGCCAGGGTGATGCGCTGATCATCAAGGTCGCGGGCAAGTAAACCCCGTAACCCTTCCGTAGTGCTTGATCGAGGAGCGGAGTTGTGATGCAGGACGTCCCCGAGCTGGTGGCTCAGGCGCGAGAGGGCCGGCCGCGTGCCGTTGCCCGGCTGATCTCGCTGGTCGAGGGGGCGTCCCCGCAACTGCGTGAGGTGATGGCGGCGCTGGCTCCGCTCGCCGGAAACGCGTATGTGGTGGGGCTGACGGGGTCGCCGGGCGTAGGTAAGTCGACGTCCACTTCGGCGCTGGTTTCGGCGTACCGGCGGGCCGGAAAGCGGGTCGGGGTGCTGGCGGTGGATCCTTCGTCGCCGTTCAGTGGCGGTGCGCTGCTGGGGGACCGGGTGCGGATGTCCGAGCACGCGTCGGATCCGGGGGTTTATATCCGGTCCATGGCCACGCGCGGGCATCTGGGCGGGCTTGCGTGGGCGGCGCCGCAGGCGATCCGGGTGCTGGATGCGGCCGGGTGTGACGTGGTGCTGGTCGAGACGGTGGGGGTGGGGCAGTCGGAGGTGGAGATCGCCTCACAGGCGGACACGTCTGTTGTGCTGCTGGCGCCGGGTATGGGGGACGGGATCCAGGCCGCGAAGGCGGGGATCCTGGAGATCGGTGACGTGTACGTGGTGAACAAGGCCGACCGGGACGGGGCCGACGCGACCGCGCGGGAGCTCAATCACATGCTGGGGCTCGGGGAGTCCCGGGGGCCCGGCGACTGGCGGCCGCCGATCGTGAAGACGGTGGCGGCACGGGGTGAGGGTATCGACGAGGTCGTCGAGGCGCTGGAGAAGCACCGGGCGTGGATGGAGGAGCGCGGGGTGCTGTCGGAGCGGCGGGCGAAGCGGGCCTCGCACGAGGTCGAGACGATCGCCGTGACTGCGTTGCGGGAGCGGATCGGTGACCTGCGGGGGGACCGGCGGCTGGGGGCGCTGGCGGAGCGGATCGTGGCGGGGGAGCTGGATCCTTATGCGGCGGCGGACGAGCTGGTGGCGGGCCTTACCGAGGGCTAGGTGGGTGGGGCGGGGGCGTGCCGCTCCGGGGGCGGCGTTCGGGACTGCATGATTTAGGCGCGGAGCGGCGTCTTTAGTACGACGCCCGCGTCCTGCCCACAAATCACGCTCTACGTCCCGAACACCACCCCCTGCGCGTCCCGCCCCCTCACGCCGGTGGGCGGCCTGCGGGCTGCCTTCGTTCGCCTTGCGGAGGTAGATGGAAGTCGGGGGGGACCGAGGGGCAGCCCCTCGGTGGGCGGAGCCGATGGGTGCCGTACCTGGGGACGAGGGCCAGGGGAACGCATGACCGATGCGATCGCTCAGTGTGGTGAACGATTGGGAACATGCGGTGGTGTCTAGCGCAGGCGCGTACGTTCGGTGATCGTGAAGCTGATGGTGCAGGTCAAGCTGCTGCCGACGCGCGTACAGGCGGCGGCACTCGGGGCGACCCTGCAAGCCTGCAACGAGGCTGCCACGTGGGTGAGCGGGGTGGCCTTCGAGCGCGGGGAATTCAAGAACTTCGCCCTGCGTCGGCACACCTACGACACGGTCAAGTCCCGGTGGGGCCTGGGCGCGCAGGCCGCCCAGCATGTGATCAAAAAGACGTGTGACGCGTATACGAACCTGAAGACCAACAACCGCGGGCGGTCCGGCTCGCGTCGCTATCGCAGGGCCACCGAGAAGCCGATCACCTTCCGTCCCCGGGGCGCCCAGCCGTATGACGACCGGATGCTGTCCTGGCAAATCCCGGACCACACGGTGTCGATCTGGACGACCAGTGGCCGAATCAAGAACGTGGCCTTCGCTGCCGCGCCGGAGCAGCTTGTCACGCTGACCCTGTACCGCCAGGGCGAATCCGACCTGGTGCAACGGGACGGCATGTGGTTTCTGAACGCCACCTGTGAGGTTCCCGAAGCTCCGCTCAATGGTGATCCAGCAGACTTCCTCGGTATCGATTTGGGGATCGTGAACATCGCCACGACCTCGGACGGCGAGATCATGGCCGGACGTGAGCTCAACCGCGCCCGGGTACGAGAGCGTGGCCTGCGCGCGAAGCTCCAGAAGAAGGACACCCCGTCGGCCAAGCGCCGGTTGAAGAAGAGGCGGCGCAAGGAGGCGCGGCGGGGGAGGGACATCAATCACAAGATCGCGAAGCATGTGGTGGCCGAGGCAGAACGCACCGGTCGCGGAATCGCCCTGGAAGACCTGACAGGGATCCGTGAACGGGTACGGCTTCGCAAGCCCCAACGGGCCACCCTTCACTCCTGGGGCTTCGCCCAGCTTGGGGAATTCATCGCGTACAAGGCCCGCAAGGCGGGGGTGCCGGTGGTGTACGTGGATCCGGCGTACACCTCCCGGACCTGCGCCGAATGCGGCCATACCGCCAAGGCGAACCGGGTCTCTCAGGCCAGGTTCGCATGCCGGTCCTGCGGATTCGTTGATCACGCAGACCGGAACAGCTCCCGCAACATCCGCGCGCGAGCGTGGCAGTTGTGGCGACGCGGGGCCCCGTCAACGGCCCCTGCCCCCACCCCGGCAGCGGCCGGGTGGGGCTGGACGCAAACGACGCATCACCGCCAGTGACGCCCGTTGTGCAAGCCCGGAACTTCAGTCCCGGCGTAGTTGACGTTCGGTTTGCGTCCTAGGCGCATGCGCTTGTTGAGCGTGAGGGTGAAATGGGCTCGTACGACCTTGCCCGTCTCGACATCATGCTGCCCGCATGAACGGACGGCTACTGGGTGGGCGGTGGTTGGTCCGGCGGGGATGATGAGGATGACGACCCCGGGCGTGGAGAGTGTCCGACGACGAGCCCGGCTGTCGTCCGGGAGCGCCGCCGTGGATGGCGAGCGGGCCGACTACCGGTTCGCCGCCGTCGAGGCGACGACGCCCCGGGGGCAGACCGTCACGGTGTACGCCGGTGCGCCGCTGGCCGCCGAGCAGGACGCCGTCGGGACGGTTCGGGAAGCCATGCTGATCGGGCTGCCGGCGCTGCTCGTGGTGGTGGGCGGGGTGACCTGGCTGGTGACGCGGCGGGCGCTGCGGCCGGTGGAGGGGATCAGGCGCGAGATGGCCGCGATCACCGCCTCCGAGGATTTGTCGCGGCGAGTGCCGGAGCCCGACGCGCATGACGAGGTGGCGCGGCTGGCCGTGACCACCAATGAGACGCTGGCGGCGCTGGAGGCTTCCGTGGAGCGGCAGCGGCGGTTCGTCGCCGACGCCTCGCACGAGCTGCGGAGCCCGATCGCTTCGCTGCGCACGCAACTGGAGGTGGGCGCCGCGCATCCGGAGTTGCTCGATGTGCAGGGCGCGGTGCGGGACACCGTACGGCTTCAGGGGCTGGCCGCTGATCTGTTGCTGCTGGCGCGGCTGGACGCGGGGGAGCGGCCGGGGCGGGGGCGCGTGGACCTGGGCGCACTGGTGCGGGAGGAAGTCTCGCAGCGGACCGCCGACCGGGTGCCTGTGGCCGTCAGGGGCTCGGGTGTGTTCGAAGTGGCCGGGTCGCGCGGGCAGTTGGCGCGGGTGGTCGGCAACCTGCTCGACAACGCGCAGCGGCATGCGAGGAGTTCGGTCGAAATTCGGTTGCGGGGCGCGGACGGTGCTGTGAGGGTTGAGGTGGCCGACGATGGCGCGGGGGTGCCGGTGGGGGAGCGCGAGCGGATTTTTGAGCGGTTCGTACGACTGGACGACGCCCGCACCCGCGACGACGGTGGCGCGGGGCTGGGGCTGGCGATCGCCCGTGATGTGGCGACGCGGCACGGTGGCTCGTTGACGGTCGGCGAAAGAGAGGGCGGCGGTGCTCTCTTCACGTTGCGCCTGCCGGCTGTCTAGATTTTTCCTCGTCGGCCTCGCAGCTGCTCGGCCACCGGGGTGAGGGCGGCTTTCATGTCGGCGAGTGCCTCGGGGGAGAGCATGCCGATGAAGTGCCGGCGTACGGATTCCACGTGATGCGGAGCGACCTGCTTCATCGTTTCGCTGCCGTGGTCGGTGAGTACGGCGTACAGGCCGCGGCGGTCGGATTCGCAGTTCTCCCTGCGGACCAGTCCCGCGTTCTCCATGCGGGTGATCTGGTGGGAGAGCCGGCTCTTGGACTGGAGGGTGGCTGCCGCCAGGTCACTCATCCGCAGCCGGCGCTCCTGGGACTCTGAAAGATTGACCAGGATCTCGTAGTCGTTGATCGTCAGCCCGTACGGCTGAAGATCCTTTTCGAGCTGATAGGTCAGCAGCCTGTTGGCGTCCAGGTAGGTCCGCCAGGCGCACTGTTCGGCATCGGTCAGCCAGGGGGTGGCCGTCTCGGTCTCCATGTATGGATTCTACCTAAGAAGTTGAATGCTGGACGAAGTTACGGAACGTGACGCCGTGCCCGCGACAAGGGCGCAGACGTTCGACGTCACACTCCGCAGACTACCGCTCACAGGCCGAAGCGACGCTGGAGGTCCCCCAGCTGACCGGGAAGACGCGGTGCGCCCCCCTGCTGACCCTGCCCCGCACCATGCCCGCCGGGCACCCCCGCCTGGGACGGGACGGCGCCCGTGGCCTGCTCCGCCATGAGGAGTTCGGTGGACTGGAGCAGTACGGTGCCGGCCCCGGCGAACTCGAACTGGTGCTCCTCGCCCGACGTACCGCCCATGCCGGTCAGTGACCTGATCCCGCCCATGACGCCCGCCATGTACTGGTGGTCGTAGTGGTGGCACGGGGACGGGCAGTCCGCCCAGCCCACCAGGGCCTGTGGGTCCACACGGATCGGCGGCTCCATGAAGACCACCGGGCCGTTGGAGGCCGCCACGAACTTTCCGGTGCCGATGAGGGTGAGGAAGCCCGGGACGATCGACTGCTTGAGCGCGAGTGTCGGCTCGTACGCCAGGAGGTTGCCGGAGCGGATCGTGAGGTTGCCGTTGTCGAGGTCGAAGCTGTTGACGTCGAACGCGCGGTCCGCGAGCAGCATCTTGCCCTGGCCCTCCGCCACCACCCAGTCGCCGGCGTGCAGCGGCGAGTGGAAGCTGGTGCGCAGAAGGCGGTCGAAGCGGCCGTGGCCGATGCCGTTGAAGTCGATGCGCCCGTAGTAGGCGATCATCTTCCCCTTCTGCAGGAACCACTGGCTCCCCTTGAGCTCCACGCAGAAGGTGTACGGGTTGACATTGTCGTCGGAGGGGAGTGAGTGCGGGTCGAAGACGACAGGAGCGGTCACAGCTTTTCCTCCGAGGCCTGTACGTACACCGCGCCGCTGCCGGACAGCTCCAGCTGGAACGCCTCGCCCGAGCCGCGCCCCACCATGTCGCGCCAGCCAAGGGCGGTGGAGAGCTTGTTGCGTACGTCGCCGTGGTGCGCAACGTACGCCTGCGGGTCGACGTGAATCGGCCGCTGGGGTGTGATGGGGATCTCGATCACACCGCCGTGCGCCATCACCGCCACCGCGCCGTGGCCCTTGAGTGTGGTGGTGAACAGGCCCTGGCCGGTCACCTGGCCGCGCACCATGCCCATGACGCCGCCCTGCGAGCCCATGAACATCGTGCCCTGGGTGAGGGTCCCGTCGAACGCCAGGAGGCGGTCCGCCTCGACGCAGAGCGTGTCGCCGGACAGGTTGATCACCTGGATGTGGTGACCGCCGTGGCCGAACATCACCGTGCCCGAGCCCTCGACCGTCATGAGCGGGGTCGACTCGTTCGCGACCCGGCGGCCGATCATGGACATCACGCCGCCCTGGCCGCCCTGGATGTTCGGCGTGAATGACACATCGCCCTGGTACGCGAGCATCGCGCCGCGCTGGCTGAACATCTTCTGGCCGGGCGCGACCCGCGCCTCGACCATCCTCGAATTGATTTCGCGGAACGGCATCAGACGTCGCCCCCGACGGTGTTGCGCTCGCTCGGCTGCACGTAGACGAGACCCTCGCCCTCGAAACGGATCTGGAACGCCTCGCCCGAGCCCTCGCCGATGAGCGTGCGGAAGTTGACGCCCGACTGGAAGTGCTGCTGGAGGTTGCCCTGGTGCGCGATGTACGCGCCGGGGTCGACCTGGAGCGGGTACTGGGCCGAGACGCGCAGGACGACCGCCGGGCCGTCCGACATGATCGCCGCCTGACCGGTGCCCTCCACGGTCGTGGTGAACAGGCCGTTGCCGGTCGCGCCGCCGCGCAGCCCGGTGAAGGAGGTGCCGGTGCGCAGGCCCGCGTCCGTACACAGGAGATTGCTGGATTCGACGTACAGCTTGTCGCCGTGGAGAGAGACGAGGTTGATCTCGCTCGCCCGGTCGGCGAAATAGCACGTGCCGTGACCCTTCACCTCCATCACGGTCATCTGCTCACCGGTCAGGCGGCGGGTCACCATGCCGCGCATGCCCTCACCGCCGCCGGACATCTTCTTGAAGGCCATCTGGCCGTCGTACGCGACCATCGAGCCGTTTTTCGCTTTGACGGCGTCGCCGGTCATGTCGACGGCGAGCACCTTGCTGCCTTGGAGTCGGAACTGAGCCACGTGAGTGACGGTACCCGGGACCCCGACCCTGACAAAGAGGTGGCAAAGCGGGCTGCCACAATGGGGACGAGCTTGTGCGCGCATTCACAAGATCGACGACCCGTTCCCGCGACGACAAAGGTTGCCCCTCCGTGGACATCAAGACCGCCAACGCTCTCCACCGGCTCCGCCTCATCTCGCTCCCGGAGGCGCTCTCGTTCCCCGCACTTCTGATCTTCGGGTCGCTGCTCAGCCGCATCTCGGACATCGACCTGGTGATGCCGCTCGGGATCCTGCACGCCGTGCTGTTCATGCTGTACCTCGTGCTGCTCGCAGACGTCTGGTACCGGGCGAAGTGGCCGGTTACCCGCGTCGCTCTTTTCGTCGTCCTCGCGGTGCTGCCGTTCGGCGGCATGTACGGCGAGAAGCTCCTCAAGCGTGACGAGGAGGCGGGTGTCATCGCCGCCCGCGCCCGCAAGGAAGGCGTGGTCGGCGCATGATCGTCGCCTTCTCCGTCAGTCCGCTGGGCGTGGGCGAGGACGTCGGGGAGTACGTCGCCGACGCGGTGCGCGTGGTGCGCGAGTCCGGGCTGCCCAACCGCACCGACGCGATGTTCACCTCGATCGAGGGTGAGTGGGACGAGGTGATGGACGTCGTCAAGCGCGCTGTCGCCGCCGTCGAGGCCCGCGCCCCGCGCGTGTCGCTGGTCCTGAAGGCCGATATCCGGCCCGGTGTCACCGACGGCCTGACGTCGAAGGTCGAGACGGTGGAGCGCCATCTGGGTGCTTGAACCTGGTGACGACGAAGCCCCCGACCGCCGTCGCGGTCGGGGGCTTCGTCGTTCAAACGGCCGGACGCCAAAAACCGCCCGCTTGGACGACCCGGTTCGACACACCGCCAAATGTCACCTTATGTGGGGGTATTGAAAGCCCTCGACTGCGGGAGGCACAGTGCGGCCGGACGGCTACGACTACGACACCCACAGCCGGCTCGCCGGGCCGATGACCGATCCCGGTACCTGCCCGTACCGGGTTCAGTACCGGAGCCTGATGGCGCAGGAACCGCACCGAATACGCGCCGTCCTGCTGATGACGCTGGCTCCGCTGCTCTCGGCGCTCCTGCTGGTCTACCTCGTCTGGCCCACTCACTGGACCGAACGCGAGGGCGGCGACCGCTGGCTGATCCAGCTGGACCGGGTGATGCTGGTCTCGATCGGCCTGATCATGTTCTTCATGCTGGTCAACGTGGTGTCGATCGCACACGCCACGATGGTCGCCAGGGACCCGGTGCCGGTGACGCCCGAGCCGGGGACCCGGGTCGCGTTCCTCACGACGTACGTACCGGGCAAGGAAGCCCTCGCCATGGTCAGGGCCACGCTCGAAGGCGCGGTCGGGCTCCGGCACGAAGGGCCGCTCGACATCTGGCTCCTCGACGAGGGAAACGACGAGCAGGCCCGGGCGCTCTGCGCGGAGCTGGGCGTACGGCACTTCAGCCGCAACGGCATACCGGAGTGGAACACCAAGAAGGGCCCGCACCGGGCGAAGACCAAGCACGGCAACTACAACGCCTGGCTGGCCATGCACGGCGACGCCTACGACTTCTTCGCCTCCGTCGACACCGACCACGTGCCGCTCCCCAACTTCCTGGAGCGGATGCTCGGTTATTTCCGTGACCCGGACATCGCCTTCGTCGTCGGTCCGCAGGTGTACGGCAACTACGAGAAGGGCGTCACCAAGGCCGCGGAGTCGCAGCAGTTTCTCTTCCACGCCCTGATCCAGCGCGCCGGCAACCGCTACGGCGCGCCCATGTTCGTCGGCACCAACAACGTCGTACGCGTCAAGGCCCTCAAGCAGGTCGGCGGCCTGTACGACTCCATCACCGAGGACATGGCCACCGGCTTCGAGCTGCACCGCAGGAGGAACCGCGAGACCGGGCGTTTCTGGCGGTCCGTCTACACCCCGGACGTGCTGGCCGTCGGGGAGGGTCCGGCCTCGTGGACCGACTTCTTCACCCAGCAGCTGCGGTGGTCACGCGGGACGTACGAGACGCTGTTCAGGCAGTTCTGGAAGGCCCCCTTGCGGGTGCCGCCGGGCCGGCTCCTCACGTACTCGCTGATGCTCGTCTACTACCCGATGACCGCCGTCAACTGGCTGCTCGGCATCCTCAGCTGCGTCCTGTTCCTGTGGTTCGGGGCATCCGGCACCCAGGTGTCGTCGTCGGTGTGGCTGATGCTCTACAGCGACGCGGCGGCCCTCCAGATCGGGCTGTATCTGTGGAACAGGCGGCACAATGTCTCGCCGCACGAGCCGGAAGGCTCCGGCGGTCTGGCCGGCATGGCGATGTCCGCGCTCTGCGCGCCGATCTACGCCAAGTCGCTGGGCTCGGCGGTGCTGCGCACCCGGGGCAGGTTCGTGGTCACGCCCAAGGGCGGCGAGGCGAGCCCCGACCGGCTGCTGACGTTCCGCATTCATCTGTTCTGGGCGGCTGTGCTGATCGGCTCCCTGGTCGCGTCCTTCCACCTCGGTCACACCCATGCGGCGATGCGCACCTGGGCCGTACTGGCGCTGGTCATCGCGCTCTCGCCGGTCGCTGTGTGGTGCTGGACCTCGGTGCGGGAGCGGCGCGCCGCGGCCAAGACGGTCAGGCCCGCCAAGGCGGTGGGCGCCGGCAGCACGGTGCCGGGTGAGGAGCCGGAGCCCGCGTTCGCCACGACGACCGGAGGGAAGTGACCCATGGCCTACCGGCCGACGAAGAAGTTCAAGAAGACGCTGCTGGGCGGCGGAGCTGTCGTCGTGCTCGCCGGGCTCAACGCGCCGGCGGCGCTGACCTTCGCCGAGGAGAAGTACCACGCGTACAAGATCGCCCAGCCCGGCTACAAGGCGCAGTACGGGTCCTGGTCGACCGTCGACATTCCGGAGGAATACCGTACGAACGCCATTCATGCGGCCCTGCTCAACACCGGGAAAGTGCTCATCATCGCGGGCTCGGGCAACGAGGAGGAGAAGTTCGACAAGGGCACCTTCGAGACCGTCCTGTGGGATCCCAAGGACAACTCCTTCAAGCTGGTCCCGACCCCCGAGGACTTCTTCTGCGCCGGGCACGCCCAACTGCCCGACGGACGGCTGCTGGTGGCGGGCGGCACCGCGCGCTACGAGGTGCTGGGCGACAAGGTCATGCGGGCCGGCGGCGGAATGCGCGTCAAGAACGAGAACCCGGACAAGCCCATCACCTTCAAGAAGGGCACCCGCTTCCGCTCGCCGTCCGGGGTTGTGTACGTGTCGAAGTTCGACGTGACCGTGCCGAAGGCCAAGCGCGACTTCAAGATCTCGTACGCCAAGAGCGGGCGCATGCTGCCCTGGAAGACCACGGTCAAGGCAGCGGAGGCGCGGGTCTTCGTCGAGGCGGTGGAGGAGGGGCCGAAGGCTGTCACGAAGCAGTCCGCGCAGTACGAGATAGAAGGGCTGAAGGGGGAGGCCGCCGACAACGCGTACGGCCTCGCCGAAGCGATAACCATGGACAAGCAGGACTTCCAGGGGATCAGGGCGGCGTACGAGTTCGACCCGAAGGCGGAGAGGTACATACCCGTCGACCCGATGAAGGAGGCCCGCTGGTACCCGACGCTGGTCACCCTCCAGGACGGCAAGGTGCTCGCCGTCTCCGGGCTCGACGACGTCGGCGCGATTCTCGCGGGCGACAACGAGTACTACGACCCGAAGACGAAGAAGTGGTCGAAGGCGCCCTTCCGGTACTTCCCTACGTACCCGGCGCTCTTCCTCACCAAGGGCGGCAAGCTCTTCTACTCCGGGGCGAACGCCGGCTACGGGCCGGCCGACAAGGGCCGCGAGCCCGGCATCTGGGACCTGGAGAAGAACACCTTCAAGAAGGTCGGCGGCCTTACGGATCTCGACCAGACGGAGACCGCCGCCTCGCTGGTGCTGCCGCCCGCGCAGGACCAGCGGGTGATGATCCTGGGGGGCGGGGGAGTCGGAGAGTCGGACAAGGCGACCGGCCGTACGGCGATCATCGACCTGGACGAGGAAAGTCCGGTGTTCGAGCGCGGTCCGCAACTCCCGCAGGGAACGCGGTACTTGAACAGCGTGATCATGCCGGACGACACCGTTTTCACCAGCGGCGGCTCGACGGACTACCGGGGGCGCGGCGCCAGCAACATCCTCAAGGCGCAGTTCTACGACCCGAAGACGAACGCCTTCAAGGAGGCGGCCGAGCCGACGGTGGGCCGCAATTACCACTCCGAGGCGCTGCTGTTGCCGGACGGCCGGGTGGTGACCTTCGGATCGGACTCGTTGTTCGGCGACAAGGACAACACCAAGCTCGGCAAGTTCGAGCAGCGGATGGAGGTCTATACGCCGCCGTACCTCTTCCGGGACAAGGCGCTGCGTCCGGCGCTGGGGGCGGGACCGCGCGAGCTGGGCGCGTCGGGGAGGGCGACGTACAAGACCGCGCATCCGGAGCGGATCGTCGGGGCGAGGCTGATGCGGCCGAGTGCGGTCACGCACACGACGGATGTCGAGCAGCGCTCGATCGAGCTCGGCCTGAAGAAGGGCAAGGGCGAGGTGACGGTGGAGGTGCCGGGCGACAAGTCGCTGGTGCCGCCCGGCTGGTACATGCTCTTCGTCACGGACGGCAAGGGGACGCCGTCGGAGGCGAAGTGGATTCACGTGCGGTGAGTGCGTTTATTCACGCCTTGGCGCGGCGGGCGAGGCCGAGAGCGTAATCCGGCCACCAGGTGCCGGCCGCCGGGCCGCCGCGGCACTCGCCGTCCGAGTCGCCCGGCCGCTTGATCCACAGGTACGCGTCGAGCAGCGGGTCGCCGGTGCGGTCGCTGGGCGGCGTACCGAGGGCGCGGCCGGTGGGGTTGCACCAGGCGTCGGTGCGGCCGCCGGAGAGCGGGCCGTTGCCGTTGCGGCTGCTGTCGATCACGAAGTGGGTGCCGCCGAGCAGGCCGGAGAGCTGGGCGCCGAACGACTTGACGGCGTCGTTCGTCTGGAAGTTGGAGACGTTCAGCGAGATGCCGTCGGCCCGGTCCACGCCGGCCCGCTTCAGGGGCTCGACGAGCTTGCCGGGGTCGTCGATCCAGGCGGGATTGCCGGCGTCCACGTACACCTTGGTCTTCGGCTGCTGCTTGAGCCGGTCGACGGCTTCGGAGAGGAGTTCGGTGCGCTCGTCGTGCTCTTCGGGTGGGGTGCAGCCGTCCACGATGTGGGGTACGGCGTCGGGTTCGAGGATCACGATGGCCGGGGCGGAGCCGATGCTGTCGGCGAACGAGCCGATCCAGCGGCGGTAGGTGTCGGCGTCGGCGGCGCCGCCGGCGGAGTGCTGGCCGCAGTCGCGGTGCGGGATGTTGTACGCGACGAGTACGAGGGTGCTGCCGTCCTTGGCGGCGCCGCGTACGGCGTTCTTGATGCCGGGCGCCGGATCGTCCCCGGCGGGCCAGTCGGCGACCGGGCGCTCGGAGATACGCCGCAGAATGTCGGCGTCGGCGCTGCGGCCCTGGGCGTCCCACGCCTTGACCTGGCGGGCGGCGTCGCTTTCCGGGTCTACCCAGTAGGGGGAGGAGTCGCGGTTCTCGGCCTGGTTCTGCGGGGCGGCGGATCCCTCCGGCCGAGGCTCAGCCTCCGACCCGGAACTGCTGGAGCAGCCGGCGGTGGTGAGCGCGAGGACGGCGATGGCTGCGGCGGTGAGCGAGGCTGCGGCGGTGAGCGAGCGGGTCGGTCTGCGGCCGGACATCCAGCCCCCTTGGACGGTTCGACTGGGCGACTAGGTGGACCGGGCAATCGTTGCATAGCGCGCATATCGCCTTGGGCTGCGACACCGGCGCCGTACGCCGACCAGATCGGCGTCGGCACCGCCGCCGTCGGCCTGCTGATGTGCGCGATGCCGGTGGGGCACATCGCGGGGGAGGTCTGGGCCGGCTCGGCCCTCGGCCCCCGCACCCGGGAGCGGATCGTCGTACCGGTGGCGGCGGTGTGCCTGCTGCCGCTGGCGCTGTATGCCGTACGCCCCGGGGTGCCGCTCGCGGTGCTCGCGCTGGTACTGACGGGGCTGGCATCGGCGTACACGCTCGGCCTGGACCAGTGGTTCGTCAAAGCCGTGCCGGAGGAACTGCGCGGGCGCGCCATGACCGTGATGACGGCGGGCATGATGACGGTTCAGGGGGTGGGGATGGCGGTCGCGGGCGCAGCAGCGGAGTTCTTTCCCGTACACCAGGTCGTGGCCGGTTTCGCGGTCGTGGGTACGGCGTCTGTGCTGGTGCTGCTGGCGGAGATCCGACGTACCGAAGTCCGCGAGGGCGGCAGCAGGGGATCGAAAACGACCGAAGCGCGAGACGGGGATGTTCGCGATATGACCGGCCGGTAAGGTCGATGACGTGCCGAAGCCGCTCAGCCTCCCGTTCGATCCCATCGCCAGAGCCGACGAACTCTGGCAGCAGCGCTGGGGACCCGTCCCCTCGATGGCCGCGATCACCTCGATCATGCGCGCGCACCAGATCCTGCTGGCCGAGGTCGACGCCGTCGTCAAGCCGTACGGGCTGACCTTCGCGCGGTACGAGGCGCTGGTGCTGCTCACCTTCTCCAAGCAGGGCGAGCTGCCGATGTCCAAGATCGGCGAGCGGCTGATGGTCCACCCGACGTCCGTCACGAACACCGTCGACCGGCTGGTGAAGTCAGGCCTCGTCGACAAGCGCCCGAACCCGAACGACGGCCGCGGCACGCTCGCCTCGATCACCGAGAAGGGCCGCGAGGTAGTGGAGGCGGCGACGCGCGACCTGATGGCGATGGACTTCGGGCTGAGCGCGTACGACGCCGAGGAATGCGCGGAGATCTTCGCGATGCTGCGTCCGCTGCGGGTGGCGGCGCACGACTTCGAGGAGAAGTAGGCGCACGACTTCGAGGAGAAGTAGGCGCGCGGCTTCGAGGAGAAGTGGGCGCGCGGCTTCGGGGCGAAGCAGGCGACGAAACGGGCGAGAAGCGGCAACCCGCGCGAAGATCGCCCGTCCGGCCCCGATACGCTCGACGCCATGAAGTCGAATGTGCTGTCCCGATACCGGGTGATGGCGTACATCACCGCCGTGTGGCTGCTGGTGTTCACCGTGGCGATCGTCGCGAAGTACGGATTCCAGGCCGGCGACACCATGCTGATCTCGCAGATCCACGGTGTGCTGTTCATCATCTACGTCGTCTTCGCCTTCGATCTCGGCACCAAGGCGAAGTGGCCGTTCGGCAAGCTGCTGTGGGTGCTGGCGGCCGGCTGCATCCCTCTGGCCTCGTTCTTTGTCGAGCCGAAGATCACCCGCGAGGCCCGTCTGCTGATCACGGACGCGCGCCCGGCGACGGCGAAGGCCTGATCTTTCACCGGTTCTGACCGGATTCCGACCGCCACAAGCGTGGCTTGTGGCGGTCAGCCATCGACATTTACTAGGACGTCCTAGTAAATTCGAAGGTATGGACGCTGAAGCGATTGAGGAAGGCCGCCGCCGCTGGCAGGCCCGTTACGACAAGGCCCGCAAGCGCGACGCGGACTTCACCACGCTCTCCGGAGACCCGGTCGACCCCGTGTACGGCCCGCGACCCGGCGACACGTACGAGGGCTTCGAGCGGATCGGCTGGCCCGGGGAGTACCCCTTCACCCGCGGCCTGCACCCGACCGGCTACCGCGGCCGGACCTGGACCATCCGCCAGTTCGCCGGCTTCGGCAACGCCGAGCAGACGAACGAGCGCTACAAGATGATCCTGGCGAACGGCGGCGGCGGGCTGTCGGTCGCCTTCGACATGCCGACGCTGATGGGCCGGGACTCCGATGAGCCGAAGTCGCTCGGCGAGGTCGGGCACTGCGGTGTCGCGATCGACTCCGCCGCCGACATGGAGGTCCTGTTCAAGGGCATCCCGCTGGGCGACGTTACGACGTCGATGACGATCAGCGGCCCGGCCGTCCCCGTCTTCTGCATGTACATCGTGGCGGCGGAGCGTCAGGGCGTGGACCCCGGCTTGCTGAACGGCACGCTCCAGACGGACATCTTCAAGGAGTACATCGCGCAGAAGGAGTGGCTCTTCCAGCCGGAGCCGCATCTGCGCCTGATCGGCGACCTGATGGAGCACTGCGCGCGCTCGATCCCCGCGTACAAGCCGCTGTCGGTCTCCGGCTACCACATCCGCGAGGCGGGAGCGACGGCCGCGCAGGAGCTGGCGTACACGCTGGCGGACGGTTTCGGTTACGTCGAGCTGGGCCTGTCGCGGGGCATGGACGTGGACCACTTCGCCCCTGGCCTGTCGTTCTTCTTCGACGCGCACGTGGACTTCTTCGAGGAGATCGCGAAGTTCCGCGCGGCGAGGAGGATCTGGGCGCGGTGGATGCGGGATGTGTACGGCGCGCAGACGGACAAGGCGCAGTGGCTGCGGTTCCACACGCAGACGGCGGGCGTCTCGCTGACCGCGCAGCAGCCGTACAACAACGTGGTGCGTACGGCGGTCGAGGCGTTGGCGGCGGTGCTGGGCGGCACGAACTCGCTGCACACGAACGCGCTGGACGAGACGCTGGCGCTGCCGAGTGAGCAGGCGGCGGAGATCGCGCTGCGGACGCAGCAGGTGCTGATGGAGGAGACGGGCGTCGCGAATGTGGCGGACCCGCTGGGCGGTTCCTGGTACATCGAGCAGCTGACGGATCGCATTGAGGCGGACGCCGAGAAGATCTTCGACCAGATCAAGGAGCGGGGGATGCGGGCGCATGCGGATGGCCGCCATCCCATCGGTCCGATGACGTCGGGCATCCTGCGCGGGATCGAGGACGGTTGGTTCACGGGCGAGATCGCCGAGTCGGCGTTCCAGTACCAGCGGTCGGTGGAGAAGGGCGACAAGCGGGTGGTGGGCGTGAACTGCCACCACGGGTCGGTGACGGGTGACCTGGAGATTCTGCGGGTGAGCCACGAGGTGGAGCGCGTGCAGGTGAGCACGCTGGTGGAGCGCAAGGCGGCGCGGGACGACGCGAAGGTGACGGCATCGCTGGACGCGATGCTGGCGGCGGCGCGCGACGGCTCGAACATGATAGAGCCGATGCTGACGGCGGTACGGGCGGAAGCGACCCTGGGCGAGATCTGCGGCGTACTGCGGGACGAGTGGGGCGTCTACACGGAGCCGCCGGGGTTCTGAGGGGGGCTTCGGCCGGGCCGGCGCGGTGATTGCGTCTGGTGTGGGGGCCGCCCTTTTCGGAGGGTGGCGCCGGAGGCCCGCCCCTCAAGGGCGCTCCTACGTCGCGTCGCCTACGGAGATTGCGCTCCGCTTAACCCTTGACCGGACCGCCGACCCTCCGCCGCAATGCTTCTGGGGGCGGCTCCCCACCATCGCCGGGGCGGCCTCAGGTTGGGTCACAAACGGAGTGCCGGAATCGGTTTCGGTACTCCGTCGGTGTCGTGTTGAGTTTCCGGCGGAACGCGCGGATGAGGGTGTCCGTCGTGTTGAAGCCGCAGGTGGATGCGATGCGTTCGAGGGTCGCGTCCGTGGATTCAAGTTGATTGCGCGCCACTTCGACGCGGGCTGATTCGATGTAAGCGGCCGGGGTCACTCCGAGTTCAGTCTTGAAGATTCGGGTGAGCTGCCGTTCGCTCACGTGGGCCTGACCGGCGAGGTCGGCGACAGTGAGCTGCTCGGTGAGGTTCCGCGTGATGTAGTGACGGAGATCCTCTGTGCGTCGCGTTGTCGAGACGGGTTCGAGCGGGACGCTGAATTGGCTTTGGCCGCTTGGCCGTTTCAGATACATCACGAGCTGCCGAGCGACGCGAAGCGCGGTGGCTTCGCCGAAGTCGTCGGCAACGAGGGCAAGCGACAGGTCAAGGCAGGCGCTGATTCCCGCGCCGGTCCACACATCGTGATCGCGAATGAAGATCGGATCGGCGTCGACCTCGATCGAGGGGTAATCGGCGGCCAGTTGTTGCGCGGTCGACCAGTGGGTTGTGGCGCGCTTGCCTTCCAGCAGCCCGGCGGCCGCGAGGATATGTGCTCCCACACAGACGGACGCGACGCGCCGTGTCTGGCCTGCGAGTGTCTTCACCCAGGCGACCACTGTGGGGTCGGTGATGGCCCGAACACGGCGTTGGCTGTCGGCTTCGACCGCGCCGGGCACCAGCAGGGTGTCGATACGCCTGCCCGACACCTCCTGGAAAGTGGTGTCGGGCAGGACACGAACCCCTGCGGAGGTGGTCACGGGGTTCATGGTTTCGGCTGCCAGTACGACGTGGTAGCCCGTCGCGTCGTCCACCTCGCGCTGCAGCAGGGAGAACACTTCCGGGGGGCCGGTGATGTCCAGCAGGTCGACGCCGTCGAAGAGGACGACGACAACGAGTCGCTTGACGGTACTCACTTGGTCTCCGTTCGTGTCGGCACCGGCGGGTTAACCACTGCACGCGATGTCTGTATCTGCATGTTAGGCGACATTGCCGACACGTCTGGGTGGCTCGTAGCGTTCAACGCACAGCCACCCCGTGCTGTGACGCGAACCTTTCAACACGACGCCCGAGGAGGGCACTTCAATGGCTACGACAACCCTGCGTGAGCTCAACGGCTTCGACCAGACCCCTGCATCGCTGGCCGATGCGACGCTGATCCTGGTCGACTACCAGAACACCTACACCACTGGAGTGATGGAGCTGACGGGATGGGATCCCGCCCTCGACTCTGCCGCCGCATTGCTGGCCAGGGCCCGGAACGCCGGAACGAAGGTCATCCACGTCGTGAACGACGGTGGCGAAGGAAGCCCGTACGACATCCGAACCGAAATCGGCGAAATCCATCCCCGTGTGGCTCCCATCGAGGGTGAACCTGTCGTTGTCAAGACGGCCGCTCCCAACGCGTTCGTCGGCACGGACCTGGGCGAACACATTGACGCGGCCGGCAACAAGAACGTCATCATCGCCGGGTTCATGACCAACATGTGCGTGACCTTCACCGCGGAAGGCGCGTTCCTGCGCGGCAACCAGCCGACGGTAGTCGCCGACGCCTGCGCGACGCGGCCTCTGCAGACGGTGGTTGCCGACGTGTCTGCGGAACAGATCCACCACAGCGCGCTCGCAACGATCGCTGACCTTTACGGAATCGTCGTCGCGTCCGGCTCGTCTTTGAGATGAGCGTTAGCCGCACCGTTGATGAACGTACCTGCGCCGATGGCGATGTGGTGGCCGTAGTCGCAGTAGAACAGGGCGCGGATGTTGAGCGGTCATCGACCCTGCCGAGCAACTGGCCGAATAACGCGCTGCGTTCGGCGGATGTCCCGACGTCGGCCGCGTTGTATGCCGCGCAGAGTTCGGCGCGGCGTCGGGGGGCATGTCGAGCGGGGGCGTCGAATAATCCCGTGCCGCGCTGTCGGTGGAGGTGCAGACTCGCTCCATGGCGGACATGCGGGCGTTCCGGGACGAGTTGAGTGGCTGGGCGGCCGGCGGTCCCGGTGGGCCGGCGAGTGATCTGGCTGTGCGACTGGGGGTGCGGACAGCGGTGCTGCTGGAAGGGCCGAGCGACCTCGCTGCCGTCGAGGCGCTGGCCGCACGGCGTGGCCGGGACCTGGCCGCCGAGGGGGTGTGCGTCGTGTCGATGGGCGGGGCGATGAGCGTCGGCCGCTACGCCGGCCTCCTCGGGCCGCCCGGCCTTGGCCTGCGCTTGGCAGGACTGTGCGACGAGGGCGAGCAGCGCTTCTACGACCGTGGTCTGAAGCGGGCAGGGGTGCCGCGCCGGGACTTCTTCGTGTGTATGACGGACCTGGAGGACGAGCTCATCCGTGCGCTGGGCACGGCAAGGGTCGAGGAGATCGTCCGGGCCGAGGGCGACTTGCGTGCCTGGCAGACCTTTCTCCACCAGCCCGCACACCACGGTCGGCCCCGCCGGCAGCAGTTGCGGCGCTTCCTCGGTACGAAGAAAGGCCGCAAGATCCGCTACGGCCGCCTCCTCGTCGAGGCCCTCGAACCCGAACAGGCACCGACCCCGCTCGACGACCTCCTCACGAGCCTGTGACTTGGTCGCTGCCCCGACCTGAATGAACGAACGCCTTCTCGCTGGTGGACTGCCCTGCCCGATCGGCGGTGGGCAGCGAGTCAGCAGATCGGAGATGCCGAAAAATGACTTCTCGACTCCACGCGCTCTGCTTCGATGCGAACGACCCTCTCCGGCTCGCGCGCTTCTGGGCGGGCGTCCTGGGCTGGCAGATGGCCGACGACTCCTACGACGACTCCTACGACGGCATCGCGATCCTGCCGAGCGACGACACCGGGTTCCGGATCCGGTTTCTTGCGACCCAGGAGCAGAAGGCAGGCCAGAACCAGCTGCACTTCGATCTGACGAGCATGTCCCTCGATGACCAGCAGCAGGTTGTGGCGAGGTCGCTCGGACTCGGCGCCCGGCACATCGACATCGGTCAACGCCCGGAGGAGGGTCATGTGGTGCTCGCCGACCCCGAAGGCAATGAGTTCTGCGTCATCGAGCCGGGCAACAACTTCCTTGCTGACTGCGGGTTCATCGGAGCGCTCGCGTGTGACGGTTCGCAGGACGTCGGCTACTTCTGGAGCCAGGCGCTGGGCTGGCCGTTGGTCTGGGACCAGGACCAAGAGACCGCGATCCGCTCGCCGCACGGCGGTCCGAAGATCACGTGGGGCGGTCCGCCACTGATGCCGAAGACCGGGAAGAACCGGCTGCATTTCGACCTCGCTCCACCTGCCCACGGTGATCAGCAAGCGGAGGTCGACCGTCTTGTCTCCCTCGGGGCGACTCGAATCGACATAGGCCAGGGCGAGGTCAGTTGGGTGGTGATGGCCGATCCCGATGGCCATGAGTTCTGTGTGCTCGAAAACTGACGACAGGCCCTGGCGGCCCTCTCCTCACGGAGCGGGAGCGCCACGTGCGATGGGGCTCTGGACCAGGATCGCTGCGTTGTGGTGCGGCCCCGGTCCCGTCGTGAGCAGCAGTGTCATCGCGTACCGGCGCGGCGGGCCGCTGTTCCGGTCCGGTACGAGTTCGATCGTGCGGGGTGCGAAGTCGCCGACCGAGCGGCAGGCCCACCAGTGCGTCAAGTCGGGCCGCAGCGCGTACAGGTGAGCCGTGAGCTGCTGGATCGGGGCTGCCTGCGGCAGATGGTCCGCGCGGGTGCGGAAGTGCCGGTACAGGTCCTTTGCCACCGGCTTCCAGCCGGGCAGCAGGCGCTGATGCACCGCGTCGCCGATCAACAGGAGCAGCAGGTTGCGCCGGTCCGCCGGGACTTCGCCCGGGTCGGGCCAGACTGCAACGTATGCCGTTCCATGCGGTGATGCCCAGCGCCGAGTCGAGGAGCAGTGCTGGGCTGTCCGGCCAGCTGTCCAGCAGCGCGCGAGTGGTGTCTTCGACAGGAGCGTCGCCCGTGCTCGCCGACTCGTGTGTCGCTGAGTGCGCCGCTTCCCCGGTGGTCGCCGGTGCTGCGCCGGTGAACCCGGCGAGCGAGAGCGCATGGCGGCGTGCCGCTTGCTCCAGCCGCAGGGCGCGCGAGACGGCGTCAAGCACCTGCCGCGAGGTGTCGACCCGACCCTGCTCCAGCTGCCGTGGTCGGCGGCTTCCTCCTCATCGAGGGCACGGAGGAAACGCTGGAACCCTTCCGGGGGACCCATGGCACGTTACTCGTCGACTCGGCCGAGGCGTATCTGCGACGGCTGGGTGGCTCCACCCGTGGAGGTGGAGGTGGAGGTGTCGAGATCCTGCATCCGCTCCAGAAGGTTCCTACCGGTGCCTGGTTCACCGCCCGCCACCCCGACGGCACGGTCGTCGAGTACGTCGAGCATCGCCTTACGGAGCAGGGGCGCTGAGCGGCGCCGGGCCTGTCGTCAGGCCGTTCACCAGCAGCAGTGAGAAATTGTGCGCCCACTCCCTGTCCACCGGTTCCGCGCTCACCAGTGCCCGGTGGACGACCGCGCCGGCGATGACGTCGAAGATCAGGTCCGCGTTACGGGCCGCCTGCGCGGGGTCGTCCTCGTACGGCAGCTCGCCGCGCGCCTGCGCGCGTTCACGGCCCAGCAGCACCAGGCGCTTCTGGCGGTCGACGATCGCCGAGCGGATGCGCACCCGCAGTGCCTCGTCGCGCGTCGACTCCGCGACCACCGCCATCAGCGCGGTCTTCGCCTCGGGCCGGTCGAGGAGCGCGGCGAACTGGAGCACCACGCCCTCGACGTCGGCCGTCAGGCTGCCCCGGTCGGGGAGCTGGAGTTCGTCGAAGAGGACGGCCACGGCGTCGACGACCAGCTCGCTCTTGTTCGCCCAGCGGCGGTACAGCGTCGTCTTCGCCACGCCGGCCCGGCTCGCCACATCACCCATCGTCAGCTTCGACCAGCCCAGTTCCACCAGCGCCGCTCTCGTCGCCTCAAGGATCGCGGCGTCGGCCTCGGCGCTCCGCGGGCGGCCGGTGCGGGCGGGAGGGG
>NZ_JAGGOK010000109.1 GCF_018614615.1 Streptomyces sp. ISL-100 | reverse complement strand
CAAGATCACCAACAGAGTCATACCGGTAACTTTGGGGCGCTTTGGTCGTTACTGGTGATGTGCCGAGAGCTGGTCAACTGAAGTCATCTGGTGAGCGATTGTCCGACCGAGTTGCGGTCGGGGTGCTGACGCAGGCGTTTCCCCAGTCGCTTGTGGATGAGGTGTTGGCGGAGACGGGCCGCGTACAGCAACGGAATCGGTTGTTGCCGGCCCGGCTGGTGGTCTACTTCGTGTTGGCGATGTGCCTGTTTTCGGGGCAGAGCTATGAGGAAGTCGCCCGGCTGCTGACCGCAGGCTTGCAGGGCGCGCGGCGCTGGCGTGCGTCGTGGGCGGTGCCGAGTACGGCGGCGATCTGGAAAGCCAGGTCCCGGTTGGGTGTGGCGCCGCTGAGACAGCTGTTCGCCAGGGTGTGCCGTCCGGTTGCCGGACCGGGTACGCAGGGTGCTTTCTACCGCGACTGGCGGCTGACCGCGATCGACGGGACCACGTTCGACCTGCCCGACACGAAGGCGCACGTGGAGGCGTTCGCCCCGCCCGCCCCGTTCCGGACGGGGCGAACAGAACGTCGGCTACCCGCAGATTCGCATGGTCGGCCTGGTGGAGTGCGGTACCCATGTCATCTTCGACGCTGCGATCGGACCTCTTCGCGCTGGAGAGCAGACCCTGGCCCGGGAGGTTCTGGTTTCCCTGCGGCCGGGGATGCTGCTGCTGGCCGACCGCGGCTTCTACGGTGTGGACCTGTGGTGCAAGGCCGCGGCGACGGGAGCGGACCTGCTGTGGCGAGTCCGCAAAGACCTCGTGCTGCCCGTGGTCGAGCAACTGCCGGACGGTTCCTACCTCACCGAGATCTTCGACCGCACCGACATCCACCACACCCGTCGGGGGGTACCAGTGCGCGCGGTGGAGTACACCATCGCCGGCCACGAGGGCGCCTACCGGCTCATCACCACGATCCTCGACCCGGACGAGGCCCCGGCCGCGGAACTGGCCGCCCTCTATGCCCAGCGGTGGGAGTTCGAGTCCACCCTCGACGAGATCAAGACCCACCTCGGCGGTTCCCGCCTGGTGCTGCGTTCGCAGCACCCTGACGGAGCCGAGCAGGAACTCTACGGCTTCCTGCTCGTCCACCACGCCATCCGGCACCTGATGCACGAGGCCGCACGACAGGCCGGCCGGGATCCGGACCGGATTTCCTTCACCCGCTCACTGCACGTCGTGCGCCGCCAGGTCACCGACCAGGCGGCGTTTTCCCCCCGACAGACTCGCCCGCGCGATCAAAGCCGCTCACGCTGAACTCCTCGAACGTCTCCTGCCACCGCGGCGCCGCCGGAGCAACCCCCGCGCCATCAAACGCAAAGTCGCCAACTGGCCCCTCAAACGCGCCGCCCTCAACACTGCGGATCACCCACGCGTTCCGACCATCACCATCATCGACGCCACCAAACCCAAACGAGGCAAACACATACCAAAGCCCTAAGTAACCCTAAGTAACCGGTATTGGCGCTAACCTCGATCTTTCGTGACGGTCCGTCGGTTCATCCGGCGGGCCGTTTCGGTCGGGTGAGCTGGTGGTAGGCAGGCTGGTGGCCCGGCTGTCGCGTCGGGTGGGCGCCGGGTTCCACGGCTCCGGAAGAGGTAGGGCTGGTCGGTGGGATGGGACGTTGTCACTGGTCAGCCGGGATTCGGCAGAGCTTGCAGTCGCTCGAACGCGGCGGTAATCACGTCGGTCCAGGGCCAGTGGTGGGCGAGGCGGAGGTAACGGCGGCGACCAGTGGTGACGAGCTGGGCGGCGGCGGAGAACAGCCGCAGTCGCAGGCGTTTGGGTTCCCACCTGCGTGCGTCGCCGATCAGGGCGAGCATCGGCATCCAGGCCAGCAGGTCGAGGGCGAGCTGGACGATCTCCAGCCAGACCCGGTTCTGCGCGGCGTCGTGGAGGGGGAGGTTGCGCAGGCCGGTGTCGCGGGCCGCGCGGATGCGGTCCTCGGCCCGGGCCCGTCGGCGGTGCCGCAGCTCCAACTGGGCGATCGGGGTGCCGGTGCTGTTGGTGGCGAAGCAGGTCAGCCGCATCCCGTCCGCGTCGGTGAAGCGCAACTGCGCGCCCGGATGGGGGCGTTCCTTGCGGACGATCAGCCGCATCCCCTTGGGCCAGCCGCCCAGGACGTCCCCGGCGAGTTCGGCGACCCAGGCGCCGTCGCGGACCTGGCCACCGGGCTCGACCGCCGGCGTCCAGGCCGAAGCCGGCACCAGCAGCACGGCCTGATGGATCGCGTCGGTGATGGTCATTCCCACCGAGTAGGACAGCCACCGCCCGCGCGCGGCGAGCCAGTTCACGAACGCGTGGGTGCCGCCGCCGGAGTCCGTGCGGACGAGCGTGCGCCGTCCGCGTCGGTACTTCTTCGGCAGCTGGGCCAGTGCCAGGCGGCCGGCCTCGATGTGGTCGGCGGCGGTGTTGCTGCCCGCATTCCCCGGTCTCAGCAGGCCTGCCACCGGCTCCCCGGCCCCGGCCGGGCCATGGTCGACGAATGCCATGAGCGGGTGATGGCCGTAGGTCTTCTTCCAGGTCGCGGCTGCGGCTTCCTTGTCGGAATGCGCGATGACGAGTACCCCGTCGATGTCCACGATCACCTGGCCGTCCGCGTCCGGGGCCGTCTGCCCGGCCAGCTGCCACACGCGCTCGCGGACATCGGCTCGTGCCCGGCGGACGGCCGTGAGCGCACGCGGACCGGCTGCGGCCAAAGTGTCGATGAGCCGCGAAACGGTCGGATCGGAGGCGACCGGCCCGAACACGCCAGGCTCGGCCCGCAGCATCGCGACGTCGGCCAGGCAGTCACCGCCCAGCGCCACGGCCAGCGCGACATCCAGCAGGATCTTGCCGGGGTCGTGCACTGCTCTGGGCTTGCGCCACGGTGTGAGCGCCTGCGACAGCGCGTCGGCCAAGCCCGTTCGGCGGGCCGTCTCCACCAGCAGGGCACCGCCGGCCTGCGAGACCATCCCGCTGCCGCCACCCGATATCCGCACGCGCGGGTATGACCCGATACGATTGCTCACCCGGAGAGTGCCTCTTTCGCTGGTGCGGACAGGACCCTAGACAAGCCCTATCTTCCCAGCTCAGGGGCGCTCTCCGGCGATCTGGCCGAGTGTTGGACACCAGCTCGCACGTGTCACAGGACCCAGGATCCGGGTAGTTCCAGCGAAGGGTCGCCGACGATCGTCAGCGGTCGGCGGGAGTGCCACTTTGCATCGTCCGTCTGGCCGTGCAGCGGCACGGTAGCCAGCTCGAAGCGGGCGTCCAACGCGTCGAGTTCTGCCTGCCGCTCGGCCCGAATCCTGTCGGTGAACTCGGGCCATGCCTCTGCCAGCCAGGCCCGGCAGCGAAGCATCTGCGTGTACTCCCAGACGACTTCGGCGTCGAACCCCTCCTCGATGTCCTGCACCAACGCCTCCCATGCCTCCATCATGGCGTTGAGCGTCACCATCCCGTACCGCGCCGCCAACCGTCGGCTTGCCCGATGTACCGACTCGTAGTCATCCGCGCTGAGCGCCTCCGTGTCCATGGAAACAGCCTCCCAGCTGCTGCACCCGGCGTGGGAATGCTCACCCCACGGGTGCACACACCGCACTCAAACTGGCACCTGGGCAGAGGCAGAACTTCCCAGCTCACTGGTAGTGGCAGGGACTTGCGACAAGCCAGGCAGACAACCGTCATGAAAGCCCGAGGCTAATGCGTGCTGCGGAAGGGCTGTTGGGCGGCCGTGCGCGAACCGTCAGTGGTCCGTGCGCGGCCCCCTCCAAAGTGGTCACATCAGCCCGACCGAAGCAGCAAGAATAGGAACCACAGACCATGTCTGAGACTGTCACCGCCCCCGCCTCCCGGGAAGTCCGGCTCGCCTCCCGCCCCGTCGGCGCCCCCGTCCCCGAGGACTTCGCCCTCGTCACCACCGCCGTGCCGGAGCCCGCCGAGGGCCAGATCCTCGTCCGTAACACCTGGATGTCCGTCGACCCGTACATGCGCGGCCGGATGAACGACGCCCCCTCCTACATCCCGCCCTTCGCCCTGGACACCGCGATGGAGGGCAGCGCGATCGGCGAAGTGGTCGCCTCCCGTGACGCTTCCGTCCCTGTCGGCGCGACCGTCTCGCACTTCCTGGGCTGGCGGGAGTACGCCGTCCTCGACGCGGCGGCCGCGACCGTGGTCGACCCGGCCCTGGCCCGCCCGCAGGACTACCTCGGCGCCCTGGGCACCACCGGCCTGACCGCGTACGCCGCGCTCACTCGCGTGGCCCCGGTCCGCGAGGGCGACGTGGTGTTCGTGTCCGCCGCGGCGGGGGCGGTCGGCAGTGTCCCCGGGCAGCTGGCGAGAAAGCTCGGCGCGTCCCGGGTGATCGGTTCGGCGGGCGGCCCTGCCAAGACCAAGAAGCTACTCGACGGCTTCGGTTACGACGCGGCCATCGACTACCGCCAGGGCGCCGTAGCCGAGCAGCTGGCGCAGGCCGCACCCGACGGCATCGACGTCTACTTGGACAGCGTGGGGGGCGACCATCTCCAAGCCGCGATCGGCGCCATGCGCACCAACGGCCGGATCGCCCTCGTCGGCGCGATCAGCGGTTACGACGACACCGAACCAGCGCCCGGTCCCAACAACCGACTTCCAGGCCGCCGCCCGGGAAGTCACCATGCGCGGCATGCTCGTCAGCAGCTACTTCGAGCTCTTCCCCGAGTGGATCGGCAAGGCGGCGGGCTGGCTCGCGGACGGTTCGCTGCACACCGAGGAGACCGTGACCGACGGCATCGAGCAGGCGCCGGCCGCGTTCCTCGGCATGATGCGCGGCGCGAACACCGGCAAGATGCTGGTCCGTCTCGAGGGCGGCCGTCGATGAGCAAGCACGCACTGCTGGTAGTCGCTCACCCCCGTCCCGACTCCCTCACCGCGCAGCTCGCGGAGCGGGCCCGCGCGCGCCTCGCCGCGGACGGGTACAGCGTCGACGTACTCGACCTGCACGCCGAGGACTTCGATCCGCGGATGAGCCCGGCCGACGAGCCGGACTGGGCGGACCTGGACAAGGAGTACTCCGCCGAAGTACGGGCCCACATGCGGCGCGTCTGGGCGGCGGACACGATCGTCGTGGTCTTCCCACTGTGGTGGTTCGGGCTCCCCGCCATTCTCAAGGGGTGGATCGACCGGGTGTGGAACAACGGCTTCGCGTACGGGCAGCGCGCCCCGCGCCTGCGCGGCAAGCGGATGCTGTGGCTCGCGCTGGCCGCCTACGGCGAAGAGCAGTTCGTGGAGCGGGGCTGGAACGAGTTGGTCGGGCGTCTGCTGCGGGTGGGCATCTCGGAGTACTGCGGCATCGAGGACGCGCAGGTGCACTTCGTGTACGACTCGCTGGGGGCGGGGGCGGACGTACTGAAGGAGGCGGACGTGGCGCTGGACGCGGTGGGCGCGTAGCGCAGGGCGGGGG
>NZ_JAGGOK010000108.1 GCF_018614615.1 Streptomyces sp. ISL-100 | reverse complement strand
CCGGGGCCGGGGGCGTATCCGTTGTCGCGTCAGTCCTTGGCGAGGATCGCCTCGATGCTCAGGAGTTCGGCCTCGCTGAACTCCAGCCGGGCGACGGTCTCGACGCTGTCGCGCAACTGCCGGGCGCTGCTCGCGCCGACGACCGCGGAGGTCACCGTGTCGTCGCGCAGCACCCAGGCGAGCGCGAGCTGGGCCAGTGACTGGCCGCGCTCACGTGCCAGTTCGTTCAGCGACCGCAAGCGCGTCACCAGCGAGTCCGTGACCGCGTCCGCTGTCAGGAACGGGCTCGTACCGGCAGCGCGGGAGCCTTCGGGGACACCGTCCAGGTACCGGTCCGTGAGCAGCCCCTGGGCGAGCGGCGAGTACGCGATGGCCCCTGCTCCCACCTCCCGCAGGGTGGGGAGAACGTCGTCCTCCGGAGCCCGGTCCAGCATCGAGTACCGGGGCTGGTGGATCAGCAGGGGTGTGCCGAGCTCGCGCAGGATCGTGGCGGCCCGCCGCGTCTGCTCGGCGGGGTAGTTGGAGATACCCGCGTAAAGAGCCTTGCCCTGCTGGACTGCGGTGTGCAGCGCCCCCATCGTCTCTTCGAGCGGGGTGTCGGGGTCGTAACGGTGCGAGTAGAAGATGTCGACATGGCCGAGCCGCATCCGGCGCAGGCTCTGGTCGAGGGAGGCGAGCAGGTACTTCCGCGAGCCCCACTCGCCGTACGGGCCCGGCCACATCAGGTACCCGGCCTTCGTGGAGATGACGACCTCGTCCCGGTACGCCGCGAAGTCCTCCGCGAAGATGCGGCCGAAGACGGTCTCGGCCTCCCCGGGCGGCGGGCCGTAATTGTTGGCGAGGTCAAAGTGGGTCACCCCCAGGTCGAAGGCGCACCTCAGGATCTCGCGCTGGGTGTCGAGGCCGCGGTCGCTTCCGAAGTTGTGCCACAGGCCGAGTGACAGCGCCGGCAGCTTCAGACCGCTGTTGCCGACGCGGCGGTACGGCATGGTGTCGTAACGGCCGGGGTGGGCGGAGTACACGTGGGTCTCCTCTGGGGGAGTGCGGGCCGGCGGGGGAGTGCGGCGCGGAGCGCGCCGCGTACCCAGACTGCCCGGCCGGCCGTCATCCCGTCCAACAGAAGAATGCGAATGCTTTGAGAAGCTACGCTTCTGAATTATGGAACTGAGACACCTGGAGTACTTCGTCGCCGTGGCCGAAGAGTGCCACTTCACCCGGGCCGCACAGCGGCTCATGGTGTCGCAGTCCGGGCTGTCGGCGGCCGTGCGGGAGCTGGAGCGGGAGCTCGGCACCGCGCTGTTCGCCCGTACCACCCGGTCGGTGGGTCTGACCGAGGCGGGACGCGCGCTGCTGGCCGAGGCGCGGCGTACCCTCGCGGCAGCCCGCGCCGCGAAGGATGCCGTGGCCGCCGTCCAGGGGCTCCTGCGCGGCACGCTCACCGTGGGCACCGAGCAGTGCATCGCGGGCGTACATGCCCCGGGGCTGCTGGCGCGCTTCCACCAGCGGCACCCGCAGGTGGAGATCCGGCTGCGGCAGGCGGGCTCCGCCCAGCTCATCGAGGAGGTCGGCAGCGGGCGGCTCGACCTCGCCTTCGCCATCGACTGCGGGGACACACCGCGGACCGTACGGATGCTGCCGCTCACGGACGAGCCGATGCTGCTGCTCTGCCACCCGGATCATCGGCTGGCCGGGGCCGGGGAGGTCTCCTGGCACGAGCTGCGCGACGAGCCTTTCATCGACTTCCACTCGGACTGGGGGCCGCGCAGGGTCGGCGACGCGGCGTTCGCCGCCGCTGGGATCGGCCGGCAGGTGTCGCTGGAGGTCAATGACGTCCACAGCCTGCTGGAGCTGGTCCGTGAGTCGCTGGGCGTCGCGCTCGTTCCCCAGCATTTCACGCGCAAACCGGAGGCGGCGGGACTGTGCGCCGTCCCGCTGGCCGGCGCGGAGCGGCTGACGTACAGCAGTGTCACCGCGCTGCCCCACGAGGAGTCCACGAGCCCGGCGGCTCGCGGCCTCCTCGGGCTGCTGGGAACGGCTGCTGCTACTTCTTGAGCGGCTCCAGGCAGAGGGCGACGTCTATGCGGCCGCGCTGAGTGATCGTGAACTTGCTTTCACCGGGCTTGCATTCCAGGGTGTCGGCGCTCATGCCTTCTTCGGTGACCTTGAGCTCCGCCTTCGGGCCGGCGCAGTCGACGATCTCGATGTCTGGGCGGGCTTCCGTCCCCTTCTCCATCACGCAGTCGCCGACGTCCGCGCTGTAGGCCGAGTTGTCGGGCTTGGGGTCGGGGACGGATGTGGTGCTGTGGTCCTTGAAGAAGAAGACGTAGATGAGAACGACGATCGCGGCGACGACGAAGCTGGCGCCCTTGATGACAGGCGAGAGGCCGCGGTTGCGCCGGGGCGGCTGCGGGGGCTGCCCGCCGGGCACACCGTACGGGGGCTGCGGCTGGCCTTGGTAGGGCTGCTGGCCGTACGGGGGCTGGCCCTGCTGCGGGTACGGGTTGTAGCTGCCCTGCGGCGGTGGCGTGGACATGGTGGGCTGATTTCCCCTCGATGGCGGAGTCACGGCACATCAACTTGACGCGCCCCCAACAAGTTAGCTGTCGCAACCGACAGCGCGTCCGCCGGGGTTGGCTGCCGAACGGTGCCCGGTGTGGCTGAACCGCCCTACCGGCCCGCTGGCATGATGCCCGAATGAATGATCACCAGCGGGCCGGCCCGTCCCGGACAGCCGGCGAACGTGCCTCGCTCACGGGCTTTCTGCAGCATCAGCGCGAGACTCTGGCCATGAAGTGCTCAGACCTGACTACCCGAGGCCATCAGTGAGGTCAACGAGGCCATGGATGCCGCAGGTGTCGGCTACACCACCGAGATCTACCCCGGCACCTTCCACGGCTTCACCATGTCCGACACCGACGCCTTCAACCCCTCCGCACTGCAGCGCCACTGGGACCGCCTGCTCCCCCTCCTGGACCGCAGCCTGGCCAACGGCTGAGGCTCCGGCTCGGAATCGGTTTCACGCCGGGATCGTTTCAGGAGCGCGTTTCACACGGCTGGAGGCGGCGTGCCGCAACAACCACCGAACTGGCTGGTGTTGTGAGCATTTCAGTGGCGTCCAGGGCTGGATGAGTGAGGTAGAACAGGCGGAGCTGATCCACTTCGCCGCCGAAACGAGGCGGCCAATGGGGCGAGGGGGTGAAGTCGTCCAGGATGAGAAGGCCACCGGGAGCAAGCAGCTCGACGACCCCCTGGGGGTCGTCACGCTTGCCCCCGCCGTCGCAGAAGAAGACGTCGAAGGGGGCATGCTGCTCAAGCAGCCGCCAGTCCCCAGTGAGAACGCTGACGCGCTTGTCGTCCGCGAAGACACTGGCCGCTCGACGGGCCAGCTCCTCGTCACGCTCTACGGTAACCAGGCGTGCACCAGCGCCAAGGCCACTGTGCAGCCAGGCGGTGCCCACTCCCGAGCCGGTGCCGCTCTCCGCAATGATTCCGTGGGGTTTCGCAGAAGCAGCCAGCCCGAGCAACCTGCCCACTTCAGAGATGCAACTCTTCCTGAATCCCGCCTCGGAGGCGACACGCTCTGCGGCCGCCACGCGAGGCGGAACCGCGCGTTGCGTCATGGTCACGTCCCCCTTCACCGTGAACGCGACGCTATCCGCCGGCAGAGCCGTCCGCACGGAGTTTCGCCTGTCCGGACCCGGCGTCCCTTCACAGGCGCCGCAGGATCCTCCGCAGCCGCCGCAGGGGACGGGGCGACGGCTTGGGTTGCGCCGGCGGTTCGTCCGGGCTGCTCCACAAGGGCACCTGTGGCATGAGGAAGCGCGAGCCCGAACTCTCCATCACGCAGAAAGGCTCGCCGCTCATGTCCTCCACAACGACACGGAAGGGCCGGGGCGGCTCCTCGGGCAGTTCCGCCTCCAGGACCGCGGCACCTTTGGGCCGGCCCTTTCGGTAGGCGACGACCTTGCCGTCCACCAGGACCTCAATGCCGTCGGAGGGCCGTCCGACCTGGACGCTGATGGAGTGCCCATCCTGATCGAGGTGAAATCGGTGACTATGGGTCATGACGTACCTCCCCCAGCGGTGCGGGACGTCCTGGTCCCAGAGTACGCAGCCCCCTCCGAAACCTCGCCCGGCACCAGCAGTGCCTGCCCGACCACATGCGGTCACCACCCCCTCCAACGTGAGCGGAAGGCCTCGACTGCCTACTGACCACGGGCGGGCTGGTTGGCGATCAGCAGGGTGGTTCCGGCCGGGCGGAATCCCAGGCGGGCGTAGATACGGGCGACGGCCTCCTCCGCGTAGGCGAGGAAGACGGTGTGGACACCGTGGTCGCGGGCGTGGGAGGCCAAGGCTGCCATGACGGCCGCGCCGAGACCCTGGCGGCGGGCGGTGGGGAGGGTGCCGATACCGCCGATCTCGGTGATGCCATGCGCCGGGTGGTAGTGACCGGCGGCAAGCGGAGTGCCGTCCGGGGCGAAGGCAGCGGCGAGCGTTTTGTGGCCGGAGCGGAGGAAGGGGCGGGTCATCGCCACCGTGCCGTCCGCTATGAGCTTTTCCGCCGCCACCGCCAGCTCCGCGCGGCCCGCCGGCCCCAGCGCTGTGCCCTCTGCCGCGAAGGCCAGCTGCGGGATGGCGAGCACGGCGGGCAGGGCCGGGTCGTCGGCCTCCAGGGCCCGGATCGTGACGCCCGGTGGCAGGGACTGCGGGGGCAGCGGATGGTGCGGGTCGAGGGTCATCAGCGGGCGTTCCGTGACCGGCAGGCCTGCTGCCTCGATGCGGGCGCGCAGCGAAGGCGTCACCTCGGCGAGCCACTCGAAGGCCTCCGGCACACCGAGCTCACGCTGCCGGGCGCGTACTCGGGCGATGTCGGCGGCGGTGGCAGTGGCGGCACCTGCCGAGGCGGGACGGGCATGGTACGGGCCACCGTAGAAAGGGGCGCCTGCCTCCTTGCGTACGAAGAGGCACAGGGAGTCGAACTCCTCGGCTTCGGCGAACAGCAGCGGTACGGCGGCGTAGTACTGCTCGATGCGATCACGCAGGGACGGCTGGCTCATGCGACACATCCCATCACGGCCTTTGGGCTCTTCACATCATCCCGGCGTTCAGCGGCGAGGGCCTACACCTGGTCCTCGCGGCAGATGACGAAGCCGGGGAAGGCATGCCGCCCGGGCCGGTCGCCGATCTCGTCGATCGCCTTGCGGATGTCACGCAACTGGCCCACGGTCATCTCCAGCGGCGGCTCGTCCGGCTGGTAGGTGGTGCGGATCGGGTAGTCCACACCGGGCACGTTGGTCATCTCGATGTGGCAGCCGAGAACGTGCGTGACCGGTCGGGTGCCGGCGAACGAGATCAAGCGGTCGATCGTACTGCGGAAGGCGGCCCAGTCCTCCACGTACAGCCGCCCGGGATACACCGTGTCGCCGGTGAGCAGGAATCCGGTGTGCGGGTCGTAGTACGTGACAGCGGCATCCTGATGGCCAGGGGTGGCAAGGCACTCCAGCACTCGGCCGCCGAGGTCGACCCGGGCCACCCGCCCGGGGTCGTCGGAGAATCCGAAGTACTCCCAGGCACTGTTGCGATCCGCTCCCACGACCATGGTGTGGGGGCGGTCGGTGAACTGTGCGTCGCCGGCGACGTGGTCGCCATGGGCGTGGGTGTGCAGGACGAGCAGCGTGTAGCCGTCCCGGGGATGCTCGGCCAGCCGGCGCCCGACCAGGTCGTCGACGACCTGGCGCAGAGGGAAGAACTCGGCGGACGCGGTGGCTCCGGTGTCGATGAGTACGGCCCGGGTGTTGCCGAACAGCAGGAACAGGAACGGTGCCTCGTAGTCGACCGCCATGTTCTGGCGCAGGATGAACGTGTGTTCATCGTAGGCGTGGACCTGGATGTCGGGATCGGTGTTGTGCTTCGCCGACGGCGATCCGTGGATCCAGTCGACGTCCAGGACGCGAGGTTCGGGCGCCTTGGAGGCGAAGTCGACCTGCTGCCCGTTTCCGCTCATGACGTCTCCTCAGAGCGTCGTCTTTGCAGGCCGGGTACGGCGCACATCTCGTCCGGGGCAGGCCCTTACGAGCCTCCGGGCGGAATTTACTACGCCCGGAGCAACCTGATCAACCGAAGCAAAGCCCGCGCTCGGTCAGCCAGTGTGCCAACTCCTTGCCGCGCAACAGCGGGAACTGTCCACCCCACTCATCCCAGTCCAGGCCGCTCTCGGCATGCAGTGTCAGATCGGCGACGGTCTGCCCGGCTGCATCCTTCACAAGGAATCGCACGTTACCCCAGCACATGCAGACAAACGCGTCTGCGTGGAAGTCGACCTCCAGCAGGCCGGCGAGCTGGGCAAGTTCGCCGGCGTCGCGGACAACCGCAACACTGCGCTCGCCGAGGTCGCGCACTTCGACCGTGTGGGCACGCCGCCACACGGTGTCGATGGGTGTGCGCAAGGCCTTCTCCTCAACTGGTTTCGGGCACACTAACAATGGTCAGGCGCCCGCCAGGTGGGTGGGGGCAGGCTCATCACCCGCCCCCTGTCGGGCCGCTTCGGCTACTTCTTGAAGCCGTAGTTCATCAGTTTCTTCGCATCGGTCGTGCGATGGGCCTGCGAAGACGAGGCCAGGACCGTGCCGATGACTGTCTTGCCGCCCCGGGTGGCGGCATAGACCAAGCAGTACCTGGCTTCCGGACCCGAGCCGGTCTTGACCCCGAGGGTCCCTGAGTACGTGCCGAGCAGGTTGTTGGTGTTGGTCCAGGACATGAAGCGGTAACCGTTGTTCCTCGTCGTGACCTTCTGCTTGGTCGACTTCGTCTTCACGACCGTACGGAACATGGGGTACGTCATCGCATTACTGGCGAGCTTCGTCAGGTCGCGGGGTGTCGAGTAGTTCGAGGTCTTTCCGATGCCGTCGAAGGAATCGAAGTGCGTGTTCCTCATACCGAGGCTCCTGGCAGTCGCGTTCATCTTGCCGATGAACGACTTCACACGTTTGGCTCGCGTGGAACCGCTGCCGAACTTGTCGGCCAGTGCGAACGCCGCGTCGCAGCCGGACGGCAGCATGAGCCCGTACAGGAGCTGGCGGACGGTGACCTTGTCGCCGACGATCAGACGGGCCGACGACGCGGTATTCGAGACGATGTAGTCGCTGTACGCCTTCTGGATCGTGACCTTGGAGTCCAGATTCAGATTCCGCTGGGCGAGCACCACCCGGGCCGTCATGATCTTGGCGGTGGAGCCGGTGGGAAGACGCTTGTCCGCGGCTTTGGCGAAGAGCGTCTTCCCCGTGCCGTTGTTCATCACGTAGCCGCCCCTGGCGGCGATCGTGGGCGGCCTGAGCGTGTCGGCCTGCGCCGGGGCGGAGAACGGCCCGGCCGTCAGGACGGCCCCTGCGGTAGCAGCGACTGACACCCCACGAAGAATGGCCGCACGGTTGTTTTTCAAGATTCAGTACTCCAAACGCCCCTCGGGGGCGGTCACATGAGAATGCCGTTGCTCGTGCACAACGCCCGGGAGGGGTCATTGGATGTGTTCCGCACCGGCTCCGTCCCCCTTGCGCGGACGTGACACATCGCGGGCGGAGTGCCGTCACCAACGCGGACGTGGCCATCCACTGGTGTAGCCGGGCAGGGATCGCTGCGCGTCCATCGGCCTTTCGCCGGACAGGTAGGCCCGGAAGCCGGCCCGGCGCCCCAGGTCGGGAAGCGGGTGGAGACGCCACTCGCGGGCGTACGCGGGAGGGCGCCGCCCCTGGGAGACCAGGACCGCGACGGGCTGCCGGAGCGCCGTGGCGGCGAGGGCCTGCGGTGTGATGCTGCCGTCGTGGCCACCGGGCTGGCGGGAGGCGCAGCCGGTACGGAAAGCGACCCGGACCGCCTCGTCACCGCTCACCACACACGGCGGGCGCACCCCCTGGGCACGCAATGCGGCGGCGATCCGGGTGAGATCGGCGGTGTCACGCCGTACCCGGTCCGCCATCCTGTCGACCAGGACGTACTGGATCGCCAGGTGAGCGGCGAGGGCAACGGCGACGACCCCGACCGCGGTACGCCGCCACCGCGGCCGGGGGCCGCACACCCGGACCAGACACTGCGCCACGGGCAGGGCCAGCAGGGCGTACGCCGGCAGCAGGAAACGCGGCGCCGCGTACCCGACGGTGAACAGATACGGCGCCGCCAGCGCCACCCCCACCATCGTCGCCAGGACGATCGGGCTGCGGCGGCGGGCGCGGACGGCGGCCCGCACACCGCCCGCCACGAGCAGGGGCAGGGCGAAGAACCAGAGGGCGGAGGCGGGGTGGCGCCAGGGCACGTCGCACGGCCGGCACAACGCACGCCCGCCCAGGGCCCGCACGTGGTCGTCGACGGCGAAATACCAGCCCAGGTGGCCCTGGATCTCACTGGCCCGCCGCAACCGGGCGGTGAGACCGCCGTAGTGGACGTACGCCTCGATCACCCACTCGGCGCAGCCGAGGACCACGCCCAAGGCCGCCACGACGACCAGCAGTCCCCGGCGGCGGGTACGCGGCATCACCAGGGCCGCCACGGTGAGTGCCAGCGCCAGCCACACCGCGTCGGACGGACGCATCAGCGCGGCGAACGCCACTCCGGCGCCCATACCGACCAGGGCCCAGTGCTCCCCGGGGTCCCGGGCGGCCCGCAGGAAGCACCCGACCGAGGCGAGGGCCCCGTACGCGACCCAGAGGTTCGGCATCGCCTGCCCGGCGTAGAACATCGTGACCCACAGGCTCGCGAACAGCCCTCCGGCGACCGCGAGCACGGCGGTGGGCAGCAGCCGCCGCCACACCCACAGCGCGAGGAACAGGCCGCAGCCGGCCAGCACGGCCAGGTACGCGCGCAGGGCCTCGGGCGAGGTGGTGAGAGCCGTGACGGGAGCGACGAGGTAGGTGATGCCACGGGCCCTGGGCGCGCTGAAGAAGGCCGGCGGTGCCTGCGGGCTGACCTGACTGACGTACACGGTCTCGTCCCAGCCGAGTCCGAGACCGGGCGCGACCAGGGCGAGGTGGATGAGGGCGAAGGCGGCGGCGACGGCCGCCAGGGGCAGAGGCCGCGCGGCCACCCCGACAGCGAAGCGGCGCTCGCGCGCCTCGAGCGGCACACGGTACGGCGTGCCGACGAAGAAGCGTGTTTGTTGCATGGCCTGGCCTCGCTCGGGGGTACGGCGGGTGACGGTTCGCCGGCCTGTTCCCTCCACGCTGCGGGTGGTCGCGCTGGGCCCACCAGGCCGGGGGAGGCACTCGGCTGAACAGTTGTCCCGAACGAGTGAGGGGGCGAGCCCGCGGGCCTGTGGTTAGCATCCGACCAAGGGGCAGCCCACCGATGGCACGGAGGCCGTCATGCAGCAGACACCCGCTTCGCGTCTGTCGGCGAACCGTTCACGACTCGGCCACAAGGTGCGATACGCGCTGCGGCATCCGGGGCGCGTGCTGCCCTACGTGCGCCGGGCGGGGCGGGACAGCTGGCTGCGGTTGCGGCACCGGGGGAGCCACGTCGCGTACTACAGGGCGGTGATGGCGTCCGACACGGCGCGCAGCCCGGAGGCGGCGGTCGGCGGCGGCCCCTCGTACGATCGCTGGCTGGCCATCGGGCAGATGCAGTTCGACTACCTGGTGCAGCACGGGCTGACGCCGCAGGACCGGATGCTGGAGATCGGCTGCGGGAATCTGCGCGCCGGCTGGCGGTTCATCGAGCACCTGGAGCCCGGCCACTACTACGGGATCGACATCTCGCCCGACATCCTCATCGAGGCGAAGAAGACTCTGGTCCGGTACGGACTTCAGGACAGGCTGCCGTATCTGACCCCCGTCGAGGACCTGAAGCTGGACTTCCTGCCCGACGCCTGGTTCACGGTGGTGCACGCCCACAGCGTCTTCTCGCACTCTCCGCCGGAGGTCATCGACGAATGCCTCGCACACGTCGGACGGGTACTGGCGCCCGGCGGCTTCTTCGACTTCACCTTCGACCGAACGGAGGGAGCCGAACATCATGTGCTGGGCGAAGACTTCTACTACCGTACCGAGACGCTGATCCGGCTGGCCGGGAAGCACGGCCTCGTCGCGTGCTTCATGGACGACTGGGAGCGACTGCCGCACGGCCAGTCGAAGCTCCGGGTCACCCTTCCCGTGGCCGACGGGTCGCCCGGGTCGCCCGTTCCTGCCGTGGCAGCTGAAGTATCCGCGGCGGACGCTGAGTGAGGCCCCGCGCCACGGCAGACGCGTCAGGCCCCCACTCCCCAGGAATTGCCGTCGAGAAGGACCAGGAGCGGCGCCAGGACGAGCAGACGCCCGGGGTGCGACTCACCGGCTGAATTTTCGCAGGGCGCCAGGAAGAATCGTGCAGCTATGGGGACAGTGGGAAGGCACGCGGTCATGGAAGGCCGCTTCCGCCATCGCAGGGCCGAGCTGGTCTACGACGACGCCGGTGAGGGCCCTCCAGCCGTGTACGCGCACGGCGGCTTGGTCAGCCAGGCCGTTGAGGACCGGATGGGCCTGTTCGACTGGGGGCCGGTGCTGGACCGGGGGCGGCGCCTGGTTCGCTATGACGCCCGGGCACATGGCCGATCCACCGGCGAACCCGTGGACAGCGACTACACCTACACCTCGCTCGCAGATGACCTGTTGGCCCTGCTCGACCACCTGGGCGTAACGGAACCCATCGACGCGATGGGCGCGTCGATGGGATGCGGCACCGTGCTGCACGCCGCTGTGCAGGCGCCCGACCGCTTCTCCCGCCTGGCCCTGCTCATCCCGCCCACCGCTTGGACGACGCGCAAGGCATACGCGCGGACCAACCAGGCGTCCGCTGACACCATCGGACGAGAGGGAGTGGACGCGTGGCTCGCCGCCAAGCGGGAACAGCCACGCCCCGCAGTCGTAGCCGACGTTCCCATATTCCCACCCACGCCTGCCGAGCGAGTACTGCCGTCCGTCCTACGCGGACTGGCACTCTCCGACTTGCCTTCCCCTGCGGCAATCGCCGCACTGCGCCGGCCGGCGTTGATCCTGGCCTGGGCGGATGACCCGGGCCACCCGCTGTCGACCGCGCAGACACTGGCCGATGTGCTGCCACACGCGGACTTGCATGTGTCCAGGACGCGCGCCGACATCTGCATGTGGGGAGAACGCATCGCGGATTACCTGACCAGGCCCGTACCGACCGACAGGAACAGCGGCCGCGACAAGCAGAGTTGAGGTCCGAGGCTGCAATCGGCCCGGTTGCTTCACCAAGACCGTGAGGGCAGGGCCGTGAACGTGACGTCCTTGGCGTGGGCGATGACCTCAACCTCGTTGCTGAGCGCCCATTCGGCGACCCGAGAGACCATGGCGGCCGGAACCCCGTCGCTGATTCCCGGTGCCGCCGGAATGTCGTACGTCGCGTGGGCGTCGTGCGGCAGCACAACCCGGTACCCCCGTGCCAGGGCCGTGCGGGCCGTCGCCTGGACGCACATCTCGGACATCATGCCGCAGACGGCGAGCGCCTGTACCCCCAGATCGGCCAACTCGCTCCCCAGGGAAGTCCCTTCGAAGCCATCGTCCTGGGTCTTGCGGATCACGATCTCCGTGGGGCTGGCCTCGACGGGGTGGTGGAGTTCCCAGCCAAGCGTGTGGGGCTCGTCGTCCGCTCCGACGGGACCGTCGTTCTGAAGGTGGACGACGAGCGCCCCGCTCTCTCGTGCCCGTGCGATCAGGTCCGTTGTCCGGTCCACGAGCCGGGCCGCCTCGGGTACTGCCCCGTCACCGGAGACGAAGGCTGATTGAACGTCCACAACGATCAGCGCCTCTATAGGAGTCAGCCGTTCACCT
>NZ_JAGGOK010000107.1 GCF_018614615.1 Streptomyces sp. ISL-100 | reverse complement strand
CCGCTCAACCTCATCAAAGAGATCCACTGTCCCAATGGCGGCCTGCGGATCCTCGGCCAGCGTCATCAGAACGTGTCGCAGTCGCTCCACGATCAGGTCGGCGGTCTCCGCGTCGAAGAGATCCGCCGCCGCACGCACCGAACCGCCCAGACCGGCCGGCGCACCTGTCGCGTCGAACAGCTCCACAACCGAGAAGTCCAGGTCGAAGTTGGCCACGGCAGACCCGCCGCCCAGCCCATCGACCCGCACGCCGGGCAGGTTGAGCTCTGCCTCGTCGTTGTTCTGCAGCGTCAGCATCACCTGGAACAGCGGGTGGCGGGCCATCGAGCGGGTCGGGGCAAGTTCCTCGACCAGCTTTTCGAACGGCACGTCCTGGTGCGCGAGCGCCGACAAGCTCGTCTCCCGTACGCGGCCAAGCACCTCACGGAACGTCGGGTCGCCCGACAGGTCCGTACGCAGCACCAGCGTGTTCACGAAGAAGCCGACCAGGTCGTTCAGCGCCTCGTCGGTACGGCCCGCGTTCGGCGATCCGATCGGGATGTCCGTGCCGGCGCCGAGCTTGGAAAGGATCACCGCCAGCGCGCCCTGCAACACCATGAACATGGTCACGCCTTCGGCCCGCGCCACCTCCACCAGCCGCGCGTGCACCTCGGCCGGAATGTTCAGCGCCACGCTGTGGCCACGATGCGAAGCCACCGCAGGCCGCATGCGGTCGAACGGCAGCTGCAACTCCTCCGGCGCGCCTGCCAACGCATCCCGCCAATACGCCACCTGTCGCGCCATCACACTGTCGGCATCGCCCCCGTCCCCCAGCAGATCCCGCTGCCAGAGCGCGTAGTCGGCGTACTGCACCGGCAGCGGGTCCCACTGCGGAGCCCGGCCCTCGCACCACGCCGCGTACGCCACCGAGATGTCCCGCGCCAACGGCCCCATCGACCAGCCGTCGCCCGCGATGTGGTGCATCACCAGAACCAGCACCTGCTCCGCGCCGGCCTCGAACAGCCACGCCCGGATCGGAATCTCGGCTGCGAGGTCGAACGCGTACCCCTCGGCCTCGGCGATGGCGTCCTTGAGCCCGTCAGGCGTCACCTGCGTTGTCCGAAGCTCCCAGGACAGGCCGTCCACGTCGAGGACCTGCTGGTAGGGCTCACCGTCCGCCGTCGGGAAGACCGTGCGCAGCACCTCGTGCCGCCCGATGACGTCCCGCAGCGCGGCGTTCAGTGCCTCCCTGTTCACCTCGCCCGACAAGCGCAGTACGGACCGCACGTTGTACGTCGCACTCGGGCCCTCCAGTTGACCGAGGAACCACAGCCGCTGCTGGGCGAAAGACAGGGGCATCCGGTCAGGACGGATGCCCGCCTTGAGCGCCAACCGGGCCGCGTCCGCCGAGCGGCTCAGGCGCGTCGCCAGTTTGGCGACCGTCGGCGCCTCGAACAGCATCCGCAGCGGCATCTCAACGCCCAGCACCGACCGGATCCGGCTCACCAGCCGGACCGCTTGGAGGGAGTGGCCGCCGACGACGAAGAAGTCGTCGTCGACGCCGACGTTCCCCAGCCCGAGGACGTCGGAGAACACACTGCACAGGATCTCCTCCTGCACATTCGCCGGCCCTCGACTTGCGCCCGCCGCCGTGTGTCCGGGTGCCGTCTCGGCCTTGAGATCCAGCTCCCCGTCCACCGACAACGTTCGGCCCAGGCGCTCGATCTGTCCGTCGGCGTTCCACCGCGCTACGTCCCCGGTGCGGTACAGCCGCTCCCCGAGCGCCGAGAACGGAGACGCCACGAACCGCTCCGCGGTCAGCCCCGCACGGCCCAGATAGCCGCGCGCCAGGCCCGCCCCCGCGATGTACAGCTCACCCGCGACCCCCACCGGCGCGGGACGCAGCCGCCTGTCCAGCACATACACCCCGGCGTTCGCGATCGGGCGGCCGATCGGCACCGGCCCGGCCACATCACCGTCGTCAGCCGCCGACCAGGCGGTGCTGTACACGGTCGCCTCGGTCGAGCCGTAGATGCTGGTCACCCGCGCCCCGGGCAGCGCCGCCCGGATGCCGCCCACCGCATCGGTCGTCAAGGCCTCACCGGCAAGAACGACCGTACCCGGGCGCACGGCCGGGGCGCCCTTGGCCAGCACCTGCGCGAATGCCGACGGCACTCCGGAAGCCAGACTCACTCCACCCGGCGCACGCTCCGGATCCGCCAGCGCCAGCAGATCCGGCACCACCTCAACGCTGCCGCCCGACACCAGCGGGCCGAACAACTCGAACACCGACACGTCGAGGGTGAACGACGACGACACCAGCACCCGAGCGAACTGCTCACCGCCGAACTCCGATGCCGCCCACGTCAGCAGGCTCACCACGGACCGGTGTTCCACCACCACGCCCTTCGGACGCCCCGTCGACCCCGACGTGAACATCACATACGCCGGATGCCGCGGCAGCAGCTCACTGCCGCGCTCTTCGGCCGTCACCGCGCCGTCGTCCAGCGCGGCCAGCCGAGCGACCACCGCCGGATCATCCAGCACAACCCGCGCCACACCCTCCGGCACCACCCCACCCAGCCCCGCAGCCGTCACCACCACACCAACACCCGCATCCGACACCACCGACGCCACCCGCTCCACCGGAAACTCCGGATCAACCGGCACATACGCCGCCCCAGCCTTCAACACACCCAACAACGCCACCACCAACTCCACACCCCGCTCCAAACACACACCCACAACCGACTCCCGGCCGACCCCCCGGGCAACCAGCAGCCGCGCAAGACGATTCGCCCGCGCATCCAACTCCGCATACGACACCTCAACACCCTCAGCAACAACCGCCACCGCATCCGGCGTACGCACCACCTGCGCCTCGAACAACTCCGGCACCGTCGCAGCCGCAACATCCACCGCCGTGTCATTCCACTCGGTCAGCAGCCGGTGGCACTCACCGTCGTCGAGCACCTCCACCGCGCTCAGCGGCAGCTCCGGGCCACCGTCCAGGGCGTCCTCCAGTCCGGACACCAGCCCCTCGACAGTGGTGGTGACCAGCGCACCGACCGCGTCCGCGTCCACGGACACCACGGCATCCACGAAGAGCACCAGCGCCCGACCGTCGTCGGCGATCGAGACGCCCACCGGGAAGTTGGTGCGTTCGTGTGAGAACACCAGACGGGTGCCCTCCATCGCCCCGTCCCAGCGCTCGTCCAGGTCCTGGCCCGCGTTGCGCCGGTAGTTGATGTAGGTGGTGAACAGCGGCGCGTCGCTGCCCACCGCGCTCGCCTGCTGCGCCACAACCAGCGGCGCGTGCTCGTGCTCCATCAGCGCGGCCAGCTGTGTCCGCATCCCCGATAAAGCGGCCAGCACACCCTGGTCGTCGATACGGACGCGGAGCGGGAGCGTGTTGATGAACGGGCCGGCGACTCGGTCCGCCCCCATTCCGGCGTTCATCCGCCCGAACAACACGGTTCCGAAGACCACGTCATCGCGTCCGCTGAGCGCCGCCACAACACGCGCCCAGGCCACGTGCATCACCGTCGCCGGGCTCACCCCCGCGCGACGCGCGGCCGCACGCAGCCGTTCGTCCAGTTCCGTGGCGAACGTGACCTGCGCCCGCACTATTTCCATGCCGTCACCGCGCACGTCGACCAGCCCGAACGGCGCCGTCGCCTCCGTGACGTCTCCCAGCAGTTCGGCGAAGTACCGCTCGTGCTCCGAGCGGTCCATCCCGCCGCGCGCCTGTGCCACGAAGTTCCGGTACGGCAGCGGATCCGGCAGCTCGGCCTCCCGTCCCTCCAGGAAGGCCTCCACCTCCCCCAGCAGCACTTCGAGCCCGGTGCCGTCCCGCACGACGTGGTGGACGCGCAGCAGTGCCAGCCACCGGTCGCTGCCGGGGTCGGCCGCGACGTGCACGTCGATGAGCGGAGCGCGGCCGAGGTCCATCGACATCCCGCCGATCGCTACCAGTTCGGCGATCGGGTCGGTGCCGTGTGGATCCAGTTCCGTCTCCCGGATGTGCAGCGGCGCCCTGCGCCACACCACCTGAACCGGTTCCCGCAGCCCTTCCCACACGAGCGACGTACGGTAGATGTCCTGCCGGTCCACCACACGCTGGAACGCTGCCACGAACTTGTCCAACCGGGCACGGGAGTCAAATTCCAGCACCGCCGGCATCACATAGGCGTCCTCGCCTCCCTCGGCGAGCATGTGGTGGAAAAGCAGGCCCTCCTGCAACGGAGCCAGCGGATACACGTCCGCCACGTTCGCCGCACCACCCTCGACCGTGGCGACGATCCGCTCGACCTCCTCGGCCGACAGGTCGACCAGCGGCAGCATCTCCGGCGTGATCTCCACCGCGTCCGCCGGAATCAGGTTCTCCGGCACCACCACCTGCTCAGTACCCGTCGAGGCCGCGAGGCTGGCCACCGTCGGGGTGTCGAACAGCGCACGCACCGACACCGACACGCCACGGGAACGCAGCAGTTCAACCAGCCGCACGGCGATCAGCGAGTGCCCGCCAAGCTCGAAGAAGTCGTCGTCGACCCCCACGCTCTCCAGACCGAGGACCTCCGCGAACGCGGCGCACAGGACTTCCTCCCGCACGTTGGCCGGGCCTCTGCCGACGCCCGCCGTGGCGGCGTAGTCCGGCGCGGGCAGGGCCCTGCGGTCCAGCTTTCCGTTGCCGGTCAGCGGCAGTACGTCGAGGACCACGACGGACGCGGGCACCATGTGCTCCGGCAGCCGCTGCGCGGCGAATGCCTTTACCTCAGCCGCGAGTTCACCGCTCTCCGGGTCGTCGGGGACCACATAAGCCACCAGCCGCGTGTCCCCCGGAGTGTCCTCACGGGCGATGACCGCCGCCCGGGCGACGCGCGGATGCGCGGTCAGCACGGCCTGCACCTCGCCCGGCTCAATCCGGAAACCACGGATCTTCACCTGTTCGTCCGCACGGCCGACGAACACCACCTGGCCGTCCGACGTCCACTTCGCCCGGTCACCCGTGCGATACATGCGCTCACCCGAGGACGAGAACGGGGCGGCAACGAATCGCTCCGCCGTCAGGGCCGCACGCCCCACATACCCGCGGGCCAGTCCCGCACCGGCGACATACAACTCGCCCACGACGCCCGTCGGAACGGGCCGCAGGTGCTCGTCCAGGACATAGAAGCGAGTGTTGGCGATGGGCGAGCCGACCGGGATCGCATCACCGGAGACGTGTTCCGCGGAGAGCCGGGCGGTCGCCACGCCGATGGTGGTCTCTGTCGGGCCGTAGTGGTTGAACACCCCCCGCTCACCCGCCGCGCCCACCAACTCCCGAACCCACATGGGAGATGCCGCCTCGCCACCCAACACCAACGACTTCGCCGGCAGAACACCCTCCACACCACCAGCAGCGCTCAACGCCGCCAGATGCG
>NZ_JAGGOK010000106.1 GCF_018614615.1 Streptomyces sp. ISL-100 | reverse complement strand
ACCCATTGCGTTGGGGGCGTGTCGTCATGGCCAGCACAGTGCACGTCTCGCCCAGGACCGCCGCCCTCGCCGGCACGTCCCGCGAGACCACCACCAAAGTCCTGCGCGACCTCGCCGGACACGGTCTGATCCGCCTCGCCCGGGGCCGTATCACCGTCCTCGACCCCGACCGGCTCAAGGACCAGGCCGGCTGACGTCACCGAACCGTAAGCATCCATCCGCCCCTTCCGCCTGGCCGGGCGATCTACATTCGGAGCCGATCCCGAACACAGGAGCCCTTCATGCGTGCCCGCCCGTTCCTCCCGGCCCTCCTCGCCGCCGCGACCCTCGCCCTGACCGGCTGCGGCTCGGAGAGCGGCACCCCCTCCGGCGGCGCCGCCGGCACGGGCGGCTCCCCGACGACCAGCGCCCCCGCGACCCCGGAAGCAGCTTCCGGTACCCCGGCGGCGGTGCCCGCGGCGCTGCGCTTCGCTGGCACGACCATCGACGGCAAGCCGTTCGACGGCGCGTCGCTGGCGGGCAAGCCCACCGTGCTGTGGTTCTGGGCGCCGTGGTGCCCCAAGTGCAAGGCCCAGGGGCCCGAAACGGCCAAGGTCGCGGCCGAGTTCCAGGGGAAGGCCAACGTGGTCGGTGTGGCGGGCCTCGACAAGCAGGCGGCGATGAAGGACTTCGTCGCCTCCGTGAACGTCGGCGCCTTCCCCCACCTGTCCGACGAAGCCGGCGACATCTGGAAGAAGTTCGAGATCACCCAGCAGAGCACCTACGTCGTCCTCGACAAGGACGGCAAGACCGTCTTCACCGGCAACCTGCCCGCCGGAAAGGGGCTGGCCGACAAGGTAGCCGCGCTGGTGGGCTGATCGCCATGTCCGACCTGCCTCTCGCCCTCGCCCTGACCGCGGGCATGCTCGCCGCCGTCAACCCGTGCGGCTTCGCCCTGCTGCCCGCCTACCTCTCCCTCCTCGTCCTGGGCGACGACACCCCCACCCGCACCGCAGCCGTCATGCGTGCCCTGGCCGCGACCGCGGCGATGACCTGTGGATTCGCGGGCGTGTTCGCCCTCTTCGGTCTCGCCGTCGCACCCGTCGCCGGCCAGGTGCAGCAGCATCTGCCCTGGTTCACCATCGCCTTCGGCCTCCTCCTCGCTGTGGCCGGCGGCTGGCTCCTGGCCGGCCGTGACCTGCCGACCCTGCTCCCCAAGCTCCGCCGCGCACCCACCGTGACCCGCTCCCTGCCGTCGATGGCCCTGTTCGGCGCCGCATACGCCATCGCCTCACTCGGCTGCACCATCGCCCCCTTTCTCGTCATCGTCGTCTCCGCCTTCCGCAGCGGATCCACCATCGAAGGCGTCACACTGTTCACGGCGTACGCGGCAGGGATGGGCCTGATCGTCGGCGCCGCCGCACTGTCCATCGCCCTGACCCGCACGGCCCGCGTCGCCCGCCTTCGCCGTTTCGGCTCCGTATCCTCCCGGATCGGCGGCGGACTGCTGCTCGCGGTCGGCTCGTACGTCGCGTACTACGGCGCGTACGAGATCCGAGCCCTGCGAGACCCGCTGACCACCGATCCGGTCATCGACGCGGCAGGGACACTGCAGAGCGCCATCGCCGGACTTCTCGACGGCATCGGTGTCCTCGCGATCTCGATGGTCTTCGCCGCATTGCTGCTCACCGCTTTGGCGCGCCGCCGACACCGGCACCGCCGAGGACTGGCGGAAAGAGGCTGACTCGCCCTGTGCCGCGACGGCTCGACACGCTCGGAGGGTCTTCCTTGACGTGGCGCCGGTTCACCAAAGACCGCGTCTGGGCGGCGGATCCGGACTCGAGCGTTTCCGCCAGGAGGCGGGGTCCGGCCGTTGTCGGTGGAAGGCGGCGAGTGTTCCGGCTTGCCCAGGTCTTCCATCACGGTGTCCAACGCCTTGCGCGAGGACTCCTGCGTGCACCGTGTCATGGGCCGTTCGGGTGGAAGCAGCCTCCTCGGCGAACCTCCGTCCTTTGCGGCGAAGCATGAAGGGCAGGCGCCTGCTTCCGCGTGCGGCTGCCCCGATCGCACGTAGGGAGCCCGTGTGAGCATCTCTGATTCTGGGCCGGTGGATACCGCTGGGGACTGGAACAGCGGCTCCTACGGGGAAGCGATCCATGGACGGCGAGGCGAACTCTCGCTGCGTGACGCGGACGGATGGTGCTTTCCGCTGGAGATGGGGCGGTGACGTGCGCGAGTCGATGCCGGTGATCAGGCGGTGCTCCGGCGGTGTACGGGACGGGGGCTGGACATGGCTGCGGGGCCGGGCGGCTGGTCGAAGAGCTGGCACGGCGGGGTCGTACCGTGCTCGGGATCGATGTGTGTCCGTCCGCCGTCATCGCCACCGTGTGCCGAGGCGGCAAGGCACTGTGCAGTTCGGTGTTCGAGCCGCTGCCCGACGAGGGCCGCTGGGGAACCGCACTGCTCATTGACGGGAACATCGGCATCGGCGGCGACCCGGGAAGGCTCCTGCGGCGGATCCGGGATCTGGTGCACAGCCGGGGGCTGGTCATCGTGGAGACCGCTCCCGGAGACGATGACGAGCGCCGGCACGTCAGGATCCACGCGGGGCGCCGGCCGGTGAGCGCCGGCTTCCCCTGGGCGTCCGTAGGAGCCCCGGCTCTGGACGGCACGCCCGGGCATCGGGCTGGACGGCGGTCGAGCGGTGGACCGACGGCGCGAGCCGTCACTTCGTGGCGCTGCGTGCTTTCCGCTGATGTCGTGCCGCGCGTCTCCGGGGCCCTGACGCGAGCCACATGCGTACGGTAAGAGCCGCTGCCGAGGCGGCGAACAGGGCCGCGGTGATCAGGAGCCAGCGCCCCAGGAAGACATCCGCGGGAAGGCCGGTGCCCGCGGTGTAGTGGCCGACCTGGCGGAGGATCAGCGGCCACCAGACCAGAAGCAGGAGGCCCGAGACGAAGGCGGGCACGCGAACGTAGTTGACGCTCGGTTTCCGGGGCCGGACCGGGGTGGCCGGCCTTCCGCCGAACAGGAACTGCGCGGCGCGGTCGGTCACCGAGTACAAGGGGAGGAGCACCAGGTCGTGGAGGAGGGCCGCCCCGACGAACCACAGTGCCACGCCGAGGGCGTCTCCCTTGAGCAGCTGTACACCCGCGTAGGCGGCGAGGGCGAAGGAGACCAGTACGAGGAGCAGGTAGCGGAAGAGGCCGATGCCCAGACGGACCCTCAGCTGGACTACGCCGGTGGGTGTGGGCTGGGGACGTGGCCAGACATGAAGGCGACCCGGACCGCGCACTCGTCCTCTTCCGTGAGGCGGAGGACCTGCTGTCCACGCAGTCGCTCACTGGTCAACTGCAGGCGGTCGTCGGTCAGATGGGTGCGCTGTTCGCCCGGGGAGAGATCTCTCCGGCTCTCGCGCTGGTCGAGCGGAAGGCGAACGCCTTCCGGCGGGCGGGTGAGAGACACCCTGCTCACGGCCTTCGCGTGAACCGGACACTCATTAGTCGGGGATCAGGTGGAATTCTCGTAGAAGTTCGCCGATTTGGGTGGAGCCCACCTTCTTGAGCAGGTGCTTGCGCAGGAGCGCTGGGCCGGGAAGGCCGAGTTGCTGTCCGTCGCGCAGGCGGTTCGTCGAGGCGAGCAATGTACGGATGTCGTAGGTCGAGTTGAACACCTCCGGCACGCCACGTTCGATGCCGAGAAGCTGGTAGACGGCTTCCATTGCGGTGCGCACCGAATATTCGGTGGTGAAGACGCAGTCGCGGGTCGGCGTCTCGGCGAACTGGCCGATGAAGGCGAAGTTGAGCGCCCCGGGCGGCACGACGTCGGGCCGGTCACCGGCCTGGCGGGGCATGAAGAACGCGGTGACATAAGGCATCATGACCGGCACGCACTTGGCCCCGCTCGCCGCGAGTTCCGGGATGTCAGCAACCGGAACACCCAGGTGGTACAGCCACTCCTGGGTGATTTCCTCGCCTGTGCAGTACTGCATCGGCTTGTTCACGTAGTCGCCGGGGACCTCTCCGAACAGCGAGTAGAGCCAGACCACGATCTGGTCGTCGGGCTGCTGTTTGAAGTGTGGCTGCCGGTTGACCGTCCAGCTCATCAGCCAGTTGGAGTCCTTCGCGGTGACGATGCCGCCGGTGACGACTTTGCCGCTGAACGGGTCACGCTTGCAGATCCGCTGGATGTGCGCGGGAATGCGGGCGTCGAGCGTGGTGACCGTCGCCGACTCCCACTTCGTCTGCGGGATGTGCGCGCCGAACACGTCGGGGCGGCCGAATGACGGGTCTTTGGCGGCGATACGCCGCCAGAGGTCCCACGCCGGGGCCGGCCCTTCGTCGAGCTTGGCCGGGGTGTGCTGGTCGCCGTTGTCGGAGTTTTCGGTGAGTGAGCCGATCGTCACCATCACCAGGTCGTCCGGGCCCAGGGCGACACCGCCTTCGACGCCTTCACGGACCCAGTGGATGCGGGTGGCCTGCTTGTGCTCCGCGGTCATGTGGAAGTCGATGTCGGTGACTGCGGTGTCGTACTGGAACGTGACGCCATGGTCGATCAGCCATGTACGCAACGGCAGGACCAGCGACTCGTACTGGTTGTACTTCGTGAACTTCAGCGTGGAGAAGTCGGCCAGCCCGCCGATGTGGTGGATGAAGCGATGCAGGTAGAGCTTCATCTCCAGCGCACTGTGCCATTCTTCGAAGGCGAACATGGTCCGCCAGAAGAGCCAGAAGTTGCTCTTGAGGAAATCTTCGCTGAAGACCTCGTTGATGCGCTTGTTCTCCATCTCCTCACGAGTAGCGAGAAAGATTCTGATCAAGTCCTTCTGCGCCTTGTCGCTCAATGTCAAGAGGCCGTCAATGCGGGCGTCCTGGCCCTGGTTCTCCGTGACGCGCTGCAACGAGTAGTTGGGGTCGTCCTTGTTGAGCCAGTAGAACTCGTCAAGCACGCTCGCGCCCTCCATTTCGATGGACGGGATCGACCGGAACAGATCCCACAAGCACTCGAAGTGGTCTTCCATCTCCCGGCCGCCGCGGATGACAAAGCCCCTCTTCGGCTCCTTGATGCCGTCCAGGGCGCCGCCGGCTAGCTTAAGCCGCTCCAGAATGGTGATCTTCTCACCGGGCATCTGCCCGTCGCGGATGAGGAACGCCGCCGCAGACATCCCAGACAGCCCCGCTCCCACGAACCACGCGGTCTTCTCCTCCACCCCAGCGGGCTTGCGCGGGCGCGCGAAAGCCTCGTAGTTACCGCTGCTGTAGAACATTACGGAACCCCTTCATCCGGATCGGCTGTCTGAGCGTAGTCCGGTACGGGTGATATTCCGGCGACATTCACTCGTGGCGGCTTTTCCCCGTCAGTCGGCAACTGGCGATCTTTCCCCGTGACAGGTATCGGCCAGAACCGCACGCATAGCTACTTTCGTAAACGAGGGGCAGCCCTTGCCCGAGCAAGATTGTTAACTGGCTGGGAGATCCTTCGGTCCCCGGATCGGATCGGCTTCAGCCGCACGTCTATGGGGAAGGGGGCGCCATCGGAGCCGTGAGGCGGTGCAGTTGGAGGGACAGTTGATCCTCCAGCGCCCGCCCGGGGCTGTTCCAGTCGGCGCCGAGCAGCTGGGCGATCCGGTCGAGTCGCTGGACGACGGTGTTCACGTGGATGTGGAGCGCGTCCTTGGCCTTCGAGAGGTTCCCGCCGGCCGCGTAGTAGGTTTCCAGGGCGCGGACCAGTTCGGTGCCGCGCTGTGCGTCGTATTCGATCAGGGATCCGATGGCCCGGGTCAGAAAGCCGTTCACATCGGTGCGGTCGCTCAAGAGGACCCCCAGGAACCCGAGTTCCGACAGCGACGATCCGTCGCCGGTGCGGCCTAGATTGCGGAGTGCCCGGAGGCACACCAGGGCATCGGCGTAGGTGCGGGGCAGCTGGGCGGGTCCAGCGGATCCGACCGTGACGGGGGCGCCGAGCGCCCTGCCGAGATCCTGGGCGAGTTCGCGCGGGACGAGCCCGGGGTGGCCGGCCGGAGCGATGAGATCACGTGGCCCTTGTAGAGGCCGGCCAGCCCGCCGGACGCCCGTGCCCGGCGGGCGGTCTCGTCCATCAGCCGCTGGCGCAGCGGCCCGTCGCAGTGGAGTACCAGGACTTCGTGCGGGTTCCCGAGCTGAATGCCGAGCTTGCGCGCCCGGAGGGTGAGGCTGCTGATGTTGCGAGGGTTGTCGGGCTGGTCCTCGGCGAGCAGGTCGTCGAGGAGTTCGCCGCGTACGCGGTCCTCGGCCTCGGGGACGGTGCGGCGCAGCAGCAGGAGGAGCGCGGTGACCAGGCTCGCTCGCTCGAAGAGCCTGCGGTCACTGTCGGGCAGGTCCGCGCGGCCGGTCAGGGCGATGCTGTCGAGCAGCTCGGGGCCGGCCATGGCCGCAGGCCAGGGCATGAAGGTCGAGGCAGCAGTTCCGCCTGCACGGCCTGGCCCGGGACCGTGAGCAGGACATGCACCCCCCACGGGACGCGCTGCCACGTGACCAAGTCGTAGCGCCCGTGTCAACACGAGTTTCGGGAGCTGCTACCTCGATCGGTTGGATCTCTGTGCGCAGCTGCGTCAAGTCCGTTCAGTGCCTGGCCTCAACGAGAGTTGGGGGGCCTCTTGACTTGGGTGATTCACCTCGTCAAACTACGGACGCGGCGAGGTAACAGTGATCGTAACTGCTGTTGACGGGGTGGGGGAACCCGTCCGCTCATCCGGATGTGCCCGGATGTTCGGATGGTCCCGGGGTCGGTGACCCGCGGTGTGCCTTGTGTGGGAGTGGTGCAGTCCAACTGTTGCCTCGCCGCCATTGCGGCGTCCGTCCCGGGTTCGGCCAGGGCGTGATGCGTTGGCCCGAGTGCGATACCGCGTTCGGCCCTGATCGGCTCCGGCGCGCCACCCCCCATGGCGGGCCGGTGGTGGTATGGGCGGCTCTGCCCTCGTGTGGCCCGACCCCTCGGGTGGGCGTGGCGGAGCCGTCCCCGGACGGCGCGGTGGAGGTGTCTGTGTCCGGCACCCCCAGGGAGCTGGGCCCGGCGCCGGTGTCAGGATGGCCGGCCGGCATTCCGTTCCCCGTGGACCAGGCAAGTGCGAACAGAGGCCCTGGGGAGTCGGGCGTGAAGAACAGCCCCGAGAGGCTGGCATGAAGCAATGAATCAGTGCTTCAATTTTTCCGTGCCCTACCGACGTCCTCCTGCTGTGCAGGCCCGGCTCGACGCCCGCCGCGACCAGATCCTGGAGGCCGCTGTCCGCCTGCTCTCCCGTACCGGTTACGCCGGTTGCTCGGTCGCGGCCATCGCCGCCGAGGCCGGCATCTCCACCGGCACCGTCTACCAGTCGTTCTCCGGCAAGTCCGAGCTGGCCGCCGCTCCGCACTCTGGCGGTCCGCGAGGTCGAGGCCGTGGCCACCGCCGCGGAGCGGCCCGGAACAGCCGCCGAGCGGGTGGCCGCGGCCGTCGAGGTCTTCGCCGCCCGGGCCCTTCAGTCGCCCCGCCGGGCCTTCGCCCTGCTCGCCGAGCCCGCGGACCTGGCGGTCGACACCGAGCGGCTCGTCTTCCGGCGGGCCTTCCGGGACGTCTACGCGGGCCTGATCGCCGAGGGCGTCGCGAGCGGCGAACTGCCCCCGCAACCGCCCGAACTCGCTGCTGCCGCCCTCGTCGGTGCCATCGCCGAGGCCCTCGTTGGACCCCTCGCCGACGGAGACGCCGCACCGGGGGACGTCATCCCCGCTCTGACCGCCTTCACCCTGCGCTCCCTTGGAGTAGACGTTGTCGCCGACGCATGAGGTCACCAACCAGGTCCCGCCGCACCACGGCTACGACGCGGCGGCCGACCCCGCCCTGACGGAGGCGCTCTCCCGGGAGGGCGCCAACTGGGCGGCCGCCGAACTGCACGAACTCGGCGTCCTCGCCGGCTCCGAACGGGCCGCCGAATGGGGCCGCCTGGTCAACGAGAACCCGCCTGCCCTGCACACCCACGACCGCTACGGCCACCGCGTCGACGAGCTGGAGTTCCACCCGTACTGGCACGAGCTGATGCGCATCGCCGTCGGCAGCGGACTGCACGCCGCCCCGTGGCAGGAGCCCCGGCCCGGCGCCCACCTCGCGCGGGCCGCGAAATTCTACGTGTGGGGCCAGGTCGAGGCGGGTCACACCTGCCCGGTCTCGATGACGTACGCCGCCGTGCCCGCCCTGCGCGCCACCCCCGAGCTCGCCGACCGCTTCGAGCCGCTGCTCGCCTCCCGCACGTACGACTTCGGACTGCGCACGCCCGAGACCAAGCGGGGCCTGATCGCCGGCATGTCGATGACCGAGAAGCAGGGCGGATCGGACGTACGCGCCAACACCACCACCGCCACGCCCGCCGCGGACGGCACGTACCGGCTCACCGGGCACAAATGGTTCACCTCGGCCCCGATGTCGGACGTCTTCCTCACCCTGGCCCAGGCCCCGGGCGGACTCTCCTGCTTCCTGCTGCCCCGGGTGCTCCCGGACGGCAGCCGCAACCGCATCCTGCTCCAGCGGCTCAAGGACAAGCTGGGCAACCGTTCCAACGCCTCCGCCGAGATCGAGTACGACGAGGCCTTCGGCTGGCTGGTCGGCGAGGAGGGCCGGGGCGTGGCGACCATCATCGAGATGGTCAACATGACCCGCCTCGACTGCGCGCTCGGCGCCGCGTCCGGGATGCGGCTGGGGCTCGTACGCGCCGTCCACCACGCCACCCACCGCCGGGCGTTCGGCAAGGCGCTCATCGACCAGCCCCTGATGCGCAACGTCCTGGCCGACCTCGCCCTGGAGTCGGAGGCCGCGACCGCCGTCGCACTGCGGCTCGCGGGCGCCACCGACCGGGCCGTGGCCGGGGACGAGGGCGAAGCCCTGTTCCGCCGCCTCGGGCTCGCCGTCACCAAGTACTGGGTGTGCAAGCGCGCCCCGATGCACGCGGCCGAAGCCCTCGAATGTCTCGGCGGCAACGGCTACATCGAGGAATCCGGCATGCCGCGCCTGTACCGCGAGGCCCCGCTCTCCTCCATCTGGGAGGGCTCCGGCAACGTAGCCGCGCTCGACGCCCTGCGGGCGATGGCCCGTGCGCCCGAGGCGGTCGAGGCGTTCTTCGGTGAGGTGGAGCGTGCGGCCGGCGCCGACCGGCACCTCGACCAGGCCGTAGCCGGACTCCGCAAGCAGCTCGCGGACCCGGCGGAGGCGGAGTACCGCGCCCGCCGGATCACCGAGACCATGGCGCTCGTCCTCCAGGCGTCCCTGCTCCAGCGGTACGCCCCGGGCGCGGTGGCCGACACCTTCTGCGCCTCCCGCCTCGGCGGCGACCACGGCGGGGCCTTCGGCACCCTGCCGCAAGGCGTCGACACCGCCGCCATCCTCGACCGGGCCCGGACGATCGCCGCATGACCCCGCCGGCGGAAGAGATACCTCAGGTGACCGCCTTCTGGCGGGAACTCGGCCTGCCCGGACTCATCGACGTCCACACCCACTTCATGCCCGAACCGGTGCTGACCAAGGTCTGGGAGTACTTCGACACCGCCGGACCGCTCACGGGGCGGCCCTGGCCCATCACCTACCGCATGGGCGAAGGCCAGAGGCTGGCACGCCTGCGCGCCTTCGGTGTCCGGGCGTTCACCGCGATGATCTACCCGCACCAGCCGGACATGGCGCTCTGGCTGAACTCCTGGTCCGCCCGCTTCGCCGCCCACACCCGACTGCCTGCACATCGCCACCTTCTACCCCGAACCGGACGCGCCGCAGTACGTACGCCAAGCGGTCGAGTCGAGCGCCAGGATCTTCAAGGCCCACCTCCACGTCGGCGACTACGACCCCAACGACCCGCTGCTCGACGACGTCTGGGGCCTCCTGCAAGAGGCCTGAATCCCGGTCCTCACCCACTGCGGACACAGTCCGGCCCCAGGAGCGCACACCGGCCCGGAGCCGGCCCGCAGACCGCTGGAGCGCTACCCCGGGCTGCGGCTGATCGTGGCCCACATGGGCCACCCGGACTGCGCGGCCTTCCTCCGCATCGCCGAGCGCCATCCGAGCGTCATGCTCGACACGACCATGGCCTTCACCGACCTGGCCGAGCGGGACGTGCCCTTCCCCCGCGACGAGCTGCCTCGGCTGCGTGGCCTCGGCGACCGCGTTCTGTTCGGCTCCGATTACCCCAACATCCCCTACCCCTACGCCCACGCCCTCGCTTCACTCACCCGGCTCGGCCTGGGCGACGACTGGCTGCGCGCGGTGTGCCATTGGAGAACGAAGAATGGCCGTGAACGAGGTGATTGCCTTCGCGCCCCAGTCCATCGGTTCGCACGCGAGCGCGGGCCGACCGGCAACGTCGGCGACGACGGCGCCGCCGGACGCGGTGCTGCCGGAGCGCGCCGCCGACGCCCCGCCACCCGGCACGCCGCTCGCCTCGCACTACGACCACTGCTTCGGCTGCGGTCCACGCCACCCTCAGGGTCTGCGGCTGTCCGCGGTAGCGGGGGAGGGCCTGGCCGTGAACGCCGAATTCACCGTGCAGCCCGGCCATCAGGGAGGCCCCGGGCTGGTGCACGGCGGAATCCTGGTGACGGCGATGGACGAGACCCTGGGCACGCTCAACTGGCATCTTTCCGAGGCCGCCGTGACGGGACGCCTGGAGACCGATCTCGTCCTCCCCGTGCTCGTGGGTTCCGTTCTTCACATCCGCGCCGAGATCACTGGCGTGCACCGCCGCAAGGTCTTCTGCGAGGCCGAGGCCCGCATCGGCGATGAGGACGGTCCCATAGCGGTCCGGGCGAAGGCAGTCTTCATCCAGGTCCGCCTGGAGCACTTCACCAAACACGGCCGTCCTGAGGACATCGATGCAGCGCTGACGGGGGACGGACTCTCCTTGGCCAGGTAGGGACCGGCGAGCCCCGAGCCGCGCCGGCCGGATCAGGCGCCGGACTTGAACTGGCGCCGCAGGTAGGCGTCAAATACGCCGGCGCCGAGCAGGCGGCGGGTGTGTACGAGGGCCTTGGCGGCCGGGGTGACGACGTAGCGGGTGCGGGGACGGTGGCTCGTCACCGCTCGGGCGATCACTTCCGCGACCGCCTCCGGCGACGCGGACAAGGCCCTGGAGCGGTACGAGTCGGTCATCTGGCGGTCCACGGCGGCGTTCAGCCCGGCGTACGGACCACTCGGCGCTGCGGACCCGGCAAGGGTATGGGCGGCCGTATCGCCGAACCCGGTCGGATCAGGCCGGGCTCGATCAGGCTGACCCTGATCCCGAAGGGAGCCGTCTCGAAGCGCAGGGCATCGGTGAGGGCTTCGACCGGGTGTCGTACGGGCCGCTCAGCACCCTGCCGCCAAGATGCTCCGCCGTCTCCGAGGTCGTGGTGACGTCGCTGGTGGCGAAGCACGGCATCCAGTGCGGCTGGCCGACGGGATCATGCGGGTCCAACTGGCCGAGGGAGCCCACAGCGTTGGACTGGTCGACGCCGTCGCCGGTGGTGGCGAACATGGTGTACGTGCCCATCGCGGTGGCCGGGTCGCCGAAGTGCCAGGGGAACGGATCGGCGTAGCGCAGGCCGAACACAGCCGCGTAGAACTGCTTGGCCTGCTCCACATCCGGTGTGAAGTTCTCACTCCACATCAGTGCGCCAAACTCCTCCCAGAGAGCCATGCCCGGACGGTCCCCGGACTGCCACAGTTCGAAGACCGCACCGCTCGCGTCCCGGGCGAGCGCGGTTCGCGCCTCCCAGCCATCGCCGGCGGGCTGCAGGACCGCCCCGCCTTCCGCTTCGATCCTGGACAGGCCCTGGTCGATGTCGCTGGTGGCCAGGTACGTCGTCCAGGACGGTGGCCCGGTCTGCGAGCCCGCTGCCTCGGCGAGCCCGGCAACCGGCTGCCCCTCCTTGGTGAGCACCGTACGACCGCCGCCGACATCGGAGGTTTCCCAACCGAACAGACCCCGGTAGAAGGCGGAGTGGACGGATCGCGGAGGGGAGCCGGCGGGTGACCGGCTCGCGGTCGAGGGGCTGAGTGCGCTCCAAGGCTGACAGAGAGGGTGGGAAGCGTTTGCCACGAGGCGAGTTTCAATGAGCAGCTTCTCGCGTTCTCGAAGTCCATCTGGGTGAGGCGAGTTGGAAGGTCACCGACGCGGGTTAGGTTTCCTCCATGGCTGCTTCTCCGATGCGCGCCGCGATCTACCTGCGCGTCTCGCTCGACCGCGAGATGGACGGACTCGCCGTCGACCGGCAGCGCGACGACTGCCTCAGGATCACCGCTGATCGCGGATGGATCGTGGTCGGGACGTACGTCGACCAGTCGAGGTCCGCGACGGACAAGACGAAGAGGCGGCCCGACTACGACCGGATGGTGGCCGATTACCTCGCGGGCTCGTTCGACGCGATCATCTGCTGGGACCTCGACCGCCTGACACGGCAGCCACGCCAGCTCGAGGAGTGGATCGACGCCGCTGAGGCGCGCGGGCTGCGGCTGGTCACGGCCAACGGGGAGGCGGATCTGACGGCCGACGGGGGGCGGATGTACGCCAGGGTCAAGGCCGCCGTGGCCCGCGGGGAGGTCGAGCGGAGCGCGGCGCGCCGGTCCGCGGCCGAGCTGCAGCGCGCTCGACGCGGTCGGGCCCCGAAGGGCACGCGCCTGTTCGGCTACTCGACCGGCGGCGTGATCGAGGAGGAGGCCGCGGCGGTGCGCGAGCTGTTCCGCCTGTGCGCGATCTGCGACGGCCCGTCGATGGCGTCGATGGCCGCGGCGCTCTCGGGCGAGTCGGGGGAGGGCGCGGTGACGTCACTTCCGCGATTGCCCAAGCGCAGCCGCGTGCTGGCGATCGAGCGGAATGAGAAGCGGTTGGCGGCAGGCCTGGAGCCCGCTGATGTTCCCGACGACGGTCCGTGGGCGCTGAGCACGGTCCTCGGCGTCCTGCGCAACCCCCGCTACGCCGGGTACTCCGTCTATGCCGGCTATGCCGGCGGTGCGGGCCGTGCCGGAGCGAGGACGTCCTCGTCGGACTGGATCGTGCGCGACGAGGACGGGAACCCCGTCTGGGGAGAATGGGAGCCGCTCGTCGACGAGGACACGTGGAACGCCGTGCAGGAACGCCTTGATCACCAGTCCCTCGCAGCCCGTCCGGAGCCCGCGATGCGATACCGGTACCTGGGATCGGGCATCTACCGCTGCGGCCACTGCGGCCAGCCGGTGAGCGCGAAGTCCGGCCGTTACAGGTGCGCGGGCACGCCGGGCGGCACCCGGGGCCACTTCACCCGATCCAGCAACCACATCGACGACTCCGTGCTGCGCGTCGTTCACCAGCTGCTCGTCCGTCCGGACTTGGAGGAGCTCCTCCTGAGCCCGGATGCCCCGCGCTCGGCGGAGATCCGAGGCGAGATCGCGCAGCGCCGCAGGAGAATGGAGCGCGCCGTGCGCGACCTCGAGCTCGGTGACGTCCACGGCGCAGACGTCGCGCGCATTCGTAGCCGCGAGGCATCAGGCATCGCCGAGCTGGAGGAAGAGCGCCGTCGCGTGCTCGGAACTGCCGGGCTGGGATCCTTGATCGACTGCCGTGATCCAAGAGCCGTCTTCGACGAGGCGGATGTGGGCTTCCAGCGCCGGGTCGTCGAATCGCTCGTCGAAGTGCGGGTCCTTCGGCAGCCTTCTGGCAGACGCGGAGTCGACCCGGCGACGGTTCGAGCCGTCCCGAGAGCGAAGCGGCTGTGATGCTCAGAGGGGCGCATGGGGCCTCGGGTCGGGGAATCTCCCGGATACCCGGGACGATGCCGCCAGATCTACAGTTCCGGTTCAACCTGTAATACGAAGCGGCTTCACCAGCGTAAATCTCGAGTCTGAGGCGTTCCGAGGGTGCGATCCGTGCCCCTACAC
>NZ_JAGGOK010000105.1 GCF_018614615.1 Streptomyces sp. ISL-100 | reverse complement strand
AGGTGGATTTTCCGTTCAGCCGCGCGATTACTCATGCCCGCCATCATGACCGTCCCGGGCGGCACACCTCCACATGGTTTTGAACCGTCGCAGGGCCTCCGACGCCCCATCGTGTCCCCCTCGACCACCTGAAGGGTGGTCAAAGCCACGCACAGGCGGGCGTACGAGAATGAACGATTCGCCGGGTGCGGGGCCTGGCGGCCGCGCGTCGTGGCTCCCTGTGTGGGTGTTGTGCTACTGGATTCCTATTAACCCCAAAGGGTGGTGCGGATTCAGATTTTCGGTGGTGGCCCACAAGAATATGAATCTCTCTGCTGGAGGTGCCGTTGTCCCGTCCCGCCTCGTCCCCGTCGACCATGATGACGCTCGGGTGCGCGTTGTTCGCGACCCGGTGGCTCCAAGCGCCTCTGTATTTCGGCCTGGTGGCCGCGCAAGGGGTCTACGTCTACAAGTTCTTCAACGAGTTGTGGCATCTCATCGACCACGTCGTCAGCGGGCGGGCGGACGAGACCCATGTCATGCTCGCCGTCCTCAAGCTGGTCGACGTCGTGATGATCGCCAACTTGCTGATCATGGTGATCGTCGGAGGGTACGAGACCTTCGTCTCCCGGATCGGGCTCCAGGGCCACCGTGACCAGCCGGAATGGCTCTCGCACGTCAACTCCAATGTGCTGAAGGTGAAGCTGGCCACCGCCATCGTCGGGATCTCGTCGGTGCACCTGCTGCAGATGTTCGTGGACGTGCACCACACGCCCCAGCACGATCTGCTCTGGGGGACGGTGATCCATATGGCGTTCATCGCCTCGGCGGCGATCCTCGCGTACATGTCCGGCCCCATGGCTTCGCACGAGAGCAGGGCCGGCTCTGCTCACGGGCCACCCCCGGTGGAGCTGCCGCGGCAGCGGGACGGCGGCGGCGAGAAGGAGCCGGGCTCCGCGGCGCAGGAGCGTATCGAGGCGGCCGGGTTCCCCGCACGCAAAGTCCTGGAGATGTTCGACGACGCTCACCTGCGATCGCCCGACCCGCAGACTCTCGCCCGGCTGGGGAAGGTCGACTTCGTCGGCCGCAAGGGCAATGTGGTGTTCCTCGGCGCTCCGGGGACCGGCAAGACACACTTGGCCGTCGCGTTGGGCGTACGGGCGTGCCAGGCCGGTCACCGGGTGCTGTTCGCCACGGCGGCCGAGTGGGCCGCACGCCTGGGCGACGCGAAGGCCGCGGGCGGGCTGGGTAAGGAGTTGGCGCGGTTGGACGACTATCCGGTGCTGATCGTGGACGAGGTCGGTTACGTACCCCTGGAGGGTGAGGCGTCCCATCTTCTCTTTCAACTCGTCTCGCACCGCTACGAGCGGGCCTCGCTGATCGTCACCAGTGACCGGCCGTTCGGCCGCTGGGAGGAGGTGTTCGGCGATGCCGGGGTCGCCTCGGCGGCGGTCGACCGCCTCGCTCATCACGCGGAGGTGATCACGCTCGACGCCGACAGCTACCGGACGCGGGGGCTGGAGACCGCCGCCGTCGCGGGGCTGGGGGGTCCAGGCTTCTGACGGGCAGGGGCGGTATCAGCGCCCCGTCGATTGTTGCTTCGATGCGAGAACCTCAGCAGCTGCGGCTGCCGGCCGAAGCCAGGCCGAGCCAGGTGTGTGGGTTGCCCTCCCAGCACCATCCCAGCTTCGGGGCGTGCTTGCTGATCCACAAGGCCGGGACCCGGCGGTCTCCGAGGCGGCTGCCGCCGAGGGAGAAGCATTTGTTCTTGGCCAGGGACCGGGGGTGTTGGGTGATGAACGCTATGCCTTCCTCGATGGTCAGCGGGGTCCGGCCTCGCTCCGCGATCGTGGCCAGGGCGTCCAGGGGGACGACGTTGCAGAACTCCTCGCCCCGGTCGATGTCGAAGACGACGTACACCTCCCTTTCCGGGAGCGCGAGCTCCTTGAGCGAGACGAACCTTTCCAGCTCGCCCGGAGCGTAGAAGCGCTCGATGACGCCGGGGCCGCTCTTGCCGGCGAGCGTGGTCAGTGGGACCGACTCCTCGAGGGGTGCGAGCGCCCTGGTGACCACCAGCAGGAAGGGAACCCGGCCTTCGGTCGGCGGCTGCAGTGTTGCCGCCCTGGCGAGAACGGGCTTGCGCAGGGGTTCGACAAGATCACGGAACGCGGTCTCGGTCATGCCGGCGAGGGCGGGATATCCCATGTCGACCAGTGTCTTGACCTGGCGGTCGAACTCGGTGCCGGCATTGAAATCAGTCATGTGAAGCCTTCCGGGGAACGGCGGGTGCGGTAAGGGCGAAGGGGCGGGGGTGGGCGTCAGTAGGCCTGCCTGCGGGGTGCGTTGGTCGGGCGGAACTGGCCTCCGCGGGCGGAGGTGGGCGCCAGGTCGCGGACCTGGTGCTGGGCCTTGCGGCTCTGCGTGGCGTTCTTGCGGTCGAGGGCTGCGGCGAAGGTGCTCTTGAGCGAGGGATTCATGGGTGCCTTTCAGGCTGCCGACACTTCGTCAAACTTGCTACGGATGTAAACTTAGCCCGGCCGCTCTCAGTTCGTCAAGCATAGAATTGCGACGGGTGTAAGATTGCTCCATGAGTATCGAACCGATGGGGCTTCGCGAGTCCAAGAAGCAAGAGACCCGGCAGCTCATCTCCGACCATGCGACCCGGCTGTTCATCGAGAACGGCTTCGAGTCCACGACGATCGCCGAGATCGCGGCAGCCGCCCGGGTCGCCAAGAAGACGGTCACCAACTACTTCGCCCGCAAGGAGGACTTGGCCTTCGATCATCAGGACGAGTTTGTCGCGGGCCTTGCCCGTACCGTCGCCGGCCGGGGGGAGGGGCAGTCGGCGCTCACGGCGCTGCGGGCCGAGTTCCTCGACGGGGTCGCACGGCACGACCCCGTCATCGGGTTCTGCGGAGAGGCATTCGCCCGCATGATCGCGGACAGTCCCACGCTGCGCGCCCGCCTGCGCGACATGCACGACCAGCGCGAGGACGCACTGGCCACGCTCTTCGCCGCCGAGACGGGAGCTGCCCCCGACGACATCACCCCCCGGGCGGCGGCAGCCCAACTGGGCGGCGCCCACCGCATCCTGTTCCAGCACATCCTGGCGCTGACCCTCGACGGTCAGAGCAACGCACGGATCGCCGAAACGGTGACTGTCTCGGCCCACCGCGTCTTCGACTTGCTGGAGGGCTCGCTGGCCGACTACGCCGTGAAGTGAGTACGGCAGTGACGCCCTGCCGAGCAAGAGCGTGCCGGCTGACGCACCGCGCGCCGTAGCGGTGTCGGCCCGCCAGAAGAAATCTGGGCCCGTCCTGTCACACTCCCACACCGCGGCACGTCAATGCAGTGAACCACTCACCACACCCTGCCGGAGCGAGCCCGCACCGGTGTTGAATCGCTGAGGAGCACTGCTGATGTCCACCACCTACGTCGTCGTCACTGTCCTGGCCGCCGCAATGACCGGTTTCTCGGCCGCTTCGGTCTTCTTCCGCGCCAAGTGGGTCGTGGAGCCCCTGGCCGACTACAGCGTTCCCCAGTCGTGGTGGCCCTGGCTCGGGGCCGCCAAGGCCGCGGGGGCGGCAGGGCTGCTGGCCGGCCTGTTCGTACCGGTCATAGGCGTACTGGCCGGGATCGGCCTGGTGCTGTACTTCGCCGGGGCCGTCGTCACCGTGATCCGCGCGCGCTCGTACTACCACATCCCGTTCCCCCTGGTGTACGCGGCGCCGGTGGTAGGCGCCCTGGCGCTTGGGTTCACCGCCTGAGCACCCGCCGATGAGGGGACCGACCCGCAGTGCACGGGGTGCGCGGGAACGGTCCCCGTACAACCCTCGGGGAGCTCCGATGGTCATCTCTGCATCGGCCGTCATGCGTGGGCGGGGCCAAGCGTCCCAAACATGGTCGATTCGACCCATCAACTTCGGATGCCCCACCGGCATCCGGCATGCCGCAGGAGAAAAAGACACGCATGCACAAGCACCTCCGCATTTCGCTCGCCACCGCTGCCGCGGCCGCCCTCACCGGCGGCCTGCTCGTCGCCGGAGCCGGCAGCGCCTCCGCCGCGCCCTCCGGGCTGCAGGGCGACTTCAACGGTGACGGCTACCGGGACCTGGCGATAGCCGCGCCCATCGCCAAGGTCGACGGCAAGGCCAACGCCGGGTACGTCGCCGTCGTCTACGGCACCAGCAACGGCCTCGACAAGTCGAAGCGCACCCTCATTAGCCAGGCCACCCCCGGGATCCCCGGCGTTCCGGAAACGGGCGACAACTTCGGCGACCGCATCACCGCCGGTGACCTCGACGGCGACGGCTACACCGACCTCGTGGTCGGCGTGCACGCCGAGCGGATCGGCAGCACCGACGACTCGAGCGTCCTCACCGTCGTATGGGGCGGTGCGGCCGGCCTCACCTCCGGAACTGACATCTCGTCGCCGCTGCCCGAGTACCGGCACGAACTGGGCTGGGACGTCGCCGCCGGTGACTTCGACGGCGACGGCAAGACCGACCTCGCCGCCGTCAACATCGCCGGTCCCGGGCTGAACGTCTTCAAGGGGCCCATCACACGCACCGGCCAGGCAGCGGCCCTGACCGGCATCGACACGTACGACCAGACCGGTATCGGCACGGACCGGCTCGTCGCAGGGAACGTCACCGGCGACGGCGCCGCCGACCTGCTGGTGATGGGCCAGCAGGAGAGCGGCGACGGGTACATCACCCGCAGCGTCCTCTACAAGGGCGGGGCCACCGGCCTCAAGGCGTCCGGCAAGCTCGCGGGCGGCTACGCGGCCGCCATCGCCGACGTCAACAAGGACGGCTTCGGCGACATCGTCACGGGCAACTTCATGGAGAAGTCCACCGACGAGCCGAACGGCGGCCTCGGCGGCGCGCTCACCGTGACCTACGGCAGCGCCACCGGCCTGTCCACCCGTACCCCGGTCCGTATCACTCAGGACACCGCCGGAGTCCCCGGCGCGGCCGAGAAGGGCGACCGCTTCGGCTGGAGCTTGTCCGCGGGTGACACCAACGGCGACGGCTACGCCGATGTCGCTGTCGGCGCGTCGTCCGAGGCGCTGGGGGGCAAGACGGCGGCCGGCACGGTCACCGTCTTGCGCGGCTCCGCCACGGGCCTGACGGGCACCGGCTCCAAGAGCTTCTCGCAGGACACGGCGGGGGTTCCCGGCGCCGCTGAATCGGGCGACCAGTTCGGCGGCTCCGTACACCTCACGGACAGCAACGCCGACGGCCGCGCCGAACTGACCGCCGGTGCCTTCGCGGAGAACAACGGCGCGGGTTCGGTCTGGCTCTTCAAGGCGGCTGCTCAGAGCGGTATCACCGCCACTGGCTCGACAAGCTTTGGCTCGACCTCCCTGGGCGGCCCCTCTGGTCTCACGTACTTCGGCGACCGCTTCGCCAACTGAGCCGGCACGCCTCGCGACGAACAGCACGCCCCGCCGTCGGGTGCGTGCTGTTGGTCGCTATGGCGTTGTCGGCCGGCTGTGAGCGGCCGCAGATGGTGTTGTGTGCGCTGCTCAGCAGCAGCCAACGAAGTCCTGAACGACGGGGTTTGTGTCGTCGGTGGATGCCAGGCAACGCTGACCTTGTGTGGGCCGGCGCCGCTGACGGCCGGTAGATGACGCCGGCGCGCGTAGCCAGAATCTCGGCGAGCAGGAGGCTGGCGTCCCGCAGCTGGTCGGGGCCACGAAGACGTACCTGCGGCCCGAGGACGATCTGGCGGCGAAGGCCCCGACGCTGCTGGCCCGCGGGCTGGATCACCGAGACCGGCGACGCGGCCCGCGCGGAGCTCAAGCCCACGCGCCCGGCATGAGGTGGCCCGCAATGCGCATGCGCATCCGACGCTGGCCAGTACACCAGTCACGGTCTGATGTGGAGCATGACCAGCTCCTGCCTTCGGTGGTCGCGTCAGGTCGCGCTGTCGTGCTGGTGCCCAGTAGCGAGGATCTGCTCGGCAATTTGGCGGGCGGCTGAGGCGGGATGCGTCTCGGGGCGGGTCGCCCCGGCTGCCAGTGTGCCGTCGATGAGCAGGAGGAGTTGGTTGGCCGCGTGCGCCGGCTGCGGATGCCCGAGCGCGAGGAGCTCGTGTTCGAGGAGCCGGTGCACGCGTTCGCGGTACGCGCGGGTGATGGCGTGCCCCGGGTGGTAGGGGACGGCCAGGGCAAGGTCGGCGGCCAGTTCGAGCCCGAAGACGTCGTCGTCGCCGGCGAGCGGGCGACGATCCGCTGGCGGTACCGCTTCGGCGACGGACCCGCCGACTCGGTCCGCGGCGTAAACCTCATGTGCGTACGAGACGGCCTGATCGTCGAGGCCCTCGGCTACAGCAAGACCACGGGAGACGTGCCGCTGGCCGTCGACGGACTCGACGGCTGAGCCTGCTACTGAAGGACACGTTCACGGCGTGCTTGCCGACGACGATCACACAGTCGCGCCCGGCGTCACGTGAGGGCGAGTTCACACGGTGACGACAACTTTTGCGCGCGCATGCTCCACTTCGAGGTATCGGATCGCCTCGGGCACTTCACTCAACGTGTACGTACGGTCATGACCGGGGCGACCTTTCCCGACTCGGCGAGTTCCCTCAACGCTGCCAGGTTCCCCTTGCTCGGCGTCGCCGTGAGTACGAGCAGTCGCTGGCGGACGAAGCTTGACAGCGCCTGGCCCCTGATGAGGAGACCCATTGGTCCGACGAGACTGCCCCCGCCGGACACGCCCCCGCCCGACAGCACGAGCGTTCCTGAGGGTGTCAGGGCGCGTCGGCACTGGGTCAACGAACGGTTCCCCACCAGGTCGAACACGACGTCGTACCGCCGCCCGTCCCGGGTGAAGTCCTCGCCGGTGTAGTCGATGACCTGGTCCGCGCCGGGCGACCGGACCAGGTCCATGTTTCTCGTACTGCACACGCCGGTCACCTCCGCTCCGATCGACTTGGCGATCTGTACGGCGAACGTTCCCACGCCGCCCGACGCACCATTGACCAGGACGTGCTGTCCCGGCTGTACTCGCCCCAAGTCGCGCAGGCCCATGAGGGCGGTGTTCCCCGCCAGTGGCATCGCGGCCGCCTGCGCGAATGTCAGGCCGGCCGGTTTCGGCTCCACCACCTCGTCGGGGGCACACACGTACTCGGCAAAGGCCCCGTCCGCTTCGCCGAACACCTCGTCACCGGGGCGAAACCGTTTCACGTCCTTTCCCACCGCTTCCACCTGACCCGCGAAGTCCGTGCCCCGGATCTTCGTTTTCGGCCTGCGGAGCCCGAGCACCATGCGCGCCATGTACGGGTCGCCCCGCAGGAGGTGCCAGTCGCGCGCGTTGACCGCGGCCGCGTGAACCCGTACCAGCACTTCATTGTCGGCGGCCACCGGCTTGTCGACCTCCCTGATCTCCAAGACATCAGGTGAGCCGTACCGGTCCTGGACGACTGCCTTCATCGGGTCTCCGTAACGCGCGAGTTCGGTGCGGAATGGGCCGGTCGGCCAGAGGAGCAGCACCGCTCGCAACGCTAGGCGAGCGACCTCGGCGCGGGCATCGGGGACAACCCCTAGGTTGCACCCGGATCTCTCACGCGGCGAACGTGAGCCGGCGATGGCTCATATCTGCTGCGGGCGCAGGCCGGAGGCTACGGTCCTCGACGGTGACCGAATCTACTTATCTACATGCCACACGAGTTGCGTACGACCCGTTACCGCTGACTATGCCGAACTCGTCCGCAACGAACTTGACGCAAAGCCTCTGGATCCCGCCATGCTCAGCGCGTTCTCCGAGCTCGTGCAGGCACCGGATGCCCGGGCCGATCGCCGACCTTGCCGACGCACCACCCACTGGCCGGAGCAGGTCGCACTGCCGGGGCCGTCGGGGTCACGAAACTGGACATTGACATGGCCAGGGGCGCGATACGGCGCGAAGCCGTCCCGCTCACGCGAATACGTGCTCGACGCGAGCCACGCCTAGATCATCACGCCCCGAGCTTAACCTCACGGTGGAACTCGTGGACCAGTTGGATCTCCCCGACGATGTGGGCGTTGAAGTTGTCGAGTTCCTCGGCTGGAACCCACAGTTCGAGGATCGTCTGCCCGCCGGCTTGCTGAACGGGGTACCGACGCAAGAACTCCGAGTCGACCTCGAAACGGGTGACGAAGCCCACTCCGTCGTGCTTCACGTTCCAGTCCCTCGCGATCTTGATCGCGTAGTCCTCGTTGAGAACCGGATAGAAGATCGGCTGCTCGGGCAGACGGGGCGGCCAGGCACGCCAGTGCAACTCCCGGACCAGGTCCAGCTCTTTGGGGCCAGTCGGGCGCCACAGGGTCGTTGTTGCTCGCCGGCTGGTCATGAGAACCGTTCTCCGCAAGTCGAAGACCACCGGAATTGGCTGGTCGGGGGACCGGACGATACTGGAACGGTGAACCTTATGACCACGACGTTTCTGTACCCCAGCCCTGCCGTGCAGCGCCCGCGCTCAAGAGCCACCGGGCCGTCCAGCGATCACGTTATGAGGCGGACCGGCGCCCCTTGTCCAAGAATCGCGCGGCCGTGTGTCGTCCACAGGCGAGTTCGCGGCGTGTGTCTGCCCATGGCTGAGGTCGCGTAATTCCCCTGGCACTGACTTGCGGCCGGGCTAGGTTGACCGGCATGAACTTGCCGGGGCGGAACTATCGGTATGTGGGGCCGGCCGACCTCCTTGCACTTGTCCGGCCAGGGGGCGAGGGCAGCAGCATTCGCTCAGCAGCGGACTTCGACGACTGGGCTTCGAAGCTGGACACAGAGGAGCTGGTCGAGCCTTTCACCTTCGTCGTCGACGCCGCTCGTGTGCTGCGGCTCGCACCGCGCCGTAGCGAGCACGTGGTGTGTGCTGGTGGAGGAACGGTCCTGGCTGCCGGTGAGATGAGCTTCCGAGGGAAGTCCGGGCGATGGGTGGTCGTTGTGGTCAGCAATCAGTCGACCGGTTACTGCCCGGACGGCAGCTCGTGGTCGGTCGTCGCGGATGCTCTGGACGCAGTAGGGATCGAGCACCCGTCCGGCTTCACCCATGAGGTGGTGTTCCGGCGTTGTCCCGCCTGCGGTCAGCTCAACATCGTGCGGGAGGAGGACTTCCTCTGCGTCTTCTGCGATGAAGTACTGCCGGAGGAGTGGAACGTGGACAGTGGCCGCTCGTCATGACTGCTCGTAGAGATCATCGGTTTGGGACGTGCCGAGCAGGCGCATGGCGAAGTTGTCGCGGATGAGCATGTCGGGACGTACAGGGGCAAGGATCCGCTTGTCGCCGACGCAGACCGGGGCCGAGGAGGATGACCGACTCGTGAACGTGCCCGCGTCGTGCCAGAAGGTCTGCCGGCGGGCGGCGGATGACGTGCTGCGGCAGGCCGCCCGTGGCCGTTCAGGCGAAGCAGACTGCCCCCGGGGGAGAGCCGCGGTGGGCGTCGCGCCGGCGTCGAGTGACGTTGTCAGCGGGTCGTCCTATGCTCCTGACTCATGATCGAGAACAGGCTTGGTGCCTTGCTGGAAGCCGGATTCACCGACCGTCTGAGCGAGCGCGACAGGATCTTGCTGGCACGCAGGGCTCTTCTCAAGTCCTGCTACGAGGAGCCCGCCCCGGTTCTCTCGGACAGCTGGTGGTTCGCGGTTCCGGGCGAGAGGTACGAGGGCCTGTTTCCGGCTTTGGACCTGCACGACCGGTTCCCTGTGACGCTCGGCGAAGGGGCGGATGTGGAGCGGCTGCCGCACAGGACGGGAGCGGTTCCGGTGTTCGTCACGCCGGAACTCGACGGCTGGCGGCTCATCTTTGGGAACCTGGATTACGTGGTCGGCGTCGACTGGGACGAGTGGATGAGCGCGGTGGAACGGCTGAGTGCGCACTGCGGCGAAGCCCAGATGTTCTTCGAGGACGAAGCGGGTGGATCGAACGTGTGGGTAGTCGCCGATCAAGGACGCATCCGGCGCCGGTACACGCGCGAGGACGATCCCGAGTGGGTCGGTGAGCCACTGCCCTGGGAAGACCTGCTCGTCGACGACGAGAACTTCGATCCGGAGTATGACGAGGCAGCGCCCAACGAGGGCACGGCGGACGCCGCCACCGCGTGCCGCCTTCTGTCGGTGGACCCCACCCGGGTCGGCGCCGACACCCAGATACGCGGTCACGGCTGGCTGGCGCTGAGCGCACCGGGAGTGGGCCACAAGGACTTGGACGGCCTCGTCGGCAGCTGAGCCGCCGGGACGGCGACACGTTGGCCGTACACCTCACTCCGGGAACCGAAACCATCGAGCCGCAGGCCGACCGGTACTACGACACCTCGCCGTACTACGGCGGAGCGAGGTTCCACTCCTACCTGACCACCAACAGCGCCACTTGGTGCACCGCGGGATTCCCCTGGCCCCAGGACGGCAAGTGGTACATGCTCACCGCGGGCCACTGCACGACAGGCAACGGGGCCGCCATGAAGTGGAACGACACCGATTTCATCGGCGGGGTGGTCCGGGACAACTGGAGCAACAGCAAGGGCTCGGTACGGCTGTCCTGCCAGGACTGCTACTCGGGCCACCTGTCTCTGGACCGCGTTGAGGGGCCTTCGTCCGCCTCGGCACGCATCTACAAGGGGGGCAAGAGGTCGACCATGTCGCGTCCTGTTCACGACATATGGTGGCGCTCGGTGCAGAGCGGAGACCAGCTCTGCACCGGCGGCATGATGACCGGCGAGAGGTGCGGCTGGAAGGTGACCGGAACCAAGGCGACGGTGAAGTACACCAGTGGCGCGATCGCCCGCAATGTGGTCACAGCCGAGAAGACTTCCAGCGCTTGCGTCCAGAAGGGTGACTCCGGAGGGCCGACGTACACCGTCGACGGAAGCGGGAGAGCTTATGCGAAGGGCATCATCTCGGGCGGCAGTGGAGGCGGCAGTGACAACAGCGGCGGCTACCTGGACCCCTGCCACCTCATCTTCACCGATACCCGGCTGGCCCATAACGCCCTTCCGGGCACCGTTGAGAAGAGCTGACATGCGGTTCCTCGCCCTCCTTGCGGCACTGGTCCTCACGGGGTGCTCGCCACCCGGCCAGGACGCCCCGTGCACCCTGATGGACATGGATTCCGACGTCGCCGTCGTCTGGCGGCCTGCCGACTTCGCCGACTCGGGCGGGGCGACGATCCGGCTCTGCGTGGCCGACACGTGCACGGAGCGGGATTCGGGCAGCCCGGACGACCCGGTCGCCCGGGCCTCGGTCCGGCTCGCGGACGACATCGGCCCCACCACGGTGCCGGTGCGGCTCACCGTCACGTCGCGGAAGGGCGACAAGGTCGTGGACGACAGCGCACAGGTACGCCTGACGGAGCAACACCCCAACGGCCCCGACTGCGGGCCCACGGCCTGGACGGCAACCTTCCGAGCCGACCCGGTCAAGGGCCTCACCTCCCCGAAGGGCCTGTCGCTGCAGAAGAAGTGACCGCGCGCCGCGCGAACGCATGAAGAACCGCCCCCGTGACCAGTCACGGGGGCGGTTCGCTGCAAACGGCCCCAAGGAGGAGCGGCTGCTGTCGGCAAGCGCAGGCTTCCTCTGTCTTCTGCACACGGAAATCTGTGGCGGCTGGAGTAGACATTGGGTGGTCGCGTGGTTATGGTTTCTCTCGTAGCCGAGATCGAGCAGGGCCCGGCAGAGATGAACTGCCGGGCAGCAGTGCGCAGTACGGTGCGGTGGTGGAGTTCCGAAGCCGGGGTTGTTGCAGGATGGCGACGGAACTGACGGCCGGACCGGGTGGCCCGCAGTGATCAGGGGCCGCCATGAGCAGTAACGCAGTAAGAGTTGTGTAGGTGCAGTACCCAGCAGCGAAGTACTCAGTGGTCTCTCAGTGAAGGCGTCGGCTGCGGGCGCGCGTGCTGAGAGGTCCGGCAGTGGGGTTCTAAGCCAGAGCAGACGCAGGACGGGCGACGGGGCTGGCTGCCGGACGAATTGGCTGTTCAAGGCCACGAGCAGTTCGTATCACCAGCAACACCCAGCAACACCCGTGGTAGCAGCACCGGTTTGAAAAGCAGTTACTTCCAAGAGGGAAGAACGGAGGAGTTCGAGCGCCATCAGGATCGCCCGGGCGGCAGCACCGTCTGGGTACCGCAGGACCTCAGATAGGCAGGTGGTCTCCGGTCACGCACCGCGATCCCCGTACCCCCGCCCAGCAGCTTTCCGGGCAGGCATGCGGACACAGAAGGCCGGCGCAGCAATAGGGCCGGCAGATGGTGTTGAAATTCCTTCGGGGCCTTGGTGCCGTACGGCACCAAGGCCCCTCCACGCGTTCCCCCCACAAGCACTCGACCAGTGAGGTGAAATGACAGCAGACAACTCCCTCGGCCGTCTCGAGGACGACGACTACCCCGCCTACACCATGGGCCGGGCCGCCGAAATACTCGGCACCACCCCGGGCTTCCTCCGCGCCATCGGCGAAGCCCGTTTGATCACCCCGCTGCGCTCCGAGGGCGGCCATCGCCGCTACTCCCGCTACCAGCTTCGTATCGCCGCCCGAGCCCGTGAGCTCGTTGACCAGGGCACCCCCATCGACGCCGCCTGCCGCATCGTCATCCTCGAAGACCAACTCGAGGAAGCCCAGCGCATCAACGCCGAACACCGCCGCGCCGGCAACTCATCTCATCCTCCGTCCGCGGCCTGATGCCGGAGCGCCTGCCGACATCGGGCGGGCGCCCGCGCTGAAGCTGAATGGTGAACCCCGTCCCAGCCGCCTTCCCGCTCCGCAAGCCCGGTAACGTCCGCAGCCCATGCTTGGCCATGGACCCGCTGCTCATGGCCCTCGATTGGGCTTGTTGCGACTGGCAGTGCCCAGGTGGAGCAGGGGTGCGGCGCCAACTGCCTCCTGCGCAGTTCGTTCGGGGGCGGGATCGTATCCGGTCCAAGTGCCCGAAGTAACTCGCTTTCTGTCGCGCCGTCAGCCCGAGACGCAAGGGCTGAGGCACTCCACCCTCCCCCTGCCGCGTGCGGCACCCGCACGCCCGGCAGCGGAGGAGGCGAACACGGCACTCCGCGACTCCTCGCATGTGAATATCTATTGCGGCAGGCACAGAAATTAGTGCAATGTGCCGTGAGGGTTTATGCCCCCCCAGGGGGAGGGAAATCACTCAGCGCCCTCAAGCGATTTCTCCGTGCTACTGTTGATCTCAGTTGCAGTTGTGGTTCCCAAAAACTTCAAGTGCATTTGCTGGCCTCTTGTGCCGGCGGGTGCATTTTTGTATGCCGGAGTTGTTTTCCGGACGGGGCGATCATCGCGGCGACTCGGGGCTCGCACAGTGCGGGCCCGGGTACTGCCCCCAAGGAGATATGACATGGCTACTGGCACCGTGAAGTGGTTCAACGCGGAAAAGGGTTTCGGCTTCATCGAGCAGGACGGCGGCGGCGCTGACGTCTTCGCCCACTACTCGAACATTGCCGCCCAGGGCTTCCGTGAGCTGCAGGAGGGCCAGAAGGTGAGCTTCGACGTCACGCAGGGCCAGAAGGGCCCGCAGGCGGAGAACATCGTTCCCGCCTGACGCTGAAGCGTACGACGTAGCTGGGGCCCGCACCTTGGGGTGCGGGCCCCAGCTCGTTGCTTTCCCCAGGGCACGCCGACCGCGTCGTGTACGTTGCGCGAGCGACGCCACCTGAAGCGCTCTGGTTGTCTCACCGTATGGCGGACGCTCCGCCCATGGCTCCGGACACAGTCCGTCCGAGCCCCCCGTGATCCCGCATCCCGCATCCCGCATCCGGCCTTCGTGTCGGCGTATGCCGGATCATCTTCGACGCAACTGGCCTCAGATGTTCGCATCGGCCCGGTCTCGTCTTCGCATTTACTTCGGTTCGTTCTTGCGGTTCTCTGTGCTGTTCATTCGCGCCGGGAATTCCTTGATACGTGCCGCATCGAGGAAGGTTCTACATGAACCGCACAGCTCGCACGAACGACCGCCATTCCCCCGCCCGCACCAGCGGTTCCGCCGGTTCAGGACGCGGGGGCCGCTTCGGTGCTCCGTCCCGCTCCAGCGCTCCGAGCCGTTCTGGTGGCTACGGGCGTCGTCCCGCTGCCGCGCAGGGGGAGTTCGCCCTTCCGGTGACCATGACACCGGCTCTGCCGGCCGTCGAGGCCTTCGCGGATCTGGAGATGCCCGCGCCGCTGCTGACCGCGCTCGGCGCCGAGGGGGTTACGGTGCCGTTCCCGATCCAGGGGGCCACGCTGCCGAACTCGCTGGCCGGGCGCGATGTCCTGGGCCGCGGGCGCACAGGTTCGGGCAAGACTCTGGCCTTCGGGCTGGCATTGTTGGCCAGGACTGCGGGGCAGCGGGCCGAACCGCGTGAGCCGCTGGCTCTCGTGCTCGTACCGACGCGTGAGCTGGCCCAGCAGGTGACCGACGCGCTCACCCCGTACGCCCGGTCGCTGAGACTGCGGCTGACCACCGTGGTCGGCGGCATGTCGATCGGCCGTCAGGCCGGTGCGCTGCGCGGTGGCGCGGAGGTGGTCGTGGCGACGCCGGGGCGGCTGAAGGACCTCATCGAGCGCGGCGACTGCCGCCTGGACCGGGTCGCCATCACGGTGCTCGACGAGGCCGACCAGATGGCCGACATGGGCTTCATGCCCCAGGTCACCGAACTGCTCGACCAGGTACGCCCAGAGGGGCAGCGGATGCTGTTCTCGGCCACCTTGGACCGTAACGTCGATCTCCTCGTACGCCGCTACCTGCACGACCCGGTGGTCCATTCGGTGGACCCCTCGGCGGGCGCGGTGACGACGATGGAACACCATGTGCTGCACGTACAGGGTGCCGACAAGAACGCCACGACCACGCAGATCGCCGCACGCGACGGGCGGGTGCTGATGTTCCTGGACACCAAGCACGCGGTGGACAGGCTGACCGAGCACCTGCTGAACAGCGGTGTACGGGCTGCCGCGCTGCACGGCGGCAAGTCCCAGCCGCAGCGCACCCGCACCCTGGCACAGTTCAAGACCGGCCATGTGACGGTCCTGGTGGCGACCAATGTCGCCGCGCGCGGCATCCACGTCGACAACCTCGACCTCGTGGTGAACGTCGACCCGCCCAGCGACCACAAGGACTACCTGCACCGTGGCGGCCGTACGGCACGCGCCGGCGAGTCAGGCAGCGTTGTCACTCTGGTGCTGCCCAACCAGCGCCGTGAGATGTCCCGCCTGATGCAAACCGCGGGCATCACCCCGCAGACGGCCCAGGTCCGTTCGGGGGAGGCGGAACTCAGCCGTATCACCGGCGCTCAGGCCCCTTCAGGTGTTCCCGTCACGATCGCAGCGCCGGTGGTGGAGCGCCCGAGGCGCGGAGATTCCTCGAACCGGGGCCGACGCAGCCGACCCGCCCAGACGCGGCGTACGGGCTCGAACTCCCGGGCGGCGGCCGGAAAGTCCGGGCCGCAGCCCGTTCTGGGCGCGGCCGCCTAGGACTCCTAGGACCAGCACCGATTCGCCGGTCTCCACCCGCCGGCACCCCTGCCCGTCCTTTCAACCCTGCTGAGGCACTATGCGCTGCGTCATCGCCCGTTTCCCCTTCGACTTGGTCAAGACCGACGTGCAGGCGTCGATGAAGGGCATCAAGCCCGAGCCCGTCGTGGGCGAGTCCGTGATCATCGGCCGTCGTCACTACCCCGTCAAGCAAGTAGGGGAAGTCATCACGCGACAGGACCGGCGCGACTTCACCGCCAGTGAAGTGACCAGGGCACTGACCCGCCTCGGCTTCACGTGCCGCCCCGCGCCGAGCCTCGCTCCCGCCGCACTGCTCACTCCGCTCGCGGCGGCCTCGGCACTGCTCGGCGCCCCGGCACCTGTGTAACGAGGGCGGCAGACAGAGCGAGGCAGACAGAGTTGAGGGCCCCGACCGACCGGTCGGGGCCCTCGTTCTGTTAGAGGCCGGGTGGCCCGCTCACTGATCGGAGTAGCTGAAGTCACCTACCGTCCACGCGCTCACATCCTTGATGGCGATGCGGTACATCCCACCTGTCTCGGGAATCCCGATGTTGCCCTGGAGGATCCTCGCGACATGGAAATGCAGGTGCGTGGGAGGCGCGTCCTGATCCGGGCGGGGCTTGGTGCTGGGGGCCATGAAGATGCTTGAAAACGGACCCAGCCGATCGGAGTCCTTCAGCACCTCGGCCACTCGTTGCCTCCACACAGCCTCGGGAGCCAGCCGTCCGGTGATGACAGCGCCACCGGCAACCACGGTGAGGGACATCTGATTGCTGTGCTCGGACTCCACCGTGGCGGCAACGTCGGCAAGCAGATCATCGGCATTCGACATGGCACGGGATTTTACTACCGTCGGCCCCCGCTGGAAACGCCGGTCTTCGGCTGCCAGGGGACCGGCGCGCCTCGGGTAACAAAAGTAACTTCGGTGATGAATCGGCACCTCGTCCGGCCCGCAGCGCGGGGCCGGCCGGAAGAATCAATTATATATTCCCGGCGGAACAGAAATGCGGCAATGCGGGGGAGAGGCTTTGCGGGTGGACGGAAGGAGTAATATGCCTTTATGCGCCCGGCCGCTCGCACCATGCTACTGTTGAATTTCGTTTCGGTGGTGTAACCCGAATACTTCAAGCGCCTTCATCGGCATTCTGTTCCGGCGGACGCCCTTTTCTTCTGGTGCGCTTCGGGCGGGTAGGTAATGATCGCCGCTGCTCAGGAAGAGGTACGGCATGGCCACTGGCACCGTGAAGTGGTTCAACGCAGCCAGGGGCTTCGGCTTCATCGAGCAGCCGGACGGCGCTGACGTGTTCGCCCACTTCTCGCACATCTCCGATCGGAACCTCTTCTTGCTGCTTGAAGGGCAGAAGGTGCACTTCGACGTCATGCAGGCTCCAAGAGGCCTGTACGCGGAAAACATCATCTCCGCCTGAGGGCACTGGGGCGCACTGCTGGTTCTCGGCCGCGCGAGTTTGCGCGGCATGGCCACCCCCGGGCGGACGCGAAGCAATGTGCTCAGCGCGCACGGCTTCACGGAGGTCGCGTATCGGGCTGCCATGGCGGGGAGGCCTAGGAGGTCAGCCGCAGGTGCCGTCGCGGCAGCCGCTCGGAGCAACCCCAGTGGCGACCCTTCCGTTCCCAGCGTGGCGGTGGCGATGGGACGGGCCCCACGCCGCCAGACGGCGTTGGCTCGCCCAGGGGCTCCGGTGTCGCCAATCAGGGACCGTATCCCTTCAGCGCGTGTCCCGGGCGGCCCTGCCTGTATGCGCATCGCCGCCATTGTCCGGGCGTAGGGAACACACCGCGTGACGCGCACTCGGCGAGGGCCTCGAACCTGGTGAAGAACAGGGCGTTGCCGGTGACGATGGCGGTGCCAGGGCCGAAGTATGTAGGGACGGCGGCACAGCCGCGGCGCACGCTGTCCTGATCGATGAGGTCTTCTGGTGCTCACTCTTCTGCTCCGCTGAGGTGGCCGCATCAAGGGACGGGTGGTCGGCTAGCCGGGAGACCTGTCTAGCAACCACTGGAGAACCAGATGTTGAAGCACATCGTGCGCACGACTGCAGCTGCGGCCTTGGCAGCGGCTGCGGTGCTCAGCCTGTCCAACGTGGCCACAGCCCAGCCCCTGATCCCAAGGGATGGGCAGCACACACAACTCCCCGCCCCCGAGGACGAAGACGACCCGGACTTCGACTTCGACAAGATTGTTGACGAGATCATCGGCGGCATCGGCGGCATCGGCGACTGAAGACTCCACCGGTTGTCGGCCTCCCTGAACCAGGGGCGCTGTGAACTGACCGGTAGGGCGCCCACGTATCGTTCGACCCGGCACAGGCCTGGCTTCCCGGCGTCAGCGGTCAGCGACCGTACCTAATACGATCGACCCAGCGATCAAGCCCTCGCCGTGGGCGGTGGGGATGTGACCGGTGAGGACGTCGGCCCCCGCCGACCACTTGCCGGCTTCGCCCCGGCTCCACCTCCACTGATCACCGGGCGACGAGATCGGCGCCTTACGTTCTGCCTGGGCCTGGATCTCGCCGGGTGCCAGTCGGTACGGGCCAGTTCCGCACCCACCGCCCTTGGGGCACACGTCGGCCCTCCCGGGGGGAGGCCGGGAGGGACGGCGTGGCTCCGCCCACGTGGCGGCACATGGGCAGGGCCAGGGTGAGGGATCTCCGCCTTGGGGGAAAGAGGATCACCGCCGTCACAGCATTGCACTGCTTTCAGCCACACAACAGGGTTGTGACTGGAATGCGTTGCGGACGGTCAGCAGGTGGGAGTTCCCGTACACGGCGCGCGTCCGGACAGGGCGCCGCAGCGGGTGCTCGGCCCAAGGGCATGAGTACGCCCCATGCCGCGGTCAAGGCCAGGTAGGGGGCGTCGGCGTTTCGCTCAGTGGCTCCTACCTGTTGTGAAGGGCTTCGGCCATGGGAGAAGCGCCTTCAGTGACGTAGGCGCGGATCGAGGCCAGGTACGCGTCCCGGTCGATGCGTCCGTCGCTGTCGGCGTCCAGTGCTTCGAACGCCGTCTTGGCATTGTCGAGCGGGTTGCCCAGCGCTTCACGCAGCCGTGTGAACTCCGCCTGGCTCAGAGCTCCGTCCGAGTCGGTGTCGGCGAGATCGAACAACGACCCCAGCGCCTGCCTGCAGACCTCGTCGAAGGCATCGGCGCCCGCCCAAGCCGCGTACTCCTCGAAGGTCACCTTCCCGTCGTCGTTCGCGTCCATCGACGCGTACACCTGCTCATGAGCCGTGCGGGCGATGGAGACAAGAGGGTCATCCCTGTCACGTCCCATCGCCGTTGCCGCACGTTCGGGACGTGCGAGGTACTCGTGGCGGGAGATGACACCGTCACCGTCCACGTCCAACATGGTGAAGATATGCCTCTTAGCGGTGATGGGGTCCATAAAGGTTCCTTTCATGAACGCTGTACTCGGTCGCTGCCCCGCGACGCCCGTGCGTCGCTGAACACTGGCGGGCCCCCTGCGCCTGCCCGCCACTGCGACAGAGTCCGGTCAGTCGGCCGACCACCCGGCGCCAACACCGTGACCACAGCGGCTCGCAGGAAACGCATGGTCTTCCTCCTCTGATCGCCCCTTCCACGGTGACTCCGCGGAGTCGCGGTGTGCCAGGTCAACACGGGATCGCATCAGGCGCGTACGGCGTCACCAAAAATCCGCCCGATCGAGTCATCCCTTGCCCATTCAGGTGTAAACGCCGCACCGTCCCGTTTCACCTGCGGGAATGACGTGAGAGCCCCGGTATGGCCACCAGAGTCACCCGGGGATGAGGCGATCCCGGCGTACAGGGAAGCATGGCGGCCGAACCGCTATAACTGGCCCATGCTGTATCACGTAGTCGCTCTCGGTGACTGGCTTGCCGACGCCCACCTGCCCTACGCGCCTGCCTCTTTGGTGAAGGACGGGTCCGTGCACTGCTCACCCGACGAGGAAGCGACTTTGTCAGCCGCCACCCGCTTCCACGGCGGGACGGCCGGTCCGCTCGTCGCCCTGCTCATCGATGAGACGACACTCGGTGCCCCCGTGAAGTGGGTGGCCCCCGCTCCGGGCTCGCCCCTGGCCCAGACGCCAGGAGCCTTGCTTCCGCGTGTCATGGGGCCCGTCAACCGCGACGCGGTTGTCGGACTGATGGAGATCGTGCGAGACGAAGACGGCCGTGCCCAAGAGCTGGTCCCCCGGGACTGACACCAGCGGCCGATTGGTTCGGCGGCGCTCACCACGCGACGGGAAGGGCCAGTGGGTAGCGCCAGACGGACTGAGTGTTCCAGTGCACCTCATCGACCGGTACGGCCAGGTGCAGGGTGGAGAACCGTGCCAGCAGGAGGACGGGGCTGAGTTCGTCGGGCAGATCACGCCAGGGAGAAGCTGTGCGGCTCTTCCTGGCTTGCCCGATGGCACCAGGGTGGCGGGGCAGCCGGACGGACAGCTTCTCGCCCAGCCGGTAGATCACATGGTCAGAGCCAGCCGGGTCGAGCAACTCCAAAGGCAGCTGGGCCCACTGAGGGAACTGCGTATCGACCAGGCGCCTGACCAGTGCGGCGTCGATCGCGGGGCGGGTGTCCGCCGTTTCCTCGGCTGCCAAGAACAGCCCCTGGTCTCGGCCCGCCCGTGCGGCGGGCAGCCAGGGTCATCACACTGCATCGCGTGCTCGCCTGTCGAACGGATTCCACCTCCCCAAGCCTCATCCCTCCACCATGCCGCCGACCGGCGAAGATCCGCAGACCTGACCAAGCAGTACAAGTTGGTACGGCTGGAAGGGGGACGGGGACACGGCAGGAACAAAGTACGTCACCGCCGCCGGCGTCTCCGCGGGCATCGACATGGCGCTGACCCTCGCGGGCGGGCTCGCGGGCGACATCCCCACCCAGGCCATCCAACTCGCGCTCGAGTACGACCCGCAGCCGCCGTACGACGCCGGATCCCCGGAGAAGGCCTCGGCGCAGGTGCACGAGGCGTTCAAGGCCCGGATGGGCCAGCTGGTGCTGGGGGAGTCGGGCTGACCAGCTGAAACGCGGCTCCCGCCGCTCCCGGAAGGCGGCGAGAGGCGGCGTGCAGCACATCCACGACGGGGGCCGCCGACTGCGCGGTCAGGACGGAAACCTCGTCGGGATGCGTACGAACTGGTGCGGGCGGGCGGTGACCGCCGCCCGCAGCCCGGTTTGGCACCGCGCGAGCGGCGCGTCCCGGTGTCGGGTGGTTTGCCGCATCGCATCCATCCCGAGATCAGATATTCGTGATGCTGTGCGGAAGCTCAACCGACACGTGCGGCGCCAGTGCCCGGAGGAAGTCCGCTGCGTCGAACATCGCGCCTGCCGAGGCTACGCCCGTTGTCCGCGTGCGCCCGGCCAGGATGCGCTGGACGGCCTCCACCACCAGTGGTGCGGTGGCCGCGTAGATGTCCTGGCCACGGGCCGTGGCGCGTCGCTCGACACCACCTGCGCGGACCAGGACGTCGACGACGAAGGTCTGGTTCGACCGCCCCAGGGCGTCGACCGGCTCCGGCGCCGGCGTGTCCGCCTCGGCCAAGTCCCTCGCGGCTTCGACGGCCATATGGGTGCGGACTTCAGGCACGGCCAAGTGGCTGGGAACGGTGACGACATCGGCCATGGTGAACTCCGAGATCACCGCTCGTCGGCCCAGCGGCTCCGGAAAGAGCCAGTCCTGCTCCGACACCTTGTCATCGTGGTACTGCAGCGCGCCGTCCGCGAACCGCACCCGACGGCCCGCGCGACGCTCATGGGACACCTGACCGGCCGCCCGGGTGCCCGCTGTGGGATGCCAGCTGCTCAACCCGTACGCGACGTGCGCCACGTCCGCAGCAGTCCACTCGCCCATCGCCGCGGTCACCAACAGGTCGCCCAGTCCACCGTAGAAAGCCATCGCCGGCACCACGAGTGTGTCTGCCTTCCGTGCCGCCTCCGCATAGTCGGCGAACATCGCGGCATTCGCCTCGATCTCTGCCGCGACGTCGACGTACGGTATGCCCGCGCGCAGCGCTGCCTCGACGACCGGGCCTCCCGTCACCGCGAACGGTCCGGCGCAGTTGACGACAGCCGCAGCGCCGGCAAGGGCCCGGTCCAGTGAGCTCGGGTTGTCCACGGTGGCCGGCCGTACGACCACATCGGGCCACTCGGCCGCCAGCGCCTCCAACTGGGCTGCGTTACGGCCGGAGATGACAGTGGCGAAGCCACGCCTTCGTAGTTCGGCGACGATGAAGCGACCGGTGTGCCCTGTCGCCCCGTAAACCACTACTGCAGCCGTCGTGCTCATCGTTCGTTCCCCGTTCCCCGATCTTGATGTGCTGATGAGTCCCAGTCTCGCCGCAGGCGGGACCCGACTGTGATGGTCCGGAAGGACATCACGCGTACACTTTCGGACATGCCAACTGTCGTGCTGCTGACCGCCGGTCACCTGCTGCACTTCGAGCTCGCGGTGGCCTACGAGATCTTCGGCAATCCCCCGCGCGAAGCCACGGAGGGCTGGTATGACGTACTGCTCTGCGGGCCCGGGCCGGTGCAGGTCGGCCCGTTCATGGTGGAGCCCGACCACGGGCTGGAGCGCGCGGTCGACGCCGATACCGTGATCGTGCCTGCGTGCGCGGACATCGACGATCCGCCGCCGGCGGAGCTGATCGAAGCCGTGCGTGCGGCCCATGAGTCGGGGGCCCGGGTTGCCTCCCTCTGCACCGGAGCGTTCGTGCTCGGCGCCGCGGGCCTGCTGGACGGTCGGCGGGCCACCACCCACTGGGCTCATGCGGCGGAGTTGAGTGCACGCCATCCGCTGGCCGTGGTCGACCCGGACGTGCTGTACACGGACAACGGCAGCGTGCTCACGGCCGCGGGCAAGGCCGCCGCCGTGGATCTCTGCCTCCACCTGATCCACCTCGACCACGGCGCCACCATCGCCAACTCAGTCGCCCGTCGCCTCGTCATGCCGCCACACCGGCCCGGTGGTCAGGCCCAGTTCGTGGCTACGCCGATGCAGGTCACGGGCGACCACACGCTTGCCCATCTGCTCGCCTGGGTCCAGCAACGGCTGGACCAGCCGCTGACCGTGACCGACATGGCGCGGAGGGCGAATACGAGCCCGCGCAATCTCGGACGGCAGTTCAGGTCAGTGATCGGGCAGACGCCGATTCAGTGGCTCCTGACCCAGCGCGTACGTCGCGCCCAGGAGATGCTGGAGGCCACCGACGAGAGCATTGAAGCTGTCGCCCTCGCTACCGGCATGGGTACCGCCACGACACTTCGGCGCCAGTTCAAACGGATCGTAGGGGTCCCGCCCGACAGCTACCGGCGCTCGTTTCGCAGCGCAAAGCCTGCCTGACCGGTACGGTGCCCGGCGCAACTCCCGGCCGGTCGAGAGCGGTTGCGGCCAGCGTCAAGACCTGGCACCCGGAAGCCAGTAGGAGGGCCGTCGCGCGCCCGCGCGGAAGATCTTCCACGGCAAGGCCGGGCAGCTGGCTGAATGCGGTGTGCGTGTGCGGCTGCTCGCCGCGACTCGGCACGTGGGGTCCGGTGGCGGACGCGTGGGCGGTATGGGGGGGTGCGGGCCGTCGATCTTAGCGGTTGCTTGGGGATACGAGGCCGGATTCGTAGGCGAAGACCACGAGTTGGGCGCGGTCACGGGCGTGGAGCTTGGTCATGGCCCGGTTGATGTGGGTCTTTGCGGTTACGGGACTGATCACCATGCGGGCGGCGATCTGGTCGTTCGACAGTCCCTGCGCGACCAGGGCGACGGCCTCGAGTTCGCGGTTGGTCAGCCCTTCCAGCCCCGTATCGGCGCCCGTGTGGAGCGGCTGGGTGACGTACCGGTTGATCAGCTTGCGGGTGATCGACGGTGCGAGCAGGGCGTCGCCGCGCGCGGCGACACGTACGGCGTGCAGGAAGTCTTCCGGCACGATGTCCTTGACGAGAAATCCGGCGGCGCCGGCCCGCAGCGCGTTGAAGACGTACTCGTCCAAGCCGTAGTTGGTCAGGATCACGACGTGCACCCCGGCCAGGGCCGGGTCCGCGGCAATGAGCCGGGTCGCCTCGATGCCGTCGATCACCGGCATCCGGATGTCGATGAGAGCGACGTCGGGCAGGTGCTCCTTGGCCAGTGCCAGGCCCTCCTTCCCGTCGGCGGCCTCGGCCACCACCTCGATGTCGTCTTCGAGGTCGAGGAGCGCGCGGAATCCGCTGCGCAGCAGGGGCTGGTCGTCGACCAGCAGGACACGGATCATGACGTGCGCTCCACGGGCAGTTCTGCTTGGACAGTGAAGCCGCCCTCGCTGCGCGGTTCCGCGCGCAGGCGACCGCCGAGGATGGTGACTCGTTCGCGCATTCCGAGCAGCCCGACACCGGGCACCGGTGCGGTGTCCGCAGTGGCCTTGCCATCGTCATCTATTCGTATGGTCAGGGCGTCCGGACGGTAGTCGATGCGGACCGACGCGGTAGCGGCGGCGGCGTGACGGGCGATGTTGGTGAGCGACTCCTGAACGATCCGGTAGGCGGTCCGGTCCACCGCGGCCGGTACGTCCTGTAGTTGTCCTTCGATCGTCAGTGTCGCGTCCAGGCCGGTCGTACGGGCACGTTCCACCAGCGCCGGGACGTGGCCGAGCCCTTGCGGCGGGGTGGTCCCGTCGTCGCGCAGCGCCTCCAGGGTCGCTCGCAGTTCCCGGGTCGCCTCACGCCCTGCTTCCCGGATCGCGAGGAGGGCCTCCGGCACTGGTTCGCCCCGCTTGCGGGCCACGTGGACGGCAGCCTCGGCCTGCACCTTGATGACCGAGATCTGGTGGGTGAGCGAATCGTGCAGCTCCCGCGCGATGTGCAGCCGCTCCTCGTCGGCGCGGCGCCGCGCGGTCTCCTCCCGGGTGCGCTCGGCCTCGTCCGCCCGCCGCTCGGCCTGCCGCAGCGCTTCACCCGCGGCGCCGGCCGCGATCAACCAGGCCAGCTCCAGGGCGCCTCGGGCCTGCGCGAACGCCTCGCCCGTGTCGTGCAGGGAGGCGAGGGCAGCGAGCGGGAGAGCGGCCAGCATGGTCACGGACGCCGCCACCGTGACGATGCGGTGCCCAGCCCGCATGGCGGCGTACACCGCGAACAGGAAGGCGACGGCAGGCACGTCGAAACCGGCCGCCTGGTAGCCCACCGCGCACAGCCCCGTGACGGCCAGGACAGGAACCGGGGCCCGGCGCCCGGCGGCCAGCGCCAGGCCGCCGGCCGCCAACAGCGCGTAGCCGAGCAGGCCGAGATTCGTGGCGGGGGGCTGCCCCGACAGCCCGGCGACCAGCAGCGTCGCTGCCACGCCGACGGCGATCAGCCAGTCTCTGACATCGGCCCGAACGCCGAACCGTCCTGTGCTCATGCGCGCACCCTAGCCGGATGTCGCTGCGGCGGAGTCCCGCTCGCGGATGAGCGGCCGCCTACCGCGCGCGCAGTACTTTCACGGCGCCTGCGGCGTTCGCAGCAACCAGGTGCGTCTTCGGCGGCAGCGCGAAGTGCCTGCGTCTGATGGACGACCGGCGGTGCGGACGGCGACATGATCAGGCGACATCCAAAACTCGGAAACGAGACGCACGTAAAGAGGAGAGGGACATGAGCTCATCAGGAGCCCTGACGTCAGTCCGACCGGCGCTTGCCGTGGCCGGAGCCACCCTGCTCGTGGTGTTCGGGCTTGCCGCACCGGCGGCCGCGCACGTCGCCGTCGCCGTCGCCGGTATCGGCACCGGCTCCGGACGACTGGGGGCCATCGTGGCCGCCGTGGTGGGCTTGATCGGCATGGTCATCGGCGGGCTGGCTCTGGCCCGCTCCGCCGGTCGTATCGGCACCGGCTCCGGGCGAGACGGGGCCATCGTGGCCATGGTGGTGGGACTGATCGGCATGGTCCTCGCTGGGCTGCATCTGGCCACTTCCACCGGTGGTTTCGGCACCGGAAACGGGCGAGCCGGGGCCATCGTGGCCGCCGTTGTGGGGCTGACCGGCATGGTCCTGGGTGGGCTGGCTCTGGCCCGCCTCCGCCGCACCGGCTGACCGGCTGCTGACCGAAGCACCTGGTGTCGGTCTTGCACATGGGCTCGATGCTGGAGGTTTCGCAACCGCGACAGGCGTGGTGCTGGCCGCCGGGGCTCAGCGCTGATCTTCAGCGCAGGTCGAGCCGCATCAGGACCCGGGGGTGACCGGCCAGTACCGAGGTAGTGTCGGCTGCGTGGGTGAACCCCGCGCGCTCGAAGTTCTTCCGGATCCCGGCGTACGCCATCGTCAGGTCGACCTTGGCGTCACCGTTGTCGAGAGGGTACGCCTCGATAGCCGGCGCGCCGTGGGCGCGGGCGAACTCGACCGCGCCGGAGATGAGGGCGTGCGAGATCCCTCTCTTGCGATAACCGGGGCGTACGCGGATGCACCACAGCGACCAGACCGGCAGGTCGTCGATGTGCGGGATTTTGCGGTTGCGCGCGAAGGAGGTGTCCGAGCGCGGTGCCACGGCGGCCCAGCCGACCGGCTCGTCGTTGTCGTAGGCGAGCACCCCCGGAGGGGGTTGTGTACGGCACAGCTCGGCGACGTACTCCCCGCGGGCCGGCCCGCGAAGCTCGTTGTTGAGCTTGGACGGGATCCGGTAGCTCAGACACCAGCAGACGTTGGATCCTGGTGACTTCGGGCCAAGTACGGCACGGACATCCTCGAAGTCCGAAGCCGGGCGAACTTCGATGGTCATGCCACCACCATGCCACGGCGTACGCCGCGACGCTGTTCAACCTGCGGTGGCACGGACTCGCATCCGCCGAGGTGTGGATCATGCGGGCGCTGAGCACGTGGATCACGAATATGGGGGGAGGTGCGCCGTCGGTGCGGCGGCTGGGCGCGCCGACGGCCTGTCCAGCACGGGTTTGGTCGCCTACTCATTCGGCCGCCTGGAGGAGCAGGGGCTGATCAGCCGCAATGACCGGCGCCGGCGACCCGTCCGCCTGGGGCATGGATCGCTCGCTGGGTGACCGATCCGTCCCAGCGGAGCTATTGCTGACGTGCGCTTCGGCGGATGCAGGCAGCTGGATCGGTCACACGGGCCGGCAAACGGTCACCGGGTTCCCGTCAGGGAGGACGCAGTTCGCCGGCGTGGGCCGCCGCGATCTCCACCCGGTAGCCGGGACGGCCTGCCCCGGCAATGCGGGAGGCGACGGCGAAGACCTCGGCCGGACCGGTGACGTCCAGGAGTTCCACGCCGGGAAAGGCGACGATGACGACTCTGCGTGCTTCGGGCATGCCGCCCATGGTTCAGGCATAGGCGTGTGGCCGCAATGCGGAGCAATCCCGAAGGACCTGACTTACCAGCCCGGCAAGAATGAACTGGCCGTACTGGACACGAAGTTCCACGGGGGGAAGCCGGCCGACGGCGGCGAGTTCCGGTACTCGATCACCGACAACTTCCCGGTCGGCTTCGGATTCCCGGAGAAGATCAGGTTCCCGGCGGAGCGCACCGACTACGTCAGCACCGGCTCCGGCCAGCGCTGGCACGAGTCCCTGACCAGCGGCCCCGGTGCCATCGAGCAGCGCAGCGGCACCCCGGCCTCCCGAGGCGGCAGCCACGCCGAACTCAACTGGTTCAAGCCGGTCCTGCACCCCTGGCTCGGCACCGGTCTCGGCTGGGGCCAGCAGAGGCGCGGCAACGACCTGAAGTTCAACACGCCCGGCTGGGGCGACTCGGGTCCGGACCACACCGGCTTCGGCGATGTGTGGAACGCCGACTCGATGACACAGACCACCGAGGTGTACGCGAACGGAGTGCGGGTGGCGCGCCAAACCGGCTCGGGGGCGTACGCCTGGAACTCTGATCCGGGCGAGCAGACCTACAAGGTCGTCACCGACACCACGCTGAACCCGGAGCGTTGGCGCCTCGCGACGAAGGCCACTCGGAGTGGACGTTCCGCTCCGAGGAGACCCCGGCCGACCGGGAGACCGTCCTGCCGATGCTCAACCTCGGCTTCGACGTGAACACCGACCTGACCGGCGATGTCCGGGCCGGAAAGCGGTTGGAGCTCGGCATCTTCTCCGAGTACGTCGAGGAGCGGCACGCACCGGGAAGATCAGCGGTGGCACGCTGGAGATCTCGTACGACGACGGCAAGATGTGGACGTCCGTCGAACTCGGCGACGTACCAGGGAAGTCCGCAGCCTGGGAGGGCTCGGTCCGGGTGCCGAAGGACGGGCAGTACATCTCGCTGCGGGCCTCGGCGACGGATGACCGGGGCGGCTCGGTCAGGCAGGAAATCATCCGTGGTGTGCGTGTGACGAAGTAGATGAAGTAACAGAACAGCAGAGCAACAGTGCAGGGACCGGTGCGGCCTGTCCACCGCACCGGTCGCTGCCCGCCCGGCGCCAGGGGGCAGGACGCTTCGGAAGCCGCCGTCCAGGTCTGAAGACTCAGGCGCGTTTTGGCTGTCCAGGAGTGTTGTTGGTGTTCGCTTCAGAGCAGAACTGTCGCTGGTCGTCCAGGAATCCGTCTGCGAAGAGCGAGCGGGGGGAGAAGAGCGCGGTGAGCGTGATCTTGAGGTCGGACTGCTCGATGGACTGCTTGAGCAGTGAATGGGCCGCGTCCGGGTAGCGCTTGACCGTCAATGCGCCGCCTGCGTCCAGCAGCTTGCGGTAGACGCGCTCCGTGTCGGCGGTGTCTACGTTGATGTCATGGTCCGCGAGGGTCAGCAGCACCGGTACGCCGCGCAGGGCACGGAGGTCTTGTGTGGCGTCCGCGGTGTAGTTCTTGGAGATGAAGCCCCAGCGATCGGCGGTCATGCCGTCCGCCTTGCCGCCCCTGGCCCTGACGTACTCCTCGAAGGTCGCGTGGCGTTTCAGTAGCCGGCGCGTGGTGTCGCTCTTGGCGATCTCGGCTTTGGTGCGGGCTGCCGATGCGCCGTCGGCGCGCAGTTCGGCGAGGAGGTTGTAGCGGCCCTGCTGGAGCCAGTTGATCGCGGGCGAGACGGCGATGACGAAGCTCACGGGCGTCTTGGCGGCGACCTTCGGCAGGACCCAGCCCGCCTGGCTGGCGCCCCAGAGGCCGATCCGGTCGCCGTCGACGTCCGGGCGGGCGCGCGCCCAGGCGATGGCGGCGGCCGCCTCGTTGGCCCGATCGTCCATGGACTGGGCGAGCCAGTCGCCCGGTGCCCCCGCGACGCCGGGCTTGTCCCAGGACAGGGAGGCGTACCCGGCCTTGGCGTTCGCTTCCCACATAGGCTTGTAACCGTCGTCGTGGGTGGCGCTGACGGGGCCGTCGCCGTGGACGTACACGACCAGGCCGTGGTGCTTGCGGCCGTCCTTGGGGGTGGCCAGTACGCCGTTGAGGGTGTGGCCGCCGTGGCGGATCGAGACCCGCTGCTCCTCCATGTCGTAGGAGTTCTGCCACAGCACCACACCGACCAGACCGGTGGCCACGACCAGGATTGTGACGAGTGACCACACGGCGATGCGGAGCCCGCGCCGTCGGGGCTGGATCTTTGGACACATGGGATCTGACCGCCTCCGTTTGGGGTTGCACAGCGAAAACTATCATTTCGAGCACGACCGCCGCGAGGGTGATAGATTTGGGGTGAGGTTGCAGCGATTGCAGCGAGAAAGGAGCACGGCATGGGACTGGACGCGACAGGCACCGGCACTGGCACTGGACCGGTGACAGTCCGGCGGGGCGTTCCGGCCGGCGCCGAGCGGCGGGCGGCCGAGCTGTACTGGGAAGCTTTCGGCCGCAAACTCGGCCCCGCGCTGAACCCGCCGGACAAGGCGGTGCCCTTCATCACCGTCCACCTGAACGCCGATCGCGCGGTGTGCGCGCTCCTCGACGGGCAGCTCGTCGGCCTCGCCGGCTACCAGCTCGGCGGCCGGGCCCTCACCGGGGGATCGGCCTCCGCCGTGCTGCGCACGTACGGACACCTGCGAGGACTGCACCGACTCGTGCTCCTCGCCCTGTTCGAACGCCGCCCGGCCCCCGGCCAACTCGTCATGGACGGCATCGCCGTGGACCCGGACATACGCGGACGTGGCGTCGGGAGCCTGCTCATCGAGGAAGTGGCCGCCGTCGCGGCGGAGCAGGACTGCCGGGACATCAGACTGGACGTGATCGACACCAACCCGCGCGCCAGAGCCCTGTACGAGCGGCGCGGCTTCACGGCCGTACGGACCGAGCACACGCCCTACCTGCGCGGGCTGCTGGGATTCGGCGCGGTGACCACCATGCACCGCCCCGTCGAGGCGGATGGGCCGAGAGGACTGTGCACACCGTGACCGACCACGTCGAGATCCCCACCCGCATGCTCGTCCACGCACTGATCCGCGAGGACGGCACGGTCAGCGCGGACGAGCTCTACACCGTCGCAGCGACCCTCGGCATGAGCGACCAGCAAGTACGGCTGTGCGTCAAACGTCTCGTGGCCGAGAACCGGTTCACCCACGAAGGCCGGGGCCGCAAAGCACTGCTGCACGCCACCGAAGACACCACGCACGCCCTCGCCCCCAACGCCGACTTCCTGCGGCACGCATTCCGCCAGGACGCCGGGCTCGCCCCCTGGGACGGCGTCTGGCACCTGGCCGCCTTCGCGGTGCCCGAATCGGCGCGCACGGCCCGCGACGCCCTGCGCGAGACGCTCGTCCACCTGGGCGGCGCCCCGCTCCAGGGCGGACTGTACGTCTGCGCCAACGCCTGGGAACCGTACGTCGAAGCAGCGGCCCACCGCCTAGGCGCCCACGGCGCACTCACCATGCTCACCACGACGGACCTGCGCAGGGGCGACACCCAGGAGCCTGGCGAACTCGCCCGCAGCCTGTGGCCCCTGCAGGAGATCGCTGACCGCTATCACCGCCTCAGCCGCGTCGCGCAGCCCCGCCTCGACCGGCTCACCGGCGCTGCCGGACTCTCCCCATCCGCACTCCTTACCATCGCGGTCGAGCTGGCCGCCGAGCTCACCCGCGCCATTGAGCCCGACCCGCTGTTGCCGCCTCAGCTCCTGCCACAGCCCTGGCCCGGCACCCAGGCCCGGGAGCTCATCGCCCGGTGCTGGGCGGCCCTGCACGACCGCGACCACGGCGAGGCCCGCCCGGCCCTCTTCCGCCTCTACGCCGACGTAACCCGAGAGGCAGCGGACCGGGCCACGCGCTGAAGACGGAACCGACGGTGCAGTCGGACTGGTCGAGCCGGTGAGAGAGTCCTGGCGATGGCAGTGGGGTCGTGACTGCGCATGGCCCCATCCTCACGTGCCTTACGGCCGCCTGTCTTGTACGAATGTTCGGCGACTCGCCCCCGCGAGGTCGGCTACCGCCGGCCCTGGGTCAATGGCCGGCGTCCCCGGCATGGTTGAAGCGGACCAGCTGATGTCCTCGCCACGCGTACGAATCTCGCCGGGCGCAAGCCCGGCGACGAGGCTTCCCCGCTGCTGCCGACCGGTGGCGTCGTACACCACGAGCCAGCCGTGACCGCATAGTGAAGCTGCCGCCCGTCGCGTCGATGCGACGTCGGCACCTCCGGCCGCGAACGGGCGGTGGAGCGTGGGGTGGTTGCTCTAGGAGAGGGCCGGGTTGGGGGTCAGGACGCGGCGCAGGACGGCTTCGATGCTGGTGCGGTCGGGGGCCGTGGTGCCGGCCAGGCCGCGCAGGGTGCGTCCGTTCATGATGGCCGCGGCCGCGGCCGCGG
>NZ_JAGGOK010000104.1 GCF_018614615.1 Streptomyces sp. ISL-100 | reverse complement strand
CACTGGGAGAAAACGACCTCTCACCGCGTGGTGTCCGCCCATGGGGTCGCGGAGACTTCCGCCGAGAGTGGGGCTTCGCCGCCCGCCGCGTCTACCGCCGCTACGGCGTAGTAGTACGTCGTCCCGTTGGCCACTTCCGTGTCCCTGAACTCGTTGTCCGTGGTCACCGGCAGCGCGGTCGCGTTCTCCTTCGTGACGCCCGGCTCCGTCGCGCGGTACACGCGGTAGCCGGTGATCGCCGGCGCGCCCTCATCGGCCTCCACGTGGTCCCAGACGAACCACACCATCCCGTCGTGGCCCGACACGTCGTAGATCCGGGTCGCGGCAGGCGGCTGGTGCGCCTGGTAGACGGGCTTGAAGGAGCCGGAGGCGGGGGAGGCCACGCCGTACTGGGTTACCGCCACCACCGCGTAGAAGTGGTCGCGCTCGTCCACCGGGATGTCGTCCACCGTGAGGGTGGGGGTCTGGGTGACTCGGTAGGGTTCCGCGCCGGTCTCCGTCGGGACCGGGCTCGTCGCGCTCTTGTAGACGCGGTACTCCGTCACCGGGACGTACGGGCCCGCCGTCCAGTTGAGGTTCAGGCGTCCGCCGGTGAGAGTGCCGGTCAGTTCCTGCGGCGCGGTCGGTACGGACTCGGGGCCGACCGCCCGCTTGCCGAACACCCACTCCGACTTCGCCGACTCGTTGCCCGCCGCGTCGACGGCCGCGACGCGGTAGCGGAAGCGCTGGCCCGCCTGGCCGGTCGTGTCCTGGAGCGTGAGTCCCTCGGTCGTGCCGACCTTTGTCTCCACGTCCAGGTCCTCCGGCGCGCGGTAGACGTTGTACGCCTTCGTGTCGGCGGCCGCCCCGCTCTGCCACGCCAGCGTTACGCCCTTGTCGTCCTCGACGGTGATCGCGAGCGCGGTGGGCGGCAAGGGCGGGGTGGTGTCGGGGGCCGCGATGGCGATGTGGGTGGCGTACGGGGATGCGTTTCCGGCCGCGTCCACGGCCTTGACCGTGTACTTGTACGACGTCACCGCCGGGTCGAGGGTCGCGTCCGTGTACGCGGGAGTCCCCACCGCCTCCACCGTCGCGATCTTCGTGTAGTCGCGGGAGTCCCCGGCCGCGCGGTACACCTCGTACTTCGCCGCGTCCGCGACCGCCTGCCAGGTGAGCGAGTTGGTGCCACCGGCCTCCGGCCGGCCCGCCAGGCCCGTGGGGGCGGCCGGCGGTGTCGCGTCGACCGTGGTGACGGGCATGTCGATGCTGCCGGGGCCCTCGCGGCCCGCCTTGTCGACGGCTCGGACCTCGTAGTACCAGACCTCGCCCGTCGCGGGCGGTACGCCGATGTACGTCGTGCCGGTGATGTAGGTCGCGCCCGTGACGTTGATGTATGTGCTCGTGCCCTTGAGGCGGCGGAAGACTCGGTAGCCGGCCAGGTCCATCTCGGCGTTCCGCGACCAGGTGACGGTTGCCCTGCGCGTGGTCGTGTCGTACGTCGTGCTCGTGCCCGTGGGGGCCAGTGGTGCGATCGTGTCTACGTCCGGGGTAGTGCGGGGCGCGTAGGTGAAGTTGACGCTCGCCGAACCGGTGAAGGCGGCGTAGTCGACGCGCAGGGTGTGGGTGCCCCTGGGGATCGTGACGTTGACCGTCTTCTTCTGGACGGTCGTCACGTCCTGCCACAAGTCGATCTGGCGCACCCCGTCGACGTACACCCTGATGCCGTCCAGCGCCTCGGCGGTGAGGGCGAAGGGGCCGCCCGAGCCGAAGTCCCGGGTCAGTGACCAGCGGACGCCGAAGTTGTCGTTGGGGAGGGTGACGCCTGCCGGGTCGCCGGTGCCGTAGTTCTCGCTGATGGCGGCGTCGCAGACGGTCGCGGCGGGCGTTCCGCTGAAGGTCGTGTTCGCGAAGAACTGTGCCTGCCATTGCGGGGAGGCGCAGGCCGCGGCGGAGGCCGGGGTGGCGGCCAGTGCGTACACCGTTCCGGTGGAAATGAGCAGTGCGGTGGCCGCGGCGGCGGCGCGGAAGGTGGTTCTGGTGTCGACGTACACGGCTGGGCAGCTCTTTCTGTTGAGGAAGAGGAGTCACAGACGTGGGGGGAAATGAAGAGAAGGATGACTGTACAGGTGAGGATGGTGTGAAACTACCGGTTGTTCAGGTCGAGTTGAGGCAGGGGCGGGCAAGGAGTTTCGACTATTCCGGACTGGACCAGGAGCGCTCCCAGGTGGGTTCGGCCCGAGGCGTTGAGTGCCTGCATGAGCTTGGCGATGTGGGCTCGGCACGTTCGTACGCTGATGCCCATCTTGCGGGCCACCACCTCGTCCACGTTCCCCTCGACCAGGAGGCGGGCGATGCTCCGCTGCACGGCGGTTACGGGAGTGTCCGGGCACACCAGGGGCAGGTGTTCCGCGATGGGGGTGGCCTGGGCCCACAGCACTTCGTAGACCTGGACGAGATAGGTGACGAGGGCGGGGTGCCGGATTTCGAGGGCTACGTCGCGCCGGCGGGTGGCGGGAAGGAACGCGACCGTACGGTCGATGGTGATCAGCCGCTCGATCGTCTGCTCCACGGTGCGCACCTGGAGTTGTCCGGGGGCGAACTGGCTCAGGTAGTCCCTGAGGTGCGGGCTGTAACGCGCCGAGTGCTGGTAGATGTGCCGCAGGGCCGCCCCACGTGCGATGGCGGGCATGGCATGGGCCAGTCCTTGGCGCAGTGCGTCGGGCGGGCGGGTGCTGCCGGGCTGGACCGTCAGGACCTCCTCCTTGGCGACGGCCATGGCGTCGTTGAGGGCGGAGTGGATCAGCGGCATTCCTTCGAGCACGGTGATGGCGAGGTTCGGGTCCTCACTGGCGACGGCCGTCAGGGGCGCCAGCGAGTCGGCCAGCGCGACGGTGAGCCGTAAACGCTCGTGGATCTCCCGCGTGATGGGCTGCAGCAGGTGCGCCAGGGCGGCGGACGGTGGCACGGGGTGGAGCCATGCGGCGTCCCGGAGGTCGGGCTGGAGCAGCGCCATGTCGATGAGGCAGGGGGCGGGCGCGAGATCGGCGCGCGCGATCCGTCCCTTGCGGAGTGCCTCGGTGTAGAGCCGGATCGCGGGGGCGCACAGCTCCCGGTCACTGTGTGGGTGCACCGGCTTTTCCTGATATTCGTCCATCTGGACTCCCCCCGCTTTTTGCAGTGCAACAAGATGACGGTGGCGAAATCGTAGTCACCCAGGGACTGTCGAAGACCAGACAGGAGGAGTGGTCATTCAGTGGTTGTCGTCCAGGATGCCGGACTGGGCGATGAGGTAGCCCAGTTGTGCCCGGCTGCCGCTGCCGAGTGTGGCGTTCAGTTTGGCGATGTGCGCGCGGCAGGTTCGCACGTTCATGCCGAGGCGGCGGGCGATGGAGTCGTCGACATGGCCTTCGACGAGGAGTTGGGCGATGGACCGCTGAACACCACTGATGCCTTTGGGGGGTGGGTCGTACTGGAGCTCTTCGAGCAGCGGGGCAGCGCGGGACCACAGCTGCTCGAAGACGTTGACCAAGTAGTCGACCAGTCCGGGGTGGCGCAGTTCCAGGGCGACCTGGTCGTCGTTGCGGGCCGGGATGAATGCGACCGTCCGGTCGAAGACGATCAGGCGCTCGATGAGTTCTTCGAGCGTACGGATCTCCACCTTGCCGTCGGCCAGGCGTTCCGCGTAGGCGAGCGTGCCCTGGCTGTGGCGGACGGTGTGCTGGTAGAGGGTGCGCATGCTGACACCTCGGTCGACCACCGACAGGCCGCGTTCCAGGCCTTCGCGCAGACGGTCCTCGCCCCGGTCGCCGCCGGGCTGGACGGTGAGGACTTCGGTGCGGCACTCGGCGGTGGCGAGGTCGAGCGCGGCGTTGATCCGGTGGACCCCCTCCAGCACCGTGATGGCGTGGGTGGTCGGCGGGTCCTGGGCGCTGATATCCATGAACGGCTCGAAAGAGTCGGCCAGTTCGACGGAGTGCCGTCGGCGCTCCTGGATCTCCCGCTCTATGGGGTGGAGCCGCTGCGCGAGTGCGGCGGACGGCGGAACTGGGCGAAGCCAGTCGGCGTCGTCGGGGTCGGGGTGCAGGAGCGCGAAGTCCATCAGGCAGGGCGCCGGCTCAACTTCGCTGCGAGCTATGCGTCCAGAGCGCAGCGCGCTGGCGTAAAGACGCCTCCCGTCGTCGCACAGTTCGGTTATCCCATGAGGATGTGCCGGTTTTGTGTTGTTTGTGGCCATATCTCCACCCCCCAGGTTCCTGAACATGCAGGAACATGATGCATCGACCCGGTGGTGTTCGCGTGCCCAGGTGAGACATCGTCTTAGAGACGGGGGAGATGAATCCACAAGTGAGGACGAAGCCGACCATGTATAAGCGAATGCTTCGCTCGGTGCTTGCCACCGCTTTCGTCGCGGTCTTGGGCTACGGCGTACTGAGCAGTGATGAAATCAGCTGGAGTTCCGAGGCGGCGACCACGTCGCCAGGTGAGATCAGCTGGAACATTGAGGCCGCGGCAGGGCCCGGTGAGATCAGCTGGGGGCCCGCGCCGACCGCAGCGGGCGCATGACATGACGGTCCCACCGGACGACCGCACCTTCAGACGTGAAATGGCCACGGCCTACCGCTCGGGCTGGCACTTCATCGACCTGGTCACGGCCATTCCCCACCGTGGCGACTCGCTGATGGTCACCCTTTTCGGCGAGCCGATCCTGGTCGCGCGTGAAGAGGATGAGGACGTCCGTGCCTACCGGTGCCTTCGCAAGCCCCGGGGCGCCCCGCAGCCCGTTCGCTGTGCCGTGCGGTACGGCATGGTGTTCGTCAATCTCGACCAGCGTGACCACCAGCTGATCGAACCAGAAACCAGCACCGCCACCCCCCGCAGCGCCTGAAGCGATTCCCCCGTCGTTAACAATCGCCCAGGCGCTCCCCCACACAGCGGCGTCATCGTGGACCTGAACACGATGGCGCCGCTGTGCTGTGCTGCCCCGGTCAGGTCGCGCTCGGGGCGCGGCCCATCGCGCGGTCCAGGGTGATCTCGATCAGTACGCGGTCCGGGTTCGACGCCGGCGTGCGCTCGTACCGCTCGGCGTAGCGGCGTACCGCCTCCGCGATCAGTTCCGGTTCCGTACGGACGACCGCGCGCCCTTCCAGCGTCGCCCAGTGGCCGCCCTTCACCTGGCAGACGGCGACCCGCGCGCCCGCCGGCCCCGCGGCCAGCACGTTGGCCACCTTTGTGCTGCTCTTGTTGGTGATGACGCGAGCGATCCCCGCCTCGGGGTCGTACGTCACGCCGACCGGCACGACGTGCGGCGAGCCGTCCGGGCGCAGGGTTGTCAGGGTGCACAGGTGGTACTCGCGCCAGAAGGCGAGGTACTCGGGACTGGGATTGCGTACGTCGAGGTCATTGGCCATGGGCCAAGAGTAGTCGGCTGTCTTTCTCTGCCTTGAGTGGAATAGACTCAACTTTGCGTATGCTTGATATGTCATAGCTGGTAGCCGGCAAGGTGACACCGCCCGCCGAGGAGGAGAGAGCGCAGTGGACGCAGAGCTGACCAACAAGAGCCGGGACGCGATCCAGGCGGCGAGCAGCCGCGCCGTCCAGGACGGGCACGCGGACCTCACCCCCGCGCATCTGCTGCTGGCCCTGCTCGCGGGTGAGGACAACGCGAACATCATCGACCTGCTGGCCGCCGTCGACGCGGACCAGGCGGCCGTACGGGCGGGGACCGAGCGCCTGCTCGCCGCGCTGCCCAGCGTTACCGGTGCCACCGTCGCCCCGCCCCAGCCCAACCGCGAAATGCTCGCGGTCATCGCCGAGGCCGGGCAGCAGGCCAAGGAGCTGGGGGACGACTACCTGTCCACCGAGCACCTGCTCATCGGCATCGCGGCCAAGGGCGGCAAGGCCGGGGACATACTGTCCCAGGAGGGCGCGAGCGCCAAGAAGCTGCTGGAGACGTTCGAGAAGATCAGGGGAGGGCGCCGGGTGACCACCCCCGACCCGGAGGGCCAGTACAAGGCCCTGGAGAAGTTCGGCACCGACTTCACGGCGGCCGCGCGCGAAGGCAAGCTCGACCCGGTCATCGGGCGGGACCAGGAGATCCGGCGCGTCGTGCAGGTCCTGTCGCGGCGTACGAAGAACAACCCCGTGCTCATCGGTGAGCCGGGCGTGGGCAAGACCGCCGTCGTCGAGGGGCTGGCCCAGCGCATCGTCAAGGGCGACGTACCCGAGTCGCTCAAGAACAAGCGGCTGGTCGCACTGGACCTGGGCGCGATGGTCGCCGGGGCCAAGTACCGCGGCGAGTTCGAGGAGCGGCTGAAGAGCGTCCTCTCCGAGATCAAGGAGAGCGACGGCCAGATCATCACCTTCATCGACGAGCTGCACACCGTCGTCGGCACCGGCGCCGGCGGTGACTCCGCCATGGACGCGGGCAACATGCTCAAGCCCATGCTGGCCCGCGGCGAGCTGCGCATGGTCGGCGCGACCACGCTCGACGAGTACCGGGAGCGGATCGAGAAGGACCCCGCGCTGGAGCGCCGCTTCCAGCAGGTGCTGGTCGCCGAGCCGACCGTAGAGGACACCATCGCGATCCTCCGCGGCCTCAAGGGGCGCTACGAGGCCCACCACAAGGTGCAGATCGCGGACTCCGCGCTGGTGGCGGCCGCGGCGCTCTCCGACCGGTACATCACCTCCCGGTTCCTCCCCGACAAGGCCATCGACCTCGTCGACGAGGCCGCCTCGCGCCTGCGCATGGAGATCGACTCCTCGCCGCTGGAGATCGACGAGCTCCAGCGCGCCGTCGACCGGCTGAAGATGGAGGAGCTCGCGCTCAAGAACGAGTCCGACCCGGCGAGCAAGCAGCGCCTGGAGAAGCTCCGGCGCGACCTCGCCGACAAGGAGGAGGAGCTGCGCGGCCTCAACGCCCGCTGGGAGAAGGAGAAGCAGGGCCTCAACCGTGTGGGTGAGCTGAAGGAGAAGCTGGACGACCTGCGCGGCCAGGCCGAACGCGCGCAGCGCGACGGCGACTTCGACACCGCTTCCAAGCTGCTGTACGGCGAGATCCCCGGCCTGGAGCGCGAGCTGGAGGAGGCCGCGGCCGCCGAGGCGGAGGTCCGTACCGACACCATGGTCAAGGAGGAGGTCGGACCCGACGACATCGCCGATGTGGTGGGGGCCTGGACCGGCATTCCCGCCGGACGGCTCCTTGAGGGTGAGACGCAGAAGCTGCTGCGCATGGAGGACGAGCTCGGCAAGCGGCTGATCGGCCAGCACGAGGCCGTCCAGGCGGTCTCGGACGCGGTACGCCGCACCCGCGCCGGCATCGCCGACCCGGACCGTCCGACCGGCTCGTTCCTCTTCCTCGGCCCCACCGGTGTCGGCAAGACCGAGCTCGCCAAGGCGCTCGCGGACTTCCTGTTCGACGACGAGCGGGCCATGGTCCGCATCGACATGAGCGAGTACGGCGAGAAGCACAGCGTCGCGCGGCTGGTGGGTGCTCCTCCCGGTTACGTCGGCTACGAGGAGGGCGGCCAGCTCACGGAGGCGGTGCGCCGGCGCCCGTACAGCGTCGTACTCCTCGACGAGGTCGAGAAGGCGCACCCGGAGGTCTTCGACATCCTGTTGCAGGTCCTCGACGACGGACGGCTGACCGACGGGCAGGGGCGGACGGTCGACTTCCGCAACGCCATCCTCGTGCTGACGTCGAACCTCGGAAGCCAGTACCTCGTCGAGCCGCTGACCAGCGACGAAGAGAAGAAGCAGCAGGTCATGGAGATCGTACGGGCCACCTTCAAGCCGGAGTTCCTCAACCGGCTCGACGACCTGGTGGTCTTCTCCGCCCTGTCCGCGGACGAGCTGGCGCACATCGCCGAGCTCCAGATCGGCCGCCTCGCCAAGCGCCTCGCCGACCGCCGTCTCACCCTCGACGTCACCCCGGCCGCCCTGGCCTGGCTGGCGGAAGAGGGCAACGACCCTGCCTACGGGGCCCGGCCGCTGCGCCGTCTCATCCAGACGGCGATCGGTGACCGGCTCGCGAAGGAGATCCTCGCGGGCGAGATCACCGACGGCGACACGGTCCGGGTGGACCGGGTCGGGGACGGTCTGACGGTGGGCGCGGCGTAGCAGCGGTTTCAGCCCAGGGCGAAGGACCCTCGCCCGCTTTCGCGACTAGGGTCGATGTCAGGCAGCCACGCGAAGACCCCACACGCGAGACCCCAGGAGTATTGAACATGTCTATCGACCCGTCCTCGATCCCGAACTTCGGGGGCCAGCCCGAACCGCAGCCCGAAGGGCCCGCAGGCCCGGTCGTACCGGACCAGGACCTCGTCAAGCAGCTGCTGGAACAGATGGAGCTGAAGTACGTCGTCGACGACGAGGGCGACCTCGCCGCGCCGTGGGAGGAATTCCGTACGTACTTCATGTTCCGTGGCGAGGACGACCAGCAGGTCTTCTCGGTACGGACCTTCTACGACCGGCCGCACCAGATCGAGGAGAAGATCCAGCTCCTCGAGCTGATCGACGACTGGAACCGCCGCACGCTGTGGCCCAAGGTCTACAGCCACACCCACGACGACGGCGCCGTCCGTCTCATCGGTGAGGCCCAGATGCTGATCGGCACCGGCGTCAGCCTTGAGCACTTCGTGTCGTCGACGGTCGGCTGGGTGCGCGCCTCGATCGAATTCGACAAGTGGCTCGTCGAGCAGCTGGGCCTCGAGAAGGACGTCGATTCCGCCGACGGCGACGGCGACGGCGACGGCGAGGCCTGAGCACCGCGCTTCACAGCGGGACCGGGGCGATCGTCACCAGATACGTCCCGTAGCTCAGCGAGAGCCCGGCCAGGGCGGCGGTCACCACGATCGCGGCCCTCGGCCGGGCTTTCGTCATGGCGTGCGCGAGGGGGAGGAGCAGGGGGAAGGCGGGGAGCAGGAAACGCGCCTTGGACTCGAAGAAGCCGGAGCCGCCGACTGTGATGAGGACGAGTACGGTCGTGTAGACGAGCAGCGGCAGCGGCGGCCGGACGCGGTCGTCCAGGAGCAGCAGGGCGAAGAGCACGAGCGCCGCCGCGACGATCACCAGCACCATCGGGAACGGCAGGACCTCGGGTGTGAGGAGCAGGCGCTTCGCGAAGCGCAGGGCCCCGGCGCCGAAGTCGAAGCGCGAACCCCACCCGTCCTGCACGGCGAAGTACCCGCCCAGCAGATCGCCTTCCCTTGCCCCCACCCACAGCACGAAACCGGCCCAGCCGAGCGGCGCGACGGCGGCCCCCGCCCAGATCCGCCAGGGCACGCGGGCACGGTGTTTCCGGTGGGTCCACAGTGCGTACGCCGCTGCCGCGCCCACCGCCGCGGCGACCGCGATCCCGTTGGGCCTGGCCAGTCCGGCGAGCGTGGCCAGCGTGCCGGCCCAGAGCCACCGGTCGCGGATCACGGCGTACAGCGACCAGGCGGCGAAGGCGGTGAGCACCGGCTCCGTATACGCCATGGTCAGGACGACGGAGTGCGGCAGCAGGCCCCAGAGGACGACGAGCGCGCCGGCGGTACGGCGGCCGTGGAGGTGGTCGGCGATCAGGTAGATGCCGTAGGCGGCTGCCGCGGCCGCGGTCCAGGCGATCAGCAGCCCGGCCGCTCCGCCGGAGAGGGGGACGACGGTCGTGACCGCCTCGATGAGGGCGGGGTAGAGCGGGAAGAAGGCCAGGTCGCTCTGGGTCGCGCCGTCGGGGAAGGTGAGGGTGCGGTGTCCGTAGCCGTGGGCGGCGATGCCCGTGTACCACCGGGAGTCCCAGGTGTCGCCGAGGCGGGCGAGGGGGTTCTTGCCGACGTACCAGGAGCAGAGGGCGACTGTGAGTACGCCCGTGAGGCGGGCGATAGCGAAGAGCCCGAGTGCGGGCAGGGCTCGGCGCAGGGTGCGTAGCGCTTCGGGCGCGGGCAGGCGGGTGGGCCGTACGGCGGCCCTCTCCGCGGTGTCGACGGACACGGTCTACCTCCGGGCGCGCGCGAGTCGTTGACCCCGACGATGAGCGCCCCGCCGCCGCCGCGCGACCGCTGCTCGCCCGACCGGGCTAGCACGCGTCGCCGACCGCTGCGCGGGGCCATTTCCCCACCCCGCCCCAGGCCCCCGGACGCCCTTCGGGTGTGCGGGGTCTGGGGCGGAGCCCCAGTTCTAGCAGCCGGCCAGGCCCTTCAGCCGGGTCACCGCCTCCTGGAGCACCTCAGTCCGCTTGCAGAACGCGAAGGCGTAAGCACCAACAGGCAACGCACTCCCCAGATGCCTGTTGAGGGGGCTGTACGCCCCGTAGGCGGGACGGGGAGGGCTCACCGTGCTCACAGCAGTACCCGACACGTTCACCGACTCTGGGGCCCCTACGGGCCGGACGGCAGTGCCGTACAGGGTCCTCAACCCTGCCGGCGACCTAGACATCTACGCTCGCAAGAGCGTGAGCCGGAAGTCCCGACAGGATCGGGAGCTGAGCGTAAACCAACAGATCAGCGACGGTATCCGTTGGGCCAAAAGCAATGGATACACCCCCCGTTATGTATGGGTGGACAACGGAATTAGCGGCAGTAAGGATATTCGGCGTCCGGGATATGACGCGGGAATCCGTTCCCTGGATTCTGGGGAAATCACCTGCCTTTGGTGCTACAAGCTTGACAGGTTCAGCCGTAAAGGCGCGCTCGCTGTCCTCACGATCATGGATGCGCTTGAGGGAAAGCGAATCTTCTTCGGTGCGGACAATCTTGATACGAGCAACCGCAATGACCGACGCATGATCATGTGGCGTGCCGAAGACGCAAAAGAGTTCTCAGACCAACTCTCCGATCGGGTATCGGACGCGTGGCGGCACTCGAAGGAAGAAGGGATCTGGCTTGCCAAGCTAGTTCCCTACGGGCTGAAGAAGAACAAAAAGCGTAAGCTCAAGCCCGATGACAGCCCGGCATTTCCGGGAAACGTGGAAGGTCCCACGAAGGCGGATGTAATCCGGCGTATCTATCAGGAAGCCGACGATGGGGCGACTGGTCCGAAAATCGTTGACCGTCTGAATGCGGAAGGGATTCCGGCTCCCGGGCGTGCCGCGCGGTGGACTCCGGTTCACGTTTACCGCATCTTGCAAAACCCGGCATTCATCGGGTTCCAACCCGCGTCGAAGTGGTACAACCGCATTGACCCGTGTTACCGAAACGACGAAGGACGCCGTGTCCGAATCGGAAAGCCGCTGGTCAGTGAAGCACAACAGATGCGGGCCCGTGAAAAGCGTATGGCGCGTACGAAGGTGTTCGGACCGAACATGCGAACCCAGGGAGACCGCTCCGCCGCTAAGTATGAACTCACGGGGATTCTGCATTGCGCGGGATGTGGAAGGCTGATGACTAAGTCTGGCCGCTCTTACCAGTGCCCCCACAGGATTCGTGCTGGGGAGCCGTGCATTGCACCGGCTTCGGTTGTGGCGACCTACGCTGAAGATTTCGTTTTTCAAGCCTTCCGCAATCGGCTTGCCGCAAGCGATCCCGGAGACGCGCTCATTCAGGCAGTGGCGTCCCGTTGGTTGTCCGCTGAAAGGCCGGACGCGGTGTCCACGAAGAAGGATGCCGAAACGCGCCTAGCTAATGCGAAGGCGGAACTACAGGATCTGTTGGACGCGAAGTACAAGCGGAAAGAGTTCGAAGGCCCGTCGGCAGAGTTCTTCCCGAAGCTGAAGAAGGAAGCAGAGAAGGCGGTGAAGCAATGTCAGAAGGCGTATGACTCCGTGCCGGAGGGTTCGGCGGATATCGGCTTCCTTCTGGACGCAGAACTTGTCCGTGAGGCATGGGAGAGCGCAACGCTGGAAAAGAAGCGGATGTTGCTCCGCCTTGCGCTTGACGGGGTGTGCGTACGTAAGGCATTCGCCACCGGCCGTACGGCGGTAACTCCCGAACGCTTCCACTACGCGTGGACCGGAATCCCGCGCGAGATCAAGCCAGAAGCTGTGTCGCTGGCTGCCTGAGCGCCTACAGCCCCGTTCCCGGCCAGTCCCGGGGGCGGGGTTTCTTTGGTGCGTAATTGACGTGTACGCGTCATGTGCGGGGGGCAGCGCTGGGGCGGAGCGCGGATTGCCTGTCCCGGCTGATTACACAGAGTCAGGCAATCGGACACCTAGTGGTGATCAGTGACGAAGTGACGGAATGACAGTTACTCCCAATCCATCCTACGAATCTAAGAAACAGTCTTAGGGGCTCATCCCGAACCGCTCGCCACTTCGTCACTCCGTCACCGCGCACCCGGCGGCCGGCAGCCACGAGCCCAGGCAATCCACTCACTAGATAAGGGGTGAGGGCAGGGGATACCGCGCACCCTTCCGGCTATGAGCCACACGGCGGACAGTGAACCCCCCTCAGCCGGCCTGAGCGCTCCCATGTGTGGTCTCTCCACCGTGGTTCTGAGCGCCGGGTCCTATGGCACGTAGCTCAATTGGTAGAGCACCGGGCTCTTAACCCGGGTGTTGTCGGTTCAAGTCCGACCGGGCCAACTGTGGGCTCTTCGTGATCCCTTGGCGTGGTGGGTAGCTCCCACGGAATCGCCTAAAGCGTTGGTCGTCCAGCGGCCTAGGACTCCCCCGGTGAGGGGGTAACGCCGGTTCGAATCCGGCCCACCGCAAGCTAGCCCGCCTAGCCCAACTGGCTAAGAGGCGCTGCCCTTAGACGGCAGAGGTTCCCGGTTCGAGTCCGGGGGCGGGCACTTATCTATTCACTCAGCTTGTTCCGCCTACTTGGTACTTGGCTTTGGAACTGGCTTTGTCTCGGGCTTCGGAACTGGCTTCGTCTCTGGCTTTGGAACTGGCTTTGTCTCTGGTGTGGGTCCGGGCTTCGTGGGCCGTGTCGGTTTGGTGGTCATGTCTCCAGTCTTCGCGCACTGTCCCCAGCTCGCAATTTGCGGCGTAAGCCCATGTGTTTGGAGGTGTGCCCATGCCACGTACGCGCTGCCTTGAGTGTCGCGCCTGGGCCACCCATGCGGGGCGTTGCGCTGAGCATCACAAGGCGTATGAGTCCGGGCGCTCTGTCCAGTCTCACCGCAAGAGGCGTGAGGCTATCGCCCTGGGCAACAACGCTGCCGCTCGTCTGCGCAAGGCCGTACGTAAGGCAGTGCAAGGGACGTGCGCAAGGTGCCTGGGCATCTACCTTCCGAGTGCCGTTGACATCGACCACATCAAGCCCCTTGCCAAGGGCGGCGAAGACGTGGACGCGAACGTTCAGGTCTTGTGCAAGACGTGCCACAAGATCAAGACGGCCGAAGACTTCGGATACAACTCCGTTCCCTTCTGACAGGGGCGGAGAGCGGTCCGGAAGTTCCCGGACGTGCCCGCCGGCGATCCCGGCCCCAGCTCGGAAAACGCGCGCTAGGTGCGGCCCCATTTTTGGGCGGCCTGGCCCTTGCCTCGCCTGGGCGCTGCCGCGTAGGCAATCGACTCCCCAGACCCCGGGTGAGACCACCCAGGGAGACAGCCCATGACATGCACCTTCACCACGGCTGACGGCGGAACCGTGGACGTGACCCGGCGCGGGATCGAAGTGGACATGCACCTTCGAGACCCTGCCGGCCGAACGGTGGCGACGGTCGTGCTTCCCGCGGACGACGCTTCCGCGCTCGTGGACGAACTGGCCAACGCCTAATGCCCGGACTGACCGGACGAGACCCCTTCACCCAGTACCACCGACAGGAGAGAGACCCCATGCCGCTGAACACCGTTCGCGAGACGAAGGCCACCTTGAACGGCGACACCGGGCGCGTGCTCGTGTGGCACAACGACAAGGAAACCCGGGCAATCTCGCTCGCCGTGCCGGGAGACCGGGCGAAGCTCAGCCCCGCTCAGGCGCGTGAGCTGGGGCTCTGGCTCATTGAGGCCAGTGAGACCGTGAACAAGCCGGATCACTCCCCTCTCAGGTCCGCCACGCTGCCTACCGCCCCGCGTCCGCGCCCGGCGTACATGCCCCCGTCCCGCTGGTAGGAGGAACGCCCGGCTCAGCGCTGACGTACGGGCGCTCACGACCACGATGGGTAACGGACAGACTGCCCCCGCTTCGGCGGGGGCTTTTCTGTTTGTCCGTTTCATGCCGACTAGGTAGCCTACGGCAGATGAATGAACTAACCTATAGGCATATGTCAGTCACGGGGTGTACGTTGGTCGAACGGTTGTGCGAGACGCCGTGAGACCCGTGGGGGGTTGTGTTGTCCACTGATGAACGAAGGATTGCCACTGTCGAGTTCCGTACTGAGGTCTACGTCTGTGACACGCCCAGGCGCTGGACCTGGGAGTCAGCCGGGGAAGACTTTCCCCCCATGCCCGACTTCATATACAGCGCTGCCGAACTGGGCCGTGCTCTGTATGTGTACGCGGCAAGCGTCGCCCGGCTGCTGAAGCCGATCATCACGCCCAGGTTCCGGCTTCTGGCCGGACGGCTGCCCAGTGGGGTGGTGGTTGGTGCCCATGAGTGGCACAAGTCCACAGAGACAGGGCTCTACATTCCGTCAACGGAACCCTGGGTTGTGTGGGACGAGTTGGACGAGCGCGTGACTCTCGCCGCGTAGGCCCAGACGCAACGAAGCCCCGTAGCCCCTGATGACTACGGGGTTTCGTGGTGGGAGCGGTCAGACGGTTCCGAAGTCGCCGGCGACGGTGGCCCGGATGAAGTCGCTGAACGCTGCCGTTGTGAAGGTGAGGATTGGGCCGTCTGCACACTTGGAGTCGCGTACGGGGACCTTCCCGAATGACGCCAAGTCTGTACGGCATTCGATGCATTCGCCCCCGTTGTTGCCGCTATAGCTGGATTTGCGCCACACCGGTTCGGGGGCGGGGGGCGGGTTGTTCATGAGTAGTGATCCTTAATGATGGAGTCGACCACGGGTGCCGACTCGTCCGGGGACAGAGCCAATGCGTTGAGCAGATCATAGGCATCGTTCCCTGACTGGACGTCGTCCGCTTCGGCCAGTAGGTACCCCTTTGGGAAGCCGTCCACGTGGACCACGTCTTTACCTTCGGGGAAGGACAACATCCCGAAGGGGCTTGCCCATCCATGGTGTCGCCCCTTGTCCGGAATGATCTGGACCCTGTGTGGGGGAGTCTCCGCAAGGTCGCGAAGTCGGGTCAGTTGACCCCGCATGACTTCCTTGTTCCCTACTGTGCGCGTGAGTACCCCAACGTCAAGGATGATCCAGACCTTCGTTGGCGTGTCCCGCGTGAGGATGCGTTGCCGCTCTATCCGGGCTGTCACCAAGTCGTCCAAGTTCGTCGGGCGAGCGGTGCGCAGGACTGCCCGCGCGTACTCCTCCGTCTGAACGAGCCCAGGAACGAGCTGGGGGTTGAACATGCGGACCGCAGAAGCGACCCACTCAAGTTCGGCGTACCGGCGGAACCATGGCGGGAAGGCGTAACGAAGAGCGAGCGGCCAGAGCCGCACGAAGCGCCCGTTGGCGTGCGGGAAGATCTGGTCACACGCTTCCGCGAACTCCAGCCCAGCACCCGGTTTCCGGTTTCAATCTTCGCGACGAGCGACGGGCTGCAACTGACCTTCTTAGCGAACTCCGGCCGCTTCAGGTCCAGTCGTTCCCGCTCTAACTTCACTTCGCTCCCGAAGTGAGCCAACGGCGACGCGTACGGGTCAGCCGGGTCAACGTTCTCATCTTCGACAGTCACGCGAACCCCTCAAGATCATTTGGACAGTTGCGTTTGTCCAAGCTGCCCCTCTAGTCCTCTAACGAGCGTAGGGCAACGATCGGAATACGGAAGGTAGTTGCACCGCCCGACGTGGTGATGACGCGTGAGGAAGCTCCCGATGGCAGCAAGCCCGAACCACAGCCGCACCGAAGCCCGGCAGATTGCCGGGCGGTTGGCTGAAGAGCTGCAAACGGCCTTCATGGCGCGTGGCTTCTACCTGCCGATGCGGGCCGGCGACCCGATACACGGACGCGCCTACGTCGTGGTTGAACCCATCCGACATGACGAAGCCTTCCGGCTTGCCGAAGCGCTGGGTCCTCCCACGCTGCACCCCGCGTCATCGGGTGATCTCCAGGGGCTTGCCGAAGACGCCGTAACGACTCTGCGGCGGGCTCTCTTCAACGCTGGTCTCACCCTGCCTTCCCTGGGGTTGGACAGTCCGTGTGGGCACACCGGGACCGTTCTCGTGGAGCTGGGCAACGCTCGCCCCGACGTGGTCACCCGGCTTGCCGAACTCGTCGAGAAGGGAGCGGAGTCATGAGCGCGGAGCGCCCGGCGGAGACGGCTCAGGTGGTGCGACCCCAACAAGGGGACTACGCCATAGACGACAGCGAAGAGCCGGGGCGTATGGGTCTCGTCCTTCTGGTCACCCCGCGCTACGTACAGATGCGCGAACTGACCAGCGGTGAGGAGTGGGACGCGGCTCCGAAGAGCGTACGCAAGCTCACTTCGCGCGAAGAGCTGAGCGCCCGGGTGGCCATTGCGAATTTCGGGCTCAGGTGGTGAGAGTGACGAAGGACGAAGCGCGAAGGTCTGTGGGCAAGCGCGTGGAAGATCTCAGCACTGGTCACACGGGGATCGTTCAGGCAGCGGAAGACTGGGAGAACCCGGAAACGCGCCGGGTCGTCTTCACAGTGTTCGTCCGCCCAGAGCACGGCGGTACAGAGTTGTATCTGTCGCCGGCGAACTTGCGCCCGGTGGTGTCTGGGTCATGAGTGATGCCGACTACTGGTGTGAAGTCATCCTCAGCGCGAGCGGCAAAGACTTCCCCCTCAACGGCTATCAGGCCAAGAGCCCCCGCTTAGCCGTTCGGTGGATGCGTGATCAAGCTCTTCGCGTGGCGGACCTGATGGACCCGGATCTGTCCACCCCGTGGCTCTTCACACCGGGGGCCCGCTTCTCACCGCTGAGAGAAGTGCCCGCGGACAGACCCGACGCACCGCAAGACTTACGGAACTGGCACAGCGACTACAACGGCCAGGCCGTGGCCATGGAAACGCTCGCCCGGGGCGGGCTCGTCCGCTTCAGCGTGGACGACGGAACCACGGCAATCGCCTTCTCAGCACGCCAATTGATCGTCAGGTTCCTTGACGACTGGCGATTACGCGAAGTCGCCTACGCGGCAGCCTGACCCCCTGACTTCCGCTCCGGTCACGTTTGAGCCCCCAGGAAGACCCGGCACACGTCGGGGCGGGGCTCGTGAACTCCCCTTCCGTGACCGGAGCGGAAACCCACTCCGTCCGGCTGTTCCCTTGGACGGTTGGCAGCCGGACGGACCCCTTGGAACCCGGAGGACCCGTGCACGAAGTGATCGCAAGTCCCCAGGAAGAGAAGTTCGTTGTAGTGCGCCCCGGCGCGCGAGCGGGAATGCAGATCCCCAGCGCCATGTATCACGGGTTGGCTGAGGCCGTGGCGGACAGCGCCCCCGTTCCCGCGTGGCTCGTCGAGCAAGCGCGGAAGGCATGGGGCGTGGATCTCGACGGACAGCAGAGCAATCGTGCCGTGCTCGTCCGACCGGTCACGGGCTCCGGGTACAGCCGTGCCACGTGGGAGCTGAACAAGGGATGCAACTTCAGTTGCGAAATGTGCTACCTCCCTGAGCGGAAGTTTCAGGGGCTGCCGCTCGAAGGGAAACAGCGGCTCTTGACCACGCTCCGTGACGCTGGGGTCTTGTGGCTCCAGTTCACGGGCGGTGAGCCCATGATTGACCCGGACTTCCGCGCTGCCTATGAGCACGCCTACGGCATGGGCATGTTGATTGAAGTGCTCACGAACGGGTCACGGCTGCACCGGTCGGACATGCTCGAACTCTTCACGTCCATGCCCCCGCACAAGGTGACGGTCTCCCTGTACGGCGCGACCCCGGACACCTTCGACGCGCTGACCCGGACGAAGGGCGGCTTCAAGCGCGTCAAGAACGGGCTCGTGGCAGCAAAGGAAGCCGGCGTTGCCGTTGACCTAACCCTGATCATCACGAAGCACAACGCCCATGAGGTTGAAGCCATGCGGGCCATGGCCGACGAGTTCGCCGTGTCGTGGAAAGAGTTCGGAAGCATCTCGCCCACCTACACGGGCGACCCTGACCCCTTGTCCGCCCAGGCACCCGGCTATCTGGACAAGTCCGCGATCTTCGCTGGCTGCCCGGCGGGACACACCTTCTTCCACGTGGACCCCAACGGCTTCGTGACCATGTGCAAGATCGGCCGTGAGAACCCCATCAACCTGATGGTGGAAGGTCTTGCCGGTCTCACGCGTCTGCCAGCTATCGCAGATGCCCAAATGCTTCGCACTGGTGGCTGTGCCGGTTGCGCACTGTCGGGTACCTGTCGGGTATGCCGACCGCTCGCGAAGGCGTACCAGACCGCGAAGGCACCACTGAACACCTACTGTCAGCACGGAGATAAGGAGGCAGCGGAATGACCGCTGTGGCAGTCGAGATCACCGCCCGACCGCAGACGCTGAGCGCCGTACCGGCACCCGTCCGACCGGCAAGCCCGGAGCCGGAAGGCGTCATCATCGTGAGCGACGTGGAAGCACTCGCGTCCGGCTCCACCCCCGGGTGCGGGAACGACAACCCGTACCAGTAAGACCGCACCCAGCGCGGGCCCCATGGCGTTCACACGTCGTGGGGTCCGCCCCGGCAGCCCAAGGAACTGTGAGGACTCGTGACAACGCGTATCGCTCTTGAAGATCTGCCGTCAACGGTGCTGGCTGTCATCACGGAGCACGCCGGGACCGTACAGAAGATCGAATCTGTGGCGGAAGGCTTCAACAGTGAGGTTGCCGTGCGCGTGTTCTCGGAGTCCGGCGGCTGTTACGTGAAAGGGCTCAGAAAGGATCACCGGCGCGTCTGGACTCAGCGCCGTGAAGCCGAGGTGAACCCGTTCGTGCGCGGTATCGCCCCCGCGCTGTTGTGGCGTGAAGAGCGGGAAGGGTGGGACCTACTGGGCTTCGAAGCTCTAGACGGTCACCATGCCGACTACTCGCCCGGTTCGGCCGATCTCCCGAAGGTGGCTGACGCGCTCGTTCGCCTGGGGGAAGTCGCCTGCCCGGACATTGAACTTCGACACGCTGAACAAAGGCTTGAGCGCTACGCGGCAAGCCCGGCAGATCTCGACTACTTCACCGGGGACTCACTTCTTCACACGGACCTGAACAACGCCAACGTGCTCGTGGACGACACGGCGCATCTCGTTGACTGGGCATGGGCGACCCGCGGAGCCGCATGGCTGGACGCAGGCTATTGGGTCATCTGGTTGATTGCCGCCGGCGGGCATGACCCGGCTTCGGCTGAACAATGGGCGGCACGAGTTCCCGCGTGGCAGGGTGCGCCCAGTGCGGGGGTCACGGCTTTCTCTGTGGCCAACGCGAACGTCTGGGATGAAATTGGGGGTGCAACCCCGAACGAGTGGACGGCGCGAATGGTGAACGCTGCCCAGAGCTGGGCGCGATTCCGGACCAGCGCCTAGCTCACAGACTGCCCCGTCTGTCCGCTCCCCCCGTGGCGGATGGGCGGGGCGCGTCCCCCTTAGCCGGTCGTCTCGTCCGGTTTCCGCTCAGCGACGTACGTCCCGCGCTGGGGGACCGTGAACACGTAGCCCTGTTCTCGCAGGAAGCGAACGGCATTACGGGCGGTTTCCCGCGCGACCCCGAAGCGCTGAGTCAGTGCCGACTCAGACGGGATCTTGCGATTGACGACCAGAGCGCCGCTCTCAATATCGGCAATGATCAGCGCCGCAATCTGCCGGTACACCGGGATGGGCGACCCGTGGTCAATCTCGCTTTCGGACATGCGGCCAGAGTAGACAACCGGCCATGTCTGGCCCTACCTCTGTACGTCTGCGGACTGCCATAGACGAAGGTAGACAAGTTTCGTTACGCTGCACAGCAGACCCCGGCGACGGAGACGGCTGGTACCCGTCTTGATCCGCCCCGGGGCGTGGCCAACAGCTATGAAGGAGCTGTGACATGCGAGACCTTATCGTGCGCTTTCTCGAACTGGTCAGCGCCTTGTTCCCCCGCACACCGGGGAAGCACTCAGCCGCCTACTTCGACGGACAGACTGTCCCGACCCAGCCGACACCCCCGGAGCCGAAGCGCCTGCCCGCACACGTCCAAGAGCGCAACCGACCCCTTGACGCTGAAGCGGTGGCACTCATCCGGCCCTACTACGCCGCACACCTTGCGGCCCAGGACGAGCGGCAGCGTGAGGCCAAGGCGAAGCAACAGCGTCAGCGTCAGCGCGAACTCTTCTGGGCGACTCTGGGCATGGACTACCCAGGGGTACGCCTCACCGGTGGAGCTTCCGCCTGACGTGCCGGGCTCCGGACGCTGAGATCAGCGTTTCCGCAGTGTAGACAGCCTTTTGATTGCTTCTTCTACCACATCGTGCCGCTTGCAGAAGGCGAATCGAACGAATGGCGCACCCACCTCCCGGTGGTCGTAGAAGACCGCGTTCGGGATCGCGACCACCCCGCACCGCTCCGGCAGGGCCCGGCAGAAGGCGAAGCTGTCGGTCTCGCCGAGGGGACGGATGTCGGTGGTGACGAAGTACGTCCCGGCGGGGCGGTAGACCTCGAAGCCCGCGTCCGCGAGCCCCGCGCACAGCAGATCGCGCTTGGCGCGCAGATCGTCGCGGAGGGCGGTGAAGTACGCGTCGGGCAGGCGCAGCGCCTCGGCGACGGCGTACTGGAAGGGCCCGGCCGACACGTACGTCAGGAACTGCTTGGCCGACCTGACGGCCGTCACCAGAGCGGGTGACGCCGTGATCCACCCGACCTTCCACCCGGTGAAGGAGAACGTCTTGCCCGCCGAGGAGATGGTGACCGTGCGCTCGCGCATGCCGGGGAACGACGCGAGCGGGATGTGCTCGCCGTCGAAGACGAGGTGTTCGTAGACCTCGTCGGTGACGACCAGGAGGTCGCGCTCGACGGCGAGCGCGGCGATCGCCGCCAGCTCCTCGCGGGTCAGGACGGTGCCGGTGGGGTTGTGCGGGCTGTTGAGGAGGATGAGGCGGGTGCGCGGGGTGATGGCGGCGCGCATTTCGTCGAGGTCGAGTACGTACCGGCCCTCGTGGGGGCGCAGGGTCACGGGGACGCGCGTGCCGCCCGCCATGGCGATGCACGCGGCGTACGAGTCGTAGTACGGCTCCAGGGCCACCACCTCGTCACCCGGCTCCAGCAGGGCCAGCAGGGAGGCGGCGATGGCCTCGGTGGCGCCGGCGGTGACCAGGACCTCGGTGTCGGGGTCGTAGGACAGGCCGTAGCGGTGGTGCTGGTGGTCAGCGATCGCGGTACGGAGCTCGGGGATGCCGGGGCCGGGCGGGTACTGGTTGCCGCGGCCGTCGCGCAGGGCGCGGACCGCCGCCTCCCGTACCTCCTCGGGGCCGTCGGTGTCGGGGAAGCCCTGGCCGAGGTTGATCGAGCCGGTCGTCAGGGCCAGCGCCGACATCTCCGCGAAGATCGTCGTCCCGAACTCCGCCAGTCTGCGGTTGAGGAGGGGGCGCGGGCTGGGGGTGTGGTCTCTCGGCGTCGTCATGGCGGCCATCCTGGGCCGAAGCTCTGGAGTTGCTCAAGTCTGCTTTGGGTTTCGACGGCCGGGGGCATCCCCCAGTCACGTAACGCAGGTAAGACACGTAAGAAGCGAGCACCTCGCTTCGGGGGACCGGAAGGACGGTGGGGGCCGTGGAATTTGCCCTGCTGGTGATCGTGGTGCTGGTGATTGTCGGGCTGACAGCGGTCGCGGGAAAGCGCGGCGGCCGACGGTCCCGCACTCGCGGGGGCAGTTGGTGGGAGGGCGGCCACGGGGGCGGCGGATCGTCGTGCGGTGGCGGTTCGTCCTGCGGGGGCGGCGGCGGTTGCGGTGGTGGAGGCGGAGGCGACTGACACGGGGCAGTCGGTCCGCCCGTAACACAGCAGCACCGTTCCGATCGTCAAGCCCTTGCGCCCGGCGGGTTAACTCCCGCCGGGCGCCTTCTTGTTGAACAGATGAACCGACTGGCCCCCGAGGGGATGGAAACCACTCCAAGTTGGGTAAAAACGCTGTGAGCGCAGCGCACTTCATGATTCCCTCGCTGTCGAGAACATCAGCCCTCGGACCTCATGTGGACCCGAGCAGGCGGTCCCCGAATCCCCTCGAACCTCATCTCCCGGGTGACCCCGGCCCACCCTTCCCAAATGCCTGTCTGCGGAGCCCACTCATGCTCACGACTCTCAAGACTGCCTACACCGACACGCGTGCCGCCGACCTCGCCTGGGCGCTGGGGCGCGAGCCGCTGCCGGCCCTGGCCGTGCTCGACCTCCAACTCGGCGCTGCCGTACTCCAGTTGAGGCTCCTCGGTGCCTCGCATCAAGTGCTTCTGGAGGAGGACGAAGGTTCCTGCTCCGAGACGGTCGCCTGCATGCCCGGCAGCAGTACGCCGCTGCCGCTGGGCGTGGCCAAACGGCTCGGGGAATGGGAGTACGAGTTCGCCGCGCGCGTCGAGACCCTCACCCAGGGCCAGTTCGCGGGGCGCGCGCAGGAACTCCTCGCACTCGTCGCCGACCATCCCAACGGGCTCGCGGGAACGTTTCCCGGCAGCCCGCACGCGTTCACGGCGATGCTGGCGCAGAGATACGAGGGGCAGGTGCGGTGGCGAACGTGGCACGCGTATCCACAGGAGGGGCAACTGGTGGTGACGCGATCACGGGTGGGCGCACGTATGCCTGTAACCCTGTAGTTGCACCCTTGTGGGTGACGAGTGGTGAGTCCTTCGTGACGTAGCGTTCGCATGGTGATCGATTCGCCTGTGTCGCTGTCGGTGCCGGAAGCCCCGGCCGCCCTGCCTGTGCGGCCGGGGACCGGCCGGTTCCTGGTGCTCGGTGTGGTGTTCGTCTGCGCCGCGTGCGGACTCGTGTACGAGCTCGAACTGGTCGCTCTCGCTTCGTACTTGATCGGCGATTCGGTCACCCAGGCGTCCGTCGTGCTCTCCGTGATGGTCTTCGCGATGGGCATCGGATCGTTGCTCGCCAAGCGGCTGCGGTGCCGTGCCGCGGTGGGCTTCGGCCTGCTGGAGGCCGCGCTGGCGCTGTGCGGCGGCTGTTCGGCGCTGGTGCTGTACGCGACGTTCGCCTGGCTCGGCGGGTCGCGGTACGCGCTGGTCGGCTTCTCGCTGGCGATCGGCGTGCTCATCGGCGCCGAGATTCCGCTGCTGATGACGTTGATCCAGCGCGTGGCCCGGCGCGGGGAGCGCCGGGACGCGAGCGGCGACGTGGCGGACCTCTTCGCCGCGGATTACGTCGGCGCGCTGGTCGGCGGCCTCGCTTTCCCCTTTCTTCTGCTGCCGCTGCTCGGGCAGTTGACGGGTGCGCTGCTGACCGGCGCGGTCAACGCGGTGGCGGGCGGGGCGCTGGTGCTGTGGCTCTTCCGGCACGAGCTGACGCGGCGGGAGCGCTGGCTGCTGGTCGTGGCGAACGCGGTGGTGCTGGCGCTGCTCGCCACCGCGACCGCCCTCGTCGACGACTTCGAGCGGGCGGCGCGGCGGGCGGTGTACGGGGACCGGGTGCGGGTCGCCGTACAGACCGACGTACAGGAGATCGTCGTCACCGGTGGCCCGGGCGGGACGCTGGACCTCTTCCTCGACGGGCGGCTGCGGGTCAGCGGCCGCGACGAGTACCGGTACCACGAGGCGCTCGTCCACCCCGCGATGCGCGGGCGCCACGCGCGGGTGGTGATCCTGGGCGGCGGTGACGGGCTCGCGGCGCGGGAGGTGCTGCGCTACCCGGACGTGGAATCGCTCACGGTGGTCGAACTGGACCCGGCCGTCGTCGAGCTGGCCCGTACGGACGCCGCCCTGTCCGCGCTGAACGACCGTGCCCTGCGGGATCCACGGCTGCGGGTCGACACCGCCGACGCGTTCACCTGGCTGCGGGAGGCGGGGCGGGAGGGGCAGCCGTACGACGTGGTGATCTCGGATCTGCCCGATCCCGGCATCACCCCGAGCACGAAGCTGTACTCCCAGGAGTTCTACGGGCTGGCGTCGCGCGTCCTCGCGGGCGGTGGGCGCATCGTCGTCCACGCGGGGCCGCTGGCGACCCGGCCGCGGGCCTACTGGACGGTCGACGCGACGCTGCGGGCGGCGGGCCTGCGGACGCGTCCGTACCGTACGACCGGCCGCCTCTCCGGGTTCACCGGGGGCCCGGACCGGGCGTCGGGCGCGGAGGTGGCCCCGCAGGACTGGGGCTTCGTACTCGCCGGCCGGGGCACGCGCCCCGGCCTCGGCCTCGCCGCCGACGCGCCCCGGCTGCGCTCGCTCTCGCCGGCGGTGCTGCGGTCGGGGGAGCGGTCGGCGGAAGGGGCGCGGATTCAGGGGGTGCAGCCTTCGACGCTGGTCCATCCGCGTTACACGCGGTGATTACGCCGCGGATCGCGCGTGGGGATTCCACGCAGAGGCGGGTACATCGCGGGCGGGCGTGAGTAGGCTCGGTTCCCATGGAGCATGAGGTGTTCGTTCCGGTTCCGGCAGAGACCCTCCGACAGGCGCTGGGGGACCCCGCCCGGGTGGCGCGCTGCGTCCCGGGGCTCCAGCAGGACGCCGACGAGGCGTCCGGCCCGATCGCGGGACGGCTGAAGGTCCGCATCGACGGCCACACGATCACGTACCGGGGAACGCTGCGCGTCACCGGGCAGCCGGACGGCACCTTCGCCGTCGAGGGCGAGGGCACGGAGGCGCGCGGCACGGGCTCGGTCAAGCTGGCGCTGACGGCACGCCTGACGGAGACGGACGGCGGTACGACGGTGACGTACGCGGGGACGGCGAGCGGCGAGGGCCGCATCGCGGAGCTCGACGCACCGGCGACGCTGTCCGCGTCGCAGCGTCTGCTGGACCGCTTCACCACCCGGCTGGCGGATGCGCCGGCCGGCGGGGTGGGGGAACCCGTCAGGGAATCCCGGCCGTCGGTTTTCGAGACGGAGACGCCGCCACCGTCGCTGGACCCGCTGGCCGACGACGTAACCGACGTGTCTGATGTGCCTGAGCTGGCGGACGTAGGAGTGCCCTCGCCGGCGGAGCCGCCGGCCGAGGCGGCTCATGCGCGGCGCACGATGATCGGCCGCAGCGCGGAGGAGGTCGACCATGCGCCGCCGCGCGGGCGCTACGCGCCGGTCCCGGCCCCGCAGTCGACGTCGACCACCGACACCCTGCGCTGGATCGCACCGGCAGCCGCGCTGGCGCTGGCGTCGGCGGTGGTGGTGAGCCGGGTGCTCCGGCGCAGGCGCTGAGCGTTTGCTGGTGTTGCCGCTCGCGGTCACTCTCAGCCCCTCCGGCGTTTGGGGAGCGGGGTCCGGGGCGGAGCCCCGGTTACCGGCCCGCAGCCCCTAGGCTCGGAGGGTGAGCACCCAAGAGACGCGACTGGCGGCGGGCGACGCCGAACTGACCATCGCCCAGGACAACGGCTGCCGCATCGCCGGCCTCCGCATCGGCGGCACCGAGCTGCTGCGCCAGGGGGAGCGGTACGGCTGTTTCCCGATGGTGCCGTGGTGCGGCCGGCTCGACCACGGGAAGTTCCTCAACGGCGCGACCATGCACCAGCTGCCGCTCAACTCCCCGCCCCACGCCATCCACGGCACCGGCCGCGACGCCGCCTGGCACACCGCGCGGGCCGAGAAGAGCGAGGCCGCGTTCACGTACGACCTGGCCGAGCCGTGGCCGTACCAGGGCAGGGTCACCCAGGCGTTCGGGCTTGCCGAGGACTCCCTCACGCTGACGATGGGGATCGAGACGTACGGCGATTCCTTCCCGGCGCAGGCGGGCTGGCACCCCTGGTTCCTCCGCAACCTCGGCGGCGTCCAGGACGTCCAGATCGACTTTGCTCCCGCCTGGCAGGAGGAGCGGGGTGATGATCACATCCCTACCGGGAAGCGGATCCCGCCCCGGCCCGGCCCGTGGGACGACTGCTTCGGGATGCCGGACGGCGTGGACGTCACGCTCACCTGGCCGGGGCAGCTGGAGCTGAAGGTGACGAGCCGCGCCGAGTGGGTCGTCGTGTACGACGAGCAGGCTGAAGGCGTGTGCGTGGAGCCGCAGTCCGGGCCGCCGAACGGGCTCAACACGATGCCCCGGTTCGTGACGCCCATCGAGCCGCTGGAGATCGAGACCATCTGGACCTGGCGGCGGCTGTGAAGCGGCGGCTTTAAGCTCATGGCATGACTGACGTACGTGGTGAGCTGCTCCAGCAGATCAAGGACAAGGCCGTGGTGCACGGCAAGGTGACCCTGTCTTCAGGGATCGAGGCCGACTGGTACATCGACCTGCGCCGGATCACGCTGGACGGCGAGGCCGCGCCGATGGTGGGCCAGGTGATGCTCGACGCCACCAGCGAGCTCGACTATGACTGCGTGGGCGGTCTGACGCTGGGCGCCGACCCGGTGGCCACCTCGATGCTGCACGCCTCCGCCGCGCGCGGGCAGCGGCTCGACGCGTTCGTCGTACGCAAGGCGGGCAAGGCGCACGGCATGCAGCGCCGGATCGAGGGCACGGACGTCAAGGGCCGTCGCTGCCTGGTCGTCGAGGACGTCTCGACCACGGGTGGCTCGCCGCTGACCGCCGTCGAGGCGGTCCGTGAGGCGGGCGGCGAGGTCGTCGGTGTCGCGGTGATCGTGGAGCGGGGCGCGGCTCCGAAGATCGCGGAGGCCGGCCTTCCGTACATCAATGCCTATTCGCTGGATGAGCTCGGGCTCGCGTAATCCGGCTTGACCTGCGGTTTTTATTAAGGGCGGATTGTTTCACGTGAAACAGTCCGCCCTTGTCGTATGCCGAGGCAGTGTGCGGGTGGAGCCGCGACGAGAGTCTGGAAAGATGGGGGCGACGATGACGTCGCCCCCAGGTCAGGGCCCAGCACCACACACCCGCACGTCATAAGGAGCGGACAGATGCCCATCGCAACCCCCGAGGTCTACAACGAGATGCTCGACCGGGCGAAGGCAGGCAAGTTCGCCTACCCGGCCATCAACGTGACCTCGACCCAGACCTTGCATGCGGCGCTGCGCGGTTTCGCGGACGCCGAGAGCGACGGCATCATCCAGATTTCCACCGGCGGCGCCGAGTTCCTGGGCGGCCAGTACTCCAAGGACATGGTGACCGGTGCTGTCGCGCTCGCCGAGTTCGCGCACATCGTCGCCGAGAAGTACCCGGTGACGGTCGCGCTGCACACGGACCACTGCCCCAAGGACAAGCTGGACACGTACGTACGTCCGCTGATCGACGTATCCGCCGAGCGCGTCGCCAAGGGCCTCAACCCGCTCTTCCAGTCCCACATGTGGGACGGTTCCGCCGAGACCCTCGCCGACAACCTGGCCATCGGCCAGGAGCTGCTCGCGAAGGCCGCCGCCGCGAAGATCATTCTCGAAGTTGAGATCACCCCGACCGGTGGCGAGGAGGACGGCGTCAGCCACGAGATCAACGACGAGCTCTACACGACCGTCGACGACGCGCTGCGTACCGCCGAGGCGCTGGGCCTGGGCGAGAAGGGCCGCTACCTGCTGGCCGCCTCCTTCGGCAACGTGCACGGCGTCTACAAGCCGGGCAACGTCGTTCTGCGCCCCGAGCTGCTGAAGGACCTCCAGGCGGGCGTCGCCGAGAAGTACGGCAAGGTGTCCCCGTTCGACTTCGTCTTCCACGGCGGCTCCGGCTCCACCGCCGAGGAGATCGCCACCGCGCTGGAGAACGGCGTCGTGAAGATGAACCTCGACACCGACACCCAGTACGCCTTCACCCGCCCGGTCGCGGACCACATGTTCCGCAACTACGACGGTGTCCTGAAGGTCGACGGCGAGGTCGGCTCGAAGAAGACGTACGACCCGCGCACCTGGGGCAAGCTGGCCGAGGCGTCGATGGCCAAGCGCGTCACCGAGGCGTGCGCGAACCTGCGCTCGACGGGCACGAAGCTCAAGTAATCGCTCGCGTGGTGGTGTAGGGCCCGGTACCGGATTCGCGGATTCGGTACCGGGCCCTACCCGGTTATCGCGGGGCTGCCGCCAGGGTGGGCAGGTGCTGGTTGCCGTCCGCCCAGGTGGCCCTCGAACCGCCGGCCGCCGACTGGCCCGCCGGGGCGCGAGCCGCGAGGATTCGCGCATGGACATTCGGCCGCCGGACCTTCGGCTGTCCTCCGACCGGGGCCGGTGGGTGGTGCTCACCACCGTGCTCGGGTCCGGCATGGCGATGCTGGACTCCACCGTCGTCAACGTCGCCCTGCCCCGCATCGGCAGGGACCTGGACGCGGATCTGGCGGCCCTCCAGTGGACCGTCAATGCCTACATGCTCACCCTCGCCGGGCTGATCCTGCTCGGCGGTGCGCTCGGTGACCGGTTCGGGCGGCGCAAGGTCTTCGTGATCGGCATCGTGTGGTTCGCGGTGGCCTCGCTGCTGTGCGGACTGGCGCCGAACGCCGGGTTCCTGATCGCCGCACGCGCCCTCCAGGGCGTCGGCGGAGCCCTCCTCACGCCCGGCTCCCTCGCGCTCATCCAGGCCTCCTTCCACCCCGACGACCGGGCGAGGGCAGTGGGGGTGTGGTCCGGGCTCGGCGGGGTGGGGGCGGCCGTCGGGCCCTTCCTGGGTGGCTGGCTGGTGGACGGGCCCGGCTGGCGCTGGGTGTTCCTGCTGAATGTGCCGCTGGCCGCGCTCTGTGTCCCGGTCGCGCTCAAGCACGTACCGGAGTCGAGGGATCCGCAGGCGCACGGCCGCTTCGACGCGCTGGGTGCCGGGCTCGCGGCCGTCGCTCTCGGACTGGTGACGTACGCCCTGATCGCGGCGCCGGAGCGGGGTGCGTCGGCCGTGGTGGTGGGCTCCGTGGTCGCGGGGGTCTTGCTCGGCGCGATCTTTCTGTACGTCGAGAAGCGGCGGCCCGAGCCGATGATGCCGCTCACGATTTTCGCCTCGCGGCAGTTCACGGCGATCAATGTCGTGACGCTGTGCGTGTACGCGGCGTTCAGCGGATTCTTCTTCCTCACCGCTCTTCAGCTACAGGTCGTGGTGGGTTACTCCGCTCTGCAGGCGGGCACGGCGCTGCTCCCCACGACGGTACTGATGCTTTTTCTGTCCGCGAAGTCCGGCGAAGTGGCGCAGGTGATTGGGCCGCGCATTCCGCTGACCGTGGGGCCGCTGCTGTGTGCGGGCGGGATGCTGCTGATGCTGCGCGTGGGGGAGGGTTCGTCGTACGTCGCCGATGTGCTCCCCGCGATGCTCGTGATGGGCGCGGGCATGGTGACCCTGGTCGCGCCGCTCACCGCCACGGTGCTCGCCTCCGTGGCCACGGGGAGGGCGGGGCTGGCCAGCGGCATCAACAACGCGGCCGCACGGGCGGCGGGCCTGATCGCGGTGGCGGCGCTGCCGCTGCTGGCGGGGATGGGGCCGGAGGCGTACCGGTCGGCGGCGGAGTTCGGGGAGACGTTCCGGCGGGCGATGCTGATGTGTGCGGGGCTGCTGGGGGTGGGGGCGGTGATCGCCTGGGTGACGGTTCGGGTGCCGGGACGGGAGTGCGGGGAGCCGGAGTGCCGGGTGCACTGCGGGGTGACTTCGCCGCCGCTGGAGGGGGCGGGGGGCGGTTAGGGCGGGGTGCGGGGCCTTGGACTTGGCCGGGGGCTGCTGGGGCAGCGCCTCCACGCGGCGGAGCCGCAAAGTGTCACTGCGGGAAGGGGCGGGGTGGGGAAATGGCC
>NZ_JAGGOK010000103.1 GCF_018614615.1 Streptomyces sp. ISL-100 | reverse complement strand
GGGCATGGGCATGGGCATGGGGCACACATGGGCATGGGCTTGGACACTGGACAGCGGACAGTCGGCATGGGTGGGTGGTGGGTGTTGTCAGTGGTGGGGCGTGGGGTGGTGGATGTGGGCTGGGTGAGGGCAGTGGTAAGGCAACATCAACAACGAACCAATCAAGATCAATAAGGAATAGTTCAAGGTGAGCGCATTCACTGCAATGTCGACTGTTGATCTTTGCTTGCGTTCAGCCTGAAGCGTAGTCGCTACTGGTGGTACAAAAGATCTTGCAACTACTTCCGTGTCAGGGTGTGAAGGCAACAGAAAAGGGTCTGACGGCGAGCCATGGGACCGTCAGACCCTTTTCCTCAGAAGACCCAGATCCACGACAGTCAGGGGCTTCTTTTCACCGAACACCCCCGGGGGCCGGGAGGCGGCCCATCGTTGGGGTGATCGGTGGTCCTTTCAGTCGCCGTCAGCGTCGCTGTCCGGCAGCGCCCGCCACATGTTGACCGGGATGCCTTCGCGGCGCTCCCCCTCGGCCAGTTCGTGCCACGCCGATTCGCCGGCCTCGGCGTTGTAGTGGGCGATGTCGACCAGCACCTCGAAGCTGCCCATCACGCACGCACCCCGGTGTCAACCACGAACGCGGTCGGCTGGAAGAGCTGCACGTCTGCCCGCAGGTGAGCCAGGAACGCTACTTGGAGGTTGTCCGCGTACCGCTCTCGCAGAAACTCCAACTGGAAGCCGGTACGGAAACCGATGCCGAGCATCCGCCAGTCGGCGGTGTAGATCTCGGAGCAGTCCGTGCTCGTACCGACCGCGAGACTCGTCGGCACCTGCTTCGTGTTCAGCCTCGGGATATTGGCCAGCGCTGCCGGAGGGGCCAGGTACGCGTTCTGAGCATCCTTCAGCTTCGACAGCGACGTCTCGGAACGCGGTGCCTGGATCTGCGCGTTGGGCTCGAAGTTGTTGTTGCGAATCGTGCCCACCGCGTCCAGCCACCAGTCGTAATTGGCGATCGCCGCACCGTTCGCGCCGTGCGTCGTGATGGTGATACCCGGCGCGTTGAGCACGCCCCTGGGCTCGGGTGCGGTGCCAGAGCCGCGCAGAGCGACGCGGTCAAGTTCCAGGGCGATCTGCTGAGCGAAGCTGTGGGCGATGATGCCTTCGGCGGAGGGGTCGGAGTCCTCGAACAGCTCCCGGGAGAGCTTGACCATCCGCGCCATGGAGCGGGCCTGGAAGGTGACGGCGTCGAACGCAAGGTCGGTGTCCGTGATCGCGGCGTTTTCGTTCCGCCATGCCGGGGTTCCCTCGGCGGTCAGCCGGGGCACCTTCAACGTCGACGAGGTCATGGGGACGAAGGTCGCCCCTGCCTGCGCCACCCGCATCTGACTGCGGGCCATGTCGATGATCGACCCCGCGAGCGGCGTCGGCACCACGTGTCCGCCCGCCGTCAGGGTGCCCTCGTTCATCGCCTTCCGCTCGGCGTCGGCCCCCTTCCAATTGCCGGTCACGAGCCCCTTCACGTACCGGTCGAAGCTGAGGTTCTCGGTGTCCGGGTCGCTGTGCCCGTTGCTCTTCATCCAGCGGCTGACGGATTGGCCCTTGGTGAGGGTGAGCGCGCCCTGGAGGCCAGCGCCCTGATCCCTGTACAGGGTGCCGCTGACCAGGCGTGCGCCGTCGCCGGACTCGTACCCGTACACGCCCGACGCGGCGGCCTCGGTGGCCTTCAGGGAATCGACCTGGGAGTTGAGCGCACGGATGCGGGCCAGCTTGTCGGCGATGGTGCCGTCGATGCACTTGACCCGACGGAGATCGCCATCGGGTCCAGCTTCGTCGATGATGCGCTTCAGCTCAGCCTTGGCTGCTTCCAAGGCCGGGAAGTATACGTCCATGATCGTGATCCTTTTCGGAGCATTAACGATGAAGGCTTTTGCTCCGGGGACGGACCACGACCTAATCCGCCGGTTTTCCGCAGCCACGACTGCGCGGTTTAACGGGCCGGAAAGCCGACCAGGCCCGTTGAGCCGGTTCATCCCCTCCGAAGGAGAGTCGCCGCTTCCGCACCATGAGCGTTCGCGGCGACTCCCTCCGATACGGAGATATTCGAATTGTACCCGAAATGGGCCCGAACTAATGTCCGCATTCCGTAACAATATCATCTCCGCGTTCCTTCATCCGGTACTGGGCGATAAACCACCACGCCTCACCCGTCGGGTCCTGCTGCTTCATGAGGCGCCTACCCTCACAGAGAAACTGTTCGGCCCACGGCTTTTCCACGTAAGCAGCGCGACGCACGCCCCGCTCCGCAAAGATTCGGGCGTCGTCAACCAGGCTCACGCGCTCCTCGTAGGCCGCACGAAACCGCCTCCGGTCAGAGGGGTCATCAATCGTCTCTTCGGCCATCTGGAGGATTTCCACCGGTACCGGAAACTCATCTTCCGGAAGATTGAATTCGTTGGTCACGACTCTCTCCTTAGTGCATGTGTTTTGATCTTCACTTTCGGCCGCACGGTTATTGCGCAGCTCGGGTCGTGCCCGCCCAGTGATCGACAACTTCCCCTTTCGGTGATGGCTTTCGGTTGCCGAGACCCTGTCCCCTGTCCTGTCCCATAGAACGGGGACAGGCGGACAGGGTTCAGCGGGTCATCCGACGCTGTCCGGGGACGAGCTGCGGACAGGGTTCGGACAAGCGGACAGGGTCACCGTCTCCTGGTCGAAAGGAACAGTCCCGAGGCCGTGGGCGACCTTCTGCCCCTCCCGCTCCTTGGTCAGGTGGTTGCGGGAGATGAGCCATTCCACGGCCCACGCGATGGCGTCGTTGGCTCCCTTGACGCCCGACCGGATGGACGTGGTCCCGCAGCCCGGGTTGGCCTCGACGAAGGCGAGGACCGCCTCGCAGAGCGCCTTGGGCGGCGCAGAGGTGAACGCCTCCTCCTCCGCCTGCTCCTTCGGCTTCGCCGCGAAGAGGGCTGCGTTGGGGACGCTCCCCGCGCTGAAGTCGAGGACGATGTCCGCGAACCACTGGGGACGCTTCCCGGGCGCGGCGTGACCGCGTACCCAGCCGCCCCGGTCCTTGTCGACACGGAGCCGACTCACGCCACGCAACCCGGGTGCGATGGGCTGGACGGCCTCCAGCAGGTAGGACGCGCCGGTGATGGCCGACCGCTTGTGCTGGCTTCCGATGGCCCGCTTCTCGCCGTGCGGGATGTGGTCGATGGTGATGACCGCCCACCCGGCGGCGGCGAGCTGCTTGGTCACGCGGGCATGCCATGCGGCCACATCGGCTTCGTCTCGCCCTGTAAGTCCTTCCAGCGCCATGGCCTCGGTGACGCCGTCCACCACGGCCAGCGTGCCTCGCAGGCCGACCAGCGCACCGAACGTCTCCCGCTCCGCATCGGTGAGCGGTCCGGTGGGCGACACGTAGTGGAAGAACTGCCGAACGGCGTCCTCGGCGGCACCGAGCAGCTTCAGCCGCCGGTACACCGATCCCGCGTCGTCCTCGAAGTCCAGGTACAGCACGTGTTGTCCGGCCGAGACCTCTTGGGCGGCACACAGGAGTGTGAGCCAGCTTTTGCCAGCCTCCGACTCGGCGTGGACGCCGTTGATCTTGCCGGCGTAGAACAGGCACAGCGGCAGGTCACCAACGAGGCGCCCCACCGTGGTCATGGCGGGCTGCTCCGCCGCTGCAAGGGCTTCGTCGTGACCGATCTGGTTCCAGGACCCGGCTCGGCCGTTGGCGGCGGCGTCTTCGGCGTCGAGGCTCCGATTGACCCGACGCTGCATCCGCCCTTGCTTCATGAGCCGCCGCTCCAACTCGGCTTCCCCGGCAGCGCCCACACGCGTCGTGGCGGCGAGGATCTCGTCGTACCTGCCACGCTCACCGCCCGGGAGGCTGTCCCGCACCTGTCGGAGTCCGGCGTTGTCCAGGGTCACCGCATAGGCCGCGAGGTGATAGAGGACGTTCTCGGGTACGACCTCCCCCGACGGTGCGGGCTGGCTGAAGGTCGTCGTCACGTCGCCGCCCTCGGTCCGGGGGGCGGCACAGACCCCCACAGGGCCGTGCTGGCCGTCTTGTAGTCGACCCGGGCCGTCCGGAAGAGCCGCCAGCAGCGCGGGCAGGGAAGGAGCGTGCCCGTGCCGAACAAGCTGGTCACCACCCAACACGCACAGAACGGGCAGAGGAAAATCCAGGCGATGTCCAAGTGGTCCAGCTCAGTGGTCACGCGAGCCGCCCCCACCGCCGAAATGACGACGGGGGAAGGGCTGTACTTGGCCTCACCGTCGTGTCGGCGGCGGGGGCGCTCGTTGTTGTCGTCCATGCGGTGGTGTCGTCTCCGTCTCTGGGCGCGCCTCCGTCGCGGGTTCCGGGGGCTTCATCCGGTCAAGATCGCCTTTGTTCGTCATGCTGAACATCCTTGCGATCACTTATGTGGATCTCCACGCGGCTCTCATGCGGCGGCGTCACCGCGCGCGTTCCGGTCGAGCCACCGCTCCACATCGGTCCAGCGATAACGGACGTGGCGCCCGACCTTGATCGAACGGGGCCCCTTCGCCAGATAGCGCCACTGGGCGAGCGTCTGAGTCGGAAGTCCAAGGAACATGGCCACCTCGTCGGGCGTGGCCAGGCTTCGCGGTGCCGCCATCCAGATCCTCCTCGTTAGTCCGCTTTGAATGAGGTTGCCACTAAAGCTTGCTGTTTGCCAAGACCGTCCAGTATTCTGCTTCTGTGGCAGAACCGAAGCGGTACAGCGAGTCGGGGCCGATCGGCATGCAGGTGGCGCGAAATCTGGCCGACCTGCGGGCTATGCGACGAAAGACGACAGCGCAATTGGCCGCTGACGTTAAGAGGTTGGGGGTGCCTATGTCGGCATCGACGATCACGAAGATTGAGAAGCAGGGACGACGGGTCACCGTTGACGAGCTGGTCGCACTTGCCGCAGCGCTAGATGTGTCGCCTGTCACGTTGATGCTGCCCGCCGCTGACCCCGGCGGCTCGGTGATGCTGACCCCGCGACTCAGGGCCTATGGATGGGGGGGTGCCTGGCGCTGGATGCACGGCGACGACCCACTCGTCGTTGACGGAATCGAAGGGGCCGGGCATTTCCAGTGGTTGGCTGCTAATCATCCGTACATGACAAAGGAAATGATTAAGGAAATGATCGACCGGATCGTCTTCAGTCAACCGGCCACAACTACTGAGATTGTTGGAGATGAGGACGATGGCAGCAGTGGTTGACCGGTGGCATCTGGCGCGGCCCAAGAGGGATGCGACGCCCTGCGCCGAGCACAACAGCAAGGCCCGGACGCTGGTGCCCAGTGCCGACCATGGCAAGGGGACGCGGTGGCAGGTCCGGTACCGCGACGTGAAGGGGCAGCAGAAGAAGGAGAACTTCGCTCGGAAGCCGGACGCCGATGCCCGTGCCGCTGCGGTTGAGACGGATCTGAACCGGGGCGAGTTCGTTGATCGCAAAGCCGGCCAGGAGACGTTCCGCGCCGCCGCCGAGCGCTGGCGAGCCTCTGCCGTGCACCGCCCGTCGACGGCGGCCAGTGTCCGGCAGCGGCTGGAGACGCACGTGTATCCGTCGATCGGGGACCGCCCGATCGCTCAGATCCGCCCGTCCGAGATGCAGGCTTGGATTAAGGGCCGGTCGTCCGTGCTTGCTCCAGTGAGCTTGCGCAACACCTACGCGATCATCGTGACCGTCATGCGTTCGGCAGTGCTGGACGGGGTCATCCGGTCGTCGCCGTGTGACGGCGTGAAACTTCCCTCCCGTCGCCGTGCCGAGGTTGTGCCGCCCAGTGATGTGGCGGTGCGGGCGCTCATTGAGGCTGCGCCGACCATGAGGGAACGGGCTCTGGTTCTGCTGGCAGCGGCTTCCGGCATGAGGCAGGGGGAGCTGTTCGGCCTGGAAGTGGGTCACATCGACTTTCTTCGCCGTGAGGTGCGGGTTCAGCAGCAGCTCGTGTGTGTAACCGGCAAGGGGGCTGAGGGTGTCTACCTTGGCCCGCCCAAGACGCACGAGGCGACGCGCACGGTGCCCCTGGCCAAAGCGGCTGTTGAGGCGGTGGCGATGTACCTCGCTCACTGTCCAGCGGTGGAAGTTGAGGTCTGGGACCGTAGGGACTCGCGCAGACCGGTGCAGCGCAAGGCGCGGTTGCTCTTCCCGAATGCCGCTGGGCGCCCCTTCCAGCGCTCACCCTGGGCCCGGACATGGTCAGCCATCGTTGGGGAGGCGAACGCCGCCCTGGAGGCTGCCGGGAGCGGCGTGCGGGTGCCTGCTGGGACGACCCTGCATGACCTTCGCCACTACTACGCCAGTCTGCTGATCAAGCACCGGGAGTCGGTGAAGACCGTGCAGAAGCGACTGGGCCACTCCAAGCCGAGCATCACGCTCGACACCTACTGCCACATGTGGCTGGACGACGAGGACACGACCCGGGCGGCCGTGGAGGCGGCCCTGGGAGATGTGCCCCCGATGTGCCCGGAGAGAAAGGCGGGATGACTGCTTCGCAGGTCGGAGCCGTGCGGATCCCACTCAGGACGGATAAAGGGTATCTGTACGAGCGAACGCCTGACCTGCACTCGTGCTCGAAACTGCGGGTGACCTGCTGAAACCAGCCTCGGCGGGCTCGGCCGAGGGGTGCCCCGAATGTGCCGTTCCTGGCGCCCGGTTCCACAATGGAGCTGTATCCGCCAACGAGGATGATCGTCATGAAGCGCATGCATCCCACTGGTCTGAGCCGCCGGGAAGACCACGTCTACGCAGCCTTGCTCCTGCTCAACGCGAGGATCTCGGGTGATGAGCAGACCGTGGATCAGATCAGGCGCGAGCATCCACCGGAGTTCCTGGTCGACGGGCTTCTGGAGGTCGGCGCCTGCCTCGCCCCGCCGACGTGGGGCGGCGCCGCGCGACCCGAGCCGAGCTTCGAGGGCAGTGAACCCGGAGCCTGACACCGAGCCTGCGCGTGAATGGACAGCGCCCGTCGACGGAACGTTCCGTCGACGGGCGCAAGAGGGGTGTACACCGGTCAGTGGATGATTCCGGTGCGCAGGGCCACCGCGACCATTCCGGCACGGTCGCCCGTGCCGAGCTTGCGCGCGATGCGGGCGAGGTGGCTCTTGACCGTCAGGGCGGAGAGCCCCATCGAGACGCCGATCGCCTTGTTCGACTGGCCTTCCGCGACCAGCCTGAGCACCTCGACCTCACGGCCGGAGAGCTCTCGGTAACCGCCCGGGTGGCTCGGGGCGCCCGGGGGGCGGCGGTGCATTCGTGCGGCCGCGGCGCCGATGGGGGCGGCGCCGGGGCGGGCGGGGTGCCCGATGTTGTTGCGCGTACCGGTGACGACGTAGCCCTTGACGCCGCCCGCGAGGGCATTGCGTACGGCGCCGATGTCGTCGGCGGCGGAGAGGGCGAGCCCGTTGGGCCAGCCCGCGGCGCGGGTTTCGGACAGCAGGGTCAGCCCGGAACCGTCGGGCAGGTGGACGTCGGCAACGCAGATGTCGCGCGGGCTGCCGACGCGGGGGCGTGCCTCCGCGATGGACGACGCCTCGATGACGTCACGTACTCCAAGGGCCCACAGATGGCGGGTGACGGTGGAGCGGACGCGTGGGTCGGCCACGACGACCATGGCCGTCGGCTTGTTTGGGCGGTAGGCGACCAGGCTTGCGGGCTGCTCGAGGAGAACGGACACCAGGCCTCCTGGGGGAGTGGCGGAATCCGCCGGCTCGGGGAAGTAGCCGGGGAACCGTGCTGAAGGGTCATTGACCTCTTCGGCAGCAGCGCCGCTCTCCTTTAGGGAAAGATCACGATTTGGTGAGTAACAATTCGGGCAATTCGGACACGTGATCGATCATGTGAAGAATTGCCGGGCCGTGCACACGAAAGAGGGCGCGCCTCCTCGGCGCGCCCCCTGCGTTGCCTGCTAAGGCGCCTGCGGGCCCCGCCGCTGCGGCAGCGACACCACACCGGCACCTGCGCCGGCGCCGGCGTCCACGGAACCCGGCCCGTGGCCGGGTTCCGGAGGCAGCCCGGCGATCTGCGCCAGCAGATCGCACCAGGCCGCCAGATGCGCCGCCGTGTCCGGCACCCCGCCGCGCCCCTCGCGGGGCGTCCACGACGCCCTGATCTCGATCTGCGTGGCAGGCCTGCGGTCGGCCAGGCCGCCGAAGTAGTGCGAACCGGCCCGGGTCACCGTGCCGCTCGCCTCGGCGTACGACAGACCGCGCGCCTCCAGCGCGCCCGTCAGCCACGACCAGCTCACCTCGGGAAGCAGCGGGTCGGCCGCCATCTCCGGCTCCAGTTCCGCCCGTACGAGCGTCACCAGCCGGAAGGTGCCGTGCCAGGCGTCGTGGCCCGCCGGGTCGTGCAGCAGTACCAGCCGCCCGTCCGCCAGATCCTCGTCGCCCTGCACGACCGCTGCCTCCAGCGCGTACGCGTACGGCGCGAGTCGCTGGGGCGGGCGGGTCGGGTCCACCTCCACCTCGGGGCGCAGGCGCGCCGAGCACAGGGCCTCGACCGCCTGGCGGAAGGCGGGCGGGGCGGAGTTGTTCTCCGCGCCGCTCCTGTCGTCAGCATCATCCGAAAGTCGTCCCTGCGCCGGAGCCATGCGGGGAAGAGTAGGCGGAACGTGAGCCTCGCGCAGGGAAGGACACCCGCCCCGCGACAACCGCTTCGGCCCGCGTGCGAAGATTTGGGGCGTGAGTGCCAATGACCGCCGCCCCGAGGGCAGCCCGCAGAGCCAGACGTACGATTCGGTCTTCCTCAAGGCGTGCAGGCGCGAGCCGGTGCCGCACACGCCGGTCTGGTTCATGCGACAGGCGGGGCGCTCGCTGCCGGAGTACCTGAAGGTGCGCGAGGGCATTCCGATGCTTGAGTCGTGCATGCGGCCCGAGCTGGTCACCGAGATCACGCTGCAGCCTGTACGCCGTCACGGCGTCGACGCGGCGATCTTCTTCAGTGACATCGTGGTGCCGCTGAAGGCGATCGGTATCGACCTGGACATCAAGCCCGGGGTCGGTCCGGTCATCGCGGAGCCGATCCGTACGCGGGCCGACCTGGCCCGGCTGCGGGACCTCACGCCGGACGACGTCACGTACGTCACCGAGGCGATCGGGATGCTCACGGGTGAGCTCGGGGCCACTCCGCTGATCGGATTTGCGGGCGCGCCTTTCACTCTCGCGAGTTACCTCGTAGAGGGCGGTCCTTCGCGCAATCACGAGCACACCAAGGCGCTGATGTACGGCGACCCGCAGCTGTGGGCGGATCTCCTGGACCGGCTCGCGGAGATCACCGGAGCCTTCCTGAAGGTGCAGATCGAGGCCGGCGCGTCCGCCGTGCAGCTCTTCGACTCCTGGGTCGGCGCGATCGCCCCCGTTGACTACACGCGCTCGGTGATGCCCGCCTCCGCGAAGGTCTTCGACGCGGTGTCGTCGTACGGCGTACCGCGCATCCACTTCGGTGTGGGTACGGGCGAGCTGCTCGGGCTGATGGGCGAGGCCGGCGCGGATGTCGTCGGCGTCGACTGGCGCGTGCCGATGGACGAGGCGGCGCGGCGGGTCGGTCCCGGCAAGGCGCTTCAGGGCAACCTCGACCCAGCGGTGCTCTTCTCGACGCCGGACGCGGTGATGGCGAAGACGGATGAAGTGCTGGATGCGGCGGCGGGTCTTGAGGGCCACATCTTCAACCTGGGTCATGGTGTCCTGCCGACGACCGACCCCGACGCGCTGACCCGCCTGACGGAGTATGTCCACACGCGCACGGCGGCGCGCTAGCCGTTGGCGCCCTGCGGCGGGCCGGGGGTAGCTGGGGCTCCGCCCCAGGCCCCGCTCCTCGAAGCTCCTCGAACGCCGGAGGGGCTGGACGGGTGCGGGAGCATATCCAGGCCGTCCGGAGTCTGGGACTTTCCCCAGTTCGGGAAGGGGCGGATAGGGGAAAAGCCCGCCGCAGGCGACCGCTCCCTACGCACCCCCCGCCCGCACGGCCGCCACCGCCTTGCGCGCCGCCACCAGCACCGGATCCCACACCGGGGAGAACGGCGGCGCGTAGCCCAGGTCCAGGGCCGTCATCTGTTCCACCGTCATGCGGGCGTGGAGAGCCACCGCCGCGATGTCCACCCGCTTACCCGCCCCCTCCCGGCCCACGATCTGGACGCCGAGCAGCCGGCCCGTACGACGCTCCGCCGTCATCTTCACCGTCATCGGCGACGCCCCGGGGTAATACCCCGCACGGCTCGTCGACTCGATCGTCGCCGTCACGAACTGCAGGCCCTCCGCCCGCGCGTCCTTCTCCCGCAGACCCGTCCGCGCGATCTCCAGGTCGCAGACCTTGCTGACCGCCGTACCGACGACACCCGGGAACGTCGCGTAACCGCCCCCGACGTTCGAACCGATCACCTGCCCGTGCTTGTTCGCGTGCGTGCCCAGCGCGATGTGGCGCCGGCGGCCCGACACGAGGTCGAGCACCTCGACGCAGTCGCCGCCGGCCCAGATGTTGTCGTGGCCCGCCACCCGCATCGACAGGTCGGTGACCAGGCCGCCGTACGACCCGACCGGCAGGCCCGCGTCCCGCGCGAGAGTCGTCTCCGGTTCGACGCCGATGCCGAGGACGACCACGTCCGCCGGATAGGTGTCCTCGTCCGTGGCCACCGCCGTCACGCGGCCGTCCTCGCCCGTGAGGATCTTGGTCACCTCGGCCCCGGAGACGGTCCTGATGCCCATGCCGTTCATCGCCTCGTGGACCAGGCGCCCCATGTCCGGGTCGAGGGTCGCCATCGGCTGCTCGCCCCGGTTCAGGACGGTCACCTCGTACCCGCGACCGACCAGCGCCTCCGCCATCTCCACGCCGATGTAACCCGCCCCGACGACGACCGCCCGCCGCCTCTTCGTCCGCTCCAGCGTGTCGATGAGCGCCTGGCCGTCGTCGAGGGTCTGTACGCCGTGCACCCCCGGCGCGTCCATCCCCGGCAGCGCCGGGCGTACCGGCCGGGCGCCGGTCGCCACGACCAGTTTGTCGAAGCCGGTCCACGACTCGGCGCCCGATTCGAGGTCGCGGGCGCGGACCCGGCCGCCCGCCACGTCGATCTCGGTGACCTCGGTGCGGATCCGCAGGCCGATGTCGCGCGCGAGGTGCTCCTCGGGCGTACGGGCGATGAGTTCGTCCCGCTGGGGGACGGCTCCGCCGACCCAGTACGGGATGCCGCAGGCCGAGTACGACGTGAAGTGACTGCGCTCGAAGGCGACGATCTCCAGCTCGTCCGGGCCCTTCAGCCTGCGGGCCTGCGATGCGGCGGACATGCCCGCCGCATCGCCGCCGATGACCACCAGTCGTTCCGCCGCTGCCATGGCGTGTCCTCTCAGCCCGTACATCCGCACATCCGTACAACCGGAAGACACGCTACGTCCGCGACGGTCGGGAAGGAGGCAGGGTTACTTCGCTTCCTCCGGCCGCTCCGCGGGATGCGGGACGACCGGCGCCGCGAGCGCCGGTGCCGGGCGCTGCGGCAGACGGCCGCGCAGCAGCCGCCACAGCACGTACAGCAGCGCGATCGCGGCGGCGAACGGGGCCACCGCGCCGAGCGCCATCGCGACCCACTTCAGCGTGGTGACGAACGCGTCCCAGCCGCCCCCGAGCGCGTCCAGGAAACCGGGATCGTCGTCCTCCTTGGCGCTCTCCTTCGCCTCGGGCTCGGAGAGTTCGAGGGTGATGGTCGCCATGGTCGTACGGTCCTTCAGCGACGCCTGCTGCGCGAGGAGCGCCTCCAGCTCGGTCTGACGGGTGCTCAGCTCGCCTTCCAGCATGACCACATCGCTGATCTCGGTGGCCCGGTCCATCATGTCCCGGACCCGCGCGACGCTGGTCCGCTGCGACTTGATGCGGCTGTCGACGTCCACCACCTGGTCGGTGACGTCCTTGGCGTCGGCCTTGCGGTTGAGGAGCTTGCCGGTGCCGGCGAGCTCCTTCAGCACGGCGTCGTACTCCTCCTGCGGGACGCGCAGCACGATGCGGGAGTAGACGTGGCTGTCGTCGATCAGCTCGGTGGTCTCGTTCCCGACGATGCCCCCGGCGTTCTCGGCCACCGTACGGGCCGTGGCGAGCGCCTTCGTGGCGTTGTCGACCTCGACGCTGAGCGTCGCGGTACGGATGACGTGGGTCTTGCTGACCGGTGGCTTCTTCGCCCCGGCCGAATCGGCGGGTTTCTGTGCCCCGCTCCCCGAATCCGCGTCGGCGACGCTGCCGGGCGCCCTCTTCTCCTGCGCTCCGCCCTTGGAGTCGGCCGCCGCGCCCTGGGCGCTGTCGCTGGTGGCCCCGGTGTCGTTCGCGCCGCATCCGCCGATCGCGAGCGACGCGGTGAGCAGAGCGGCCGCGAGGGCCTTGGTGGAACGGTGCCCGGACTTACGTGCTGCACGCATGTCGGCTCCCCCGAACGTCGTGGTGGGTGTTGCCGGTTCGACGTGCGGGGCGGGGGAGAGGGTTGCCGTTTTCCGGTCCCGAAGCGGTCACGGTCAGGACTCGTTCCGGGTTTGAGAGAGTGGACCCCATGAACGTGGAATCTCGTACGGGTCATGTCGTTGTCATCGGCGGCGGCATCTCCGGACTCGCCGCCGCGCACCGGCTCGTCGGCGCCGGCGCGCGCGTCACCCTGCTGGAAGCGACCGACCGGCTCGGCGGCAAGCTCCTGGCGGGCGAGATCGCGGGCGCGCCCGTCGATCTGGGCGCCGAATCGATGCTCGCCCGGCGGCCCGAGGCGGTCGCCCTGGCGCGCGAGGTGGGGCTCGGCGACCGGCTCCAGCCGCCCGCCACCGCCACCGCGTCGCTGTGGAACCGGGGCGCGCTCACGCCGATGCCCAAGGGCCACGTGATGGGCGTACCCAGCGACCCGGCGGTGCTCGGCGGCGTCCTCTCCGCCGACGGCCTCGCGCGCATGCGGCAGGACCACGAGCTGGCGCGCACCGAGGTCGGTGACGACATCGCGATCGGCGAGTACGTCGCGGCCCGTCTCGGCCGCGAGGTCGTCGACCGGCTGGTGGAACCGCTGCTGGGCGGCGTGTACGCCGGTGATGTGTACCGGACGTCGATGCGGGCCGCCGTACCGCAGCTCTTCGAGGCGGCTCGGACGTACGACTCGCTCCTCGACGGCGTACGGGAGATTCAGCGGCGGGCGGCCGAGAAGCAGCAGACCGGGCCTGTCTTCATGGGGATCGAGGGGGGCATCGGCACCCTGCCCGACGCCGTCGCCGACGCCGTGCGCGCCCAGGGCGGTGAGGTCCTGCTCCGCACCCCGGTGCTCGGCCTGACGCGCGGCGCCGACGGCTGGCGGGTGCGTACCGACGAGCGGGTGATCGAGGCCGAGTCCGTCGTCCTCGCGGCCCCCGCCTGGGCCGCCTCGGCGCTGCTCGCCGCCGAGTCGCCCGCCGCGGCCGCCGAGCTGGGCGCCGTCGAGTACGCGTCGATGGCGCTGGTCACCATGGCCTTCCGGCGCCGGGACGCGGAGGGGCTGCCGGAGGGGTCGGGGTTCCTCGTGCCGCCGGTGGACGGGCGCACCATCAAGGCGTCGACCTTCTCGACGCGCAAGTGGGGGTGGGTGGACGCCGCCGCTCCGGATCTTTTCCTGCTGCGTACCTCCATCGGGCGTTACGGCGAAGAAGAGCACCTGCACCGCGAGGACGACGAGCTGGTGGAGGTGTCCCTGCGGGATCTCGGTGCGGCCACCGGCCTCACCGCCCGGCCCGTGGCCACCGAGGTCACCCGCTGGATCGGCGGCCTGCCGCAGTACCCCGTCGGCCACCCCGACCGGGTCGCGCGCGTGCGCGGCGAGGTCGCCAAGCTGCCCGGACTGCGGGTCTGCGGGGCGGCGTACGACGGTGTCGGCATCCCCGCGTGCGTCGCGAGCGGACAGCGCGCCGCCGACGAGATCATGCTCACCCCGGACCCGGCGCGGGGCACGGATCACGGCGCGGGAGAATAGGGACATGACTGATGCTCCGGAGACTGTGACATCCCCCCGAGGCCCCAACGCCGGCAAGAAGGCCAAGGACCTCAACGACGTCATCCGCTACACCCTGTGGTCTGTCTTCAAGCTGCGCGATGTGCTCCCCGAGGACCGCGCCGGCTTCGCGGACGAGGTGCAGGAGCTGTTCGACCAGCTCGCCGCCAAGGACGTCACCGTGCGCGGCACGTACGACGTGTCGGGGCTGCGCGCCGACGCCGACGTCATGATCTGGTGGCACGCGGAGACCGCGGACCAGCTCCAGGAGGCGTACAACCTCTTCCGCCGCACCAAGCTGGGCCGCGCCCTGGAGCCGGTCTGGTCGAACATGGCGCTGCACCGCCCCGCCGAGTTCAACAAGTCGCACATCCCGGCCTTCCTGGCCGACGAGACGCCGCGCGACTACGTCTCGGTGTACCCCTTCGTACGGTCGTACGACTGGTACCTGCTGCCCGACGAGGACCGTCGCCGCATGCTCGCCGACCACGGCAAGATGGCGCGCGGCTACCCGGACGTGCGCGCCAACACGGTCGCGTCGTTCTCCCTCGGCGACTACGAGTGGCTGCTGGCCTTCGAGGCCGACGAGCTGTACCGCATCGTCGACCTGATGCGTCACCTGCGCGCCTCCGAGGCACGCATGTACGTACGCGAAGAGGTGCCTTTCTACACTGGTCGGCGCAAGTCGGTCGCAGACCTGGTGGCGGGCCTCGCCTGAGCGGCGGCCCACCACCCCCGACCCGGAAGATCAGACGGCGGGCGCCGGCTCCTTTGCCACTGCCCGCTTGTCCAGCGACACCGGGTTCGGCTCCCGGTGCGGCGCGCACTGTGCGCGCCGCACCGGCGTCCGGCCGGTCAGGAGATACGTCTCCAGGTGGCCGTTGACGCATTTGTTCCCGCCGCCGCCGATACCGTGCGTCCCCGCGTCCCGCTCCGTCACCAGCACGGAGCCGGCCAGCCGCCGCTGCAGCTCCAGCGCGCCCGGGTACGGCGTCGCCGCGTCCCGCTCGGCGGCCAGGATCAGCGTCGGGGGCAGCTCACCCGGCTCCGTACCGACGTCCAGGGGCTGCTGGCGCGGTGCGCTCCAGTACGCGCACGGCAGGTTCATCCACGCGTTGTCCCACGTCTCGAAGGGCGCGCGCGCCGCGAGCAGGCTGTTGTCGCGGTCCCACACCCACCACTCGGTCGGCCACGGCGCGTCGTTGCACTCGATAGCGGTGTAGACGGCCTTGCCGTTCTCGTCGTCGCGCATCGCCTCGGGCTTCGGCGCGGCCTGGTCGATGAGCGGCTTCGGGTTGCCCTTCAGGTACTCCGAGAGCGCTGTCGCGCGCATCGCCCAGTAGTCGTCGTAGTAGCCGGCGCTGAGCAGCGCCGACTGGAGCTGGCCGGGGCCCACCTTGCCGCCCGCCGGCTTCCGTGAGAGCCCGGCGCGTACCTTCTCGTAGCTGGCGAGGACCTCGTCGGGCGTGGTGCCCAGGTGGTACGTCTTGTCGTGCTTGGCGACCCAGGTACGGAAGTCCCTCCAGCGCCCCTCGAAGGCGAGCGACTGGTCGAGGTTGTTGCGGTACCAGATCTGCTCGGGGTCGGGATTGACCGCCGAGTCGAAGACCATGCGGCGTACGTGGGAGGGGAAGAGCGTCGCGTACAGCGCGCCGAAGTAGGTGCCGTACGAGGCGCCCATGAAGGTCAGCTTCTTCTCGCCGAGCGCCGCCCGCAGCACGTCCAGGTCGCGGGCGTTGTTGAGCGACGTGTAGTGGCGCAGCGCGCTGCCCGCCTTCCGGGCACAGCCGTCGGCGTACGCCCGGGCCTGGGCGATCCGCTCCTGCTTGTACGCGTAGGAAGGGTGCGTCGGGGCCTCGCTGGGCGCCTTGACGTACTCCTCCGGCTTCTGGCAGGACAGCCGGGCCGAGCGGCCGACGCCGCGCGGGGCGTAGCCGACGAGGTCGTACGCCGCGCCGAGCCGCTTCCACTCGGGCAGTACGCCCGCCATCGGGAAGAACATGCTGGAGGCGCCGGGGCCGCCGGGGTTGTAGACGAGAGCGCCCTGCCGTGCGGCGGGCTTTCCGGTCGCCCGGCCGCGGCTGACGGTCAGTGAGATCTGGCGGCCGCCGGGGTCGGCGTAGTCGAGGGGGACCTTGACGGTGCCGCACTTGACGTGTCCGGGCAGGCCCTCGGACTTGGGGCAGACGGTGAAGGTGATGCCGGCGGCGGCCGCGCGGTGGGCGGCGAGCGCGGTGCCGCGGGCCTCCGGGGATGCGGCGGGTTCGGCGCTGCCCGCGGGGGCGGCGACGAGGGCGGTCAGGACCAGGGAGCCGAGGGATGCCAGGGTCCCGTACATCGCCAGTGCTCTCATCGCGTTCCCTTCGTACTGATGCATGACAAAAGGGATACTTGGTGGGGGAGTTGGCGAAGTAAAGCACCGGTGGGCGTGTCGGGGTCAATGACCCCGATGAGTGGCCGTGCCCCCGTCCTTGGGACGGGTGGTCGGCGGCGGGAGCGGGAAGGTCGCCGGCGGGAGCACGGGGGAGGCCGGGGGCGGGGTCGTACGGTCCGGGGGCGCGGGTGGCGGCGGCCCGGTGGGGCTGGCGGTCGCGGTGCTCGCGGCGTCGGCGGCGAGGGCGTCGAAGTCGACGCGGCCGGTCGCCTCCAGGATCCGGATGTGGTCGAGCACCGTCGTATTGGCGTCGTCGGCGAGACCTCGGACGAGGGCGTTGCGGGTGGTGTGGCGCACCTCGGCGATGCGGGCGAAGACCTTGCCGTGGGCGGCGCGCAGGATGTTCGCGAATTTGGTCTCGTACGCTGTTCCGCTCGCCTCGGTGAGTTCGTCGAGCCGGCCGCGCTGCTGGGCGGTGGGCTGGTTGGGCAGCTCCATGTTCAGCTTGGCCGCGACCTCGCGTACGCGCGCGTCGAGGAAGGTGTGGCCCTCCACGAGATGAGCGCCGGCCTCCTCGACGGCGCGGCTGGGCGCCCGCTCCAGGGCCTGCCGGCCTGCGGGGAGCTCCCAGAGGCCGGCCAGTCTTACACGTACGACGAGATCGCGGTCGGCGGCCGAGAGCGGGCCCCACCGGGTGGCGACCGAACCGGCGTTCAGCTGGTCCGGGCCAGTGCCGGAGCGGTCGGCGTACGACCAGATCGGATGGATGAGCGCGGCGAGGGTCGCCGTCAGGGCGACGACGACCAGGCCGGTGCCGGCGGTGACGGAACGCATGGTGCCCCTCCTGGTGCGGCACCGCACGTTAGTGCGCTTCTCCGTGATCCTGTCGGGTGTTGGGAGAAGTAGGTCGCTCGGACCTCAACTGCGGTTTTGATTCGGTACGTTGGGGCGTTCGGCGGGGGTGTGCGGGGGTGTGCGGGGGGCGCACCGGTCAGGAGCTGCTGCCGCAGCTGGAGCCCGAGCTGCAACTGGAGCCGGAGCTCGAACTGCAACTGGAACCACCACCACCACCACCACCGCCGCTGCTGCCGCCGCAGCTCGACCCGCCGGACCCGCCGGAGCCGCCGGAGCCGCCGGAGCCGCCGGAGCAGCTCGAACCGCCCGACCCGGAGCCCGCGTCGCCCGAGCTGCTGCCGCAGCTCGAATGGCCGGAGGCGGAGCCGGCGCACCAGACCATCGCGGCGGCCGCGTAGGTGGAGGTGCTGTTGCCGCTGTCCGGCGAAGGTGTACGGGAGGTCGTGAGATTGCGGCCCGGTGTCAGCCGCGCCGCCGTGCGCAGCTGGTCCTGGAGTACGGGGTCGGGCAGCGCCCGCAGGCCGTGCACCGCGACGAGATGGCCCGGGCCGGGATGGTGTGCGTTCGAGAAGGCGTACGCCGCGGCTGCCGCCCGGCCCGCCGGGGTGACCCGGGCTGCCGCCCTGCTCGCGTTGACCGCGCCGCACACGATCCCGAGGATCATGGCGGGCAGCACCATGCTGATGAACGGGACGGCGGAGTGCCCCGCGAAGGTCACCGCCACCGACGCCGCGATGGAAGCGGGCAGCCCGAGGACGCAGACCAACAGGAGGACGGTGCTGCCGGTGCGCAACTTGCGGCCGGCCTGCGGCGGCACCATCAGGCCGCGGAACGCGAGGTGGTCACCGATCTCCTGAACCGCCGCGCCGCGCATCACGGCGTGCCGCAGGGTGTGCAGCGCGCCGTTGGGGGCGGTGGCGAGTTCGGCGTACACGCTGCGCTCCACCGGGTCGTGGGCGACGGTGCTCTGCGCCGAGACGACGCCGGGTCCGCCGATCGCGAGGCGGCCGTCGGAGTACATCGTCGCGAGCGCGGTGTCCACGGCCCTGGAGGGGCCGCCGTTCAGGAACGCGATCTCCATGAGGTCGTGGGCCTGGGAGGAGCCGCTGCCGGAGCCGCGGCGGAGGGCGGAGACGCCCCGGGTCAGGACGATGGATGCCACGACCACGGCGAGCGTGATCAGCAGTGCGAGGACGGTTATGGTCATCGGCGCGTCACTTCCGGACGAGTGCGGCACGCGCCGCACGGACGAATCGGGTCGAACGGCTGGGAGGACGCGGGGCCGCGCGGTCCTGCCACCAGTGGGTCAGCTGCTTACGGACGGCCTCGTCCTCGGGCCGGCCGGTGGCCAGCACATGCTCGGCGAAGTCGAGCGCGTCGCGGCGGTAACCCGTGGCCATGGGGCGGGACTTGGCGTACGCGAGGAAAGCGGCGCGGTAGGAGGGCCCGAGGATCTCCCGGAGCTCCGGGGCGACCTTGGCCACGACGTCGGCCCGCTTCCCGGCGAGCGCACGGCTCTGGACGCGCAGACGCGCGGAGTCGAAGCCGGCGGGGATGGGGGTCCCGGCGACGAGCGCGGAAAGCAACGAGGCCTGCGCGAGCGCGACACGAGTGCGGCCGGCAGCGAGCCCCGGCTCGCGCCGCGCCGGGGCTTCGGCGGGCGAGTTGTCCCCCCACCCCGCCCCTTCCCGGAGGCCCAGCCCCCCGCCCTCGCGAGCTTCGCCGCGCAGGGAAGCGGCGGGGGCATCCGGCCTCGCGGTGGCGAGGGCTTCGCCGTGGGCGGGGAGTTTCGCCCTTGCCCCGGCGCGGGCTTCGCCGTGCAGGGGAGTGGCGGGGGGTGTGACGGGTGTGGGGATGGGACGAGGCGGTGGCGGGGGTGTCAGGGCTTTGCGGATCTTGGTGAGCTCGGCCGCCAGGGCTTCCGTGGAGGGGAAGTTGTCGTCGCGTTCCAGCAGGACGCCCGGGGGGTCCGTGCGGGAGCGGAGGTCCGTCAGGATGTCGAGTATGGGCCGGGTCACGGGGTGGGCGTGCGTGTCGTGCCACACGCCGTTCTTCTCGACGCCGCCCGCCACATGGACGTACGCGATCGCCTCCACCGGGAGCTCGTCGAGGGCTGCCGAAGGGTCCTCGCCCCGGTTCACGTGGTTGGTGTGGAGGTTGGCCACGTCTATCAGGAGGCGGACGCCGGTACGGTCCACCAGCTCGGATCCCGGGCAGCCCCTCCACCGCGTCGGCCGTCTCCGGCCGCCAGCCGATCCCCGTACCGAGACGTCCAAGACGCTCCATGAGTCCCCCTCCTCTGCTTCGTGCAGGGGTAATGGCCCCGGCGGGCGGCGCCGAATCCAGAGGAGGGGACGTTCAGAGGTTGATTTGAGGTTACGGCGACGGTTCCGGGCGATTCGTGTTGACCGCCGGGCTGCCGATCTCGCCCTCCGGCTGCGCGGACGGCCGCGAGGTGAAGGTCTGGTCGCCGGTAGGTACGGCGGGCGGCGGCGACGGGACCGTGACCGAGTTGTCGGGCGCAGGGGGCCCGCTGGGGCTCGCCGTGGCCACGCCCGCCGCCTCGTTCGCGATGGCGTCGAAGTCGACCAGCCCGGTGGCCTCCAGCATGGTGATGTGGTCGAGCACGGTCTGGTTCGCGTCGCTCGCCAACTGCCGGATCAGTGCGTTGCGGGTGGTGTGCCGCACCTGGGCTATCAGGGCGAAGACCTTGCCGTGCGCGTTGCGCAGCAGATTGGCGAACTTGCGGTCGTACTCGGGACCGGTCGCCGCCGACAGTTCCCTGAGCCAGCCCTGCTGCTGCTCGTTGGGCTGATTCGGCAGCGGTACGTTGAGCTGTGCGGCCACCGTACGGGCCCGCTTGTCGAGGTCCGCGTGGCCGACGACCAGGTGGTCACCGGCCTCCTTGATCGCCTCGCTGGGGGCGCGTTCGATCGCCTGCTGTCCGGCGGGCAGCTCCCACAGGCCCGCCAGCCGCACCTTCACCAGCAGATCCCGGTCGGTGGCGGACAACGGGCCCCACTGGGTCGCGACCGTGGACGCGTTGAGGTTGGCCTGGCCGGTGCCCGAGCGGTCCGCGTAGGACCACACGGGGAAGGCGAGCGCGCCGATGGTGGCGACAAGTGCCGCGATGATGAGCGCTGTTCCGTTGATGCGTCGCAACAAAGTGTCTCCCGGGCCGATGCGTTACACCGTCGAACCTACTTGCAAGTATTCATAGGTACGTGCGGTGCGGCCGACGCGTTCAACGGCGCACGGGAGAAATCACGTTCAGGAGCGCAGCGCCGGGTGGTCCGCGACCACGGTGCACGAGCCCGGCGCGATCTCGGTGAAGCCCGCGTCCCGCACTATCGGCAGGCCGCTCGCGGTGAGTTCGCGCCACCGACCGGCCTCGGGCGTACGTACCAAAAGCGGGAAGCCGGCGGCCTGCCACGCCTTCCGCTGCACCTCCGACAGCTCCCACCAGGCCAGTTGGGCCCCGTGACCCGCCTGCGCCATCGCCTTGCCCGCCGACATGTCGAGGTCCGGACTCAGCCAGAGCACCGCGCCCTCGGGAACGGCCGGGGCCGGCGGCCGCGGATCGTCCAGGTCCGTACCCGAGACCTGGAGCTTCGCCAGCTCCTTGGGCCAGCCGTCCAGGGGTACGGGCGGGAAGACCCGCACCTCGGCCGCATCACCGGTGACGGTGATCCCCGGCAGCGCCGATGCCTTGCGCCACTCCGCGCCGCGCGCCCGCCGCACCACCTTGCGGATCCGCGCGTCCTGCCAGAGCCGCATCGTCTCGGCCCACTCGCCGTCGCCCAGCGACCGCTCGTCGCTGAGCATCACCAGCACCGCGCGGGCCGCGGTCTCCAGGGCGTCCGTACGGGCCGGCGGGTCGTCCTTCTCGATGTGGACGACGAGGGGCAGCACGAACTGCGGGGCCTCGTCGCGCGCCGTCCGCTCGTGCCGGAAGGGACTGTCGGGGGGACTGTCCGGGGGGCCGTCGGGGGTGCCTGGAATGTCGTCGGTGCTCACCCGGCCCAGTCTGCCAGCCGAGGTTCTCCGGTATCTCAGCCCCTGGCATCTTGGCGGAGCGTATGCCTCCGGGTAAGGATGATCCGCATGAAGAGCGATCTTTTTGCCACAGAGAACATGGCGCAGCAGGCCACTGTCCCGGGGATGACCCTCCAGAACGCCAAGTCGGTGAAGTACGCCGTCAATGGCGAGATGCACGCGCGGCAGGGCTCGATGATCGCCTTCCGCGGCAACCTCCAGTTCGAACGCAAGGGCCAGGGCATCGGCGGCATGCTCAAGCGCGCCGTGACCGGCGAGGGCCTGGCGCTGATGGCCGTGCGCGGCCAGGGCGAGGCGTGGTTCGCCCACGAGGCGCAGAACTGCTTCATCGTCGACATAGACCAGGGCGACGCGCTCACCGTCAACGGCCGCAACGTGCTGTGCTTCGACGCGACCCTCTCGTACGAGATCAAGACGGTGAAGGGCGCCGGCATGACCGGCGGCGGCCTCTTCAACAGCCTCTTCACGGGCTACGGCAAGCTCGCCGTGATCTGCGAGGGCAACCCGATCGTGATCCCCGTGACGCAGCAGCAGCCGGTGTACGTCGACACCGACGCGGTGGTGGGCTGGAGCGCTCAGCTCAACACCTCGCTGCACCGCTCCCAGTCGGTCGGCTCCATGATCCGCGGCGGCTCGGGCGAGGCGGTCCAGCTGATGCTCCAGGGCGACGGCTTCGTCATCGTCCGGCCGAGCGAGCTCAAGCCCGAGAAGCCGGCGAGCAGCTGACCCGGATGCCCGAGGCGACCCTACTCAGGCCCGGCCGGGCCTGAGTAGGGTCGTACGCATGGATGAGAAGAGCCCGCTGTACGCCGAGTGTGTGCTGTGCCGCAAGCCGACCGAGCACCCGGAGTCGGTCAAGGGCATCGTGTACTGCCCCGTCTGCGAGTGGCAGGAGGCGCAGCGCATGGCTTGCTCCGGCTGAAACCCGGTGGACAGCCTCCCGCGCGCCGGACGATCATCCGCAGCGTGACAGAACTGAACTTCGTGGAGCTGGACGGCGCGGTCATGACCGCCCTGCTGGACCGGGACCTGGCCCGCGCCGGTGCCCGGGCCGGGGTCCCCCTGACCGACTTCTTCCTGACCGACAGCGCGCTGTGGCTGTGGCGCTACCGCCTCGGGCAGATGGCCGGCGACCCCGCGCGGGCGAGCTGGTGCGGCCGGCTCGCGGTGTGCGGTCCCGGCGGCGCCGTCGTCGGGCACGGCGGGTTCCACGGGCCGCCCGACGACCGGGGCATGGTCGAGGTCGGTTACGCCGTCGACCCGGCCTTCCGCCGCCGGGGATACGCCAGGGCCACCCTCACCGAGCTCCTGCGCCGGGCCGCCGCCGCGCCGGGCGTGAGCACGGTGCGGGCGTCGATCCGGCCCGACAACGTGGCGTCCCTGGCCACCATCGCCGGCTTCGGCTTCACGGAGGCCGGCGAACTGTGGGACGAGGGGGACGGGATGGAGGCGCTGTACGAAGTACCGGCCACCCGCTTCCTCAGCGCTTCATGAGGTCCGACACCTTCACGAAGCGGTAGCCGCGCTCGCGCAGCTCCGGCACGATCCGCCGGATCGCCTGCTCGGTCACGGGCGCCGCGCTGCGCGTGCAGTGCATGACGACCAGGGAGCCCGGCCGCACTTCGGCCAGCACCTGCTCGGCCACGGCGTTTCCGTCGTTCGCGAAGGCATCGCCGCTGACCACGTCCCACTGGACCGCCGTCACCTTCGCCGGGGCCAGGGCGCGCAGGGCCTCGTCGTCGTAACAGCCGCCGGGAAAGCGGAAGTACGGGACGACGTTCCGCGCCCCCGCCTTGCGGAAGGCGGTGAAGGCGCGCTCCACGTCGGTGCGCATCTGCTCGCCGGAGACCGTCGGCAGGCCGTAGCAGGGGGACTTGAAGGCGTGGTGGCTGTACGAGTGGTTGGCGATCTCGAAGAGCGGGTCCCGCCCGATCGAGCGGGCCTGGTCCGGGTACTCCTCGGCCCAGCGGCCCGTCATGAAGACCGTCGCCGGGACCTTCAGGCTGCGCAGGGACGCGATCAGGGCGGGGTTGTCGAAGTGCTCGCCGCGTGCCGCCCGCGCGCCCTGGTCCGCCGTCATGTCGGCGTCGAAGGTCAGCGCGACGGCCTTGGTACGGGTGTCGGGGGCGCGTTCGAAGACGGGGGTGAGGCCGCCGGGGCCCGCCGCGAGGGTCGGTGGCGCGGACTGCTCGGGCCGCGCTGTCCGGGGCTGCGACGGGGCGGGAGCCGGACGCCCGGAGGCGGAAGCGGAAGCGGAGGGAGCGGCGGAGGCGGGTGGCGGGGTGGCGAGCGAGCCGTGGGTCTCGGCGTCGCCCCCAGTACCGCATCCCGCGAGAGCCGCGCCAAGAACCGCCGCCGTCGCAAATCTTCGTACAAAAGTGATCACTGACGGAAAGTATCCGATCATTCGCGCAACTTCCGTCTGCTACGCGGGCACCGCTGCCGAACGGATGCCGAAGGGTCAGGAGTCGCCGCCCAGGAGCCGCCTGCGGCACTCCTCCACGTCGAAGTCCGCCCGCGGGTACTGCGGATCCAGCGCTTCCAGGTGTTCGAGCAGCAGTTTGCTGACGGCCCAGTTCCGGTACCACTTGCGGTCGGCCGGGACCACGAACCACGGGGCGGCCCGCGTCGAGCAGCGCTCCAGCGCCAGCTCGTACGCCTCCTGGTAGGCGGGCCACAGCGCGCGCTCGTCGATGTCGCCCGGGTTGAACTTCCAGTGCTTGTCCGGGTTGTCGAGCCGGCTGAGGAGGCGGCGGCGCTGCTCCTCGTAGCTGATGTGCAGGAAGACCTTGACGACGGTGACGCCGTCGTCGGCGAGGGACTTCTCGAAGCGGTTGATCCGGCCGTAGCGGCGGCCGATCTCGTCGCGCGGCACCAGCTCCCGCACCCGCGCGATCAGCACGTCCTCGTACTGCGACCGGTCGAAGATGCCGATCTCGCCCGGCTGCGGCAGCGCCTTCTTGATCCGCCAGAGGAAGGAATGCTTCCGTTCTTCGGCCGTCGGCGCCTTGAAGGCCTTGATCCGGCAGCCGGACGGATTGAAGAGGCCGATCACATGCTTGACGGTGCCGCCCTTGCCGCTGGTGTCCATCCCCTGGAGTACGAGCAGCAGGCGCCGCCGGTCGCCCGCCGTACTCGCCGCGTACAGGCGCTCCTGGAGACCGGCGAGACGTTCCCCCATAAGGGCGGTCGCCGCCAGCCCGGCGGCCTTCAGCGGCGGCGGGCCCTCGGGGAAGCCCGGGACGCCCTCGGCGTCGTACGAGGAAAGGAGAACCCGCTCGCCCTCGGGGACGCGCAGCAGCTCACGGAGGCTCTCGGGCTTCGGCTGCTCCTTCGCGGGCTTCTTCCTGGCCACTGCGCACCCCCCTCGCCGGTCCCGTCAGTTCCCTCGATCCTGCGACGGCTCACCGGAAACCGCGACCGGGGCGGGCCCGGACGGCCCGCCCCTCGTGCTCAGCTTTCGCTCAACTCAGGTGTGGAACGGGCCCGTTACGGCGAATGTCGTACCCGGCCTGTAGCAGTTGACGTACATCGTCCCGAAGTCGGGCGAGAAGGTGACGCCCGCGAACTCGCCCCACTCCGGTTCCTCGGGCGTGCCGATGTTCTGCCGGTTGCGTGCCATCTCGTACAGCTCGCCGCGCCTGGTCAGCCCGTACACGTGCTGCGCGCCGTTGCCGTCCTCGCACACCATCAGGCCGCCGCTGGGCGCCAGGCAGATGTTGTCCGGGGACTCGCCGGGCAGCTGGATGTCCGTGCTCGGGCCGAAGACCACGACCAGGGTGAGGCGCCGCCTGTCCGGCTCGTACTTCCACACCTGCCCGAAGTGGTCGGCCGCCGAGCCCTCGCCGCTGCGCGCGAAGCTGGAGACGAAGTAGACCTCCCTCTCGCCCCAGTAGCAGCCCTCCAGCTTCTGGGCATGCGTGATGCCCTTGCTGCCGAAGTCCTGTAGTCGGATCGGCGTTTCCTTCGCCAGCGGGTCCGGTACGGGCACCCACTCGACGCCGCGGAAGCTGGCGCCGGTCTCCTGGACCGCCGACAGGTCGGGTACGCCCGGAACGCGCATCGCCTCCAGGGCGCCGCCCGCGCGCAGCGAGCCGGTGCCGCCCAGCGGCCTGTCGGGCAGGAAGCGGTAGAAGAGGCCGAACGGCCGCTGGAACGCGTCCTCCGTCTCGTAGACGATGCCGCTCCTGGGGTCGACGGCGATCGCCTCGTGCTGGAAGCGGCCCATCGCGGTGAGGGGGACGGCGCCGGTGCGGCGCCCGTCGACCGGGTCGACCTCGAAGATGAAGCCGTGGTCCTTGGTGTAGCCGTTGGTGCCGGCCTTGTCCTCGTTCTCCTCGCAGGTGAGCCAGGTGTTCCAGGGGGTGGGGCCGCCGGCGCAGTTGACGGCCGTACCGGCTATGGCGACGCGCTCGCCGAGGACGTTGTTGCGGCCGTCCACGGTGATGGCCGTACAGCCGCCCTTGGCGGCCGGGTCGTACGTCAGGCCCTTGACCGTCGGGACGCCGAGCTCGGCGTTGTGGCGGTTCTCGTGGTTACGGACGAGGTGGACGCGGCCGTGGTGGCCTCTGAAGGCGGCCATGCCGTCGTGGTTGCCGGGGACCTTGCCCTCGCGCGAGCTCAGCGGCCTGCCCTCGCGGGAGAGGACCTTGTAGCGGAAACCTTCCGGCAGGTCCAGGAGGCCGGCCGGGTCGGGCACGAGCGGTCCGTAACCGCTTCGGCCCAGTCCCTGGGCGGCGGCGGTGCCGGCGAAGATCTCCGACAGCGATCCGGCGAACGCGATACCGACGCCGACGGCGCCCGCGCGGGCCAGGACTTCGCGCCGCGATGCGTACGAGGGGCCTGTTTCAGTCATGAGGTAACTCCCTGCTGGCGGACAGGAACGTGTGACCCGCACGTGTGTAGCACGCAAGCGATCTCACGTGAACCATGCGGGCCACAACGCCTCAACCGCGTCGCCTACGGACGCGTCTGCCCCGAATCAGACGAGTGACGCGCTCAGCGTGATCGTCGTACCCGCGAGTGCCTGGCTGACCGGGCAGTTCGCCTTGCCTTCCTCGGCCGCCTTGACGAAGGCGGCCTCGTCCATGCCCGGCACCTCGCCCTGCACGGTGAGGTGGACGCGGGTGATGCCCTCGCCCGGTACGAAGGTGACCTCGGCCTTGGTGTTGAGGCGGGTCGGCGGGGTGCCGGCCTTCGCGAGCACGTTCGAGAACGCCATGTTGTAGCAGCTGGACTGGGCGGCGGCGATCAGCTCCTCGGGGCTGGTCATGCCGTTCGGCTCCTCGGTCCGGGCCGGCCAGGAGACGGGGTGCTCGCCGATGCCGGACGAATCGAGGGTGACGGTGCCGGTGCCCTTGAACAGGTCGCCTTCCCAGACGCTGTGTGCCTGACGCGTTGCAGCCATATCGAAAGCCCTTCTCGCGGATGGTGATCCAGATCCAGGCCAAACTTACTGGGCGACCAGGCCCTTCGCGTCCCGCGCCAGCGCGGTCAGCCGGGAGATCGCCCGGAAGTACTTCTTCCGGTAACCGCCGTTCAGCATCTCTTCACTGAACAGCCGGTCGAACGGCAGCCCGGAGGCCAGCACCGGCACCTCGCGGTCGTACAGCCGGTCGGCGAGTACGACGAGCCGCAGCGCCGTCGACTGGTCGGGCACGGGAGTCACGTCGGTGAGGCAGACGGCCCGTATGTCGCCCGTGAGCGCTCCGTAGCGGCTCGGGTGGACCTTGGCGAGGTGGTCGAGCAGGCCGGGGAAGTCGTCCAGGCTGGCGCCCTCGGTCGCGTACGCCGCCTTGGTGACCTGCTCGTCGGAGTACGGGGGAGGGGCCTCGGGCAGCCCGCGGTGGCGGTAGTCCTCGCCGTCGATGCGCAGCGGCCGGAAGTGCGCCGACAGGCCCTGTATCTCGCGCAGGAAGTCGACAGCGGCGAAGCGGCCCTCGCCGAGCTTGCCGGGCAGGGTGTTGGAGGTGGCGGCCAGCGCGACGCCCGCCTCGACGAGCCTGCGCAGCAGCGACGACACCAGCACCGTGTCGCCCGGGTCGTCGAGCTCGAACTCGTCGATGCAGAGCAGACGGTGCTCGCTCAGCGTCCGCACGGTCTGCTGGAAGCCGAGGGCGCCGACGAGGTTGGTCAGCTCCACGAAGGTGCCGAAGGCCTTGAGCTCGGGAGCCGCCGGGGTGGCGTGCCAGAGGGAGGCGAGGAGGTGCGTCTTGCCGACGCCGTACCCGCCGTCGAGGTAGACGCCGCGCGGCGCGGCGGGCGCGGCGGGCGCGGCGGGCTTCTTTCCGAAGTCGAACCAGCGCCGCTTGCCCCCGCCGATCGCCGTGGCGCCGCCGAGACCGGCCGCGAAGCTGCTCAGGACCTGGACCGCCTGGGTCTGGCTGGGCTGGTTCGGGTCCGGTACGTACGTATCGAAGCGCACCGAGTCGAAGCGCGGCGGCGGCACCATCTCGGCGACCAGGCGGTCGGCGGGGACGTGCGGCTCGCGTGCGCACAGGGACAGGGGGGCCGCTTCGGCTATGGGGGCGGACCCATGAGCGGCGGTGGAGGACGACACGGGGCTCAAGTCTAGGGGGTGTCCGGCCGCTCTCCGTGGGAGAAGGAGCGGGGTTTGGCAGATGGGCGTGCCAAGCCCCGCGACGCCGCGGAGAGCGGCCGGACGCCCCCTTGGGCTCCGTGCCAGACTGCTCGGCATGCGACGCCTGTTCCCTGTGACCGATGAAACACTCTCCGCCGCCGAGGGCGAGTGGGGGCTCGACGAGCTGGCCGACGCCTACGCGTATCCGAAGGAGCGCGGGCCGTCGGGAGCCTGGCTGCGGGCCAACATGGTCTCCTCGCTCGACGGGGCCGCCCAGCACGAAGGCCGGTCCCAGCCGATCTCCTCCGACACCGACATGCGGATCTTCGGCACGCTGCGAGGGCTCGCCGACGTGGTGATCGTCGGTGCGGAAACGGTACGCCTGGAGGGTTACCGTCCGGCCCGCGCCCGCGAGGCATTCGCGGAGCGCAGAGCGGCGGCGGGGCAGGGCCCCGCGCCTGCCATCGCGGTCGTCAGCGCCGGCCTGAACCTGGACTTCTCCCTACCGCTCTTTACGTCTCCCCTCGTCCCGACCCTCGTACTGACCGGCGCCACGGCTCCACTCGACGGGATCCGCGCCGCCCGGGACGCCGGGGCCGAGGTGCTGATCGTCGGGGACGGCGCCGTGGTGGAGCCGCCGCGCGCGGTGCGGGCGCTGGCGGAGCGCGGGCTCACCCGGTTGCTGACGGAGGGCGGGCCGCGGCTGCTGGCGCAGTTCATCGCGGCCGGGGTGCTGGACGAGCTGTGCCTCACGGTGTCGCCCGTGCTCACGGCGGGCCGCGCCCAGCGGATCGCCGACGGGCCGGGCGTGGCGGTACCGGAACGGTTCGCACTGGCGTCCGTACTGGAGGAGGCCGGGTTCCTTTTCACCCAGTACCGTCGGATCTGACTCTCGGCGGAATTTGCCGTTCCGCTTAGCTTTCGCTGGGCACACTTACTCAGGCAGACCCCGTGCGGGTACGGGGAAGGATGGTTTCCGCAGGGGGCCGGCGGCGCCACCAGGAAGCGCCGGCCCAAGAAGAAGAGAAGGGCGCCCGTCGTGTTCACGAGCGTATTGATGATCGAGAAGCCCCTGTCGTCCGTCGACGTGGAGTTCGTCAGCACCCTTCACGGCGACGAAGGGGTCTCCTTCATCGTCCTGATGCAGCCCCGCGGCGACCAGGCGGACGTCCTCCTGCGCGCCATCGACGACGTAGCGCTGGGCCGGGTCGACGAAGCCGTCCGGGAGCCCGAGACGCCCCGGGGCGAGAAGGCGAAGCCCCTCGCGCAGCGCGGCCTGGAGGCGACCCTGGAGGCGTTGCGAGCACGGGGCAACGAGGCCGTGGGCCAGGTCGTTGAGGAGCACCCGCTGGACCTGCTCAAGGCGGTCGTCGCCGAGACGGGCGCCGACGAGGTGATCGTTCTGACCGCGCCGCACTACGTCGAGGAGTTCTTCCACCGGGACTGGGCCTCGCGCGCCCGTCACAAGGTCGGCGTACCGGTGCTCAAGCTCTTCTCCCACAACGAATAGGCTGGGGCACCGCTCACACTGGGGCACCCGCTCACACTGGGGCACCGCACACACGTCGCACCTTGGGAGACACACGTATGGCACCCGGCCTTCCCACCGCCATGGACCGACCGCACTTCATCGGCATCGGCGGCGCCGGAATGTCGGGGATCGCGAAGATCCTCGCCCAGCGCGGCGCACGGGTCGCCGGCAGCGACTCGCGCGAGTCCGCCACCGCCGAGTCCCTGCGCGCGCTGGGCGCCACGGTCCACATCGGCCACGCCGCCGAGCACCTGGCGGACGACTCGACCTGCGTCGTCGTCTCCAGCGCGATCCGCGCCGACAACCCGGAGCTGGTCCGCGCCGCCGAGCTCGCCATCCCCGTCGTGCACCGCTCCGACGCGCTGGCCTCGCTGATGGGCGGCCTGCGGGCCATCGCCGTCGCGGGCACGCACGGCAAGACGACGACGACATCGATGCTGGCCGTCGCCCTGACGGAGCTGGGCCTGGACCCGTCGTACGCCATCGGTGGCGACCTGGAGGGCCCCGGCACGAACGCCCGCCACGGCGCCGGCGACATCTTCGTCGCCGAGGCGGACGAGAGCGACCGCAGCTTCCAGAAGTACGACCCCGAGGTCGCGATCGTCCTCAACGTCGAGCTGGATCACCACGCGAACTACGCCTCGATGGACGAGATCTACGACTCCTTCGAGACCTTCGTCGGCAAGGTCGTCCCCGGCGGCACGCTCGTCATCTCCGCGGACCAGCCCGGCGCCGTAGAACTGACGTCCCGCCTCCGCGACCTGTCGACCCTGAAGATCGTCACGTACGGCGACTCCCCGTCGGCGGACGTACGCGTCCACAAGGTCACCCCGCGCGGCCTCACCAGCGAGGTCACGGTCGTCCTCGACGGCCGCTACCTCACCTTCACGGTCTCCGTCCCCGGCAGCCACTACGCCCACAACGCGGTAGCCGCCCTGGCGGCGGGCGTGGCGCTCGGCATCCCGGCGCACAACCTCGCCTCGGCCCTCGGCAAGTACACCGGCGTCAAGCGCCGCCTCCAGCTCAAGGGCGAGGTGAACGGCGTCCAGGTCATCGACTCGTACGCCCACCACCCCACCGAGATGACCGCCGACCTGGAAGCGATGCGAGGCGCTGCGGCCGACGCTCGCCTCCTGGTCGTCTTCCAGCCCCACCTCTTCTCCCGCACCCAGGAGCTGGCCACCGAGATGGGCCAGGCCCTGGCCCTCGCGGACGCCTCGGTGGTCCTCGACATCTACCCGGCCCGCGAGGACCCGATCCCCGGCGTCACCAGCTCGCTGATCATCGACGCGGCCCGCCGGGCCGGCGCCGACGTGACGGCGGTGGCGGACAAGGCGACGGTCCCGGACGTCATCGCGGGAATGGCGAAGCAGGGCGATCTTGTTCTCACGATGGGCGCGGGCGACGTGACGGACCTCGGCCCGCAGATCCTGGCCCGCCTGTCGAACTGAGGGAGCCCACCATGTCGTACGACGTCGAGAAGCCCGACGAGCAGTGGCGCGCGGAGCTGACCCCCGCCGAGTACGCCGTCCTGCGCCAGGCCGGCACGGAGCCCGCCTTCGTCGGCGAGTACACCGACACGAAGACGACCGGCGTCTACTCCTGCCGTGCCTGCGGGGCGGAACTCTTCCGCTCCGACACGAAGTTCGAGTCGCACTGCGGCTGGCCGTCGTTCTACGACCCGAAGGACACGGACGCGGTCGAACTGATCGCGGACTCCTCGCACGGCATGACCCGCACCGAGGTCCGCTGCGCGAAGTGCGGCTCGCACCTGGGCCACGTCTTCGAGGGCGAGGGTTACCCGACCCCGACGGACCAGCGCTACTGCATCAACTCGATCTCGCTGCGGCTGACCCCCGACGAGGCCTGAGCTCCTGAGCCCGGAAAAAGAGGACGTCATTGACCCCGCGGCCGCGGTACCTCAGTAATCCAGGGGAGCCTGTCTACGACGTGATGGAACGCAGACACGTCGACGTCGCGGAGGCGCATGACGAGACCGACCTTCCCGACCTGTTCACCGCCATCTACCGCACGAACCGCTGGGGTTCCGGCGAGACGCGGTCGGGGCCGGGGTCCGAGGTCCAGCGGATGAAGCGCGTCATCACCCAACTGGGCGACCTCGTCAGGGAGTTGGAGATCCGGTCGGTGCTCGACGCGCCGTGCGGGGACTTCAACTGGATGCAGTACGTCGACCTGGGCGGCGCCGGCTACACGGGCGGCGACATCGTCGAGGAACTGATCGCGGACAACGCGGCGCGCCACGAGGCGCCCGGGCGTAGCTTCCAGTTGCTCGACTTCACCGCCGAGCGGGTGCCGCGGGTCGATCTCATCCTGTGCCGGGACGCGCTGGTGCACTTCTCGTACCAGCATGTGATCGAGGCGCTGACCCGGTTCAGGGAGAGCGGTTCGCGATTCCTGCTGACCACGACCTTCGCGCAGACCCGCACCAACACCGACATACTCACCGGCTGGTGGCGGCCCATCAATCTGCGGCTCGCCCCGTTCGGCCTGCCGGAGCCGCTGCGGGTGCTGAGCGACGAGGATTCCGACGACTTCTACGACGACAAGACGCTGGCGTTGTGGGACCTGCGGCAGATCCCGTCGGAGTTCCCGTACGAGCCCGCCGGAGCGGTCCGCTCAGGAGCCTGAGGGGTCTTCCCCTGCCCGCAACCGGGCCACTACGAGCAGCGCGTCCGCTGCCGCGCGCGTGCGGGGATGGAGTTCCCCGAAGACCTCCTGACACGTCTCGTGGACAGCCCCGAACTCCTCCTGCGCCTCCGCGAGCCGGCCTTGGTCCTTGAGGAGGCCGGCGAGGTTGTGGCGGACATCGAGGGTCCCGGGGTGGCGGGCGCCGAGGGTGTTGGTGGAGTCGGTGAGGACGGCGCGGTATTCGTCTTCCGCTTGTCCGGTGCGGCCGCGCAGGTGCAGGACGTGGGCGGCCCCGTGGCGTACGGACAGGGTGAGCAGGTGCTGTTCGCCGAGAACGGTACGCCGTGCCTCGTACACCTCCCGGAACTCCGCCTCCGCCTGGAGGAGCCGGCCTTGTTCCTTGAGGAGGTGCGCGAGGTTGTGGCGGACGGCGAGGGTGCCGGGGTGGCGGGCGCCGAGGGTGTTGGTGCAGTCGGTGAGGACGGCGCGGTATTCGTCTTCCGCTTGTCCGGTGCGGCCGCGCAGGTGCAGGACGTGGGCGGCTCCATGACGTACGGACAGGGTGAGCAGGTGCTGTTCGCCGAGGAGGGTCCGGCGGGCGGCGTACACCTCCCGGAACTCCGCCTCCGCGTCCTCCAGCCGGCCGCGCTCCTTGAGCAGGTCGGCGAGGTTGTGGCGTACGACCAGGGTGTGCGGGTGCATGTCGCCCAGCAGCCTGCGGCGGACCTCGAACACCTCGAGGAACTCCTGCTCCGCGTCGCCGGGCCAGCCACGATCGCGTAATACCGTCGCCAGTCCGTACCGAGCTGCCACCGTGTCCGGGTGGTCCTCGCCGTGCAGCTCGCGGAGCACCCCCAGAACCGCCCGGAACTCTCCTTCCGCTTCTGTGAGCAGGCCACGGTCACGCAGTACGTCCGCGAGGTCGTGGCGAACCCCCAGCGTGCTGGGATGCCCGGCACCCAGCACTTCCAGGCACAGCTCCAGGGTCTCCCTCAGCTCCTGCTCGGCCTGCCCGAACATGCCGCGCTCATGCAGCACCTTGGCCACGTCGTGGCGGGTCGTCAGCGTGTCGGGGTGACGGTCGCCGAGGGCCTCCCGGTACGCGGCGAGCACCAGTCGGTACTCCTCCTCCGCCTGCGCCAGCAGCCCGCGCTGCTGCGACATGCGGGCCACGCCCTTGCGGGCGGCGAGCGTCTGCGGGTCGCCTTCGCCCAGCAGGGTGCGGCGCGTGGCGTACACCGTGCGGTACTCCGTCTCGGCCTCCGCGGTGCGGCCGCGGTCGTCCAGGAGCACGGCGAGCGCGTGGCGGGCGTCGGCGGTCTCGCCGGCACCGTCGCCGTAGAGGGCGCGGGTGTCGTCGAGGATCGTACGCAGAAGAGCCTCGGCGGGCGCGAGACGACCGCGCAGCTGGAGCAGGTGGGCCGCGGCTGAGCGTACGTCCAGGGCGTCCGGATCGAGGGCGTCGCAGGCGACGGCGACGCGCTCGCAGGCGTCGAGCACCGCCTCTGCGCGGTCGAGCCAGCCCACCTTGATCAGGTGGCGCGCCCCGGCCGTCGCGGCGCGCAGCGCCGTCGAGACGAGCCCGGGATCGGCAGCGTACGGATCGCCGATCAGGGCCAGCGGGGCGTCGCAGTGCGGCAGCAGCAGCCGCCAGCGCGGCCAGTCCCGGGGGTCGTCCACGCTCAGGTCGGCGGCGGCCGCGGCGACCAGATCGGCGACGGCCAGCGCGTACTCCTCCTGGTGATCGGCCAGACCCTGCTGGCGGCGACCGGCGTCGCGTACGAGCGGGTGCAGGAGCAGGGTGCAGGCGGCCTCGCCGTCGGCGGCGGTGCGCGGGGTGTGCAGTGCGATCAGGCCGAAGTCGGCAAGGGAGGTCAGCGCGGTGAACAGCTGATGGGGCGTGACACCGGGGAGGAGGCCGCAGGCCGCCAGCCGGTCCGGGTTGAGCAGGCCGACGAGGGGTACGGGCGCCTCGCCCAGGCAGCACAGCAGCCGCATCAAGGGGCGGGCCTGCGTGATGCCGCGGCGCTCCAGCAGGTCGAGGGAGAGCTCCCAGGTGCGGCTCACCGGCACGGCTCCGGCGGGCGGGGCGTGGCCGCCGGGAGGTTCCTCGTCGAGGAGTTCGGTGAAACGCTCGTCGAGCGCCGCCCGGTACTCGGCGTACGTACGGATGGCGCTCGTCCCCGGCCACGCCGGGAAGGCGGAGGCGGCGGCGAGGTGCGCGCCCGCGATGCGCAGCGCCAGCGGCAGGCCGCCGAGTCTGCGGGCCAGCAGCAGCGCGTCCGCGCGCGGGCCCGCCCGGTCGCCGGCGAGATCCCGCAGGACGTGGGTGGCGTCGGTCTCGTCCAGGGCGTCCACAGCGTGCAGGGTCGCCCACGGGCCCCAGGTCGCCGGGCTGCTGTCGCGGCTGGTGAGCAGGACCAGGCCGGGCAGCTCGGCGGCCGGACGGATCCAGCCGGTGCCCTCGGACAGGCGGCCGTGCGGGGCGAGGTATTCGGGCTCGTCCGCGTTGTCGACGACCAGCAGCCAGGGGTACGTCGTGTCGCACAGCCGTCGCCACAACAGGTCGGTGGCGCTGGACCGCCCCGACCAGGCGCGGTCGATGAGGTCCGCGGGCGTACCGAGGGCGGCGACCACCTCGCGCATGCCGGCGCTCAGCGAGGCCTGATCCGCCGCGGTCACCCACCACGTGTCGACGCCGAGCGCCCCTGAATACGCGGCGATTTCCAGCGCCACGGTGGTCTTTCCGCTGCCGCCCATGCCGTGCAGCACCTGGACGCCCGAAGTGGGCTTGCCTACCAGCTGCTTGAGCGTGTCGAGCAGCCGCTCACGGCCACGCACCCGCCGGTCGAGCCGCCCGAGGGGCGGGGCGATGGTGAGGGCGCCGGGCGGCGGAGTGCCGGAGGACGAGCGTGGCGCACCGGACGGTGACCCGAGCTCGAAATGGGCGCCTGGTCCGGTGGCATGGAAGGTCTGGTGCACGACGGTCAGTCCCGCCCGCGCCGGTAACACCCCCGAGAACTCCTCCACGAAGGCACCGAGCCGGGCGGTCAGCGCGGGATCTTCGGTGAGGAGCGCGCGCAGGTGGGCGTGCCACTGCTCCTGCTGCTCACGTAAGACAACGGCTTGCCGCTCGGCGGGCGTCGCCTCGATCAACTGACGCGTACGCTCCAGCTCCTCCTCGACCTCAGCACCCCGCCGCCCGAAGACCCGCCCGAGCTGACGGCGCGCGGAGGCCCACGCGTCCGTGGTCATCAGCGCCACCATCGTCCCCGCGGCGGCGGCGGTGGTCTGCGCCAAGAGCTCTGCCCCGAACATGAAAAACGACCCCCTCCGGCACACAACTCAACGGCTCTGCCCGAGTGTTCAGGGTCTCACGTCGTTCCACGGGCGGGGGGTGTCCGTTCGCCGGACGCCTGCCGGACCATTCCACAAGAGGGCTCAGCCAGGCAGGGCGTAATACGCGTCATACACTTTCCGTGTGGCGAAAACCAGGATCAGTATCAGCCTTGGACAGGAGCAGGCCGAGCGCATCAGGGAGCACGCAGAGCGAGCCGGAATGGACGTCTCGGCGTACCTGGTGCATGCCGCGACGCGGCAGATGGCGGAGACCGACGCCATAGAGGACCAGTTTGCCGGGGTGGACGCGATGATCGCGGCGGCTGAGGCCGAAGCCGCTGGGCTGTCCCCGGAACCGGATGTGGCACCTGGAGAGTTGACGGAGCAGGAACGTCTCGAGGTCGAAGAGGCTCTCGGTCTGGTCCACGGCGCGGACCGCTCCGGTGCGCGCCCGGGGCGAGTCGCGTGAGTGCACGGGTGCCTGTTTACGACACCGGGATGCTCATCGCGCTCGCTGACCGCAAAGCCAAGGCGGTTCGCCTGCATGAGGGAATGAAGGCGAGCCCGCACCGTGCACTGGTACTCGGACCGGTCCTCGCCCAGGTCTGGCGGCCCCGTCCGGCACTGGTACACGCACTGGCCGGCGTGCTGAAGGACTGCACGGTGCCGCAGGCCCGCAGCTCGGAGCCTTCGATGCGCGAAACGAGCGCCGGCCGTCCCGAGTGCATCGCCTGCGCGACGGGTCTCGATGTTGTGGACTGGCGTCGCGTCGGCGCGGCACTCGGCGAGGCGAAACTATCGCCGAAGAAGAGGCCTGGCGCGGTGGACGCCTGGGTTGCGATGGCCGCGGTCCGGCACGGCAGTGCGGTGATCTTCACCAGCGATCCGGACGACCTGAAGTCGTACCTCGCAGTGCTGGAGCCACCAGATGTGCATGTCGTGGCGGTGTGAATCGTGAAGGGCGCCCCTGAGGGGGCGCCCTTCACGGGTTTTGGGCAGTGCCCCGTGCTACTCGATGACGAGTTCGACCTCGATGTTGCCGCTGGTGGCCTTCGAGTACGGGCAGTAGGCGTGGGTCGCCTCGACCAGCTTCCGGCCCGTCTCGCCCGCCAAGGCGTCCGGGAGCTCCACGCGCATCACGACCGCGAGCCCGAAGCCCGTGCTGTCCTTGCCGATGGAGACCTCTGCGGTCACTGACACGTCCTTGGTGTCGACCTTCATCTGGCGAGCGACCTGGCCCATCGCGCTGGCGAAGCAAGCGGCGTACCCGGCGGCGAAGAGCTGCTCGGGGTTGGTGCCCTGACCGTTGCCGCCGAGGGCCGGGGGCATGGCGAGGGCGAGGTCGATCTGACCGTCGGAGCTCACGGTGCGGCCCTCGCGGCCATTGGCGGTGGCGACAGCGGTGTACAGCGCGTTCATGGGGGTCTCCTCGTTCGTCTGCGGGAGGCTCAAGGATTGCACATCATTAAATTGCGCACAACCTAATGATGTGCGACGGGTTACCCTGGATCCATGACGCCCGCCCCCACCACCGACCCGGTCCTCCCCGCAGTCTCCGATGCGGAGCTGCTCCGCCTCGATCACCAGGTCTGCTTCTTGCTGCACGCGGCCTCGCGCGCCTTCGGCGGCGTCTACCGCGACGCGCTCAAGGACCTCGGCCTCACGTACCCCCAGTACCTGGCGATGCTCGTCCTCTGGGAGCACGGCCCGCAGCCCGTCAAGGCGATCGGCGAGCAGCTGCGCCTCGACTCCGGCACGCTGTCTCCGCTGCTCAAGCGGCTGGAGACGGCCGGCCTGGTGCGACGCGAGCGCAGCGCCGCCGACGAACGCTCCGTAACGGTCGAGCTGACAGAAGCGGGGGCGGAGATGCGTGAGCGGGCGCTGCCGGTGCCGCGCAGGATTCTTGCCGCGACAGGCCTTTCGATCGAGGAGATCCTCGGCCTTCAAGGACTCCTGGGCCGCTTGACGGGCGCACTGGACGAGGCTCAGCGCTAGTAGGGCTCCGGTTGCTCGTGGAGCCACCCTTCTGAACCCGGGGCGTGCACGGGATGCGTTCGTCAAGCTGGCACAACCGGATCCGGCGACGATCCTTCAGTGGTCCTGTTACGGACGAAAGTTCCGCGGGCGGCCCAGTTCCTTGCGGAAGAGGGCGAGAACGTTGTCGCCGAGGATCTTGCGGATGGTTTCCTCCGGCAGACCTCGGGACAGCAGTGCCTCCGTGAGCAAGGGCAGGCCGCGGGGTCCCTCGATGCCCGGGAGGGACCAGGGGAAGCCGTAGTCGGGCTCGCAGCAGGGTGGGGTGATGTCGCCGATCACCTCCTGGATGAAGTCCGGGCCCAGGCCCACGTGGTCGGCGCCGGCGACGTCGGTGATGTGCAGGATGTGGTCGGTCAGCCGGTCCAGGGTGCACTCGGCCGGGTCGTCGGCCAGGAACTCCGGGAGGAAGTTCACGCACACCGTGCCGCCGGTCGCGGCGATGCCCCGGATCTGGGCGTCGGTGAGGTTGCGGTGGTGGTCGCGCAGGGCGCGGGCCGAGGAGTGGGTGGCGAGGACGGGGCGGGTGGCCAGCTCAAGGACGTGGGCAACGCCGGAGGCACTCAGGTGCGATACGTCGAAGAGGATGCCCAGACGTTCCATCTCGGCCAGGGCCTCGACACCGGCTGCGGTGAGGCGGCTTCCGGTGGCGTCCTCGCCGCTGCCGTCGGCCAGCGGCGTACGGCCCCAGTGGGCTATGGAGGCGATACGTACGCCCAGGCGGTGGAGGGTGGGCAGGAGTTCTACGTTGGCGTCTATGCCGGGGGCGCTCTCCAGGGCCAGTACCAGGGCGACCTGCCCCGCCCCCAGCGCCGCGTCGATGTCGGCGCCGTCCAGGCACAGCCGTACCTCGTCCGCGTTGCCCTCGGCCAGCGTGTGCGCGCACTCGATCATGCGCAGGGTCTCGCGGAGGGCGCCTTCCGGGCGGAAGTTGTCCTCAATGAAGACCGGCAGTACCTGGAGGTTCACCCCGCCCTCGCGCAGCTGCGGAAGCCACTGCTCGAGGAAGAAGCCCGCCCAGCGGCGCGGCGGGCGGGCGGTGACCGCCAGGAGGAGGTCGTTGTGGGTGTCGGCCACGACGGCGTCGTGGTGCAGTTCGGGAGAGGACATGCGGCCGGATGCTACGCCGGAGCGTGGTCCGGGACCTGGCCTTTTTTCAGGCTCTCAATCCGGGGATCAGAACTCCATCGGCCGACGCTCTCAGCTCCGCGCCAGACGAAGCGTCAGAATCTGGAAGGGGCGCATGGCCAGGTCCAAGGAGCCCTGCTGGGTCAGTTCGTACGTCGGCGAGTCGGCCAGGGGGCGTTCCAGGAGGTCCGTCTCCATCGCCGAGGTGACCGGGAAGCCGGTCCTGAGCGTCGCCGACGCTCGGCCGCCCGCCGCCTCGTACAGCCGCACGATCACATCGCCGCTGCGGTCCTCCGCCAGCTTCACCGCCTCCACCACGACGCGGGCGTCGTCCGACGTGAGCAGTGGTTCGACAGCGGTGCCGGAGCCCCTGACCGTACGCTCCGGAAGGTTGATCCAGTGCCCCTCGCGCACCGCGTCCACGACCGTCGCGCCCGGCGCCAGCGCGAAACGCAGGCGGTGCGTGCCCTGGTCGGTGGCGGGGTCCGGGTAGCGCGGGGCGCGGAGAAGGGAGAGGCGGACGGTGGTGGTCTGGCCGCCGTCCTCCCGTACGGCGCGTGTCACATCGTGGCCGTACGTCGAGTCGTTCACGATCGCCGCACCCCATCCCGGCTCCTCCACCTGGATCCAGCGGTGCGCGCAGATCTCGAACTTCGCCGCCTCCCACGATGTGTTGGTGTGCGTGGCGCGGAAGACATGACCGAACTGCGTCTCGGCGGCCGACCTGTCCGCCTTCACATCGAGCGGGAAGGCCACCTTCAGAAACTTCTCCGTCTCGTGCCAGTCCACCTCCGTCTCGATGTTCAGGACCTTCGCACCGGAGAGGAGGGTGAGGCGTTGTACGGCTGTTGAGCCGTCGCCGAAGGAGCGCGAGACCGTCACCACCGCCCGGTCCCGCGTCGACTCGGTCAGGGCGATGCTGTCCACGCCCACCAGGTCCGTCACGTTGTGGCGGTAGAACTCGTCGACGTCCCACGCGTCCCACATGTTCGGGAAATCCGGATGGATCTGGAGGAGATTGGCGGCCCCGCCCGGCGCCACCGCCTCCCGCCGCGCCCCAACGTCGTACGCCGAGATCACCAGGCCGCGCCCGTCGACGACGATCCGCAGCAGGCCGTTGGCGAGTTCGTAGCCGCCGGACTCGTGGCTCACGGCGGTTACGGCGGTGCCGACGGTTACGGCGGTGACGGGGCCGGCGGCAGAAGCCGGAGCCGCCGCCGCTCCGCCCGCCGGGACCGAACGGCGGGCGTGCGGCGCCGCGTTGAAAGTCACCTCCGCCGAACCCTCGCCCGCCAGCGCCCCCTGCGCCGCCGCCGTGATTGCCTCCAGCTCCGCCCGCACCCGCGCGTACGTCTCCCGCGCCTCCCGGTGGACCCACGCGATCGACGAGCCCGGCAGGATGTCGTGGAACTGGTGCAGCAGGACCGTCTTCCAGATCCGCTCCAGGTCCTCGTACGGGTAGGAGTAGCCGGCCACGCGCACCGCCGCCGTCGCCGCCCAGAGCTCCGCCTCCCGCAGCAGCGACTCGCTGTGCCGGTTGCCCTGCTTGGTCTTCGCCTGCGAGGTGTACGTACCGCGGTGCAGCTCCAGATACAGCTCGCCCGCCCACACCGGCGCGTCCGGATACTCCGCCTCCGCCTTCGCGAAGAAGGCGGACGGCTTTTCGACCGTCACCGTTGGAGAGCCCTCCAGATCCCGCAGGCGCTCAGCCCGCGCCAGCATCTCCCGCGTGGGGCCTCCACCGCCGTCGCCCCACCCGAAGGGGGCAAGGGAGCGCGAAGCCCGCCCCTTCTCCCGGTAGTTGCGGGCGGCGTGCGCCAGCTGGGCGCCGCCGAGGTCGGAGTTGTACGTGTCGACCGGCGGGAAGTGGGTGAAGACGCGCGTGCCGTCGATGCCCTCCCACCAGAAGGTGTGGTGCGGGAACTTGTTGGACTGGCTCCACGAGATCTTCTGCGTCAGGAACCACTTCGAGCCCGACAGCTTGACGAGCTGCGGCATCGCCGCCGTGTAGCCGAAGGAGTCCGGCAGCCAGACCTCATGCGTTTCGATGCCGAATTCGTCCAGGAAGAACTTCTTCCCGTACAAGAACTGACGCGCCATCGCCTCCCCGCCCACCATGTTCGTGTCCGACTCCACCCACATCCCGCCGACCGGCACGAACTGCCCGTTCGCGATCTTCTCCTTCACCCTCGCGAAGACCTCCGGCCGGTGCTCCTTGATCCAGGCGAGCTGTTGCGCCTGCGACATCGCGAAGACGAAGTCGGGGCAGGTGTCCATCAGTGCCACCACGTTGGAGCAGGTACGAGCCACCTTCCGCACCGTCTCGCGCAGCGGCCACAACCACGCCGAGTCGATGTGCGCGTGCCCGACCGCGCTGACGCGGTGCGCGGACGCGTTCGCGGGGGAAGCGAGGGCCCCGGCCAGCTCCGCGCGGGCGCGGGCGGCCGTACTGGCGATGTCGGCCAGGTCGACGGCGTCCAGCGCACGCTCGACCGCCCGCAGGATCTCCCAACGCCGCGCGTCGCTCTCAGCCAGCTCGGTCATCAGCGAGCCCAGCACCTCCAGATCCTGGACCAGCCCCCACACTTCGGCCTCGAAGACCATCAAATCCATCCGCTGGACGCGGTACAGCGGATCGGCGCAGGAGGTCAGCCTGTCGCCCTCGTACGTCGGCGTATGGCCCGCCAGCACCGGATTGGAAGCGGCCTCGACGTACAGCAGCACCTCCTCGCCGCCCTCGGCCGGGTCACCGATCCGCACCCAGTCGTTGAACGGGTTGAGGGCCTTCACGGCCTCCCCGTCGGGGCGGTAGACCAGGCCCTCGCACTGGAAGCCCGGCATCTGCCGGTCGAAGCCGAGGTCGAGGACGGCCTCGACGGTACGGCCCCGCCACTCGGCCGGCACCCGCCCCGTGACCCTGAACCACGTGGTGCCCCACGCCGGGCCCCATGCCTGCCCCGCCGCAGCCGGCTCGTACACGGCGGACAAGCCCTCTGCGACCGGGACCGGCTCGCCCGGGACCTCCCACTTCTCGATGGTCATCGGCAGCGGCCGGGAGCGGACGGCGGGCTTGATGCGCTCGGTGAGGACGCGGCGCAGGCGGTGTTCCACGATGCTTCGGTCGTCATGCATGAGTGACTCCGATGGTGTGGGGCAAGGCGGGACGGCACGGCGGCGTACTCCCTCTGTGCCCTCAGGCCGGCTGGAGCAGGTCCCAGCGGTTGCCGTACAGGTCCTCGAAGACGGCGACCGAACCGTACGGCTCATGGCGCGGCTCCTCCAGGAAGCGGACGCCCGCCGCCGTCATCCGGGCGTGGTCGCGCGCGAAATCCTCGGTGTGCAGGAAGAAGCCGACACGCCCGCCCGTCTGCCCGCCCACGCGCGCGAGCTGCGCGTCGTCCTTCGCGCGGGCCAGCAGCAGGCCCGCACCTTCGTCCGTGGACCCGGGCGGGCGGACCACGACCCAGCGGGAGCCGTCGCCCCGGTCGGTGTCCTCGGCCGGCTCGAAGCCGAGGACGCCGGTGTAGAAGGCGATGGCGTCGTCGTAGTCGCGGACGACGAGGGTGACGAGGGCGATGTGCGGCATGGGTTTCTTCCTTCCCCACCCCGCCCCTTCCCGAACGGGATGAATTCGCGCGCCGAGCGGCACCATGGCCCCATGGAACCGCGCCACCTCGTCGACCGCGCCCGCCGCCTGATCGCCCCCGGCCGCCGCCGCATCCTCGGTATCGCCGGCGCGCCCGGGGCCGGAAAGTCCACCCTTGCCGCGCACCTCGTCGACCGCCTCGACGGACTCGCCGTACTCGTCCCCATGGACGGCTTCCACCTCGCCGGAGCCGAGCTGGAGCGCCTCGGGCGTACGGGCAGGAAGGGCGCCCCGGACACCTTCGACGCCGCCGGATACGCCGCCCTCCTCGCGCGCCTGCGCTCCCCCGAGACGCCGGACACCGTCGTCTACGCGCCCGCCTTCGACCGGATGATCGAGGAACCCGTGGCGGGCAGCATCGCCGTACCCGGCCCCCAGGACGTACCGCTCGTCGTCACCGAGGGGAACTACCTGCTCCTCGACGCGGGCCCCTGGGCGCGGGTTCGGGACCTGCTCGACGAGGCGTGGTTCCTGGAGGCCGAACAGGAGGAGCGGGTACGCCGCCTCGTCGACCGGCACGAGAGGTTCGGCAAGTCCCGCCCGGCCGCCGAGCGCTTCGTCCACGCGTCGGACGAGGCCAACGCCCGGCTGGTCGCGGGGTGCCGGCACCGCGCCGACCTCGTCGTCACTTTCGCCCACGGCGCAACCCCTCCATCGCCTGGCGAGGACACCGCGCGCCGGGCAGGATGAGGCCATGTCCTCCGCGCCCGCGTCCGCCGCATCCGCCCCCGCCCCCGCGCCCTTCACCGCCGACGACTACCGCGCCCGCATGGCCCGCGCCGCGCAGTCGGCCGCCGACGCCGGCCTGGACGGCGTACTCGTCGCGCCCGGACCCGACCTGGTCCACCTCACCGGCTATCGGCCCGCCACCACCGAACGGCTCACGCTGCTCGTCCTGTCCGTCGAACAGGACCCGGTCCTCGTCGTGCCGACCCTGGAGGCGCCGGACGCCGAACAGGCCCCCGGCGCCGCCGCACTCACCCTGCGCGACTGGACGGACGGCAAGGACCCGTACGCCGTCACCGCCCCGCTCCTCGACTTTGACGGCCGCTTCGCGGTCAGCGACAACACCTGGGCGATGCACCTTCTCGGCCTCCAGCAGGCGCTGCCGGCCACTTCGTACGTATCGCTGACGGCCGCCCTGCCCATGCTGCGGGCCGTCAAGGACGCCGCCGAGCTGGCGCGGCTGGAGGCGGCGGGGGCGGCCGCGGACGCGACGTACGAGGAGATTGTCAAGCTCCGGTTCTCCGGTCTCCGCGAGAACGAGGTGGCCGCCGAACTCGCCCATCTGCTCGCGCAGTTCGGACACGAGCAGGTGGACTTCACGGTCGTCGGCAGCGGCCCGAACGGCGCCAACCCGCACCACGAGGCCGGTGAGCGCGTCATCGAGGAGGGCGACATGGTCGTGCTCGACTTCGGCGGCCTCAAGCACGGTTACGGCTCCGACACCTCCCGTACGGTCCACGTCGGCGCCCCGAGCACCGAGGAGCAGCGCGTCCACGACGTCGTACGGGAGGCGCAGCAGGCGGCGTTCGAGGCGGTGCGGCCGGGGATCGCCTGCCAGGAGGTGGACCGGGTGGCGCGCGCGGTCATCACCGAGGCGGGGTACGGCGATCGGTTCATCCACCGCACCGGGCACGGCATCGGGGTGACCACGCACGAACCGCCGTACATGATCGAGGGCGAGGAGCAGCCGCTGGTACCCGGCATGTGCTTCTCCATCGAGCCCGGCATTTACCTCCCCGGGCGCTTCGGGGTACGCATCGAGGACATCGTGACCGTCACGGGGGACGGCGGGCGCCGCCTCAACACGACGGCACGCGAGATGGCCGTCGTCAGCTGAGGCGGCCGCGCGCTCGCGGCAACGGCAGGCCGCCTGCGGCGGGCCTTTCCCCACCCCACCCCACCCCAC
>NZ_JAGGOK010000102.1 GCF_018614615.1 Streptomyces sp. ISL-100 | reverse complement strand
AGCCGACCAAGATCAATCTCACCGATACTGACTGTTCCGTTGGTCCAAGCGCCGCCAATTGCATCGGATGCGAATTGGCGACGGTATGCGAACTGACCCCGGTGAGGGCATCAACCGCAGTGTGATTCCGTGGAGTTGGGTGCCTGCGTCACCGGTGACGATAGCGGTCGGCAGGGTCTTGTTGCCACTTGCCCAGGGGGCTGACCTGTGGGTTCTCTGGCGGCTCGCATAGGATGCGGTTTTCTCGCATCTGATGCGAGTCACGGAGAGTGGTGGATAGGTGGGGTTCAACGGGTCGATACCAGGTGCGGCGAGATTGCTCCTGGTGGACGGGGTCGCGCTGCTGCGGCCGGAGGAACAGGTCTTCACGGCGATGCTGACCGGGTTCGCCAATCAGCAGCTGGCGCGGAACCTGGCCCGCACGACCGTGGAGGGCCGGGAGAACACGGTGAAGGCGTTCACCGCGTACGTGAACACCTACCCGTGGAACTGGACGCCGGCGATGGTCGACGAGTGGCTCGGAGACCTGCGCTCACTGCGCGATCTGAAGCGCTCGACGATCCGTTCGTACTCCGAGGCGGTCCGATCCTTCTGCCACTTCGTGACTGATCCTCTCTACGAATGGCCCGCGACCTGCGAAGAACGCTTCGGCACTCACCCGATCCAGGTGGTGCACGAGTGGAACACCGCGGTACACGTTCAGGACAACGAGTCCGACCCGAAGAAGCGCGCGTTCACCAAGGCTGAACTGCACGCCTTCTTCGCCCACTGCGACGACGAGGTCGCCCGCATCCGCTCGCTGGGCCGCAAGGGCTGGCTGCCCGCGTTCCGGGACGCCACCGTCTTCAAGACCGCCTACGCCTACGGAACCCGGCGTAACGAAACACGGATGCTCGACGCGGCCGACTTCGGCCGGAACCCCCACGGGGTCGAGTTCGGCGAGTACGGCCGGTGCCAGGTGCGGTTCGGCAAGGCCAAGAAGGGCTCGCCGCCCAAGCGCCGCGGAGTCCTCACGGTGTTCGACTGGACCCCTGACGTCCTGGACGAGTGGTTCACCGAAGTTCGCCCCCACTTCGGGATCGACGGCAATCCGGCCGCCTGGCCGTCCGAACGGGGCCTGCGGATCGGCTGCCAGCGGATCAACTCCCGCTTCAAGGCATACCGCGAAGCCCTCGGCCTGGACGACGGCCTGGACTTCCACTCGCTGCGAAGGTCCTACGTCACCCACCTGATCGAAGACGGCTGGGACCCCCGCTTCGTCCAGGAACAAGTCGGCCACGAACACGCCAGCACCACCTCCATCTACACCTGCGTGTCCTCGGACTTCCGCACCCGCACCCTGCGCCGACACCTGGACGACACCATCGCCGCGGCCCTCCAGGCCGCCCGAAGCGGGAGGAAAGCATGAAGCGCAAAGTCGGCTACACCTGGCGGCTGCGCGAGGTCATGGCCAAGCACCAGATCTTCACGGCCACCGAGCTGGTCCCGCTGCTGCGCGAGCGCGGGATCGACCTGTCCGCCTCCCAGGTCCACCGCCTGGTCTCCGGCACCCCGGAACGGATGTCGTTGCAGGTCATGGCCGCGCTCTGCGATATCCTCTCCTGCACCCCGGCCGACCTGGTGGCCACCACCGCCGAGAACGCGGGGGTCCGCAAGACGGCCACCGGCGACCTTCCCACCCCGCCCGCGAACGTCGCGAAACTGCGGCCCCGCGCGGCTCGCATCCTGCCCGACGCATGAGCCGGACCTACGCCACCGACGAACAGTACGAGCGCTGGTTCATGGCCGAGTGCTGCCGCTGCGGCCGCCGCAAGCACAAGGCTGGCCACTGGCCCGACGGATACGTCTGCCGGAACTGCTCGGACCGCGCGGTCCGGACACGCGGCACCTGCCCCGGATGCGGCCAGGACCGCGCCCTTCCCGGGCTCCGGACCGGCGACAGCGCCGCGATCTGCACGACCTGCGCCGGCTTCTCCCAGTCCTTCGACTGCTCGCGCTGCGGCTTCGAAGGCAAGCTCCTGGGCGGACGGCTTTGCGAACGCTGCACACTCTCTGACCGGCTCACCGCCCTCCTCGACGACGGCACCGGCCGGGTCCGCCCCGAGCTGGTCCCGCTGTTTGACCTGCTCGTGGCGATGGACAAGCTCAGCAGTGGAGTGGCCTGGCTGGCCCTGCGCCACGACCAGCCGGGGAACCCCTCGCAGAGGCTGCGGCAGCTCGGCCTCGGCCAGATCCCGTTGACCCATGACGCCTTCCACGAACTCCAGCCCTGGCGGTCAGCGGCTCACCTCGAAGAACTCCTGATGGCAAGCGGGGTCCTGCCCGCGGTCGACAAGTACATCTGCTCCTTCCAGCGCTGGCTCCTCGGTCATCTGACCGAGATCGAGAACCCCGAGCACGTCAAAACGGTCCGGCTCTTCGTGACCTGGCGCGTCCTGCCCCGGCTGCGGGCCCGCGCCGAACAGAGCCACATCACACCGAGCATCCGTCGTTTCGCCGCCGAACAGGTCAAGTACGCGACGTCCTTCCTTGACTGGCTTGGCGAGCGGAGCACCACCCTTGCCTCCTGCTCCCAGATTGACATCGACGCCTGGTGGGCCGAGAACAGCGAGCACGGCCGCACCTGTTTGAGAGCCTTCCTCAACTGGGCCATGCAGGGCCGCCATTGCCGACGCTCGCTCTCCATACCCGCGATGAAGGCAACCCGACGAGCCGCGCTGAGCGAGGACGAGCGCCTGGACGCCCTGGGACGGCTGCTGGCCGACAGGGAGATACCGATGTTCCTCCGCGTCGCCGGCGTCATCGTGCTCCTCTACGCGCAGCCTTTGAGCAGGGTCGTCCGGCTCACCATCGACGACGTGCTCCGCGACGGAGACGCCGTACTTCTACGGCTCGGAGAACCGGCTTCGCCCGTCCCCGCACCGGTCGACTCCCTGCTGGTGGAGCACATTGCGAACCGCGGCAACATGGACACCGCCACCAACCCGGCCTCCCGCTGGCTCTTCCCCGGCCGCCGGGCAGGCCAGCCGTTCCGCCCCGACCACCTGTCCGCGCTCCTCAACAAGGTGGGCGTCCCGGCCGCAGCCGCCCGCGGCGCCGCGATCCGGCAACAACTCCTGGAGATGCCTGCCCCCGTCGTCGCAGAGGCCCTCGGCTACCACGACAAGACCACCACCCGGCTCCGCAACGAGACCGGCGGGACATGGAGCCGATACGCCCCTGGGGATCACGCACGGTCACCAGCGGGCTGGGTTCCTCGGGGCACTGGCGACAGTTGAATACGAGAGCCCACCAGTACCAAGGCCGAACTTGTGGGCGCTGATCGAGCCGTTGTTGCCGCCATGGCCCGAGTGGTCGCCAGGGCCACGGCCGGTGGCGGACCGGCTCTGTCTGCAGGGCATCCTGTATGTCCTCTGCAACGACATTGCCTGGCAACTGCTGCCGCTGGAGCTGGGGTTCGGTTCCGGGCAGACGTGCTGGCGTCGCCTGGAGCGGTGGCAGCAGGCCGGCGTCTTCGACCAACTGCACCGAATCCTGCTCTCCGAGTTGAACGCGGCCGGCGAACTCGACTGGTCGCGGGCGTGCGTGGATGGTTCTCACATCCGCGCGAAAAAGGGGGTGCCGACACCGGTCCGTCGCCGGTCGACCGGCGCAAGACGGGCAGCAAGCACCACCTGATCTGCGACGGACGCGGCACCCCGCTCAAGGTCATCACCACCGCTGCCAACGTCAACGACGTCACGCAGACCCTCGCCCTGGTCGACGGCATCCCACCGGTGGCGGGTCGCCCCGGCCGTCCCCGCCGACGTCCCGAGGCGCTGCTCGGCGACAAGGGCTACGACTCCAACCCCATCCGCGAAGAGCTCCGTAAGCGCCGGATCCTGCCCGTCATCTCCTGCAAAGGCGCCCCGAACATCAAGGACCTGGGCAAACTCCGCTATGTCGTCGAGCAGACCTTCGCTCTGCTCCACCACTTCAAACGCCTCGCTGTTCGATGGGAACGCCGCACAGAACTCCACGACGCCTTCATCTCCTTGGCCTGCAGCCTGATCTGCTGGCGACGACTCAAGAAGCTCAGTCCATGATCGTGTTACGAGCTCTTAGGGATCCCAGATTTGTGACGCCGTTACGCCAGGCCGACCTGGCCTAGTTCATGGCACAGGAATTTGTGCGTGCCCTCTAACTAAGATCGTGTCCTATATGGCCAGTTGGCAGTTGTTCTGGGCATGGGGAGCGGACAGTGGGGATGGATTGTTCCGGATGGTTTGTGGGAGCTCGTGGAGCCGTTGTTGCCGTCGGCTCGCGTGCGTCCGCAAGGCGGCGGAGTCGCGAGCATCGATGCATGTCCTGTGCGACGCGGACGGACTGCCCCTACGCATCGGACTCTCCGCGGCCAAAGCCAATTGCATCCGGCAGAAACCGGCTCGCCGCACAGGCAGGCCCGGACGACACATACGGGTGGGATATGGGCACCCTGCGAACCACTGGAGGCCAGGGCAGCGTCGGCCAAGAGTACGGAGAAGATCGACGAACAGCGCGTCAGCCAGCCCGGCCTCGTCGTCCTGGACATCACCGCCGCCGACGAGGCAACCGTCCACGCTGTCATGGCTGGCCTCGGGGAATGGTGGGCCACTGCCGGCGTCGCCCCGGTACGCCGCGAGCCCGGAGTTCCTGGGGTGAAGGCCCGTATTTACGCGGACATCCGACGCCCCGGCACGATGATGTAAGGGCGCCGCCCCCGGTGTGTCCCCGAGCCTGGGCGTGACCGACTCGTGGATTCGGAGCAGGAGGCTGAAGGATATTCCTAATCGTGGCGTCGTGGCCACTCGTTACCGTCACTGTTGCCGTCAAGAGATCCTGAAGCTCCACCAAGGACCGTTCCAGTGGAGCTTCAGAGAATCCATATTAACGCGGGCCACCGCTGCTGCCACCTCACCTTAAACCTACCTACCGTTCCCTAACATTTAGGCTGGGAAATAGATCGCGGTCCTCCCAGTCTTCAGCGAATGCCTCCAACATCCTCTCATAATGTCGAGTTTTCCTGCGATCTCCATTTGTAACACTTTCGAGGTAGCGGTTCCCAACCTCCGCTTCAAGCCAGCTCCACCTGAACATCTGCGCAAAGTACTGAATAACTTCGGCAGCTGCGGAAAACTCCTGCGAGTCGAGTACCTGCAATACAGCAAGCTTTACGTCGCCCGACGCCGGGTCCCGCCCCACCAGTTTTGCCAGTCCGGCCAGAACTGGATCTGCGGCTAGCGTCGAATGCTTCTCATTGAGAATCTTGGATGCCTCATGGAAGCCATCCATCAGCAGTTCGTAAGTAACCGATTCAGGCATCGCGACCCTCTTTCGATCTCCGGCTCAACCGAGTGGGCAAGTCGGTCATTACCAGCGCTCCTTGTATGAATTTTCCCCTACATCAAACCCGGCCTCGCGAAACGCATCTTCGGCAGCCCCTCGCGGCTCGGGACCCTTCGGCTGATAATGGCCCGACCGATTGTCGATGGACTTGATTAGTCCCTGATATAGCTTGATCTCGCCAGCCGCTGTAACATTCGCACCCTGTGCGAGATCGACGTGCCCGTAGATACTGCCGAGCCTGGTCACCCGCAACTCTCCACCGGGCATCACTACGTACGCAAATCTACCGGTGGCCTCGCGCAATTCAGCTGCGCTCATCGTGGGAATCTTATCGGGGGCGATAGGCACGTCGCCCGGTTCGAGGTTTGGCCAGGTCTTGCACGGGCTGAGCCCATGAGGGTCACTCCAGGTATGAGGATTGCGGACGTAGGCAGTCGGGTTGTCTGCCGGTTTGAGGCCAAGTGGGTCCGGACTGAGGTAGCGGGCGGTTTCGGGGTCGTAGTGGCGGAAGTAGTTGTAGTGGAGGGAAGTTTCGAGGTCGAAGTACTGGCCAGGGAAACGCAGCGGAGTGTAAGCCGTCGCTGTCCGATTCCAAGCTGTCCCACCCCAAAGCGTGCTGCGCGTCCGCCATACGATGTGCCCCTGTTCGTCGACGAGTTCTGTCGGGGTGCCGACGAGGTCTGTGACGATCGCGTAGAAGCGGGAGTCAATTTCTTCCTGGGGCACATCGGCTGCGGTCCTGCGTTCCGTTTGGGTCAGGGGGCGTGAGCCGTCGTGGTTCCAGGTGAGGGTCAGCCCACCCAATGACGTGCCTGGCATGTGCGTCGTCTGCTCGCACAGCGTCGTGTCGTCCCAGGTGAAATCGGCCTGTTCCGCGATCGTTTCGGAGCCGTCCGCCGCGAGACGTTGTTTCGCGATGCGGCGGCCCAGTGGGTCGTACTGGTAGCGCCAGACCGTGCCGTCCGGTGTGAGGACCGAGACCAGGCGGTCCTCCGCGTCCCAGGTGTAGCGCCAGGTGTCCGGCTTGCGGGAGAGGCGCGGCTTTTGGCGAAGTGTGATGCGGCCCGCCGTGTCGTGTTCGTAGCGGACTCCGCCTGCTGTACGGATTCGTGTCCCGGTGTAGGTACGCGGGCCCACCGCTTCCTGGCCCGGCATGGGGGCCGGCCAGGACGCCGATGTCTGGTTCCCCGCCTCGTCGTATGCGTATGTCTCCGTCCAGCCTGCCGCATGGACCGCGGTGACCCGGCCTGCCTCGTCCAGGTCGAAGCGGCTGGACCCGTTGAGCTGATCGTCGATGCCAACCAGGTTGCTGTCCGGGCGGTAGGCGTAGGCGCGCCGCTGGATACGCTGGTTGGCCGGTCCGACCAGCTCATGTTTGGTCAGGCGGCCGAGGTCGTCGAATGCGCTAGTGAGGGTCAGAGCTCCGCCGAGGTGGCGGGAGAGTTCGCGGCCTGCCTTGTCGTGCTCGAAGGTCAAGGTCCGACCAGAGGTGGACAGCTCGGTGCGGTTGCCCGCCGCGTCATAGCTCCAGCTGCTCACCGCGCCCATTGGGGTGGTGCGGCTGGTACGGCGTCCCAGTGCGTCGTAGGTGTACGTGACCGCGCGGCCGTTGACTGTCTCCGCCAGCAGGCGGCCTGCATCGTCCCGTTGTAGCGTCAGGACAGCGTCCGGTCCGGTCGCCCGGGCCAGGCCACCCGTCACGTCGTACGTATACGTCGTTACCGCCCCAGCGGCGTCTTTCGTCACCGGGCGGCCCAGCACATCCCGCTCGAAGCTAATCACCGAACCGGAAGCTGTTGTCCGCCTCGTCAACTGGCCTGCCGCATCATGGGCGTACGCCAGAACGCGGTCGTCGAAGTCCGTCTCCTCGACGAGGCGTCCCACGGAGTTGTAGTCGTAACTCCAGGTCAGTCCCTGTGGGTTTGTGACTTTGCGGAGTTTCAATTCCGTGTCGTGCTCAAAGGTGTAGCGCAACCCGTCCGGGCCGGTGCGGGCTGCCAGCAGGTCGAAGTGGGTGTATTCGAAGTGGGAGACTGCGCCCATGGCGTCTGTGTAGCTGGTGCAGTTGCCTTCGCCGTCGTACGTCCACGACTCCGTGGTGCCATCAGGGGCAATGCGGCGGGCAAGCTTGCCCTCGATCGTCCATTCCAGGCGTGTGGTCGCACCGAGGGGGTCGGTGATGGTCGTGGGGCGGCCGAATGCGTCTCGTTCGTAGTGCGTGACCGCGCCCAGCGGATCCGTGACCTCGACCGGGAGGCCAGCCGTGTTGCAGCGGACCGCGGTTGTCGCGCCCAGCGCGTCTGTCACTGCGGACAGGTGGCCCAGGGCGTCGTACCTGAAGCGGGTCGTGGCCCCGGACGAGTCAGTCTCCTCGGTGCGGTTGCCGAAGTCGTCGAAGGACTGGATGAGGTGAGTGCCGTCAGCGCCGGCTATGGAGATGGGCAGTCCCAAGTCGTTGTAGCCGACGCTCTTGTACGTGCCGTCCGGACGTACTGCCATGATCACGCGGCCGGCATCGTCGTATCCGTAGCTGATCGTGCGGCCCAGTGGGTCGGTGATCGTCAGAGGACGGTCGCGCTCGTCATACGTGCGCCGGGTCGTCGCCCCGTCCGGGCCGGTTTCGGCGACCACTTGAAGGCGGCTGTTGACCAGGAAGCGTTTGGTATGGCCGAGCGAGTTGGTCACTGTCGTGACCTTGTGGCCGGTCGATGGGTCGGTGTCGTCGTAGGTGAAGGTGTTGCGCAGATGGCCGGCTTGCCCGGACTGGTATGTGGAGCGGTGCTGGTCGTCGTAGACATAGTAGTACGAGGAGTTGTTGGTGTCGGTCCACGCGGTGATGCGACCTTGCTCGTCGTTGGTGTACCGGGTGGGGATGCCAGTGGACCGGGCTACGGCGGCGAGGTGGCCGTGTGTGTCATAGCCAAAGCGGACCAGCTCCTGGTCGCCGCCCTCGGAGGCAGCACCCGCCAGGTGCAGGGCGGTAATGCGCTCCCCTTCGGTGGTGATCTTGAGGTGGTAGCCGGCGGAGTGGACGATGCCGGTCGGGGTGCCGTCAGTGTCGTAGTCGAAGGTGACGTACTGGCCTGACCTGTCGGTTATCTCGTGGAGGAGGGCGATGCCGTTGCCGTCGCCTCCCGGAGCGGTGAAGTGCCAGGCCCGGCCGGCTACCGGGTCGGTGATTGTGTAGTGGCCGTACAGGTCGACGGTCAGCGGGTGCGCGTCGCCCGCGTCCGGCATGACCGAGATGCCGGGGGCGGGGTGCGGGTAGGTGAGCAGTGCGCCGTCGTGGCGGATGAGGACGACACCCTGAGCATCGATCTCCAGACGTTCATCCGCGGTGGACGCCCAAGCCGGCCCGAACCAGTACCCGTTGCGGTAGGACGACTTGAAGTTGCGGGTGAAGGTCAGGGGGAACGTGCCGGGCAGGGACACGTCTGTTTCGGGCAACAGCATCCGGCCCGATGCCACGTCAACCGGGTCGCTTTCGCAGCGGCACTTGTCCGGGTCCTCTTGTCCGGCGCCCCGTCGGCTTGCTCCCTGCCCTTCCCCGGTGCTCTCCTCAGCCCGCCCCTGACTATCCCGCCGGCTCCTTTGCTGCCGATCAGGTTGGACAGGGCACCGCCGCCGGTGTCCCAGGGATCGCTTGACCATCCAGAACCGATGATCCCCTTCGGGATGCGCTCCGGATGGGCTACCGTGCCCAGCAGGTTTGTGGCCAGCAAATGCTGCTGCTTGCCCCACTCGGCGGGGTGGGTGATGTTGTAGGGGTCCAACGGATTGAGCGTGCGGGCCATCACCACCATGTCGCCAACGCCCTTGACGAAGCCGCCGACCATGTGCGAGAGGTTCATGCTTGAGCTGAGCGCGTAGTCCTTGGCTTCGGCGCCGAGCCGGTCGCTGAGCCCCGGTTTCTGCGGTGCCTGCTCCAGAGCCTGCTTGATGCGCCGGTAGGCGTCGCGTGCCGCCTCGGTGCGCTGGCGGCGGGCCTCGGTGAGGATCTCCTGCGCCTCGCGACGGCCCGCCTCGCCCGGGTCCTGGAAGTCGCCTGGCTCGGTCGGCTTGGGGCCAGGGTCACCGCCCGTCGCGGCAACCTTGTTGTACTGGGTGGCAGCCTGTTCGTACTGGGCGGCCTGGGCGTCATACGCCTTCGCCGCGCTCTGACTCGCCTGCTGAGCACTCTTGTACGCCTCGATCGCGGCCACAGCCTGCCCTTGGGCCCAGCTCACCGCTTCCCCGTACGCCTTCAGAGCCTTACTGGCTTCCTCACAGGAGTCGGCCGCCTTCAGCACGCGGGCGGCTGCATTCCGAACTTTTCCCGGAACGCGTCGCCGGCGTTGCCCTGCCAGGCACCGCTGTCCAGCCCGCGCAAGCCCTGGCCGACCGTCTCGAACGCCTTGTGGAAGTCGGCCAGATGGGACGCCCGTGCCTGGATCGCCGGGGCGCTGCCGTGGATGAGTTCCTTGGGGTCATCTGTTTCGCCCAGTTGCCGCTCTGGGACATCGCCGCCCAGGCGGTTGCTTACGCCTTCGCCGTAGTCCCGGACACCTTCGGCGATCCGGTCGGCGCCCACCGCGGAAAAGCCGTCGGCCACCTTGTCCGTGACCCGGTTGGTGGCCTCGCCGACGCTTTCCTTGGCGGAGTCGAGTGCGTCCTCGGCCTTGGCGCCGATGTTGTCGACACCGCTCTTGATCGCGCTGCCTATTCCAGGCAGATCGATCCCCATCAGCGCTCACCCCCCGCAGCACCCTCGGCGGGAGACTGCTCAGCTTGGGGCGGGCCGTCCCACTGCCATTCGGTGTCGTCCTGCCACGGATTCCACGTCGAGGTCTCGAAGTCTTCCGCCAACTGGTCGTTGGCCTCGTTCTTCTGCCTTTCGGCCTCGACGATGGACTGAGCGCTGTAGTCCGCGTCCATGAAGTGGCCAATCGCGTTGCCCTTGAGGATCGTCTCCTTCACGGACTGGCTCTCGATCTCCTCCTGAGAGGCGTACGGGTTGCCGGCGACCTGATTCCACACCGTCTTGAACGTGTTCGCGTTGTACCGTTCCTCTTCGTGGTAAAGCCCGGCATTCAAGCCGAGCCCGGCCGCGAAGGTGTTGGCGTCTTGCATCAGGGTGCGTACGCCCCAGCCCCATCGGTCGCAGAACTCCGCGAAGATCTCCTGCAGGGGCTTGTCACCCAACTCCAGCCCGGCCAGCTGCAAGTCGTCGAAGCCCCGGCCCAGATTCGCATCGACATCGAACCCGAGCTCCTTCAGCTCATCCATCGCCAGATTGATGCCCTTGGTGATCTCACCCAGTGACTCGGTATCCGCCCGGTACCCGCCTCCGTCACTCATACCGCAGCGCCCTCCGCACCCAGCGCCACCGCGTCCGGCACGATGCCGCTCACCGGCGGCAGCACCATCGGCGCCGCACCTGCCACGTCCACCGCGACGCCCACCGGCCCGCCGATATCGGGAATCACCTGATCCAGGAGCCGGGCCCCGAACACCGGCACCCACTCATCAATGACCTCGCCCCGCTGCCCGGCGAAAACCTCCAGGGTCTCCACGCTCGTGAAAGCGAACAGCCAGCGGACCGGCCCCGTCGCCACCGACAGCAACCCCCCGTCCACCACCGGCACCAGCACCTCACTGCGCCGGAACTCTCCCACCAGCGCCGGCAGATCCCCTGCTCCGGTCCCGGCCAACTCCGTCAGCCGCAGCGCCAACGCCTCAGCACGCATACCCGCCACCCCCGTTGCTCATTGCGTACGCGAACCTGCACCGTAACCGACGGGTCCGGCAACCCTCCAACTACGTCACCGACCGGCCGCTCAAGATGGCGAAAAGACACCCGGCGCCGTCTGACTGCAGCCTGCTGCAGCACAGCCGACACCTCTCCACCTCGGCAACAGTGAACTACCCGCACCGTCTTGAGGCCGCCGCTGTGCCGCCGTGGCCCAGCTCACGGGAGAGACGCAACAGTTCACGTGATCGCTTGTAGTTGCTTGCGAAACCAAATCGCGCAATGAGGAAAAGGTGTGGTCAACGGTCCTGGGCGAGTTTGTACAGCTCGGCAAAGAGGCCGCCGAGATCAAGGAGTGTCTGGAAGTCGCCTTCTTCGAGCACGCGTCCGCCGTCGAGGACGACGATGCGGTCGGCGATGCGGGCGTTGTCCAGGTTGTGAGTGACGAAGACCGCGGCTTTGCCGGCCGCGAGTTCTTTGAAACGGCGGATCACAGTGTGCTCGGCGCGGGGATCCATGGCGGAGGTTGGCTCGTCCAGCATGAGCATGGTGGCGTCGCGGTAGAAGGCGCGGGCCACCGCGATGCGCTGCCACTGGCCGCCGGAGAGGTCGGTGCCGCCCCAGTTGGAGCTGGCGACCAGAGTGTCGAGGCCGTAGGGCGTCTTGGCGATGACGCTGTCGGCGCCGGCCGCCTGCGCGGCCTCTAGCAGCAGTGCGTCGTCTTCTGAGCGGGGCTGGCCTAGGTGGATGTTGGCGCGCAGGTTCATGGGCCAGCGGGTGTAGTCCTGTGGGACCAGGCCGACGCGCGCCCAGACACTGTGCGGATCAGCCTGGGCAAGGTCGGTGCCGTCCCAGGTGACGGAGCCTTCCTGGGCGAGGTAGAGGCCGGTGAGGAGGCGGGAGAGGGTGGTCTTGCCGGAGCCGTTCTCGCCGACCAGTGCGATCAGTTCGCCACGGCGAAGGGTGAGGCTGACCGTGTTGACGGCAGGGGTGTCGGAGCCGGGGTAGGTGTAGGTGACGTTGTCGGCGCGGATTTCGGCGGGGGCGTGGGCGGGGATCTGTGCGGGTCCGCGGACCGCGCGCAGGGATTCGGCTCGGCGCAGGAAGCTCTGCCAGTCCTCCAGATGCAGTGAGGTGCGGAAGAGTCGTGCGGCGGCCATAACCAGGGAGGTCAGAGCGCCGGTGGATGTGCGGACTGCGATGACGGCGGTTGCGGCGATGGCCAGGTCCATTCGGCCGCTCGCTGCGAGCCAGCCGAGGGCGATCCAGGTAAGTGCGAGCATCAGTCCGCTGGCGGTGGTGCCGATGAGAGTGACGCGCAGGATGCGCGGGGCCGCGCGGCGGTGGGTGGCCTTGATGCGGTCGGTGATCTCCCGGTACCAGGCGATCAGGTAGCCGGACATGGTGGTGGCCCGGACTTCGGCGGCGGTGCGCCGGTCGGTGGAGTAGTACCGCAGAAGGTAGCGCAGGTGGTTGTCAGAGATGTTCTGGTGGCCGGCGCGGTGTTGGAGGCGTGCCGCGGTCATGGCGGCCGCGCCCTTGGGGAGGGCCGCGAGGAGCAGCAGCGGCAGAAGTGCAGGGTGCAGGACGGTGAGGACGCCGATGGCGGCGGCAAGCTGGGCGAGTGCGGAGACGAGGGCCTGGGCGTCGCCGATGAGGTCTTCGGTGGCCTCCGCTCCCTTGCCTGCGGCCTGCAGGCGGTCGGTGAAGCCGGACCGCTCGTAGGCCTCCAGTTCCACCTCGGGGGCGGCGGCCAGGATCTGTAGGTCCGCCTCCGTGGCGACCTGGGGGGCGAGCCGTTGGGCGGCGTAGACGGCGAACGCGTCGGCTCCGGCTCGTACGGCGGTGGCGGTGGCCACGACGATCAGGCCGGGGGCGGCGGCGTGGACGACGGCGGCCACGTGGCCGCCGTTGAAGAGGTGGGTCATCACGCCGGGCAGGGCGCTGAGGGCGAGCGCGGAGGATGCGGCGACGACCAGTTGGCATGCGGCGAGCCACAGCATCGCGGGCCGGTCGGCGGCCCAGCCTAGGCGGGTCGCGGCGGCGAGGGTATGCGGCAGGCGGGCGGCGATGCGCCACCAGGAGGCGGTCGCGATGTCCTCGAAGTGTGGGTCGCTCTGGTAGCCGACCTGCTGCGGAGAGCCGGAGTTTTTGGAAGCGGGTGAGGACTCGGTCACCCGCCCCATCCTGGTGCGTCTTGCGTGGCGGGTGGGGCCAATTGAGCCGAAGTCGCCCGGGTGGTGGAGAAGCTGTCTAGAGGGTGCGCAGGGCCAGCTCGACAGCGGTGATCAGGAACAGCCCCGTACGGTGGGGAGCCGCCGCCTCGGGGCTGAAGGCAGCCCGCTCGACCGTCTCCGTGAGCATGGACGCATCCAGGAAGCCCTGCTCGATCAGGTGAAGGTCCTTGCCCCAGCCGCGCAGTAGCCCTGTCGCGTACTGGTGGACGGCGGCATTCATGAGATGGCCGAAGTTCTCCCGCAGGACGGGGTTCACCACCACATCGGGCAGGCCGCGGGCGGCCAGGCGCCGGTGCAGCAGCTGCTTGTCCTTCTTCCACTTCAGCGGCAGGCGCTGGCCGAAGCGGACCAGCTCCGGGTCGGTGAACGGGGCGATGGTCCATAACCCGCGCCGGGCCAGCAACGGGGTGGCGACCTCCAGGGCGATCAACGCGGTCTCCGGAGCCACCGTGGGTGGGGCGATCCCGGTGTTCACTTCGCTCAGGAGGTCGCGGACGCGGTCCCCGCACCAGGGAGGTGCCATCTGCCGGGGGACGTGTCCGCCGCCCGGCCGGCGCACGCGGGCGACCTCATCGCCGCCGAAGCCGACGACCACTGTGGTGATGTGGCGCGTGCGTAAAGCTTGGGCGAGTGCGTCGGCGGATTCCAGGTGCGGCTCGTCCAACGGGCTGATCGCCTCCGCCCTCGCGCGGCGCAGGCCGCCCGGGGACAGCGGCGGGTGTTGGGCGGCGGACACTGTGACGTCCGGGGCGAAGACGGTGTGCTCAATCACGGTGCGGCGCCGTGCTTCCTGCTGCGGTCCGGCCTCGCCGCCGATCAGCAGAGCGCACGGGGTGATCGCGCCCGGGTGGGCCAGGGCGAGGGAGATGGCCAGGTTGGTGGAGTCCATCCCGCCGGACAGCTGGGCCGCCGTCTGCCCCGGGGTGACGGGCCGGTGGGCGAAGACGTGGTCGGCGAGAGCCTCGAACGCAGCGACCAGGCCCCCGCCGTCGACGTTCTCGGCGAGCTCGGAGGGCTGGGCGTGCTCGGCTGCGGCCGGGTAGACCAAGCGCAGGCCGTTGGTGTCGGCGTACGCGCTGGAGCGCTCCGAGAGCCGCTTGACGTTCGTGAACAGGGTGTCGTGCCCGTAGCGGGGGTGGCCGGTCAGGAGCCGCATCACCTCTTTCTCGTCAAGTCCCTGGGGGGCGAGGTGGGCGCGCAGGTCCATCAGCTGCCATGAGCCGGTCAGATGCCCGCCGGTGTGTGAGGTAGAGGGGGCAGACCCCACCGAGCCCGGTGCAAAGCCGTACTCCGCCGGTGTCCGCTTCGACGCAGATCCCTTGCAGCGGCCAGTCGTGGCACTCCTGAAGGGCGCGGGCGTACACGGCGCTGTCCACCCGGACCGGCGTCGTCGAGCGCAGCAGTGAGGGGCGGCCAGCGACCCGTTCGCGCACCACCATCAGGGTGGTGCTGCCGTCGGTGACCGCCCGTGCCTCCAGCGCCGCATGGGCCAGCGGACGGATGCGGTCCTCGCCGCGCACCCAGCTCTTTCCTTGCTCACACCACTGCCACGGCTGCGCTTGAGCCCGCAGATCGATCGAGCACGTCAACATCGTTGCCTCCTTCTCTCCAGCTGGTGGACACGACGACGGGGCCCGCGCGGCATATGGGCCGGGCGCGGGCCCCGGTGGTTCAGATAGCTGTGCTGTGTGCGGTCAGTCCTCGAACCGGCCCTGGTCCGAGCTCTCCTGCGGCTTCTCCTCGAACCGTGCGTCGTCGCTCGGGACGGCGGTGATCTCCGGCCCGGCGAACACGGACTCCCACGGACGCGTCTGGTCCTTCATCGCAGGTCCCCTTCCACTCGACCACTCCCGGTCGACACAACGTCACCGGGCTTCGTCAATCAGTGAACCGGGCAAGGGAGTTGGCGGGTACCGTGCAGAGCGCGCGGAGCGGTATATCGGGTATACGAGGGCGGGGATCCCATGGCCCAGCGCACGCCGAACCACCGGCTCAAGGAAATGGTCGGTGCCTGCGGGCTGACGTATGCGGCGCTCGCCGCCTCGGTACGGGCCGTGGCCGCTGAGCACGGCGAGTTCTTACGGACCAACAAGTCCACCGTCGATCACTGGATCACCGGGTCTATTCCGGCCGGCGCCACGGGCCGCTACCTGGCTATCGCGCTCTCGCGGCGCCTAGGACGTCTCATCACCGAAGACGACCTGGGGCTTGGCCCCATAGGGGGCGAAGAAGATGGCAGCATCGGACTGTCGCTCGGTGACGATCCGATCGATGCCCTGCTGCCGATGTGGAGAGGCGAATTGGACCGACGTAGCTTCCTCGCCACCTCCGCCTACTCCGTGGCGGCCGCCGCCCTGCCCCTGGATTACGTCCGCGACATCGCCGGTCGCACCGCGGCTGCCCGTACTGGCTCGGTCGCCGGGCTGGCCGAAGTCGCCGCGGTGCGCGACATGGTGCGCGTCTTCTCCGACATGGACGAACGTCACGGCGGGCAGCACGGCCGCACCGCTCTGGTGCAGTATCTGCGCGACGACGTGGCTTCGTTGTGCCGGGGCCGGTTCCGCAGCGACGACGTCCGCCGGCAACTCCTGTCTGCCGCCAGCCGCGGGGTACACCTGCTCGGCTGGAAGAGCTACGACGCGGGCCAGCAGGGCGCCGCTCAGAGGTATTACTTGCAGTCCTACGCGCTGGCCGTCGAGGGCGGGCTGCGCGGTCAGGACGGCTTCGTGATGCGGACGATGGCCATGCAAGGCCTCAAGCTCAACCGGCCCGAGCACTGCCTGGGCCTGGCCGAGACCGGCCTGAACCGCGCCAAGGGCAAGGTGGATGTCCAGACCGAGGCCCTGTTTCGCGTCGTCCACGCCCACACGCTGGCCAAGACCGGCCAGCGGCACGCAGCTCTGACCGAAGCAGAACGGGCCCGCGTACTCCTCGCCGCCGACCGCGGCGACGAAGTGCCGTTCTGGGCCCTGGCATGGGGCCCGCCGCAGGGTTCCGTCCACTCCCGGACAGCGAAGGTTTTCGAGACCCTCGGCGACCACAAGGCCGCCGCCGGAGGTGTAGGACTCGTGGATCTGTGGAGGCGCGCACAGTCCGTGTTTCGGGCCGGACAGGCGCAGCAGGAGACGGAGCGTCGGCTCGGTGACCCACAGCGGGCCGGGCTCGTCCCGTCGGCCGATCGGGTTGGGCAGCACCGCCTCGTGCTCCCATTCCGGCGGGGTGATCAGGTGGACTCCGGCGCGGCGGCGGTCATGGGCAAGGCCGGTGGAGTGCTCGAGCTGGCCGAGGGGGAGGTGCGTCTTGAGGGCGGAGAGGTAGGCGCCGTTGATGTCGAGCGCGGTCACCTCGTGCCTGCCGGGCGGGAGTTCGTGGCGGGTCCACTTGGGGCGGGCCTCCCAGATCTGGTCGGCGCCACGCGCGGTCTGTTTCTTGAGGATGTCGGGGATCCAGGGATGGGCGATCACGTCGTAGCGGGCGCCCTTGCGGGTCTCGTCCAGCAGCCGCATCGCGTCCGGGATCGCCCGCTTCAACAGCGCCGCCGTGGCTGCGTCGACGTCGCCCCGGTGCTCGGCGAGCGCGCCCTGCACGGCCTCGCGGATTACGTCGACCGGGCCGGACGGCTCCTGGAACGCGCGCCGGGCCCGGTCCTTGGAACGCTCAGCCGGACGCGCCGGACGTGTCGTGCGCAGCGGCGCATTCGAGGTCTGCGGTGTGGGCTGTTCGGCCGCCGGGGCAGGCTCGGCAGCCGGGGCCTCGGTGGCGGTGGGTTGGCAGTCAGCCGGGGCCAGGTGCTGAACGAACCCCGCCACGCGTTGTTTGGCCGGACGGCCACACAGCACACACGGCTGCGCCACCGCGAGCAGCTCCACCTCGTCCTCGTCCTGGCCGAGTTCCGGCGAAGACGAAGAGGTGACGGCCGCCGCAGCCGTGCCTGACGCCACGGGCTGCTCCTCAGTCGACACCGCCGCGGTCTCGGTCTCAGTCTCGGTCTCGGTGGCGAGCTTGGCGTTCAGCCCGTCCAGCAGATATGCGTACTTGGTGCGGACCTCGCCGGCCGGGTCCCGGCCGCTCTCCCACCCGCTGAGGGTGGACGGGCTCACCCCGAGCGCACGGGCCACTTGCGCCTTGGACAGCCGGGCCCGCTCCCGCAGCTCGCGGCGCACCTGGCAGGGCGGGAGTTCGGCCTGCGGGCCGACGGCGTCGAGCAGCGAGTCGATCGCGTCGAAGTCGCTCACCGGCTCGTCCCCTTCGTCTCGGCCCGGACGGAACGGCGCCGGTCGGCGGGCAGCACCTCGCACGCTCTGGTCGGACCTGCCAGCAGGTCCAGCGCGCCGATGCCGTAGTGCTCGGCCAGGACATCGACGTCGCGCAGGCTCCACGAAATGGCGCCCGACTGACGGCGCGACACCTGCGTCTGCGTTAGTCCCAGCACCCCCGCAACCGACCGCTGCGAGTCACCCGTCACCTGCATCAACGCGGCCACCGTCAGCCGCAATGACTCCTCCAAGGCCAATCCCATACCCCCATCCTACCCGAGTTGATGCAACTTCCGCATTTAAATTAGCTATTTGCTATCATCAATGCATAGAAGCTTTACCCTGCTCATGCGCGAGCTGAGGATCTCGCCAAGGCGGTCTCTCGCTTGGGCCGGCAGGTCAGCGATTGGGCCCGCCTTGCTCACGCGGAATCCGGCGGGCCGCACGCCGGGCTTCCCGTTTCGCCTGGCGCGCCTCTTCAACCGCCCGATCGGACAGGCAGCGCGGGCACACGAGGTCCAGGACACGGCGGCGCAGGGCCCGGCGCAGCCGGGGCCCGGGCGGTGGCGGCCACCCACGGCAGTGACGCTGCACCGTACGCGCGCGGCTGTCCAAGAGCGCGGCGACCACAGAGGCGTTGCCGGCGTAGCTGGCCAGGAGGAAGGCCATCTGCGCCTGGTGGCCGGCCGGGAAGCGTGCGGCGGACTCGGCCTGCTCTTCCGGGCGGAGGAAGGCGTCGTGGCGCTCGCAGTGCGGCGTCTTCTTGTTGTTCCGGGCGATGCCTGGCGAGCTGATGTTCATGGCTCAGGAGCCTGCCCGGAGCCGTCTGTGGACAGCGGGCGGCCGGGACGCCGCGCTGTCGCGTCGCCCTGGGCGACGCCGACACCGGGCAGACCCACCCCAAGACGGGCCTGTCACGGCCGCCGCCTGACTCCCCGCCGCTCAGGAGGAACATCCCATCGCTCTGAAGAACGTCACCGAGGACTCCTTCGACCAGGATGTCCTCAAGAGCGATAAGCCGGCTCTGGTCGACTTCTGGGCCGCCTGGTGCGGCCCGTGCCGCCAGCTCGCCCCTCCCTGGAGGCGATCGCGGCCGGACACGGCGACAAGCTCGAAATCGTCAAGCTCAACATCGACGAGAACCCCGCCCTCGCCACCCCGTATGTCCATGCCGACGGGAGTGCTGAGCGGCGCGCCCTCGCTGAAGCCTCGACTTCGTCCTCGCCTGGTCAGGCGAGGTGTTCGGCGAGCTCGCGCTCCAGATGCCGTCCACACCCTCGGCCGCGGGATCCCAGACGTACGTGCGCACAGCTGTCAGCACAAGAACATCTGCTCAAGTGCCGAGCTCCCAAAGCCCGCCCTGTGTGATCACTGCGGTGGGCGAGGACTGGCCAAGACTCCTTCCGGATGCTCGTTGATCCAGGACAGGCCGCCGATGTCGAGGCGGTGCCGGGTGTGCGGGTGACGGCTACGTAGGCCAGGCAGGCCTCTTTGTCATCGATCGGGCGCGCCGTCCCCGGATCTGTGTCGCCCGGCGGGCCGTCGGCCGGTGGCGGGGTGAAGTCGTCGGCGATTTTCACCTGCGGCCATTCACGGCCTTTGGCCTTGTGTGCGGTGGAGACGGTTACCTCGGCCTGGTCTTTGGGGGCGAGATGGGCGACGGCGGCCAGGATGGCGACGGCGCCGTGGGTGTCGACCAGGTCGACCAGGGGTTGCAGGTCGCGTCCGGCGGGGTCGTGGGCGGCGTAGTCCTGCAGGTCGCCCCAGGTGGTGAACAGAACCAGTTCGGGGTGGGTGGTGCGCCGTCCTTCTTTGAGGTCGCGGGCGGCCAGGGCCAGGGCGCGCAGGCTGTCTCCTCCCCCGGCCAGTGCGACCCGGTGTCCGCCGGACAGGAGGTCCATGACCTGGGCCATGGCGCCGACGTTGGTGCGGCACAGCACCGCGTCGGGCCGGGTGACGGGGCCGAGTTCGGTGGGCACGGTGTCGGCGCCGGTGAGACGGATGGGGGCGTCGGCGAGGTGCAGCCAGCGGTTGGCTTCTTCGGCGAGGCGGGGGCCGAAGCGGAAGGACCGGGACAGGGCGAGCTGGGTGCCGTCGAAGCCGGTCATGACGTCTTTGGCACCGCGCCAGTGGTAGATGGCCTGGGCGGAGTCGCCGACCATGACCAGCTGGGCGTGGTCGCGTTGGGCGAGGAAGATCTGTTCGACGACGGGATTGGTGTCCTGGGCCTCATCGAGGAGCAGGAAGTCGGCTTCGATCTTCGGCTGGGTGAGGGCCCAGATTTTCAGGTAGTGGTCGTGGTCGAAGCGGACGGCGCCGTCGTCGTCGGGGTGTTGCAGGTCCATCCAGGCATTGCGGGCGAACGGAACGATGTGGGCGGCGAGTTGCTCGTGCAGGCAGGGCTCTTCCAGGCCGCGCAGGTGCGGGATGTGATGGCGGGTGATCGTCGCATCGGCGGTGTGGCAGAAGCGGGCCACGGTGCGCAAGGTGACGTAGGAGAGGGTCTTTTGGGACAGGTCGCGTTCGCCGACGCGGATGGCTTTGGTGATGCCGAGGGCCTGCCCGGTCTGCCAGGCGGGGCGGCGGGGGCGTTCAGCCGGCGGGTGTAGCGGTGGCCGACGGCGGCGTAGGCCAAGGCGTGAGCGGTCTTGCACAGGACGCTTTTAGGGAAGCGCGCGGTGGCGTCCTGGGCGATGGCCCGGTTGTAGGCGAGGTAGCGGCCGCGGCGCTTGGCGACGAACCGGGCCCGTAACGGCACGGGGGAGCTCATTTTCCAGGAATCGCGAACCTGGTCCTCCATCCCGGCCGCCGCCCTGCATCGTCATCGCCGCGACCGCACCCGGACTTCATCGAGTACGCCTGCGTTCACCCTGGGACCTACGCCCGGGGCCTCGCCTGCGGGCAAGTCACCGTCGGCCTCACCCCGACGGCTGCCCAAGGTGGAAGGTGATCTCCTCGCCCTCTTTCTCCCCGACGAGACGGTACTGGAGAGGGAAGATGGGCTCGGCCCGCCAGGCGTTCCAGGACGATCCGGACACGGAGGTTCTCGTGAATCGCCTGTCCGATGCCTGGGCCTGGCTGTAGGAGCACGCACTGCTGTCCCAGGTGCCCAGCCAGCCCGAAGCCTTCCGGCAGATGGGGCGCAGTGGCTTGACCCCTGGGTGACCCGTGTGCCCCCGGCTCCGGGGCCCTTCCAGGCGTGCGATCGTGCCTTCGGGGCCCGGAGCCGGGGGCTTCTCCTGCGTTATGCGGCTAGAAGCCCTTCACGACCCAGTCCTGGGCGTCAGGGGTGGGGCTGCCCTTGGTCCACAGGGTCAGCCAGACACCGCTGGCGAAGGAGTTGCCCTTCGGGGTGATGGCCTTGCCGTAGGCGTTGACGGCGCTGCCGTCCGCGGAGGGGGAGAACCTTTGGACGTCGCTCGCGGGGTTGCACGTCCACAGTGTCAGGAGTGCTCCGTTGACGCTGGCTCCGTTGCCCTCGGGAGTGATGCACTTGCCGCTCGCCCTGTGGACGATGAGCCCGTTCTCGTAGCGCCAGCGCTGGGACTCCGCACCTGTGCAGGGCCAGACGGTGATCGGGGTGCCGTTGGCGGTGGCGTCGCCCTGGGGCGTTGCACAGACGGAGCCGACCTGGTGGAAGTTGGTGAGCCAGCTCCAGCCGTCGCTGGTCGTCGCGCCGGCGCCAGGCTCGATGGAGAACACGACTCGGCGCGGTCCGCTGGAGTCCACCAGCGCCTCGTTGGCGCCCCAGAGCCGCTTGGCGTGTGGGTCCCAGGAGAGCCCCTGGGTCAGCTGCGGCGCCTGGGTGAGGACGTGCGGCGCCTCGCCGGGCTTGGCCACGTGGATGCAGGAGTGGAGCGTGGTGCCCCCGGGCCAGTAGCTCGGGCAGGTACCGCTCATGTAGTAGCTGGTGCCGTCCGTGGCCGTGCCCTGGATGCCCCACACGGGAGAGACGTAGCCCTTGGCCTCCGAAGCCACCGTGGTGGGAGTGCCCGTGCCGAGGGCCGACAGCGGCCAGCGGACGATGCGGGCGCCCGCAGTCCCCTTGTTCTCCACCGAGACCAGGGTGGGCGTCTGACTCGAGCGGTCGATGCTCAGGCTGCTCAGGCACAGCTCGCCGGTCCCCGGAGCGCAGGCCCGGGGATTGTTGTTGACGTAGGCCGAGGCGACGTTGTCGACTTGGGCGGTGCTGACGGTGCTGTAGCGGGCGACGAGCGGCAGGGCCCAGATGTGGTAGCGGGCGGAGGTCTTGCCCGAGGCGAGTCCGGTGGTGGCGCTCGTGGTGTCGTTCATGCGCCACAGGCGCGTCAGGTCGAAGACCTGGAGCTCCGCGCCGTTGGCGACGAACAGCCTGTTACCGTGCCAGGCGACGCCGTCGGCGCGCGATTCGTACTTCAGCTTCATGAAGCCGCCGTTGACCGGCTCCACGAGCGCGACGTGCCCGTATGTGACCTTGCTGCCGGTCGACTCTGCGATCGAGATCCGCGAGTAGTCCTCGACGGTCGTCGGTTCCCTATCCTTGACGTACGTGCCGTGGTACCAGGCGGTGGCAGTGAGGGAGCGGCCCGCATACAACCCGTCGGCGGTGGCGGCATGCGAACCGGCGAAGCCCTGTGGCATCCAACCGCCCGCACTGTCGCTGTAGTCGGACCTGTCGTCGTCATCGTCCCAACAGAATCCGTCAGGCTTGAGGGCGCGGTTCAGCCCGGTGGCGTGACAGAGCCCGGGGCGGCCCGTACGGGCGGTCAGGACGTCCGTCACGGACGCCTTGGCGACACCGGCGGCCTCGGCGGAGGTGATGAGGTTGGTCTTGTCCCCGTCCACACGCGTGAGCTTGAAATTCGCGGCGAACTCGTCCAGTCCCGAGGCGGCCTGGGCGGGCTGAGCAGGAATCAGGATGGAGGCGGCTACGGCCGCCCCAGTGAAAGGCGAGCAAGTCGACTTCTTCGTCCGAACATCAGTTTCATTCGAACAGGGTAAGGGGCTGGCGACTTGCCATGATCACCAATATCGCACGGTCGCCCTTCGCCCAGGTCATGAAGGTGAACCGGGCGGCGGCGCCTCCCGGAAGAAAGCCGCCCACGCCGGGGGACGCCGCGGTACAGCAGCGCTATGAGCAGATCGTGGCCGAGCTGTGGCAAGTGGTCGAGCAGCAATGAGAAGTAGCAGCGGCTCCGGGGCCCGGGAATGATGACGTCGACTTGTCGGCGTCCGTATCCTTCAGCGGGGTGAGTCTGATCGAGGTGGTTCCAGGGCAGGTCGAGCGCGCGGGTTCGCAGAATCCTGGACGTGATGGGGCTGGAACCCGCGTGTGGTGCGGTGGTTGAGTACCTGTTTCCGATCCCTGGCGAGCGTTTGCCCAGCTCAGAGTTCGAACAGGGCCTTCGAAGTGTAGTGAGGGCCGTGCAGACACAAGATCGGTATCGCTGTCACGGGCAGCGCGTCGACCGGGTTCAGGATCCGAGGTGCTGACCGAGATCATTCTCGCCAGCAGCACTGTGGACTTGGGGGGCTGGCATCGATCCAGTCCGGTGGGTTACGTTGTGCGGCGATGACTACCGGGACGGCATTGCGCCACACACGGATTGGTGACCCGGCGCTCCTCTGAGCGCCGTACAGGCCGGTGCTGGCCCGCTGTTAGATCGAGGATCTGGCGCTGCTGCGCGGGCTCCGCCTCCTGTCGTGTTGATCACAGCTCGACGCGTCAACCACGACAGGAGAACTCATGCCCACCAAGACGCTGCACATTCCCACCGCGGACGGCCAGGCCGACGCTTTCGCCGCCTTCCCCGACGGTGGTGAGCGGCACCCAGGGGTGCTGATGTACGCGGACGGCTTCGGCATCCGGCCCGTGCTGCGGGAGATGGCCCGCGAACTGGCCGGCCACGGGTACTACGTGCTCGTCCCCAACCTCTTCTACCGGCACGGCCCGGCACCGGTGATCGAACTTCCTGAGCACATCGGAGAAGAGGTCCGGCCCGCGGTCTTCGCCCAGCTGATGCCCTTGATCGAGGCGCACACCGCCGAACGTGTCCTGAGCGACGCCGACGCCTACCTCAGGTTCCTCACCACCCAGCCCGAGGTCGGCGCCGGACCGGTCGCAGTGACCGGCTACTGCATAGGCGGCCTCTTGGCGATGCGCTCCGCCGCGGCCCACCCCGGCCAGGTGGCCGCCGTCGCCGGATTCCACGGCCCCGTGGGCGCCGACGGGCCCGACAGCCTCGCCAAGCTAACCGCCCAGGTCCACCTCGGCCACGCCGAAGGCGACATGACGCCCGAGGCCCTCGGCGAGCTCAACCAGGCCCTGGACGCCGCGGGGGTCGGCTACACCTCCGAGATCTACCCCGGCACCATCCACGGCTTCACCATGTCCGACACCGACGCCTTCAACTCCGCCGCGCTGCAGCGCCACTGGGACCGCCTGCTGCCCCTCCTCGACCGCACCCTGGCCAACAGCTGAGGCTCCGGCTCGGAAACCAAACCTGAAGTAGATGGCCCTGGAGTCCTAGCGATCTTTCGAAGCCGGTGTGAGGGCCGGCGACGCCCGCACGGACAGGCAGAAGCAGGGGCGGCCGACGACATGACTCATGTCGTCGGCCGCCCCTGATTGGACGTAGTTGCTAACGCAGGTCCGGCGGCAGTTGGTCACGAACCACTGCGTGATAACCCCGCAGCCGGTCCTTCTGCTCATCCATCATATTGAGCAGGTCATACGCCCCAGCCGCCGCGAGGTTCGATCGCATAGCCGCGAGCTCCTCGTACAGGATCCAGGTACCACGCCGGACGACATCCAGGCATACGTCAGCGGTGTCGTCCTGGTCGCCGCTCGTCAGGATGCCCAGAACACGGAGAAGCTGACGCCGCCAAGCGAGGGAGGATGCGGTTGCAAGAGTGGCCATGGCAATCGACGTGGTTGCCACGGCGGGCGCCATCAGATTCGACTGGATGAACGCGTGCGATTCAGCCCAACCGTTCTCCAAGTCAGGGTCAGCGCCATCGGCAAGCATCTCAAGCAGTTCTCGGGGAAGGTGCTCAGCCGATCGGCCACAGCCACACTCGATTCGAGACCAGTCGTGCAGAGACGCCTCGATGCGAACCAATTCCAGGGATTTCACGCCGTTACTTCCTGTCTGCGATCTCTCGCGTACGTGACAGTGCACAACCTGCCCATCTACCGGCCAGCGACAGTACGGGCAGCCCGATCTCTCACCTCGTGACAGCCGTGGCATCCGGGCAAACCCGATCTTCAGCTCTCTTAACAGCACCGCAGGCCCGCCCCGGAGGATCTCATCACTGACACATCACTCACTGACACCAAACCGAGAGATCGCACTCGGTGAGGCGCTGCAAGTTCGACCACATGGTGCGCCTCGGGTGGATCACGTCCCACAGTCGATCGAGGTCCGCTTCGGCACCTCCCGGGCCGGGGCCGTCGACGTCGCGCTCTACCGCACCGCCGACGTCGACGCGCTGCCCGTCGCACGGACCGAGGTCGACTGGGATCAGCTGCGCGCGGTGGAGAAAGGCCGGCGCTCCCCGCTCGCGTCGCTGCGTGCGGAGCCGGACGCGGTCCCGGCGTGACGAGTGCCAGTCCGGGGCGGGCGAATGGCCGGAAGCCCTGCCCGCACCGGATCGGCGCTGACACACTCGGCACGTTGTGATCACCGAATGCCGACGGAGGACGCGTTGAGCCAGCCGGAACAGCCCTGGCAGCCAGGCCCGAACGATCTGCCCTTCACCACCCACCTGATCAACCCGCACGGCGACCGGCACCTCGGCTTCAACGACGCCGACGGCCGCCTCTACCGGCTGTGGCAGCACCGCGGCCCCGAGCCGCTGCACACCGGCGACGCGATCCTGCTGCGCCCCAGCGACATCGACCAGATCATCAAGTTCTCCATGATCTGGGTGAAGAACCATCCCGACAGCCCGCGCAGCAGCGCCCTGTCCGACGAAGTCGCCGCCGGAGCGAAGGCAGTGGTGCTGCACTTCGCCCAGGCCGCCCAGGCCCCCGTGCAGCGGTAGCGCTACGTTCACCCGCCGCGCCCCAGCCACCCGAGGAAGTCGGCCAGGGCGCGGCGCTGCTCTTCCTCGCCGGCGATCTGCTGCGCGAGCGCCCGGCGGTCGACGTACAGGGCGACGGCGTTGCACGCGGTGTTGCTTTGGCGGATCATCCGGCGGCGGGTGTGACACCCTCACCGAACGGAGGCACGTCGGCCACCGTGACGTCCGGGCGCAGGCGGGCGAATCGCTTGGGGTTTCGCCAGGCGCCGCGGTCGATGGCGGTGTCGGCGTCGACTTCGGCGACCAGTTCGGGGGTCACCAGGGTGACGTCGAGGGGTTCGCGGCTGCCCCAGGAGGAGGAGAAGCGGGCGCCGGTCCACGGGTGGTCGGGGGCGGCTGGCTGGAGGTGTTCGGCGAGCTGGCGGGCGGCGTCCGGACCCAGCGGCACAGTGGGGCCGACGGGCCGCAATCGGCCGCCGGCTCCACTCCCAGTACCGGCGCAGCTTGTGCACCAGGTCGTAGGCGTCCTCGGTGCGGCGGTCGAACTCCAGCAGCATCACCGGCACTCCGGTCGTCGGCGATCAGCTGCGCTGGACCGTGTCCCGCAGGCGCTGGGGGAGTTGATCACAGCATGAAGAAGCCCTCACGCATCATCGCCATCACGGCCCTCACCGCCGGTGCAGCCCTTGCCTCCGTGGCCCCCGCGCAGGCGGGAATCGTCGACGGTGCACTCAACAACGTCGCCGCCCTTGACTCCGTCAACGCCCTGGGCTCGGTCGTCAACAGCAACCTCTCGGACGCGGCGAACAACAACGCGAACACGAAAGCGGACGGCAAGGCGAACAACAGCATCAACAACTGAGCACCTGCACCACGGAGCCCCCGCGCTGATCGCGCCGGGGGCTCCCATGCGTACGACTGCTCCGCGGCCGCTTGACGCGGTGGCCGCCGTCATTGACCCGAGTGTCACTGTGACTGCTGACGAAGTCGCGGGCCGGCTACCTGGCGTCGAGCTCGACCCGACCTACGCCCCCGTGGCGGCGCCCAAGCCGCGTCCGGCCGGCGAGGGCGGGGATCCTCTCTCGCTCGAGCAGCCGCTCGCCTTCTCCATGAGTCCAGAGGACGCCAGCGTCCTGGTTCGTGGAACGATCCAGGACTACGACACTGCAAGCCGGCTGGGGATGCTTGCCGTCACGCGTCCGGACATCATCAGCGTCTACGCCGACCCAGTCATCAGCACCATGCCCACCTGCGGCGGTGACCCCTCGGTAGGCAGCTGGAAGGACGTCGAGAACTTCCTCGCCGAACTCGGGGCAGAGGGCCTGGACGGCGAGAACGTCCCGGTGGCCATCGTGGACACGGGCATCAACGCCCAGCATCTGAAAGACGAACTGGGCCGTACGGTCCCCATCGACGCGGCACGAAGCTGGAGCCCCCCGGGAGTGGTCGGCCAACCCGGCCACTTCGACGTCGGCCACGGCACGATGTGTGCCTTCGACGCCCTCATCGCCGCGCCCAAGGCCACCATGCTCGACCTGCCGGTGCTGCTCTCGGAGCGCCAAGGCGCAACCTTGATGAACGGCCTGCTGTCGGACGCCGTCGCCGCCTACTCCCACCTGTGGAGCCTGCTGGACGCCATGGGACCTCAACGGCCTGCCCGGTCACCGCCGGCGTGGTCGCGGCCATCCGCTCCCAGTGGCCCGTCGGCTCCCTGTCGCCGAGCCAGATGCGCACCCTCTTGCGGCGTACGGCCGACGACCGAGGCGCCGCCGGGTTCGACTACAACTACGGCTACGGCATCATCAGCGCACCCGGCATCATTGACGCCCTGCGCCGCCGCAAGAAGAACGGGTTCCGGTAAGCGTTCCGGGAGGAGATCCATGGCCCCCGACACCCCCAGCGTCCTCGTCACCGCGCAGCTCCCGTCGGGGGCCACGCTCAACGACGCCGTCCGACGCCTCGGGCTCACCCCGGAAGAGGTCGATACCGGCTACGGCGTGGTCGACCTGCACAACGGCAGCTACGCTCTGCTCGTCACCCAGGCGGCAGCCGAACGCATCCAGCGGACTCCTGGCGTCAAAGGCCCCTTCGCCAACCCCAAGATCGAACCTTTCGGCCCCGTCCAGCGCCCAGACCAGGAGTAGGGTCTGCGAACCTGGTTGGCCCGTTCGGGAAGGGTGTGGGTGATGGCCCAGCGTCGGGGGGCAGCAACCGCCGCCCGAATTCCGACTCACATCGGCCAGTTCATGGCGAGGGATCACCACTACGTCATCCACGAACCAAGGTTGCTTCGACAAGCAGACCCCAATGCCGCTGGCCGACGTTCTGGTGCTGGCTGGTTGCCGAGTGCCCCGGCACGGTGGCCGGGGCACTCGGTGTTGGGCCCGGTGCGGCGGTGTGAGGTCAGCTGGCCTCGCGCCGCCGCCACGGGAACCAGCCCGTCGCTTCCTGCCTCGGGGCCGGCACCTCCAGGCCCGCTTCATCGTCGCCTGGTGCGGGGTAGGTTCAGGAGCGCGAGCATGAGAGCTGCCACGTGGCGGCGTCGGACCTTCCGTTCTCCTTCAAGTTTGTCACGAGCGCGGCGAGCTCGGCAGCGGGCCGGGTCGCAGCGGCCTCGATCAGAGCATCCACCGGAATTGAGGGCACGTTGAGCCAGCGTGGTGCGGGAACGGAGGGTGGAGGGATGGCCCCGCACCACGCTGGCCTGTCGGCGCCACCGGCGCCTACTCGTCAGCATGACTCACCCTCAAGGGCCCGGCCGCTGCCCCATCGCGGCGCCCACCGCGCTTCACCCGGCCGGCCCATGACCTAAGAGTTCACCGGCGCGGCTGAGCCGGGCGATGCTGCAAGCTCAGCATCCGCTTCCGCCCGCGCCTCCGGCTGGCGAAAGACTGGGCGAGAGGGAGCCGCGAACCTGTCAGCTGGCGCGCTTCACCCCGCCGGGTCCGTGACCAGAAGTTCATCGGCGCAGTTGATCCCGGCGGAGCGCGCAAACGCAGCGGATTGTGCGTTCCGGGGGCCCCGACAACCGCGCCAGGCCCGGGGCCCCCACCATCCAACCCCGCCCAGCATGATGCGCGCGGCGTTCACAACCCGCGCGGACTCCGACGAGCGCGGGTGTCACCGCAGGAGTCGAGAACTGACAGCGCCGGATCTACACGCCGGTGGCGAGTCCCCGGATCACCGGCGGCCAGCCTTTTCCAGAACCACCGGCGTCATCCATCCTTTGGTCCCCGGAACAGCGTCAGCACGAGCGGTGGGGCTGCGCCTCGTAGTCGGGTTCCATGCAGGCGAGTTGGTCGTCGGTGCCGGGTCGAGGGGGCAGCCGTTGAGGTTCGCGGAGCGGGAGAACGAGCTGTCGGCGTACAGGTGAACGTGGCGCTGGCAAGATTTTCGTAGCCGGAGATCATCTCGATCTGGTGGTGGACCAGTCCGTTTAGTGGGCAGCCTCTGGGGCTGTGCTCTGTTGAACTGCCTGATCTGTTGTCGCAGTTGAGGAATTACGGGTTGTCTTGGTCGATGTTGTTGGTGCTGTCGTGGTGGTCCGTGCCTGCACGCGGTCACGTGTCCCAGCGCGGTGTGCGGGGTGCGGTGACTCGAGCGAGTGGCGCCACAGCCGCTATCTGCGGGTCTCGCTGATGCCTCGCTCGGCAGCCGGCCGGTCCGTATCGAGTTATCCGTGCGGCGCTTGCACTGCGAAACCCGGAGTGTCCGAAGGTGACGTTCGCCGTGCAGGTGCCGGGACTGACCGTGCGCCCCCAGCGGCGCACGGTCAGTCCCGGCAGGACGCGCCGGCGTCCCACTCCTCCGCCGCCGAGTCGTACTGACCGCCCACCAAGGCCGGCACTACGCGGATCGCCCACCGCCGCACCGAGATGATCTCCGGCTACGAAAATCTTGCCAGAGCCGCTTTAAGGAGTACTCCGACAGGCGGTGAGGGTTCCCCGAATTCGGCGCGCCGCAGGGTGTTGTGGGGATATTTCTTATTAGCATCCCGTAACTGTAAGAAGTCGATCTGTCACAGATCGCATTCACCTCACTCCACCGGAGATGACATGCACAAGCTCCGCAAGGCCGCCGTCCTGGTCGCTGCCCTCGGCAGCATCGGACTCCTGGGCGCCGGCACTGCCCACGCCGACGGGGGTCCGCACGGCCACGGCAAGGGTGGCGACCACTTCAAAATCAATCAGGGCTCCAAGTGCAAGTCGCACGACCTGAACGTCGACGTCCTCGGCGAGGTCGGGCTGGTCAACGGCCTGCTGGGCAACGCGCTCAACGGCGAGGGCAACCCGGGCGCACAGGACACCCACCTCGGTTCGACCATGGGCTGCAACAACAGCGCCTTCTAGGCGCGTGACGGTCGCATAGACGGCCGAGAGCGGGAAAGTGGTCCCGGCGCCGAGCCCCAGGCCCGGCGCCGGGGCCCTCCTTTGTGTCGCAAAGGCCATCCGATCGGCATCGTCGGCGGCGGCCGAGCCGAGGGGGCCAAGTGCCGTTGTCGCGATGCACTCACGGGCACGGTATTTCCCGACCATCGGCCAAGGTGGTGAGGATTCCCCGAATTCGGCGCGCCGCAGGGTGTTGAAGGGATATTTCTTATTAGCCTCGCGCTTTCACGAACGAGCCTGTCCGAGGCGTGATCAAAAAGGTGAGGGGTGTCCCTGACCTGCGACGATGAGGCTTGTCTGGTCCTGGTCGTCGTCTGAAAAGCTGCACTCCTCAGGTGTCCGCGTTGAGGGCGGCGGTCGTGGAGTGGTCCGCCTGGCGGTGGCATGCTGCTGGTCGAGACGGTCCGCAAGACCGGGCTGTGCCAGGCGATATCGGCGGCCTGACGCCGTTGCGGCAGCAACGGGCGGTGCATGATCCGGGGAAGATCCTGCTGGATGTGGCCCTCTCGCGCTCGGCGGGGCCTGTCTGACCGATCTCGGGATTGCTGCGAGCGGACCCGGGCGTGTTCGGGTCGGTGGCCTGCGACCCGACGGTCTCCCGCCTGGTCGACGTCCTGGCCGGGGCCGGACCGAGAGCCCTTACGGCGATCCGGGCCGCGCGAACCCAAGTGCGTGAATGTGTGTGGAAGTTGGCTGGCCCCTCGGCGCCGGACGCCGAAGGGGCAGGTGATCGTGGACCTGCATGGGGTGCTCGTACTGCCGCACTCCGAGAAGCAGGACGCCACCGCGACCTGGAAGAAGACCTTCGGGCACCATCCGCTGATGGGCTTCGTCGACCACGGCCGAGGCGGCAGCGGCGAGCCGGTCGCGGCCCGCTGCCGCCCGGCAACGCGCGCAGCAACACCGCCGCCGACCACATCACCACGGCCCAACTCGCGCTGGCTCAGCTGCCCAAACACCATCGACGTGGCCAGCAGACCCTTATCCGTACCGACTCCGGCGCGGCACGCACGAGTTTGTGGCCTGGCTGGCCCAGCGCGGCTGGTGGCTGCCTTTGGCAGGAGGACTGCGTGACTCCTCCGCCCCGTAAACGGGGTGGCTTCTCGCTATGCCGGTTGGGCTTCGCGACGGACCAGCCCGGCCCGTAGAACGTTCTTGGCGCCCACCGTGTCAGCGTGCGCGGTGTGGCCGCACGCCTGGCAGTGGAACTTCTCCTGCGTGGGCCGGTTCTCCTTGGCGGTGTGCCCGCATTCTGGGCACCGCCGGGAGGTGTTGCGGGGGTCCACAGCCATCACTTCCCGTCCGGCACTCTCAGCCTTGGCAGTCAGGATCGCGAGGAACACCCCCCATCCGGCATCGGAAATGCTTCGGTTGAGTCCGGCCTTGGACTCGGCCCCATTGGGCACAAACGCCCCCGGCTTGTCGGCGTCGGCTTCGGCGCGGGAGCCTTGCTCATGTTGCGGATCTTGAGGTCTACGTGCGCGATGAAGTCGTGCTCACGCACGAGGTCGAGCGCGGTCTTGTGCGCGTGGTCGAGCCGCTGGCGTCGCACCCTGCGGTGCAGCCGGGCAACCTTCTCCACGGCCTTGCGGCGCCGCTTCGAGCCGCGCTTGCACCGGCTGAGCGCCTGCTGAGCCTCTTCGAGCTTCGCGGCAGCCTTCCGCCCGAGACGCGGGTTGGGAACGAACTCGCCGCCTGAGTCGGTCAGGAAGTTGGCTATGCCCATGTCGATACCGACCACGCTGCCCGTCGCGGGTAGCGGCTCCGGCTTGGACTGCTCGGCGGTCAGGATCACGTACCAGCGCTTGCCCTCGCGCTTGACGGAGACGGTCTTGACCTTGCCGACCACCGGGCGGTGCTGGTGCACCTTGACGTGCCCGACATCTTGGAAGCGGACGCGGGTCACCACGTCGTGCGGTGTGGAGTCCCAGCGGCAGCCGTCGCCGTCCTTGGGGAAGTCCACGGTGTCGAACCTGCCCACTCCTCGGAAGCGGGGGTATCCGGGCTTGTCTCCGGCCTTGATGCGGCGGAAGAACGCGGCGAACGCCTTGTCGAGGCGTCGAAGCGTGGCCTGCTGGCTGGAGAACGACCAGCGGCCCTGACGCTCGGGGTCGAAGGCACGGATGTCCTTGAGCTGCGCGGACTGCTGCCCGTACCGGACAGTGGTCTTCGAGCCGTGCCGGTAGGCGTCGCGGCGTTCCTGCAACGCACCGTTGTAGAGCGAGCAATGATCGCGCAGCATCTCGCCCAGCGCGATCGTCTGACCCATGGTGGGCCGCATGAGGAACTTGTACGCACGGATCATCCAGCCCACCCCCTGCGGTTGGAGTCAGCGTAATCACACTAACATTGGTGTATGTCACCCCGCTGGGAACCAAACCCCGAAGTACGGCGTGGCCGTCACGTCGTCTACAACCTGCACGCACACTTGGTCTTCGTCACAAAGTATCGTCGGGACATCTTCAATGCCGAGATGCTGACGCGCTGCGAAGAGATCATGCGGAAGGTGTGCGAAGACTTCGAAACCGACCTGATCGAGTTCAACGGCGATGAGGACCACGTGCATCTGCTCGTGCATTACCCGCCGAAGGTCGCCCTGTCGAACCTGGTCAACTCCCTCAAGGGCGTGTCCTCGCGCCGGTTGCGGCAGGAGTTCACCGGCCGCGTGAACCGGGCGATCATGCACGGCCGGTTCTGGTCCGGCTCCTACTTCGCGGGGTCATGCGGCGGGGCCCCGCTCCAGGTGGTCAAGGACTACATCGAGAACCAGAAGCGGCCGGACTGAGCGCGGCTATCGTCAGCGAGCGTTCCGGAGCGATGCTGCGGCGCTCCGCGCCGCAGGGCTCAGGATCGGATTCCCTCCCCGCCTGAAGGCGGGGATTCCCTCCGAAGAAGAGAGATGGCTCACATGGATCCGCGTTTCCCGTGAGGCTGCTGCGAGCGCGTGGCTTGAGCATGGAGGCAGGAGCAGATCAGCCGACGGCATTCCGGTGAAATTCTCGATGCCCACCCCTTGCGCCATCCGTAACACTTGGTGACATCATGTGACCAACTGTGATGGCCGCTGGTCGGAGCATACCTGCTCGCTCTGTCCCGCCTGGTATGCAAGAGGTGGTCCCGCATGGGCAACACCACGCGTGCGATGGAATGGCTGGCCGACGCGGCGCTGGATCCAGCCGCCTGCGCCACACAGTGGCGGCATCACCAGCCAGATGTCGCCCTGCTACCAGCCGGCCGCCGGTGGGACGTCGTCATCACACCCGAGCGCCTGGGCTTCGCCATACTGCAGGCCCTGAACACCTGTCGACTACGACCCGGCCCAGTCCTGTTCGACGCCTGCGCCAGGCTCACAGGCTTCTTCGTGCCCCCCGGCGCCACCACCAGCCGGCCCGCCCCCGGAATCCGCTGCGCCGGCAAAGGCTCCTGGATCGCCACCCCATGGCCACGGCCCACACGCGGACGCCTGCAATGGCTCGTCCTGCCGGACGGCAACGGCTCCCTCAACGACCTCCCCACCCTCGAACACCTTCTCCACGACGCAACGACCCCCACGGCCTACCCCGCACCAAGGCCGGGCAGCATGCGGGGCAGTGACCGCGACGCATGACAGTCGTCACTCTTCGGACGCGGGAGCATATCCGCCCCCGCGGACCGGCGTTGAGAGTTCTGCTGCGGCTGGATTCACCGGTTGGTCCCACCCAACGTCGGCCACTCAACACCTGGCACCCAGCCGATTCGGCCCCGGTCACCTGTCAGCACCGCGCAACCGCCGCCACCCGAAGTGGTGATTCCGAGGTCTCCCATACCGATTACGTGACAGTGTCCCCATCCCGCCATCCCCCCGCCGCTGTGCCCACGTTGTCAGAACGTGAAACAAAACGACGGCGCGGACCCCGGCGAGTCCGTAAACAACTGGCCCATATACGAACACAAACCCGAAAGAAAGCCGGTGAACGAAACAAGCAGACTCACGCGCGCACTGTCGTTCCTGCGACTCCTGCTCCTCACCCTGGCCGTCCTCGCCGCCGTCCTGAGCTTCGCCGCAGCACTGGCCCGCCTCGCCCAGCCCTGACAACGACACCGTTACGCCCAGCCCGCCGAGCGTGAGCCCGAAGACCGCCAACGCTGTCGCCCCCGCCGCCCAGGATGCCTCGAGCTTCGCCTCCTGACCCCAATTGCTCGTCACCGTCGCCGCGCCAACACCCACACTGGCCGGAGCCACCGCATCCAGAACTTGCCCGGGTCACCCCTTCTCGGGTCAAGTTCAGCGGGTGGAGAGGGGGCGGGCCGTCAGTCGAAGTCCTTTGGGATGTCTGGGTAGCGGGCGGGATCGGTCTGTTCGGACTGTTCCGGGATGCCGAGCGGCACAGCGAGCGCGCCTTGTGCAGTGGGTCGACCCACGCGCGCATCAGCTACCCCGTCGCTCGCGGCCGCGGCCGCGAAGGCCAGCGCCTCAGCCGCCACCACACCGCCAAGCTGACACCGCGGTCGGGCCCCGGGAGGCCATGCCCACTTCCACTCACTCATCACACGGATGCCCCCAAGGCACAGCCTTACCCCCGGCATCCTCCGTGGCTGGCCAGTACAGCGTGGTGCGGGAACGGAGACTTGACCCCGCACCACGCTGGCCCGCAAGCGCCGCCAGGCACTTACTCATCAGCATGCCCCACCCCCGACGACCCTGCCCTGACCGATACGACGCCGCCCACCACGCTTCACCCGACCGGCCCATAACCCGGAACCCACCCCGGCTGTTAAACCGGTCGAAGCGTGCACCTTCGCGGATTTCGGATCGCGCGCTCCGGGGCCCCAACGGACCGGGCCTCCACCCCAAGCCGCACCACCCCAGAGCCGGCTAGCACGGGTGCCCACAAGACACGCCCCCAACAAGCCGAGACTCACGTCGCTCGCAAGCAGGGCACACGGGGCAGACAGTGCCCCTGACGCCTGCTGGTCGTTGTTCCTCGAGACGTTCGAGTGGAGCTGCTCGGCGGGGGCCATCCGGTCCTCGTGGCCGGCTACAGGGACCAAGGCGCCTCCCTGAAGGACGCCGCCGACCACGGACAGCGCCAGGCAGTAGCCCTGTTCACCCCCGGCACTCTCGTGGTCCCGGTGGGCCCGGGCGGGTCGGGGAAGTCTCGGTTCGCCGCGATGTTGCCCGAGCAGCTGGTTGGTCTGCCTGGCCGAGCTGCGCGAGCGAGTCTCCGACGACTTCTGTGTCAAGTTCAGCGTGTTGAGCTGAGGTTGCCGTCGGTGAGGACCGCCGATCTTGATGGCTGGGGCCTCTGCACTGGGCGTGCGGGTGGCAGGTCAGTACTGCTGGCGCATCTGACGGGACTGGTGGGTTCGGTCCGTGTCGGTCACTCGAAGCCGTGGGGGCGGCCGGGGCCCACTCCCCGTCTTCGCCCTGATGCAGCCGACCGGCCTAACGTCCGGGCTCGTTGCGGTGAGCCGCCGAGTGGGTTGCGAGATGCCGCCGGCTTCCTCCTGGATGCTGATCAAGACACGCCAGCTCCGTACGGCCCAGGTCGGCTCGCCTGCTCTCGAACCTTCCCGCACCGCGGCATTCATGCTTTGAGGAGCGTCATGCCACCCACCCCCGCTCCTTCTGTTTGGCTGCCCTCGCTGACCGGCTTGAGATTCGTTGCAGCTGCAGTTGTGTTCGTGGTCCACGCTGCGTATGGAAAGGCCACGGAGGAGGGCGGCTGGCCGCCGGCTGGTCTCTTCCTTACGGGGACAGCGGCCGTTTCGCTCTTCTTTGTACTCAGTGGCTTTGTGCTGACCCTTTCGGCACATGGGGCGGGTACGGCCCGTTCCTTCTGGCGGCGGCGGTTCGCAAGGCTCTTCCCCAGCCATCTGGTCGTATGGGCGGCCCTCATGCTTCTCTTGCGAGGGGTGGGCGTTTCTTGGCCCGGTGACGGCCTGCCAAACACGCCGCCCCCTTCCTTGCTGGGCGACCTGTTCAACGCCTTACTGATCAATACTCTGGTTCCGCTGCCGCAGTTCCTCTTCGCCGGCAATCCTGTGACCTGGTCGCTCGCCTGTGAGCTGCTGTTCTATTTGCTGTTTCCGTTGCTCTTTCCGCTGGTGGCGCGGATCCGCTCCCAGTGGCTGCCAGCCGTGGCTGTGGGCGCTGTGGCAGCGGTGTGGGCGGTTCCCATCGGCTCGATGTGGCTGGGCGGGCCGCCGCTGCCCCAGGACTTTATGGACGGCTCTCTCACCGGGCTGCAGATGTGGTGCGTGTACTCGTTCCCGTTGTGCCAACTGCCGCAGTTCATCCTGGGCATGGTCCTGGCCAGAATGCACGCTGATGGGGTCGCTGTCCGGTTCGGGGCCGTCCCCTCGGCCGTGCTGCTGGGAGTGTGCCTGGTGACGGGTCTTGCGGTGCTGCCCCGGCCGTTCCTCTTCTCCGCGGCCACGATCATCCCAGTGGCATTGCTCGTTCGGGCTGTGGCTTCGTTGGATGCATGTGGCGCCCAATCCTGGCTGCGCACACGGGCCATGGTGTTCCTCGGTGACCTGACGTACGGCTTCTACCTGCTCCACGCGGCCGGGCTGGCGGTAGTCATGCACTACTGGGGTGGGTGGTCGGTGGTGGGTACCGTGGCCGCGTTCCTTCTGACCCTGTCGGCGTCTTGGCTGCTGCATGTTCTGGTCGAGCGGCCCTGCTATCAGCGCTTGGCTGTCGCACGGGACCGGCCCGGCGGCCGAGCAGCACCGCTGGCGGAACGCCCCGCTACCGAGCGAATCGCAACCTGAAGGCTGACCGATCCGCTCGCGCCTCGGCTTCTCACCTGACGCCGCTGGGCTGGGGAGCGGTATAGCTGCCCAGCCCCCGGCCGCTCCGGGTGGGTTCTGCATTCTGCCGGGGCGGAGGTCAGGGGGCTGTGAAGATGAGAGCGGCATTGTGTCCGCCGAATCCGAAGGAGTGACTCACGCCTGCACGCACCTGCTGATGACGGGCCTTTGTGGTGACGCAGTCGATGCCGAACCCGGTGCGCGTTGACGTGGTCGATGTCAAAGGGGCAAAGGTCGGCGTCGGCCAGCGCTGCTCGCAGAGCTCGTTCGGCTCCTGGCGCCCCTTCGGGCAGAGCGGTGGGGTGGTGGGTGTCGCAGGACCACTGCCACGCGTTCGCCGGTCCAGGTGCGCGGGTCCAGGCTGGCGTCACGGGCTGCCTCGCGCGCGGCGAGGACCGCCGGCTTGACGAAGCAGCCCATGTGCCAGGCTTTGCGGCCGCCCTTGCGCTGGCGCACGTCTTCCAGGCCCGCAATGCGGCAGGAGAAGGTCACCGGCAGGCCGGCCAGGAGAGGGTCGTGCGTGGCGGTCGGCATTCCCGCCAGAACGTCCTTCCACGTGGCGTTGACGCCGTCGCCTGCGGCGGTGATCAAGCCGAGGCCGGTGATGGCGATGCCGGCTTCCCGCCGGCGATGGGCAGAGCTTCAGTCAGCTCGGCGATGGTAGTGGTCCCGGTGATCAGCTCGGCGGGGGGGCTTGAAGCCGAGGCGCTCTTGGACCCCAGCGGCGGCGGTTCGCCAGGCCGTCCACACCACAAGGGTGGATCCAGCAGCACGGGCGGCACTTCCGTAGGCGGGGGCAGGAGCGGGTCGGGATCGCCACGACCGCAGGCCATCTCCCGCACTCCGCTGGGGCATGGACGCCAGACAGTGCAGTAGCCTCTCTAGAACTCAAAGTGACCTGGAAGTCACTATTCGTGATTGTCTATTTGGGCAAGGAAAGAGGCGTACCCATGGAGTCCCCGATCCCAGTAGATCTCACGGGAGTCGCAGAGACTGGGTTGTGGACCGTCTACCACCGCGCGGCTGAGGCGACCCACCACGACACCGTACTGCCGGACCCTCAGGCAGTACGGCTGGTGGCTCAGCTGGACTTCCCTTTCCGCGAACGACTCGGCCCCGCCCGATCCGGGGTGGCCCAGGCCATCGCGCTGCGAGCCCTCGCGTTCGACGGTGCGGTGCGCACGTTCCTCTCCGCACACCCCGACGGCACCGTGATCGCACTTGGTGAAGGTCTGGAGACGACATTCTGGCGGGTGGACAACGGCCGGGTGCAGTGGGTCTCCGTCGACTTGGCCGAGCCACTTGAGCTGCGCACACGGGTGCTCCCGCAAGGAAGGCGGCAGCGCCACATCCCTTGCGACATCAGCCGCGACCCCGACAGCCGCTGGATGGAGCGCGTAGACACCTCACGCGGCGTACTGGTCACGGCCCAGGGGCTGTTGATGTACCTGCACCCCACACGGGTACACAAACTGATCGCCGCCTGCGCGGAAACCTTTCCCGGCGGCACGATGATCTTCGATACCGTCTCGCGCCGTTTCAGTGCGAGGTGCCGGGCCGGCGGGAAGGGGCCGGGGGGCTACAGGCTCCCCCCGATGCCCTGGGGAATGGACCCTGACGGCCACCAAACGCTTCAAGCCGCCCACCCCGCCATCACGGCGATCCGGGACGTTCCCCTCCCTGTTGGCCGTGGAATCACAGGCCATGTGCTGTCCTGGGCTTCAGCACTACCTCTTCTCCGGAATAACCGACCTATCATCACCAGCCTGCACTTCCGCGCTGCCCCGTCCGACTCTGCGCGACGCTGAGGACCTACTCGGCCTTCTCCTTCAAGGCCATCTGCCTGGCCGAGACCGGCGCGAGGGTCTTCGCCGCCGCCAATGTGATCGTGAGCATCATCGCCGGCCTGGTCGCAGCCTTCCTCAGCAGCGTGCTGTCCCGCGCAGCGTTCATGTGAACGCGTACACGACGTGATCACAGTGGAGATCACATGTGGTCGGGCGGTGCCGGCTGTGTGGTGTCTGTCGGTCCTCGGCCGGGTGGGCGGCATCCGAACTACGCCGGCACCCCCGGACAGCTGGTGCAGCAGTCGGTTCTCCGTCATCAACTGGTGCAGGGCGCCGACCAGTTCCTCGACGTCTGCTTTGAGCCGGGTGTTCTCTTCGGCGTCCGCGGCCCGCAGTTCCCTGAGGCGCCGGATCTGCCGACGCAGCCGCCGTTCGCTGTCCGGCTGCTGCCCGCGGGCGCGGACCTTCGTTTGAAGTGCTCTCCCGGCT
>NZ_JAGGOK010000101.1 GCF_018614615.1 Streptomyces sp. ISL-100 | reverse complement strand
CAACGGGATGAAACGCCCTCTCAGTGCCACCTCGGTCACTCCAGGTGCCTCAGATCCTCCGGCGTGTCGATGTCGTACGCCGCGGCCACATCCCCGCACTCGACGAGGGTGACCGCGCCCTCGTGCTCCTTCAGATAGGCGCGTGCCCCCCGGTCGCCCGTCGCACTCGTCACGATGTCCGCCCACCGCTCCGCGCCGAAGAGCACCGGATGCCCCCTCTCCCCGTCGTACGCCGCCGCGGCGAGGCTCGAAGGTGTGCGGTACGCCGCCGCCACGCGGCCCACCGCCGCCGCGCCGATCCCCGGCTGGTCGACCAGCGAGACGACCGCGGCAGAGGCGCCCGTACCCGCCAGGGACGCCAGGCCGGCCCGCAACGACGAACCCATCCCCTCGTCCCATTCCGGGTTGTCGACCAGTACACATCCGCTCAGATCGGCCCGCTCGCGCACCTGTGCGGCCGCCGCACCCAGGACCACGTGCACCGGACCGCAGCCGCCCTCGCGCAGCACCCGTACCGCGTGCTCGACCAGCGGCCGCCCCCGGTACTCCAGCAGCGCTTTCGGCCGTCCGCCGAGCCGGCGACCGCCGCCCGCCGCGAGCAGAAGCCCCGCGATGTTGGCGGCCCCGTCATCTCTTGTATGTGCCATGGGTTCTGCATACCGCATCAGGACGGGCGCCGATGGCCCGTCCTTGGATAGGGTGCCGTTCGATTCGATATCGGTGTTCTGCGTGGGAGACATGAGTTGATGAGTGGTCAGCAGCCGGACCGGGGCAGTTCCTCTCAGGTCTTCCAGCCTCTCGGGGGAGACGATCCGACCACCATCGCCGGGTACCGGCTGGCCGCCAAGCTCGGCGCCGGCGGCATGGGCAAGGTGTATCTCTCGTACACACCGGGTGGCCGGCCCGTCGCCATCAAGGTGATCCGGCCCGAATTCGGCGAGGATCCCGAATTCCGCCGCCGGTTCGCCCAGGAAGTGCAGTCCGCGCAGCGCGTACAGGGGCTCTTCACCGCGCCCGTCATCGACGCCGACACGGACGGCGCGCAGCCGTGGCTGGCCACCGCCTACGTGCCCGGCCCCTCGCTCGCCGACGCGGTCGTCGCGCACGGGGCGCTGCCCGTCGAGGCGGTGCTGCTGCTGATCGCGGGCATGGCGGAGGCCCTGCACGTCATCCACGGCGCCGGAATCGTGCACCGCGACCTGAAACCCTCCAACGTGCTGCTCGCCGCCGACGGCCCCCGCGTCATCGACTTCGGTATCGCGTACGCCGCCGACGCGACCTCGCTCACCGGCAGCGGCGTCACCATCGGCACCCCGTCGTTCATGGCCCCGGAGCAGGCCGCGGGGAAGAGGGTGACCCCGGCGACCGACATCTTCGCCCTCGGCCAGGTCGCGGCGTACGCGGCCACCGGATCCCCGGCCTTCGGCGAGGGCACCTCGCACGGGGTGCTCTACCGGATCGTCCACGAGGAGCCCGACCTCAGCGGGGTCCCGGAGCGGCTGATGGAGCTGGTCAGCCGCTGCCTGGCCAAGGACCCGGATGCCAGGCCGTCGGTCACCGAGGTCATCGGGCTGTGCCAGTCGGCCAACGCCGAGACCGTGCTGCGCCGCCCCGAGGACTGGCTGCCGGGCGCGGTCGCCGCCGACATCACGGTACGCGCGGCCGCCCCCGCCCCGGTTCAGACCCCGCCGCCTCCGTCGTCCGCCCCGGCCGCGGCCTACTCGCCCACCACGCCGGTGGGCTACTCGCCCACCGCGCCCGTGGCCCCGGCGACCCCGCCCCCGGGATTCGGCCCGTCCGCGCCGCACCAGCCCCCCGTGCAGCCGCCCCACGCCTACGCCTACGCCCCGACGCAGCTGCCGACGCACCAGCCCCAGACGTACCCCGGACACCCGGCGCCCGCGAAGCCGCCGGCCAAGCGGGGGCCGCTCGTCGCGCTCGCCGCCGCGCTCATCTTCGGCATCGCGGGCGGGGCCACGGTGTACGGGCTGCTCAAGGACGACGGGAAGCAGACGCAGGGCGGCGGCGCGTCGCAGGGCAAGGAGACGAACAACGGGGGCGAGGCCGCCGCCGACCCGAAGCCGGAGTCCAAGCCCGCCCCGAAGCCCGCCGTCTACAAGGGCATCAACCTCACCGCCGGGTACCACCTGACCCTCGGCGACGACGACCTCCGGCCCCAGCAGGGCGAGGACGGTGGGTACGAACTCTCCTACGACACCGGCGGGTATCTCGACGAGGAGACCTGGGAGGGAAGCCTGGCGGTGCTCGATGCGGGGAAGGAGGGATCGCTTGCCGCCTGCCGCGCCGAGACGCGGTACGTGGTGAGCGCTTATGTGAACAAGCTCTCGAAGGGGCGGCAGCTCTGCGTCACCACCGGTACGGGGCACATGGCCCTCGTGACGGTCCAGGGAATCACGGTCGAGGGTTCGCCCAGTGACGACTACCTGACGCTGGACGTGACCGTATGGCGTAACGCCGCCAGCTCTGATTAGGCCTGCCCTCCGCCAAGTGGCGTACAGGGCTCCGATTGGCGTTAACTGACCCCAGCTCATGTGTACGGCGTCCGACCAACGACGTACGGGCTGAACCACTGGGGGAGAACCTTGTTGAGAAGTGTGGAACAGAGGTGCGTGACCGGCAACGGTGAGGACCCGCGCGTTACGGAGCTGCGTGCTGCCGTTTCGCGGTTGCGCCGTGAATTGGCCGGGCACCCCGCCGAATTGCCCGACCGGGGAGTCGCCGAGGACGAACTGGCGTCGCTGCACGCGATGGCGCTGAGCGGCGTGCCCGAGATTATGCGGCTGCGGCGTTCGTTGCTGCTGGTCGCGGGGTCGATCGGCTCGGTCAGCGCGCTGGCGGAAGCGATGACGCAGGTCCGCAACGCGGTGGAACTCTTCGGCCGCCGCGACTAGCGGTGCGGGCGTGTCCTCAAACTCCGGAGGGGCTGGATTTGCCGCTTGCGGCAACTCTCGGCCCCTCCGGCAATTGAGGAGCGGGGTCTGAGGCGGAGCCCTCCAGTCAGCGGCGGATCAGGCGGCGGGCCGTGGCTACCGCCACCGCGGACGTGCGTGAGTCCACGCTCAACTTCGCGTATATGTGCACCAGATGCGACTTGACCGTCGCCTGGCTGAGGAACAGCTTCTTGCTGATCTGCTGGTTCGACAGACCGTCGCCGACCAATTGCAGCACCTCCAGCTCGCGCCGCGTCAGCGCCTGGGCCGGCGTCCGCATCCGGTCCATCAGCCGGTGTGCGACCGCAGGCGCCAGCGCCGACTGGCCGGCCGCCGCCGTGCGTACCGCGCCCGACAGTTCCTCCGGCGGCGCGTCCTTGAGCAGGTAGCCGCTCGCGCCCGCCTCCACCGCCGCCAGGATGTCGGCGTCCGTGTCGTACGTCGTCAGGACGAGCACCCGGGGAGATCCCGGCCGCGCGGTGATCGCGGCGGTGGCCTCGGAACCGTGCATTCTGCCCGGCCCGAACTGCAGGTCCATCAGTACGACGTCGAAGTCGTCCGCCGCCGCGAGCTCCACCGCACGCTCCGCGGTCGGCGCCTCCGCGACGACCAGGAAGTCCTCCTCGGTGTCCAGTACGGCGCGCAGGCCCGCCCGTACGACGGGATGGTCGTCGGCCAGCAGCAGGCGGACCGGGGCGTCGGGGGTCATCACGTGGGGTCTCCAGAGGGCAGGGGCAGGGTGATCGCTACAGCCGTGCCCTGTCCCGGCGCCGACTCGACGCTCAGCATGCCGCCGAGCGAGCGCGCCCGCGAGCGCATCGCCGGCAGGCCGAAACCGCCGCCCGTCCGCGCGTCCCCGGGTGCCAGGGGATCAAAGCCGGCGCCATCGTCCACGACGTCCAGCGCCAACGAGGTGTCCATGAAGCTGAGGGTGATCTCGGCGCGTGTGGCGCCCGCGTGCCGCACCGTGTTGGCGAGCGCCGACTGGGCGATGCGTAGCAGGGCCACCTCGTACGGAGTGGGCAGCTTCACCGGCGTACCGCTCACGCCGAACTGCACAGCGAGCCCGGGAGTCGCCGCGCAAAGCCGCTCCAGCGCGGCCGGCAGCGAGCCGTGCTCCAGGTCGGGCGGGGTCAGGGCCTGTACGAAACGGCGCGCCTCGGCCAGGTTGTCCTGCGCCGCCTCCCGGGCCTGGCGGACATGCGCGGCGGCCGGATCGCCGACGGGCAGGGTGCGCTCGGCGGCGCGCAGCAGGAGCTGGATGCTGGACAGGCCCTGGGCGAGCGTGTCGTGGATCTCGCGGGCCAGCCGCTCGCGCTCGGCCAGCGTCCCGGCCGTCCGCTCGGCGGCGGCCAGGTCTTCGCGGGTCGCGAGCAGTTCGTCGATGAGCTCGCGGCGCCGCTCGCTCTCCCGGTACAGCGCCTGATAGCCGAGGACCGTGGCCACGGCGACCGCGGCGCCGAGCACTGGCCCGATGAACGTTCCGGGCGTCACCGCCTGCCCGTGCAGGACGAAGCCGGCGATGGCGGCGGCCGCCGTCGCGACGACCGCGGTCAGGCCCCAGCGCATCGGCAGCAGGTGCAGCTGGAGGAAGTAGAGCGGGAACGCCGCCCACAGTCCGTCAGGGGACAGGGCCAGCAGTATCAGCCAGGCGAGGCCCAGCGCGGCGAGCCAGACGGCGGCGGCCCGGGGCGAGCGGTCGACGGCCGGGCTCAGCGTGCCGACGGTGTATACGACGGCCATCGTGACGGCCGCGAGTACGACCGCGGCCGCGTCGGGGGCGTCGTCGGCCACGGCCTTCACGGCGGCGAGCGCGATCAGTCCGCCGATCAGCGCGTGCAGGCACAGACGCAGGGCGCGCAGTACGGGAGTGAGGGGCCGGGAGGGGCCGGGCGAGTGGGAAAGGGCAGGGCCGGGGAGGGCGGAGCTGGGGAGGGAAGGGCCGGGTAGGGCAGAGCTTGGTTCCATGGCGTTTCCAGCGTAGGGCTCCGGCGCGGTTGCCCCGTCAATCAAAAGATTGATGTCGCGCCGATCCGTGGCGCGATGTTTTCGCGCGACCCCGCGGCCAGGCTGGAAACATGTTTGTCGCATGGAGAGATCTCCGGTTCGCCAAGGGCCGGTTCGCGCTCATGGGCACGGTCGTCGTACTGATCACGCTGCTCGTCGGGCTGCTGTCCGGCCTCACCGCCGGCCTGGCCAGGGACAACACCTCGGCCATCACCTCGCTCCCGGCCGACCGGCTGGCCTTCGACCGGCCGCCCGAGGGGCAGGAGGTGTCGTTCACCAATTCGTCGGTCGGCGAGAGCGTCTGGCGGCAGTGGTGGCGGCAGCCCGGCATCACCGCCGCCGAGCCGCTCGGTATCCGTACGACCAATGCCCGGGCGGGGGAGCGGACGGCCGCCGTGTCGGTGTTCGGGGTCGAGCCGGGTTCGGGCCTGGCCCCGGCCGTCGAGGGCTTCGGGTCCGGGCGGGTCGTGCTGTCCGTACAGGCGGCCGAGGACCTGGGCGGCGCCGGGGTCGGGGACACGGTGCGGATCGGCGACGTGGAGGAGACCGTCGCCGCTGTCGAGGGCGACGACTCGTACAGCCACACGCCTGTGGTGTGGACTTCGCTCGACGACTGGCAGCGGCTCAGCCGCAGCACGGAGCCGCAGGCCACCGTCGTCGCCCTGACCACCGGCGAAGGCGCGGACCTCGCGGCGGGCGACCGGGCGGCGGGCACCGAGACCCGCAGCATCGACGGCTCGCTGAGCGCCCTCGCCTCCTACGAGGCGGAGAACGGCTCGCTCCAGCTGATGCGCGGCTTTCTCTTCGTCATCTCGGCGCTCGTCGTCGGCGCCTTCTTCACCGTCTGGACGATCCAGCGCAGCGGCGACATCGCGGTCCTGAAGGCGCTCGGCGCCTCCACGCCTTACCTGTTGCGTGACGCGCTCGGCCAGGCCGTCCTCATGCTGGGCGCCGGTACGGTCCTGGGCACCGCACTCGCCACCCTCATCGGCGGCGCCGTCGCCGGCGACGCGGTCCCGTTCGTACTCGAACCGGCGACGCTGCTCGTACCGGCCGCCGTGATAGCGGGCCTCGGCGTGGTCGGCGCCGCACTCTCCATCCGGCGCATCACCGCCGTCGATCCCCTCATCGCACTCGGGAGCGCCCGATGACTGCCCTGCCCCTCCACCAGTCCTTGTCTCTTACGGACGTCACCCTCACCTACCCCGACGGCGACTCCCGTCTGACCGCGCTCGACGACATCACGCTCGAAGCCGCCGCGGGCTCGCTCACGGCCGTCGTCGGGCCGTCCGGCTCCGGCAAGTCCAGCCTGCTCGCCGTTGCCGCGACGCTGGTCTCACCGGACCGGGGGAGGGTGGTCGTCGACGGTACGGACACGGGCCCCCTGAGCCGGGCCGAGAAGGCGGAGCTGCGGCGTACGCGCGTCGGCATCGTGTTCCAGCAGCCGAACCTGCTGCCGTCCCTCACCTCGGCCGAGCAGCTTCAGGTGATGGCTCACGTGGCGGGACGCCCGCCCCGCCAGGTCCGTGACCGTGCGCGGGAGCTGCTGGACGCGGTCGGGCTCGCGGACAAGGCCGACCGCCGCCCGCACCAGCTGTCCGGCGGTCAGCGCCAGCGGGTGAACATCGCCCGCGCGCTGATGAACGAACCGGCGGTCCTGCTGGTCGACGAGCCGACCAGCGCCCTGGACCACGAGCGCGGCGCGGCCGTACTCGACCTGCTGGTCACGCTGACGCGCGAGCGCGGCACGGCGACAGTGCTCGTCACGCACGACCGCGCGCACCTGGAGCGGATGGACTCCACGGTGACGATGGCGGACGGCCGTATCCCGGCCTGACCTGGAGCCAGGGGCCGGGTCAGCCCTGCGTGCCGTTGTTGGTCAGCACGACCGAGAGGTCCTGGGCGACTTCCTGGAGTATCGGAACGATCTTCTCGGTCGCCGCCTCCGTCACCCGGCCCGCCGGACCGGAGATCGAGATGGCCGCGGCCGTGGGGGAGTTGGGCACCGGGACCGCCAGGCAGCGGACGCCGATCTCCTGCTCGCCGTCGTCCACGGCGTAACCGGACCTGCGGACCTGCTCCAGGGCCTCCAGGAAGCCCTCCGGCGTGGTGATCGTCTTTTCGGTGGCGGTCGGCATGCCCGTACGGGCGAGCAGCGCGCGCACCTCCTCCGGCGGGGTGTACGCGAGGAGGGCCTTTCCGACTCCTGTGGAGTGCGGCAGGACCCGGCGGCCGACCTCGGTGAACATCCGCATCGAGTGCTTCGAGGGCACCTGGGCGACGTACACGATCTCGTCGCCGTCGAGCAGCGCCATGTTCGCGGTCTCGCCGGTTTCTTCGACCAGACGGGCGAGGTACGGGCGGGCCCAGGTGCCGAGCAGGCGGGACGCGCTCTCGCCGAGGCGGATCAGGCGAGGGCCGAGCGAGTAGCGGCGGTTGGTCTGCTGGCGTACGTAACCGCAGGCCACCAGCGTGCGCATCAGCCGGTGGATCGTCGGCAGCGGCAGACCACTGCTGGCGGAGAGCTCGCTGAGTCCGACCTCGCCGCCCGCGTCGGCCATCCGCTCCAGCAGGTCGAAGGCGCGCTCAAGGGACTGGACACCACCTGTGGGCGCAGCGGTTTTGGAAGCGTCGGTGGTGGCGTTGGACGACGGCACGTCAACGGTCCTTTCGAGGCGGATGGGCAAGGCAGCAGCCTACCCGCCGCATGCGCGGAGCACACGGTCTGCGTCAAGACGTCCCCGCCGGTCAGAGGGTGTTTGTCCCTGTGTCGGCCGTCACTTCGGAGGATGTGGTGACGCCCCCTTTGTACCTAGCCACCTTCTGTCACGCGAAATTCTACTTCCACTTTGTGGAAACATCCAAGTGTGTGGAGCGCTGTACGCGGCCGCGATGGGCGAGATGGCCGAAGTCATGATCCCCTTGCAGGTCACAGGGGTCTCAGGGGCTGGGGTGGGTCTTGACGGGCCGGAGCCCGAAGTGAAGACTCCTTCAACAGTTCGTTGAATTTCTTGGGACTGAATTTCTCTGTACGGAAGTGAGGGACAGGGTGTCCGACGTGGACCTGGTACTGCGCTCGACGCGCGTCATCACCCCCGAGGGGACGCGCGCCGCATCGGTGGCCGTCGCCGACGGGAAGATCACGGCTGTGCTGCCGTACGACGTCGAGGTGCCGGCCGGGGCCCGGCTGGAGGACTTCAGGAACGACGTCCTGCTCCCCGGCCTCGTCGACACCCATGTCCACGTGAACGACCCGGGCCGCACCGCCTGGGAGGGCTTCTGGACCGCCACCCGCGCGGCTGCGGCCGGCGGCATCACCACGCTGCTCGACATGCCGCTGAACTCCCTGCCGCCGACCACCACGGTCGACAACCTGCGCACCAAGCAGGACGTCGCCCGCAGCAAGGCCCACATCGACGTCGGCTTCTGGGGCGGGGCGATCCCGTCCAACGTGAAGGACCTGCGGCCGCTGTACGACGCCGGCGTCTTTGGCTTCAAGTGCTTCCTCTCACCCTCGGGCGTGGAGGAGTTCCCGGAGCTCGACCAGGAGCAGCTCGCCCGGTCGATGGCCGAGATCACCGGCTTCGGCGGCCAGCTGATCGTCCACGCCGAGGACCCGCACCACCTGGAGACGGCCCCGCAGAAGAGCGGTCCGGCGTACGCCGACTTCCTCGCCTCCCGGCCGCGCGACGCCGAGAACACCGCGATCGAGGGCCTGATCGCGCACGCCAAGCGCCTCGGCGCCCGCGTCCACGTGCTGCACCTGTCGTCGTCGGACGCACTGCCGCTCATCGCCGCGGCGAAGCGTGAGGGCGTACGCATCACGGTCGAGTCCTGCCCGCACTTCCTCACCCTCACGGCCGAGGAAGTCCCGGACGGGGCAACGGAGTTCAAGTGCTGCCCGCCGATCCGTGAGGCCGAGAACCAGGACGCGCTGTGGGAGGGGCTCGCCGACGGCACGATCGACTGCATCGTCTCCGACCACTCGCCCTGCACCACGGACCTCAAGACCCCCGACTTCGCCTCCGCCTGGGGCGGCATCTCCTCGCTCCAGCTGGGCCTGCCCGCGATCTGGACCGAGGCCCGGCGCCGCGGCCGCTCGCTGGAGGACGTCGTCCGCTGGATGTCCGCCGCGCCCGCCGAACTCGCCGGGCTGTCCCAGAAGGGCGCCATCGAGGCCGGCCGCGACGCCGACTTCGCGGTCCTCGCGCCCGACGAGACGTTCACCGTCGACCCGGCGGAGCTGCACCACCGCAATCAGGTGACGGCGTACGCGGGCAAGACCCTGCAGGGCGTCGTCAAGTCGACGTGGCTGCGGGGCGTACGCATCGCCGACAACGGCACCCTGGCCGAGCCGACCGGCCGGCTGCTCGAAAGGAACAACTGACGTGTCTGACGTGGCGACCCCCTCTTTCACCGGTGACGCGAACCCGTACGGCGGCGGCGACCCGTACGCCGACTACCGCACCGCCGATTTCCCCTTCACGCACTTCGCGGACCTCGCCGACCGGCGGCTCGGCGCGGGCGTGATCGCCGCCAACGACGAGTTCTTCGCCGAGCGCGAGAACATGCTGCGGCCCGGGGCGGCGGAGTTCGACCCGGAGCACTTCGGCCACAAGGGCAAGATCATGGACGGCTGGGAGACCCGCCGCCGCCGTGGCATCAGCGCCGAACAGCCGCACCCGACGGACGAGGACCACGACTGGGCGCTTGTACGCCTCGGGGCGCCCGGCGTCGTACGCGGAATCGTCATCGACACCGCCCACTTCCGCGGCAACTACCCGCGGGCGGTCTCGGTCGAGGCGGCGTCGATGCCCGGCTCGCCCTCGCCCGACGATCTCCTCTCCGGCGACGTCAAGTGGGTAACTCTCGTACCCCGTACGGCGGTCGGCGGCCACGCGGCCAACGGCTTCGCCGTCGACGTCGAGCAGCGCTTCACCCACCTGCGGATCAACCAGCACCCCGACGGCGGCATCGCCCGCCTGCGCGTGTACGGCGAGGTGGCGCCGGACCCGGCCTGGCTGGAGCGGCTCGGTACGTTCGACCTCGTCGCCCTGGAGAACGGCGGCCGGGTCGAGGACGCCTCCGACCGCTTCTACTCCCCGGCCACCAACACCATTCAGCCGGGCCGCTCGCACAAGATGGACGACGGCTGGGAGACCCGCCGTCGCCGTGACAAGGGCAACGACTGGATCCACTACCACCTGGTGGCGCAGGCCGAGATCCGCGCCGTCGAGATCGACACGGCGTACCTGAAGGGCAACTCGGCTGGATGGGCGGCGCTTTCGGTACGCGACGGGGCCGAGGGTGACTGGACCGAGATCCTGCCCCGGACCCGGCTCCAGCCCGACACGAACCACCGCTTCGTGCTCGACGCGGTCCCGGCGGCGACCGAGGTCCGGATGGACATCTTCCCGGACGGCGGCATCTCCCGCCTGCGCCTCTTCGGCTCGCTGACGGAGGCGGGGGCGTCGGGCCTGGCGGCCCGCCACCGGGAACTGGGCGGCTGACGGGGCTGACGCCACCGCGGGACCACTGACGCGGAGTGCATCGGGACGCGACGGCCCCGATGCACTCCGTTCCTCTCTCCTTTACGCCGCTCTCCTTTACGCCGCGTGGCCGCCGTCCACCAGCACCTCGGAGCCCGTCATGTACGCGGCCTCGTCGCTCGCCAGGAAAGCGACCGTCGCAGCGACTTCGTCCGGAGCGCCGAAGCGGCCGAGGGCCGTCATCTCGCTCTGCGGCGCGGCGTACGGGCCGTCCGCCGGGTTCAGGTCCGTGTCGATCGGGCCCGGGTGGACGAGGTTGGCCGTGATGCCCCGGCCGCCCAGCTCCCGTGCCAGCGCCTTCGTCAGGCCGGTCAGCGCGGCCTTGCTCGTTGCGTAGAGCGTCCCGCCGGGGCCCGGCACGCGCTGGATCATGCAGCTGCCGGTGGAGATGATCCGGCCGCCGCGCCCCATCCTGGCGGCAGCGGCCTGCGAGGCCAGGAAGACCGCCCGTACATTCACGGCCAGCACCTGGTCGACGTCCGCGAGGCTGAGAGTCTCGATCGGGCCGAGTACGCCGACCCCCGCGTTGTTGACCAGGATGTCGAGCCGGCCGAGCTCGTCGGCGGCCCGGCCCACGACGGCGGTCACCGCGGCCGGGTCCGCCGCGTCGGCGCGCAGCGCGATCCCGCGCCTTCCCATCGACTCGATCTTCTGGACGATCTCCTGGGCGGCCTTCTCGTCCCGTACGTACGTGAGGGCCACATCCGCGCCGTCCTGTGCGAGCCGCAGGGCGATCGCCGCGCCGATGCCCCGGCTGCCGCCGGTGACCAGAGCCGTCCTGCCGTTCAGTGAAGCCATGTCGCTGCCTCTTCCTCAAATTCCCATGAATGGTTGCGGATTCAAGGAAACCGGTGGCAGGCGGGTGGCGCTGGCGGCAAACGGACGCCGTGTCCGGGTCGACCGACGAGTTCCGTGGAAGCGTGGAGTCAGAGCTGGTGACACTTACGAAGAAGGGTTCGGACCATGAAGCTCACGCTCACTACGTTCCTCACGCTCGACGGCGTCATGCAGGCCCCGGGCGGCCCCGAGGAGGACACCAGCGGCGGGTTCGAGCAGGGCGGCTGGCTGGTGCCCTTCTTCGACGAGGGCATGGGCCGTTTCATCGACGGTGTGTTCGGCCGGGTCGACGCGTTCCTGCTCGGCCGGCGTACGTACGAGATCTTCGCCGGCTACTGGCCGAAGGTCACCGACGAGAACGACCCGGTCGCGAGCCGCCTCAACAACCTTCCGAAGTACGTCGCGTCCACGACCCTGGAGAAGGCCGACTGGAACAACTCCACCGTCATCTCCGGTGACGTCGCGGAAGAGGTCGCACGGCTCAAGAAGCAGCCGGGCCGGGAGCTCCAGATCCACGGCAGCGGGGCGCTCGCGCGGTCCCTGATGCGGCATGACCTCATCGATGAGTACAACCTGCTCACCTTCCCGGTCGTTCTCGGAGCGGGACAGCGGCTGTTCGAGGAGGGCGGCCTGCCGACCCGCTTCGAACTGGTGGACGGCAGCACCACGGAGGCGGGCAACGCCATCCACACCTACCGGCCCGCGGGCCGGCCGGAGTACGGCACATTCGATCTCGACCAGTGAGGGCGGCGCGGGTACGGTGATCGCTCCGCGTGCGAGCCGCCGAAGTCTCCACACCGCCTTTCCCGGGGGAGACCGCGCCAGTGGCCGCCGCATCATCACCGACCGCCGTACCCGTACCCGACGTCGCTCTGCCGCGGCGGACGGCATGGCTCACCGACCTGCCCGTGCTGCTCGTCGCGGTCGTCTGGGGCGCGAGCTACCTCGCGGCCAAGGACATCACCACGGCGCAGACCGTGGTGCCGGTGCTGGTCCTGCGCTTCGCCATAGTGCTGCCCGTCCTGGCCGTCCTGGGATGGCGCAAGCTGCGCGCGCTCAATGCCGCCCAGTGGCGCGGCGCGTGGACGCTCGGGCTCGTACTGAGCGTGATCTTCCTGCTGGAGACGTACGGAGTCGTGCACACCTCGGCCACCAACGCCGGGCTCATCATCAGCCTCACCATGATCTTCACGCCGCTGGCCGAGGCGGCGGTGACGCGGACCATGCCGTCCCGCGCCTTCGTGGGCGCCGCGGGGCTTTCGGTGGCCGGGGTGGTGTTGCTGACCCAGGACGGCGGCTTCACGACCCCCTCGCTCGGCGACTTGCTGATGCTGCTGGCGGCCCTTGCCCGTACCGCGCATGTGCTCGCGATGGCCCGGGTCAAGTCGGTCCGGGGCGCGGACGCGCTGTCGCTCACGACAGTCCAACTTGGCGGCGCGGTGGCGGTGTTCGCGGTCCTGGCAACGGCTCCCGGCACCGGCCCCGCCCCTTGGACGGTCGCGGCGGGCTTCGGCCCGCGCGAGTGGGCGGGCCTCGTCTTCCTTTCGGTCTTCTGCACGCTCTTCGCCTTCTTCGTGCAGATGTGGGCGGTACGCCGAACCTCACCCTCCCGCGTCAGCCTCCTCCTCGGCACGGAACCGCTGTGGGCGGCGGCGGCCGGCATCGCGATCGGCGGCGAACGGCTGGGCGCTGTGGGCCTCTTGGGCGGCCTACTGGTGCTGGCCGGCACGACGTGGGGGCGCCGGGCGGCAACTCTCAGCCCCTCCGGCGTTTGAGGAGCGGGATCCTGGGCGGAGCGCCAGTTTCGGGAAGGGGCGGGGTGGGGCAAGCGCCGCAGGCACCTACGCCCGGGGGAAGCGGTCGGATGCGGCCATCAGGGCTATGCCCAGGACCGCCAGCACGATGTTGGTGTAGATCTCATGGCCCTCCGGAAAAGGCAGCAGCCGCAAGAACCCGAAGAACTTCGGCATCCACCCGGTGACCTCATGAATCAGACCGGACGCCCCCGACACGAACAGCACGAACCCGACCACTTCGAGAATTTTCTTCATGCGCCGATCGTGGCTCCGGCGCCCGCCCCGCCGCGTCGGCCGTCGGGCTCGCACGGTGCGCCGAAAGTCTGAGTCTGCGCGACTTTGGTCGCTGAATGCCGCTCCGGCGCTCCGGGCCCGCCTCCCCGTGCGTAGCTTTGTCGACATGACCGATCAGGAGTACCGCTGGCTGCTGCCCTCGGCGATGGCCGACCCCGATCTGCCGGGTGACCGGGGCGGGCGGCCGCGGCGTACTCCGCGGGACTGGTTCGTCGACCTCGTCCTGTTCCTCTTCGCCGCGCTCGTCGGAATCGGCGCGGCCGACGTCGCCGACAGCGTCGGCAACCCCGACTACATCGTCTTCCTGGACCAGCTGGTGGGCGCGGCGGCCTGTTGCGCGCTCTGGCTGCGGCGCCGCTGGCCCCTGGGCCTCGCCGTCACCCTGGTCGTCGTCTCCACGGTGGCGCCCGTCGCCTCCGGCGCCATGGTCGTCGCGCTGTTCACCCTCACGGTGCACCGGCCGTTCAAGACGGTCGCCGCCGTCGGCTCCGCCGCCATCGTGGGCGGACTCGTCCAGGCGGTCCTGCGCCCCGACCCCACCATCTCCTTCCGGGTGTCGGCCGTCGCCACTGTCGTGATCGTCCTGCTGATCGTCGGGTGGGGCATGTTCGTACGTTCCCGCCGGCAGCTCGTCGTATCGCTGCGCGACCGGGCACGCCGGGCCGAGGCGGAGGCCGCGCTGCGCGCCGAGCAGGCGCAGCGCCTGGCCCGCGAGGCCATCGCGCGGGAGATGCACGACGTACTCGCCCACCGGCTCACTCTGCTCAGCGTCCACGCCGGCGCCCTCGAGTTCCGCCCCGACGCCCCGCCCGCCGAGGTCGCCCGCGCCGCCGGGGTGATCCGCGACAGCGCGCACGAGGCGCTCAACGACCTGCGCGACGTCATCGGCGTACTGCGCGGACCGGCCGCCGGTGACGAGCACCGGCCGCAGCCGACCCTCGCCACGCTCGACGCGCTCGTCGCGGAGTCGCGCGAGGCCGGGATGAAGGTCACCCTCGACAACCGCCTCACCCGCCCCCAGGACGTGCCCGCCGCCGTCGGCCGCAACGTCTACCGCATCGCGCAGGAGTGCCTGACCAACGCCCGCAAGCACGCACCCGGCGCCGACGTCACTGTGACGCTGACCGGCGCACCGGGCGACGGCCTCACCGTCGAAGTACGCAATCCCGCTCCCGAAGGGGACGCGCCGGCGGTTCCGGGATCCGGCCAGGGGCTCATCGGGCTGACCGAACGGGCATCGCTCGCCGGCGGCCGTCTCGACCACGGGCCCATGCCCGACGGCGGATTCCGCGTCCGTGCGTGGTTGCCGTGGGCGGTGGTGGCCCAGGCCGCCGAAGCGGACGCCGCGACCGAAGTGCAACCCTAGGGTTGCTCCTGCGGACTCGACGTGCAACCCTGGAGTTGCATCCAAGCAGCGGCAGTGAAGGAGTCCCCTCATGAGCGAGAACCGGATCGAACGCGAAACCCTGATCGAGGCATCCCTGGAGCGGGTCTGGTCGCTGGTGGCCGAGCCGGGGTTCTGGGTGGCAGACAAGACGAGCCCGACCGGCACCGTGGCCGTAGAAGGCGAATCAGTGATCGCGAAGAACGCCGAGCACGGCGACTTCCCGGTGCGCGTGGAGAAGGTCGAACCGCCGACGTACCTGGCGTACCGCTGGGCCAGCGCGTTCCCCGGAGAAGAGCTGCGCGAGGACAACAGCACCCTCGTGGAGTTCACGCTGACCCAGGAAGGCGACAAGACGCGACTGCGCGTAGTCGAGAGCGGGTTCGCGGCGCTGGCCGGGTCCGAGGAGCTGCGCGGCCAGGCGGTGAAGGACAACACCGGCGGCTGGCCCCAGGTGCTGGACGCGCTCAAGACGCGCGCCGAACAGCCATCCGCGTGACGGACGAACAGCGTGGCGCCGACGAGGCGGTCGACAGCGTCCTCGTCGCGCTGGCCGACCCGACGCGACGTCAGCTGCTCGACCAGCTCGCCGCGCAGGGCGAGGCCACCGCGACGACGCTCGCCGGAAGCCTTCCCGTCTCCCGGCAGGCGGTGGTCAAGCACCTCGCCGTCCTGGACGCCGCCGGGCTGGTTTCCGGCAGCCGGGTCGGACGCGAGGTGCGGTACGCGGTGCGGCCCGCGGCACTGGACGCGACGGCGCAGTGGATGGCCGCGCTCGCGACCGTCTGGGATCGACGACTGGCGCACATCAAGCGCGTTGCCGAGGCGGCGGAGCGGGAGGGTTGGCAAGGGGAGAGCCAATGACCGCTCACAAAGTCCGGAACGCCGGGCAAGGAGGGGCCCACGGGCGCCCGGATACCGTGGACGCCATGACTCCCATCCGGCTGCTCCTCGTCGACGACGACCCCCTGGTCCGCGCGGGCTTGTCCTTCATGCTGGGCGGCGCCGACGACATCGAGATCGTGGGCGAGGCGGCCGACGGCGGCGAAGTCCCGGGGAGTGTGGACCGTACGCACCCCGACGTCGTGCTGATGGACATCCGCATGCCGGTGGTGGACGGCCTCACCGCGACCGAGGAACTGCGGCGCCGCCCCGGAGCCCCCGAGGTCATCGTCCTCACCACCTTCCACGCCGACGAACAGGTGCTGCGGGCGCTGCGGGTAGGCGCGGCCGGGTTCGTACTCAAGGACACCCCGCCCGCGCAGATCGTCGAGTCGGTACGGCGGGTGGCGGCGGGCGAACCGGTGCTGTCGCCGGCGGTCACCCGCCAGCTGATGACCCATGTCGCGGAAGCCTCCGCCGACCCTCGCGGGCGTGCGGCGACGGCGACGCGGCGGATCGGGCAACTCGCCGAGCGGGAACGGGAGGTCGCGGTCGCGGTCGGCCGCGGACAGTCCAACGCGGAGATCGCCGCAGCGCTTTACATGAGCGTGCCGACGGTCAAGACCCATGTGTCGCGTGTTCTGGCCAAGCTCGGCTTCAACAACCGTGTCCAGATCGCGCTGTTGGTGCATGATGCGGGCCTCCTCGACGGGGGCGGCGACGTAGGCTGACGGAATTGGGGCGTACAACGACTGGAGGTGCGGTGTGAGCGACGCCGATTTCGGCCTGGAAACGGCCCAGAAGGTCCTCGACAGCCAGCCGTTCAGTCGGCTGCTGGGCGCGCGGATCACCGCGTTCGGGGACGGTGCGGCCGTACTGGAAGTGGATATCCGCGACGAACTGCGCCAGCAGAACGGCTTCCTGCACGGGGGAGTCCTGGCGTACGCCGCCGACAACGCCCTCACCTTCGCGGGCGGCGCGGCGCTCGGCCCCGCCGTCCTCACCGGCGGCTTCTCCATCCAGTACGTACGCCCCGCGACCGGCGCCACGCTGGTCGCCCGCGCCGTCGTCGTGCACGGCGGCCGCCGGCAGGCGGTGTGCCGCTGCGACCTCTATGTCCGCGACGAGGCGGGCACCGAGACGCTGTGCGCGGTCGCTCAGGGCACGGTGCTCACGGCCGCGGCGCCGTAGCCGCAGGCCGTGCCTGCCCGCGGACGCCCTCAGATCTGGACGACGATCTTGCCCCGTACGTGGCCCTCCATCAGGTAATCGACGGCCTCGGGGACATCGGCCAGCGGGTAGCTCCGGTCGATGACGGGTGTGACCGAGCCGGCCTCGATGAACTCCGTGAGGACTTCGAGGTCGCTGTGGTGCAGGTTCATGACCGCGAGTCCGCGGAGCCGCTGTCCGCTGAACGGCGACATCAGCAGCGCCCGCAGCTGCCGGTCGTTGCCGCCGATCCACTTGCCGCCGTTCTCGCCGCCGATGATGACGAGGGTGCCGCTGGGGGTGAGGGCGCGGCGGAGCTGGGAGAGGGGGCGGTTGCCGGCGGTGTCGAGGACGAGGTCGTAGCGGCGGGTGCCGTCGGTGGCGTCCTCGCGGGTGTAGTCGATGACCTCGTCGGCGCCGACGGAGCGGACCAGGTCCGCCTTGGCGGTGCTGCACACGCCGGTGACGTGGGCTCCGAACGCCTTGGCCAGCTGTACGGCGAAGTGGCCGGTCCCGCCACCCGCGCCGATGACGAGGACCCTCTGCCCGGCTCGCAGCCGCCCGGCGTCGCGTACGGCCTGGAGGGCGGTGACGGCCGAAACCGGAACGGCGGCCGCCTGTTCGAAGGTGAGATTGGCCGGCTTCCGCGCGAGGTTGTCCGCCTTGGCGCACGCGTACTCGGCGTACGACCCTTCGCAGGTGCCGTACACCTCGTCGCCCGGCCGCAAGCGGGTCACGTCCGGACCGACGGCTTCCACGCGTCCCGCGAGATCCTGGCCCCGGACGCGGTCCTTGGGCGCCCGCAGGCCGAAGCCCATGGCGCGGATCAGGTACGGCATGCCCGCCGTGAGGTGCCAGACGCCCGGGTCGACGCCGGCCGCGTGGACCCGTATGAGCACCTCGCCGCTGCCGGGTACCGGCTGGGGCATGTCTTCCAGGCGCAGGACCGACGGCGGTCCGTAGGTGGTGTGGGTGATGGCCTTCATTGGGTTTCTCCCGCGTTGTTCTGGGGGTATTCAACTGCTGGATGTTTTCTGTGTGTTACTGCGTTCGCGTGTGTGGGCGCGTGTGGTCTGGTCGGTTTGGGGACCGGGGTGGTTGGGTGTTCGGGGTGGGAACGGGTGACCTTTTCCGGTGTGGTTCGTTGTCCAGTGGGGAATGAGAGGCTGCGGATCTTGGGCGGGGGTGGTTGCGGTGGGTGGCGGTGGGGAGCGGTCGGCTTCGGGTCTGCGGGTTGCGGCCCGGCCGTTCGTCGCGTCCGGCTCCACCGGTGTTGCCGTGCGCGACCGGCTCAAGGACCTCACCGGCGGGGATGAGGAGGTGCTGCGGTTGGTGGGCGCGCACCTGGGTGGGTTGGCTTCGCGGGACCTCGCGGTGCGCTGCGCGGATGGTCTGGAGCATTCTGCGGAGTCGTGGGCGGGGCGGAAGCGGGCGCTGACGGGGGTGTCGTCGTCGCGGTGGGCGGGTGCGGTGACGAAGGCGTCGCATGATCAGTGGGCGCTGGGGCGGCGCTGTCAGGCCGCTCACATCCGGGGTCTTGAGGCGGGGATCGGGATGCTTCGGCACCGCCTGTCGTTGCCGGTGGGTGCTCGCGGTTCGAAGAAGGCGCCGGGGGGTTACCGGTCGCGGCGGGAGTGGCATGCGAAGTCGCGGCGTCTGGCCGCCTTGGAGGCGCGGCATACTGCCGTCGTCTCGGATTGGCGTGCGGGACGCGTGCGGGTGGTCCGGGGCGGCAAGGGCCTGCTGAACACCCGCCACCACCTCGCCGACGCCCAGCTCACCGAGTCGCAGTGGCGGGAGCGTTGGGAGGCGGAGCGCTGGTTCCTCTCGGCGGATGGTGAGTCGGGGAAGCGGTACGGCAACGAGACTGTCCGTGTCAGCCCGGACGGCCAGGTGTCGATCAAGCTGCCCGTGCCGCTGGCCGGGCTGGCGAATGCCCCGCACGGCCGGTACGTGCTCGCCGCGAAGGTGCGGTTCGCGCACCGGGGTACCGAGTGGGCTGATCGTGTCGAGGCGAATCGGGCGGTCGCCTACCGCATCCACCACGACACCCGGCGCGGCCGCTGGTATCTGACGGCGTCCTGGCAGATCCCGCCCGCGCCCACGGTCCCGCTGGGGGCGGTGCTCGCGCACGGGGTGATCGGTGTCGATACCAATGCGGACCATCTCGCCGCCTGGCGCCTCGATGTCCATGGCAACCCGCTCGGCGGGCCCCGCCGCTTCTTCTACGACCTGTCCGGCAACGCCCCCCACCGTGACGCGCAGGTCCGCCACGCCCTGTCCCGGCTGCTGAACTGGGCGAAGTCCTGCGGCGTGACCGCGATCGCGGTGGAAGACCTGGACTTCCAGGCGGAGAAGAGCCGCGAGAAGCACGGCCGCAAGCGCCGCTTCCGGCAGTTGATCTCCGGCATGCCGACCGGAAAGCTCCGGGCCCGCCTCACCTCCATGGCCGACCAGACGGGCATCGCGATCATTGCCGTCGACCCGGCCTACACCAGCAAGTGGGGCGCGCAGCACTGGCAGAAGCCCCTCACCAGCAAGGCACGTAAGACCACTCGCCACGACGCTGCCGCCGTGGCGATCGGAAGGCGCGCCCAAGGGCACCCGGTCCGGCGACGGACGGCACCGCCCCACGACGACCAGAGTGATCGTCGTGGGCATCGGACCGTCCAGGCCCCATCGGAGGCCCTTGGGCGTGAGGGAACCCGCCCCCGCATTCCCGGACCACGCACACGATGCGTGCCGCCCGGACGCGGAGCGAACGCGGGAGACCAGAACGCCCAAAACCGTTCGGGGCGTTCGGCTGAGCATGGGGCCTGGCAACAGGACTCACTCCCGCTCAGTCTCTAGGGACGGTACTGGAACACTTCGTCGAGCGGGACACCGAATACACGGGCGATCTGGAAGGCCATCTCCAGAGAGGGGGAGTAGCGGCCCTGCTCGATGGCGATGACGGTCTGGCGGGACACACCGATCCGGCCGGCCAGCTCGGCCTGCGTCATCTCGCCGTGGGTGAAGCGCAGGGCCCGGATCGAGTTGGTGACACTGGTCGGCTTCACCACGGGTGGAAGCCCAGCCGGTACGAGACGATCTTCGTCGCGGACCCGAGGAGCGACGACAGGACGAACGCCAGGTAGATCGCGTTGGCGATCCAGAACTGGTCCAGATCGGCCATGGCCAGGGCGAGCCCGGCCACGCCGCCGATCACGACGAACGACTGTCCGATGTGCTCGCCGAACCGGTGAATCTCCCGGTCGCGCTGGTCCTTGCTGTTCGCGTCCTCGGGCGAGAACGTCGCCAGCACGGTGTGGAGCACGATGGACGCGGCGATCGCCGCGCCGACCGTCCACAGCAGCGCCGACACATAGGGCGCCTCGGCGAGCGGCGCGTCTCCGGGCCGCCCGAGGACGACGGCCAGGTACACCGCGTACGACGCGACCGTGACCAGGACCATGCTCCAGGCCCGTTTCTCTTCGAATGCCACTGACACTCGCTCCCCGCGTACGGAAACACATGTAAAGAAAACCTGACACTGTGGAGTGTCAAGCAGCTTCGACATGAAGTCAAGGGTTCTTTACATGGCAGGCTGAGGCGATCAGCGGGGCGCGACCGCCGCGGCGAATTCGGCCGGGGACTCCGCCCACGGCATGTGACCCGCCCCCGCGAGCGTCACCCGCGAGACATTCGGCAGGGCCTGCTCCAGGGAGTTCACGGCGTCTCGCGGCCGGATGTCTTCGGCACCGTCCACGATGACGACCGGCATCCTCAACCCACAGCACGCGGCGTGGAGTTGATGCTCGCTCATCGTCCTCGTCTCGGCGTTGATCTCCGTGTTGCACGCGTAGTTGACGCCCAGCCAGGGCGTGGCCATCCGCTCGGCCAGTTCGATCGCCCGGTCCTGGTCCGGCCCGGCGAAGTCCGCCGACCACTGGAGCACGCACATCTCGCGCTCCTCCGCCTCCGTACGCCGCTCCCGGGACCTGAGCTCCTCCCAGCGGGGCAGCCGCTCGCCGAGCGCGGCGCGCAGCTTCGCCGCGAACTCCGGATGCCAGCCGGAGTCGGGTCCGATCCCGGTGCCGGACACGTACACCAGCCGTGTCACCCGCTCCGGATGCGCGAGCGTGTAGTGCAGGGCGAGCCGCGCGCCCCAGGAATGGCCGAGCAGCGTCACCTTCTCCAGCCCGAAGTGCGCGCGTACGGCGTCGAGATCGGCCACCGACCTGGCCACCGAGTAGGGGCCGCGCCGCTCGGAGCGCCCGCAGCCGCGCTGGTCCCAGCGGTACACGGCCGCCCCCCGGTCGGCGAGCAGCCGGGCCACGTCCTCAAGGGTGTCCCACAGTCCGGGGCCGCCGTGGCAGAGGAGCACGGGACCGCCCTCGCCGGTTCTCGCCGTCCAGAGCGTCACCCCGTCCTCCGCTTTCAGTGTCATGACGCGGGGATCTCGTCCATCCGTACCGGCCGCCGCTCCCGGCGCGACTTCTCGCAGGCCTCCGCGATCCGCAGCGCGTGCAGGGCCTCCCTGCCGTCGCACGGGTTGTCCCGCTCGCCCAGCGCGACCCGTACGAAGGCGTCCAGCTCCGCCTCGTACGCCGGGGCGAACCGCTCCAGGAAGCCGGGCCACGGCTGCTCGCAGGCCGGCGGCCCCTTCGGCTCGGTCGAGGTGATCGGCGTACGGTCGTCGAGCCCCACCGACACCTGGTCGAGCTCGCCGGCCAATTCCATCCGTACGTCGTAACCGGCGCCGTTGCAGCGCGTGGCCGTGGCCGTGGCGAGCGTCCCGTCGTCGAGGGTGAGGACGGCAGCCGCCGTGTCGACGTCGCCCGCCTCGCGGAACATCGCCGGCCCCGCGTCGGACCCGACGGCGTACACCTCGACAACCTCGCGCCCCGTGACCCAGCGCAGGATGTCGAAGTCGTGGACCAGGCAGTCCCGGTAGAGCCCGCCGGACAGTGGCAGGTACGCGGCGGGCGGCGGCGCCGGGTCGGAGGTCATCGCCCGTACGGTGTGCAGCCGGCCGAGGCTTCCGGACCGTACGAGCTCGCGCGCAGTGGTGTACCCGGCGTCGAAGCGGCGCATGAAGCCGAGCTGGAGCACCGTCCCCGCCGCGTCGACCTCGCGGAGCGCGCCCAGCGTTCCGGGCAGGTCCAGGGCGATCGGTTTCTCGCAGAAGGTGGGCAGTCCCGCCCGCGCCGCCCGGCCGATCAGGTCGGCGTGCGCCGAGGTGGCGGAGGCGATGACGACGGCGTCAACGCCCCACGCGAAGATTTCCTCGACCGAGGGCGCGGCGGTGGCGCCGAGCCGGTCGGCGACCGCTGCGGCCCGCGCGGCATCGGTGTCCGCGACGAGCAGGGCACCCACTTCGCGATGGCGGCTGAGCACGTCAGCGTGGAAAGAACCGATACGTCCCGTGCCGATGAGTCCGATGCGCATGGCCCCAAAGTGTCGCCATCAACGCCACCGTGTCAAGCGTTTGTCCTGACAACCTGACTACAGGACTTCCAGTAGTCATTACCTGGGGTTACGCTCGAGGGCGTGTCGAAACCCGCGGCTGAAACCACCGTCTCCCTGCAGCTCGGCGTGGACCGGAACAGCCCGGTCCCGCTGTACTTCCAGCTGTCCCAGCAGCTGGAGGCGGCAATCGAGAAGGGCCGGCTCTCACCGGGAAGTCTCCTCGGCAACGAGATCGAACTGGCCGGGCGCCTCGGCCTCTCCCGCCCCACTGTCCGCCAGGCCATCCAGTCGCTCGTCGACAAGGGCCTGTTGGTCCGCCGCCGCGGCGTCGGCACGCAGGTGGTGCACAGCCAGGTCAAGCGCCCCCTCGAACTCAGCAGCCTGTACGACGACCTCGAAGCCGCGGGCCAGCTGCCGGCCACAACGGTCCTGCGCAACACCCTCGAACCGGCGACCGCCGAAGTCGCGGCGGCGCTCGGCGTGGCGGAGGGCGGCGACGTACACCTGGTGGAGCGGCTGCGCCTCGCGCACAACGAGCCCATGGCCGTCCTGCGCAACCACCTGCCCACCGGACTGCTGGCCCTCGACACCGAGCACCTCGAAGCCACCGGGCTCTACCGGATGATGCGCTCCGCCGGCATCACGCTGCACAGCGCGCGCCAGTCGGTCGGGGCGCGCGCGGCCGGGGCCGACGAGGCGCGGCAACTGGCGGAGGCGGAGGGGGCGCCGCTGCTGACGATGCAGCGGACGACGTTCGACGACACGGGGCGGGCGGTCGAGTTCGGCTCGCACATCTACCGGGCCTCGCGGTACGCCTTCGAGTTCCAGCTCCTCGTCAGGCCGTGAGCCGCAGCCCCGGCAGCCGCTCCGCGTAAGAATGTTCGGACAAAGTCTTGACGGGGGCTCGCGTACGCCGCTAGAACTCCCCCAGCCGCAACGGGGCGGCCGGGAGACAAGGCGGAACCAACGATGCGTACCCACCGCAAGGCAGCAGCCCTCCTCGCCGTATGCGCGCTCGCGCTCGCAGCCGGGTGCAGCTCCGAGGGCGGCAAGGACTCCGAAGAGAAGAACGGCGACAGCGGCGGCGGCGGGAAGGCCGTCACCACCGAGCGCCTGAAGATCGCCATGGTGACGCACTCGGGCGAGGGCGACACCTTCTGGGACATCGTCCAGAGCGGCGCCAAGCAGGCCGCCGCCAAGGACAACGTCGAGTTCCTGTACGCCGCCAACAAGGAGGGCAAGGAGCAGGCGCAGCTCATCGACTCGTACGTCGCCAAGAAGGTCGACGGCATCGTGGTGACCCTCGCGAAGCCGGAGGCGGTCAAGGCCGCCGTCGAGAAGGCCGTCGCGGCCGGCATACCCGTCGTCACGATCAACTCCGGTGGCGAACACTCCGAGGCGGCGGGCGCGCTCAGCCACATCGGCCAGGAGGAATCGGTCGCGGGTGAGGCCGTCGGTGAGGAACTCAACAAGCGCGGCAAAAAGAAGGCGCTCTGCGTTATCCACGAACAGGGGAACGTCTCGCTCGAAGCGCGCTGCGCGGGCGTGAAAAAGACGTTCCAGGGAACGGTCGAAAACCTCAATATCGAGGGCACCAATATGCCTGCGTCGACCTCCTCCATTGAAGCGAAGCTCCAGACCGGCAAGGCCGGCGAAGAGATAGACACTGTCGTCACTCTCGGCGCGCCTTTCGCGGCAGCCAGCGTCAAGGCCAAGGCGGGCGCGGGCAGTGACGCCGAGGTCAACACCTTCGACCTCAACGCCGAGGTGGTCAGGCAGCTCAAGGCCAAGGAAATCGGCTTCGCCGTCGACCAGCAGCCGTACCTTCAGGGCTACCTCGCCGTCGACGAACTGTGGCTCTACAAGACGAACGGAAACGTTCTCGGCGGCGGAAAGCCCGTCCTGACAGGCCCGGCCCTCGTCACGGACAAGGACGTACCGGCGCTGGAGAAGTACACGGCCCGCGGTACCCGATGAATACGGTGCGAACACCCGTAACCGATACTTGGTCGGCCGGGGACGGGCTGAATGATCCCCGGCCGCACCGAGGAGTACAAGAAGGGCTCGACGTCGTGGCAAGGGTTCGGACAGGGGTACGCGCGCTGGGCGCGGTGCTGGCGGCGGTTCTCGGGGCTTCCCTCGCGGGCTGCAGCAGTACGGGCGGAAAGCGCGCCGAGGAACGGGCCGAACAGGCCGCCGCGCAGGGCAGGGCCGCGGTGAACACACCCCGCTGGACCGTTGGCATGGTCACCCACTCGGGGGACGGCGACACCTTCTGGGACATCGTGCAGAACGGAGCCGAGCAGGCCGCCGTCAAGGACAACGTCAAGTTCCTCTACGCCCACAGCGACGAAGGCCAGCAGCAGGCGCAGCTGGTCGACTCGTACATCGACAAGAAGGTCGACGGGCTGATCGTCACGCTCGCCAAGCCCGACGCCATGAAAGCCGTCGTCGCCAAGGCCACCAAGGCCGGCATCCCCGTGATCACCGTCAACTCCGGCTCCGCCGAGTCCAAGGACTTCGGCGCACTCGCCCACATCGGGCAGGACGAGACGATCGCCGGAGAGGCGGTCGGCACGGAGCTCGGCAAGCGCGGCAAGAAAAAAGCCCTGTGTGTGCTGCACGAGCAGGGCAACGTCGGGCACGAACAGCGCTGCGCCGGCGCCAAGGAAACGTTCGACGGCGACATGCAGAACCTCTACGTCGACGGCACGAACATGCCGGACGTACAGGCGTCCATCGAGGCGAAGCTCCAGTCCACAAACGACATCGACGCCGTCGTGACCCTCGGCGCGCCCTTCGCGGACGCCGCCGTCAAGGCGAAGGAGCAGGCCGGCAGCGAGGCCGAGATCGACACTTTCGACCTCAACGCCCAGGTCGCCACCGCGCTCCAGGCCGACACGCTCGGCTTCGCCGTCGACCAGCAGCCCTACCTCCAGGGCTACCAGGCCGTCGACCTGCTGTGGCTCTACAAGTACAACGCCGACGTGCTCGGCGGCGGAAAGCCGGTCCTCACCGGACCCCAGATCATCACCAAGAAGGACGCCGCCGAGCTGGAGGCCTACACGAAGCGGGGGACCCGATGACCGCGACCGCACCGGCACAGGCGCCGGCCCCCGGCCAGAAGGCCCCCGCCGACGAACGGTTGCTCAAGACGTCGCTGCTGCGCAGGCTGCTCGGCCGCCCCGAGCTCGGCTCGGTGGTCGGCGCCGTCGCCGTCTTCCTCTTCTTCGCGATCGTCGCGGACAGCTTCCTGCGCGCGTCGAGCTTCGGCACGGTGCTGTACGCCGCCTCCGTGATCGGCATCATGGCCGTCCCCGTGGCGCTGCTGATGATCGGCGGCGAGTTCGACCTGTCGGCCGGCGTCCTGGTGACCAGCTCCGCGCTGGTCTCCTCGATGTTCAGCTACCAGATGACGGCCAACATCTGGGTCGGCGTCCTCGTGTCGCTCCTGGTGACACTGGCCGTCGGCGTATTCAACGGCGTCATGCTGACCCGCACGAAACTGCCGAGCTTCATCATCACGCTCGGTACGTTCCTGATGCTGACCGGCCTGAATCTCGGCCTCACCAAGCTGATCAGCGGCACGGTGTCGACGAAGAGCATCGCCGACATGGAGGGTTTCAGCTCCGCCAAGGCGCTCTTCGCGTCCCAGGTCACCATCGGCGGCGTGAACCTGAAGGTGACTGTGCTGTGGTGGCTCGGCCTGGTGGCCGTCGCGACCTGGATCCTGCTGCGCACCCGCGTCGGCAACTGGATCTTCGCGGTCGGCGGCGAGACGGAAGCGGCCCGTGCGGTCGGGGTCCCGGTCAACAAGACCCGCATCGGTCTCTACATGGGCGTTGCCCTCGGCGCCTGGATCTCCGGCCAGCACCTGCTCTTCTCCTTCGACGTCGTGCAGTCCGGCGAAGGCGTCGGCAATGAACTCATCTACATCATCGCGGCCGTCATCGGCGGCTGCCTGATCACCGGCGGCTACGGCTCGGCGATCGGCTCCGCGGTCGGTGCGTTCATCTTCGGCATGACCAGCAAGGGGATTGTGTACGCGGAGTGGGACCCCGACTGGTTCAAGTTCTTCCTCGGAGCGATGCTCCTTCTGGCCACCCTGCTCAACGCATGGGTACGCAAGCGCGCGGAGGCGACCCGATGACGACGCAGAAGACGCGGACGACGACGCGGACCACCGCACCTCTTGTCGAGCTCGACGCCGTCAGCAAGTTCTACGGCAACATCAAGGCCCTCGAAGGGGTCTCCCTCGAAGTCCACGCGGGCGAGATCAGCTGCGTCCTGGGCGACAACGGCGCCGGCAAGTCCACCCTCATCAAGATCATCGCGGGGTTGCACCAGCACGACGCGGGCACCTTCTCGATCGAGGGCGAGGAGACCCGGCTGGCGAACCCGCGCGACGCGCTGGACCGGGGTATCGCCACCGTCTACCAGGACCTCGCCGTCGTGCCGTTGATGCCGGTCTGGAGGAACTTCTTCCTCGGCTCGGAGCCGACGAAGGGTGCGGGCCCCTTCAAGCGCCTCGACGTCGACCTCATGCGCCGGACCACCCGCTCCGAGCTGCTGCGCATGGGCATCGACCTGCGCGACGTCGACCAGCCCATCGGTACGCTCTCGGGCGGCGAGCGGCAGTGTGTGGCGATCGCGCGCGCGGTGTACTTCGGCGCGAAGGTGCTGGTTCTCGACGAGCCGACGGCCGCGCTCGGCGTCAAGCAGTCGGGCGTCGTGCTGAAGTACGTAGCGGCGGCGCGTGACGCGGGTCTCGGCGTGGTTCTGATCACGCACAATCCGCACCACGCGTATCTGGTCGGCGACCGCTTCGTGCTCCTCAAGCGGGGCGCGATGTCCGGCAGCCACACGCGGGACGAGATCACCCTGGACGAGCTGACGCGCGAGATGGCGGGCGGCAGCGAGCTCGACCAGCTTGGCCACGAACTGGAGCGCTAGCCGCCCCGGGCGCCCTGCGGGCGTGTCCTCAAACGCCGGACGGGCTGGATTTCCAGTCCCTCCGTCGTTCGAGGAGCGGGGTCCGGGGCGGAGCCCCAGGTCGCCCCGCGCAGCGGCGCCGCGCCGCACCGCGCCCCGCCGGATGGCAGAATCGACCACCTGACCCGCCAGCCACCGCCCCCAAGACCCCGCAGGGGACATGAGCACGTACCGAGACTTCGCGCACCGCGGCTCCGCCCGCGCCACCGTCCTGCGGACCGTCGGCACCCGCGAGCGGCGCTCGCACCTCAGCGCGCCCCGGGTGCCCACCGTCGGGATCGACATCGGCGGTACGAAGGTGATGGCCGGCGTCGTCGACGCCGACGGCGTCATCCTGGAGAAGATCCGCACCGAGACGCCGGACAAGTCCAAGAGCCCCAAGGTCGTCGAGGACACCATCGTCGAGCTGGTCCTCGACCTCTCCGACCGCCACGACGTCCACGCGGTCGGCATCGGCGCGGCCGGCTGGGTCGACGCCGACCGCTCCACCGTCCTCTTCGCCCCCCACCTGGCCTGGCGCAACGAGCCCCTGCGCGACGCGATCTCCGCCCGGCTCGCCGTCCCCGTCCTGGTCGACAACGACGCCAACACCGCCGCCTGGGCGGAGTGGCGCTTCGGTGCCGGACGTGGCGAGGACCACCTCGTCATGATTACGCTCGGCACCGGCATCGGCGGCGCGATCCTCGAGGACGGCCAGGTCAAGCGCGGCAAGTACGGCGTCGCCGGCGAGTTCGGCCACATGCAGGTCGTCCCCGGCGGCCACCGCTGCCCGTGCGGCAACCGCGGCTGCTGGGAGCAGTACAGCTCCGGCAACGCGCTGGTGCGCGAGGCCCGTGAGCTTGCCGCCGCCGACTCCCCGGTCGCGTACAGCCTCATCGAGCGCGTCGGCGGCAACATCCCCGAGATCACCGGACCGCTCATCACCGAGCTCGCCCGCGAGGGCGACGCGATGTGCGTCGAGCTGTTCCAGGACATCGGCCAGTGGCTCGGCGTAGGCATCGCCAACCTCGCCGCCGCACTCGACCCCTCCTGCTTCGTCATCGGCGGCGGTGTCAGCGCCGCCGACGACCTGCTCATCGGCCCGGCCCGCGACGCCTTCAGGCGCCACCTCACCGGCCGCGGCTACCGCCCCGAGGCCCGTATCGCCAAGGCCCAGCTCGGGCCGGAGGCCGGTATGGTCGGCGCTGCCGACCTCGCCCGACTCGTCGCGCGCCGTTTCCGCCGCGCCAACCGCCGCCGCCTGGAGCGCTACGAACGCTACGAGCGCTACGCCCAGGCCATCCGCTCCACCACGCAGGGACCCCAGTAATGACCCCGTCCGTTCCCCACCAGTCGCCGTCCCCGGACGATGCGGGCAAGCCCACCGAGACCCACCGCCACATGATCCGCCGCCGCTGGCTGACAGCCATCATCATCGTGCTGCTCATCGGCGTCCCCGCCGTGTATCTGCTGATCGCCGCCGAGCAGAGCCGCGACAGCGGCCGTGACAAAGCGAAGATCGCCTCGGCCAGCGGCCTCACCGAGGGCTTCCCGTCCCGCATGACACGCCGTATCTACGACGTACCCGTGCCCAACGCGGGCCAGGAAGTCGCCTACTACGAGACGAACAACTGGAAGAGCAGCAGGCTGTACGTCCAGTTCCGCACCGTCCCGCCGGACCTGGACTGGTTCCTGAACGACCTCGGCATCAACCGGGCCGCCCTCAAGAAGGGCAAGATCACGATCAGTGAGCGCGACGCCGAGGTCGCCGGCTGGACCCTCGATCCCGCCCGCACCTGGTCCGGCACCACGGTCGACCAGAAGGATCCGCAGCCGACCGTCGACATCACCGTCGACGACACCGACCCGGCGCATCCCTTCGTCTACGTCGTCTCCACCGCCACCCCCTGACCCCCTGGGGCGAGCATGCCGGCCGGATCGCTAATCTGGAGCGAGTGAGCGACGAGACCGAAAAGAAGCCCCCGCAGCCCCTGCAGTACCGGTTCGACGGCCCCGAGGATGCCCCGGTCCTCATCCTCGGCCCCTCGCTGGGTACCACATGGCACAGGTTGTAAATAGCGTCCTGTGCGGTCCAGCTGGTCCATGTGAGGCGTATACGCGCAGGTCAAGGCCCTGTGGTCTAGGAGCGTCGACTCTGTTGGTGATACGTGTGTGATAGGGCGTGAGAGGTGAGGAGCCCCCGTCGGCTGGTGCCTACGGGGGCTCTGGGTGCGGCGGCATGCGTCGCGGAGTCGATGCGCTCACCGCATGCGGCCAGGATTATGGCTGCTGATCGTCAGGGTGGACAACACGGCACGCTGCGCGGCGAGGCATTGAGCCTCCGCCAACTTGAAGTCGCAGGTCAAAGGGCTGGCGTGACGGTCTTCCGGGGTGCTCACGCTGGTGGTGGGCGGCAGTCTGCGGAGGAGATCGTCTGTCAGCGCGGTTTGCTCGAAGAGAAACGCGATGCAGCGGTGCCGGCGGATGTGCGAGCCTTCTTCTCCCAGATGCCGACCGAGATGACTCTGATGATCCGCGATGATGCCCTCAAGCAGCTCAGCCATATCGCGCGCGAGCGGGCATTCGGTAGGCACGTCGGGTCCGACCGGCTCATCCAGGCAGGGCTGGACGCGCTTATGGGCGCGGGGTTGAGAGCCCCTCTCTCGCCATGCTGGCCGGCCTCTTCCGGAGCGAAGAGCCTGAAGCGCCAGCGCTCTTCGACCAGATGTTGGAGGAGTTGGGACTGCTCTTCCACCCGCCCGCTGACCGTCGGGCCGCAAAGTGGGCGCTGGCGTACTGGGTCGCCGGTCAGATTGCCGACAGATCCCTGGATCCCGCCACCGGCACGCACCTCATCTGGGCAGATACCGCCCACGACCTTGGCTACCCGGAAGAGCTGGAACCGCTGATCCACTGCGCGCACAGCCTGGACGGCTGGGAGGAGAGCTGGGGAGTCTCTCGAGGAACTCAACAGGGAAGCGGTCGAGGCGGCGAAGCAGTTCTTGAGCAAGCGGTCGACAGCGGAGGCAGTGAGCTGACCGTCCGGTTCTTGCCCGCAGGGGTCGGGCGGCCTTCTACGATCGGGTGAATGGATCCTGAGCTGCTGGAACGGATCACCGCGCGGCGCGCGGAACTAGACGAACTCGAAGTACGGCTGGCCAAGCAGTTGGCCGAGGTGCGGGCCGAGCGCGACGAACTCGCAGTCGCCGAGAAGGTCCTCGAGCGGATGAGTGAGGAGCTTGCCGACGAGCGTACCTGCGCCGCACCGACGCCCGGGCAGGTGGGCGGACAGGCGGTGATGCTGATCCCGCACCGCACGTCAGGCGTGGAGGAGGCCGCGCTCCCGCCGGACTACCAGCGTATCCTCACCGCCGTGCGGCAGGCCGCCGGACCGGTCATGGCCCGGCAGGCCGGCGAAGTGCTGGGAGTGGACGTCAGCGTGCGGGCCAAGCTGGAACCGCTGCGCGGGAAGCTGGTCAGACTGACCGACCGCGGCTGGCTGCGCAAACTGCCCGACGGCCGGTTCACCACTCGCCTGTGACCTGGGAGGCCGCCGCCTTGATGGCGCTCGTTGAACCTTGAACCCGGCCGCTCATTGCTCCGGAGTTGCTCGATCGAGTGAGTTCCTCCCCCAGGCTATCGGCAAGACCTGCGGGGCAAGATCTTTAAGGTGGTTGTGGGGATCGGGGGGTCTCAGGTCGCTTGGCCGACTTGCCGTTGCTTGTCTGCCGCCGTGGGATTCAAGGCGGGATCGGAAGCGTGCGAGCGAAGTCCTGCGGAAGAAACTCGCAACGGCAGACATAGATTGCCTGTGGTCCGCGCGTCCTTGTGAGCGTTGAGGAACGGGAGGGCCCATGGACCCGCAGGATCACGAAAGATTCCGGGACTTCGTCGACGTCCGGTGGAGCGCCCTGTTGCGCCTGGCGAACTTGCTCACCGGCGGCGACCGGCACGAGGCGGAGGATCTTGTGCAGATCGCTCTGATGAAGGTGCTGGGCCGCTGGCGGCATATAGACGACCCGGAGGGTTACGTGCGCAAGGTGATGTACCGGCAGCAGATCAGCCGCTGGCGGCTGCGTCGCCCGCACCGCGAGGCGACGTTCGCCGCGCTGCCGAAGGATCTCGGCGTCGCTGACGGCACGTCCGCCGCCGATCTGCGGATCACCGTGGGTCAGGCGCTCGCCCGGCTGACCCCGCGGCAGCGCACGATGCTGGTGCTGCGTTATTTCGAAGACCTGTCCGAGACGGAGGTGGCGAGCGCGCTGGGCTGTTCGGTGGGCACGGTGCGCAGCACCACCCATCGGTCGCTGGCCCGGTTGCGCAGTCTCGCGCCGGAGCTGGGTGCCCCGGCTCAAGCCGCAGCCACCGTCCCGAGCAGCAACGTGCCGAAGGGGGCCCACACATGAACGCCGACCAGCTGGACCGCGCGATCCGGGACGTCCTGCACAGATGGGCCCCCGACAACCCCAGCGCTCCCACGGATATCGCCGACCGCATCGTGCGCCGCCACCGACGGCGGAGCCTCATGCGCGTCACCGGTGCGGCTCTCGGCCTTACCGGTATCGCCTTCGGTGCGCTCCTTGTCACCGGTGCGGGTGGCGACGACGGGACGCGACAGCCGGCTTCGCGGGTGAGCAAGCAGAGCAACTTGTTGTGGCAGACCACGCTGCCCGGCAAGTCCTGGGACGCCTGCACCACCGGTCCTCGTGCCGTCTACTGCCGAGGGGCGGAGTACGACGGCATCGGCCTGGACGCCCGTACCGGAAAGGTTGTGTGGCAGCAGAAGGCCAAGGACGTCAGCAGCGGCAGGTCTCCGGCAGGATCGCTGCCCGGCGTCCGCGACGGAGTGCTGTACTCCTACGCCGATCACGCCCCGGGCGCGCCCGGAGCCGGCACCGACCTCGTCGCCCTCGACATCGGCAGCCGACAGGTGCTGTGGAAGCACGAGCTGGCCGACGACAGCCGCCGCCGGTCCTCTGCCGTGCTGTTCGACGGCGGGGTCCTCGCCAACGCCCCGATCTTCAAGAGTGTGGCCGCGCTGGACGACAGGACGGGCCGGACGCTGTGGACGTACTCGTGGAAGCAGGCCGATTGCGACCGGGCCGCGATCGGCGGCGTCCCGTACCTGATGTGCTCACCGGACAGCGAGAAAGCCCCGCAGCGCAGCACCGTCGTCCGGTTGGACCCGGCGACCGGCGAGCCGCAGACGGTCGCGACCGTCAAGGGCCCGACGGCCTACATCGGCACTGACGGGGATGCGGTGCTGCTGGGCGGTATGGCCGGCGGACAGAGGTTCTTCAGCGACCCCGGGCCCGCCACCCTGACCCGCGTCGACCTCAGCTCGGGCAAAGTGTCGCAGCACCGCGTCAACAGCCTGCCGATGGGCGTGGTCGCGGACGGCATCATTCTGGCGTCCGGCGGGAACGGCAGCGCCGTCGCGTATTCGGCCGACGACGGCAAGCGGCTGTGGTCGCGCGACCTCGGGCTGAAACTCCGCAAGGACCCGCGCGATCCCACGATGCGGGAACTGCCCTCCGACGCTGCGGTGGATCTCGGTAGCCGGGTGGCGTACTACCTTGATCCGTCCGGGCATCTGGTGGGCCTCGACCTGGACAGCGGTGCGATGCGCTGGCGCGGCCAGGTGCAGGTGCCGAAGAGCCAGGTGGAGGCGGGGGTCGCCCCGGAGCTGATGGTCTACGATCACGGCCTCATCGGCCAGATCGGCGGCGAGCTCTTCCGGATCAAGCCCATGCTGCCCAAGGCGCGTTCGTAGCCAGGGACTAGAGGGGGTCGCGCGGGCCCCGGCAGAGGAACTCGGGTCCCGCGCCAGCCGCGGAGTGCGGCCGGCGCGGGACGACGGTTCGGCGCCGGGGCCCAGGCTTGGGTCCCGCCTGATTCATCCGTCTCGCATCCGGGGAATGCCGCGGTGCACCAGTGCGCTTTGCCTGTTTGGACTGGGGGTGACCCTTCATGAACGGACTGGTGGCCTGACGTTCAACAAGCGGGCGGCTTCGGCCCAGTTGCCTCAGACCTCCCTCTGAGGACGCTTGGGAGTTCTACGGGAACGTCTGGCCGTACATTCCGAACTTCGGCTGCATCTTCGCGTACGACGGGGCCTCCATCGGGACCTTGGGGGCGGCCATGCACCAGATGTGCAAGAACAGGCTGCCGCATCTTCGGCCTGACGCGGTCTTCGTCCAGAACCAGGGGGTTCTCCTGTGGATGCGGGAGCGGGAGGGCGAAACCGAAGTGTGCTTCCGCTACGAGCCCGGCGCCGTACTGCGAGCCCTCAAACCTGACCCGGACGACCTATTCGCACTGGTAGCGATTTTCTTTCAGCGGAACTTCGCGGACACGGCGGTTCCCACGTGGCACCTCAACCGCTACATGCGGGGCATCACGCTCGGCAGCTGCGAGTGGTGCGAGAATCACGTCCACTGAGGAAGGGCCCCTAAGACCGTGTCCTATGTGGTCATTCGGATGAGGCGTTTATAGCAGCAGAGGGCGGCTGCGAGGCCGAGGAAGGCCAGGTAGTTGCGGGGGTGGCGTTCGTAGCGGTGGTTGAGTCTGCGGTAGCCGGTCAGCCAGGACATCGTCCGCTCGATCACCCACCGCCGACGGCCCAATCGCGCGCTCGACTCGATGCCTTTGCGGGCGATCCGGACGCCGATACGTTTGCCGCGCACCCATTTCCGCAGATGGGGGATGTCGTAGGCCTTGTCGGGGTGCAGGCGTTGGGGTTTGAAGTGGCGGCCGAGGTGGGGGTCGTGTCTCGTTCGGTGACCGAGCACCATGGGCTTCAGGGCTTCGCTGTCGTGGGTGTTGCCCGCGCTGACGCCAACAACGAGGGGCAGTCCTGCCGCGTCCGACAGGACGTGCATCTTGGAACCCGGCTTGCCCCGGTCCACGGGGCTGGGACCTGTGTGTTCGCCCCCTTTTTAGCCCTGACGTGGGCGGTGTCGAAGACGACGCGGGAGACATCGATCAGGCCGGCGTCGTCGAGCCGGTGCAGGACGGCTTCATGCAGGCGGCCCCAGACGCCGGCTCTTGACCAGATCAGAAACCGCCGGTGGGCCGTCGACTTCGATATCCCGAAACACGGCGGCAGAGCCCGCCAGGCACAGCCGCTGACCAGCACGTAGATGATCGCCGCGAACAGCGTCTCATCAGGCGTGTCCCGAGTCCCGCCGCCCTGCGGCCGCACCCTCGACGGAGGGATCAACGGCTCCGCGATCTCCCACAACCCGTCCGGAACAATCCAACTCCACGTACCCCGCCCCATACGAAGCCCAACGACACCTCACCACATAGGACAGGGTCTAAGAGGGCGTTTCATCCCGTTGTTTCATCCCGGATTGCCGGGTTAGTTGTGGTTCACGCGCCGCGCCATGTGGGGGTGGATTCGCTGGTGAGTCTGCGGGTCATCAGGTTGATCATTGCGAGGTGGATCATGGCTTCGGAGCGGTGGGTTTTGGCTTCGTAATCGCGGGCGAGGCGGCGGTGGTTCATGAGCCAGCCGAGGGTGCGTTCGACGGTCCAGCGGCGCGGGAGGGCCGTGAATCCCCTGGTGTTG
>NZ_JAGGOK010000100.1 GCF_018614615.1 Streptomyces sp. ISL-100 | reverse complement strand
TTAGCTGACATACGACACGTTGCGTGAGTAGTTCAGCTATGACAAACGACGTAGAATGGGGTCTATGGCTATTAAGATTCCTGGATACGAAGACGCGAGGCAGGCAGCGCAGCGACTCAAGGTCACCGTGCAGCACGTCTACAACCTCAACAGCAGTCGCGCCGACTTCCCCGCCCCCGTCTACGTCGGGCGCACCCCCCTGTGGCCGGTTGACCGACTGGACGCGTGGTGGGAAGCCCACCCGAAGCGCGGAGATTAACTGACCGTTTCCGAATGGGAAGTAGTTGACCTAATGCGTTGTTCTGTCCGTTCGTGTCAAAGATCAACGTAACCAGTCTGCGACCACGATCCCTCCTGCACTGGACCGGCCTCCCGGTCAAAGCGTTCCTCGCCCTAGTCGCATGGCGCACCAACCTCACCAACCGTCAACTCTCCGACCTCTTCGGCGTCGGCGTCGGCGTCGCGACCGTGCACCGCATCATCGACCGGCTCACACCGTTGATCGCCCAGCTCCTCGACCCGCCCGACGACCGCCGGTCAGAGCTGTGGGTCGTGGACGGCACCCTCATCCCCCTGCACGACCAGACCAAGTGCGCAGCATGCCCGGTGTCCCGATTTTTCGGGCGTTCGGCAACTCGTCCGGAAAGCCTCAGAGCGTGCCGAGCGCCTTGAGGTAGTCGTTCAGGTCACGCGCGTCGGGCAGACCGTTCACCACGGTCCACCGCACCACGCCCTCCTTGTCGATGACGAAGGTCCCGCGCACCGCGCAGCCCTTGTCCTCGTCGAAGACGCCGTACGCCCGGGAGGCCGCGCCGTGCGGCCAGAAGTCCGACAGGAGCGGGTACTCGAAGCCTTCCTGTTCGGCGTACACGCGAAGGGTGTGGATGGAGTCGGTGGACACGGCGAGCAGCTGTACGTCGTCGTTGACGAACTTCGGCAGTTCGTCGCGCAGCGCGCGCAGCTCGCCCGTACAGACACCGGTGAAGGCGAAGGGGTAGAAGAGCAGGACTACGTTCCGGGCGTCGCCGGGGGCCCGGAGGTCGGACAGCTTCATCGTCCGGCCGTGGTTGTCCTTCAGCTCGAAGTCCGGGGCCAGGGTGCCGACCTCGATCGCCATGGGAAGCGCCATCCCCTCGTTGGGCCATTTGTGTCCGGACAGCCTACGCACAGGGCCCCCGCCGACAGATGTCGGCGGGGGCCCTGTTTCGCCTTGGGCGCAGCCTGCTCATGAGGAGTCTGCTCGGACGCGGCGGTGGCTCAGCGCTTGCCTGCCTTCGGGGTCACCAGCCGGCCGGCGCTCCAGTCCTTGCCCGCGCTGAAGGTCTTGGTCTGGGACAGACCTGCCGTCTGGGCGGCCTCGCTGATGTCGCTGGGCTCGACGTAGCCGTCGCGGCCGGTCTTCGGAGTCAGCAGCAGTACGACGCCGCCTTCCTCGAGCAGACCAATGGCGTCCACCAGCGCGTCCGTAAGGTCGCCGTCCTCGTCACGGAACCAGAGAAGAACGACGTCAGCGACGTCGTCATAGTCCTCGTCGACGATTTCCTGGCCGGTGATCGCCTCAATGCCCTCACGGAGTTCCTGCTCGACGTCTTCGTCGTAGCCGATCTCCTGGACCACCTGTCCGGGCACGAACCCCAGGCGTACTGCCGGGTTGGTTCGCTCCTCCGCGTGGTCCGCGGTCGCGCTCACGGATTGCCTCCTGATCATGTTTTGGGGAATACCTTCAGTCCACGCGCGTGCGTGGGCGTTGGCCGTAGTCCACACGTGCGGGACCGATCGCGCAAGTACCCGGCCGTGGAGACAGCCGAAACGGTGACGGATGGGGCCGGTTCACCGCAACTCCAGACCCGGCCGGAGACGGCCCCGGTGATCCATCCCACACCATTGCGACACGTTTGTAAGCCTACGCGGCTTCGATAGGCCAATCGGACCCGAACAGCCTTACGGAACACATAAACGCGTTGGGCGTAAGGTTGCGATTTGGCCGGACCCATCCTTGATCCGTCCCCGGGCCTACGCCGAGCTTCTCACCGAGCGGTGGTTACCCCTCGGTAGAGGTGACGTTTGCGATTCCGGGGTACACGATGGAGGCGGCGCGACACCCTCAAGTCAAGACCCAACCAGCGAAGGAACAGCGTGGCTTCCGGATCCGATCGTAATCCGATCATCATTGGCGGCCTTCCGAGCCAGGTCCCGGACTTCGATCCTGAAGAGACCCAGGAATGGCTCGACTCCCTCGACGCCGCCGTCGACGAGCGGGGCCGTGAGCGCGCCCGCTACCTGATGCTGCGTCTCATCGAGCGCGCGCGCGAGAAGCGCGTCGCCGTCCCCGAGATGCGCAGTACGGACTACGTCAACACGATCGCGACCAAGGACGAGCCGTTCTTCCCCGGCAACGAGGAGATCGAACGCAAGGTCCTCAACGCGACCCGCTGGAACGCGGCCGTGATGGTGTCCCGTGCGCAGCGCCCGGGGATCGGCGTCGGCGGTCACATCGCCACGTTCGCCTCCTCCGCCTCCCTCTACGACGTGGGCTTCAACCACTTCTTCCGGGGCAAGGACGAGGGCGACGGCGGCGACCAGATCTTCTTCCAGGGCCACGCGTCCCCCGGCATTTACGCCCGCGCGTACCTGCTGGACCGGCTGAGCGAGCAGCAGCTCGACGCCTTCCGCCAGGAGAAGTCGAAGGCTCCGTACGGCCTGTCGTCGTACCCGCACCCGCGGCTGATGCCGGACTTCTGGGAGTTCCCGACCGTCTCGATGGGCCTCGGTCCCCTCGGCGCGATCTACCAGGCGCGGATGAACCGCTACATGGAGGCGCGCGGCATCGCCGACACCTCCAAGTCGCATGTCTGGGCGTACCTCGGCGACGGCGAGATGGACGAGCCCGAGTCCCTCGGCCAGCTCTCCATCGCCGCCCGTGAGGGCCTCGACAACCTGACCTTCGTCGTCAACTGCAACCTCCAGCGCCTCGACGGCCCGGTGCGCGGCAACGGCAAGATCATCCAGGAGCTGGAGTCGCAGTTCCGCGGCGCCGGCTGGAACGTCATCAAGCTGGTCTGGGACCGGAGCTGGGACCCGCTGCTCGCGCAGGACCGCGACGGCATCCTGGTCAACAAGCTGAACACGACGCCGGACGGTCAGTTCCAGACGTACGCGACGGAGACGGGCGCGTACATCCGCAACCACTTCTTCGGTGACGACCACCGGCTGCGCGCCATGGTCGAGAACATGACCGACGACCAGATCCTGCACCTGGGGCGCGGCGGTCACGACCACAAGAAGGTGTACGCGGCGTACGCGGCGGCCAAGGCGCACAAGGGCCAGCCGACCGTGATCCTCGCCCAGACCGTCAAGGGCTGGACGCTGGGGCCGAACTTCGAGGGCCGCAACGCGACCCACCAGATGAAGAAGCTGACGGTCGAGGACCTGAAGCGCTTCCGCGACCGGCTGCACATCCCGATCACGGACAAGCAGCTGGACGAGGGCTACCCGCCGTACTACCACCCGGGCCCCAAGTCCGAGGAGATCCAGTACATGCACGACCGGCGCAACGCGCTGGGCGGGTACGTACCGACTCGTGTCGTACGGGCGAAGCCGCTGCCGCTGCCGGCCGAGAAGACGTACGCGGCTGCGAAGAAGGGCTCGGGACAGCAGTCGATCGCCACCACCATGGCCTTCGTCCGCGTGTTGAAGGACCTCATGCGGGACAAGGAGATCGGCAAGCGTTTCGTGCTGATCGCGCCGGACGAGTACCGCACCTTCGGTATGGACGCGTTCTTCCCGAGTGCGAAGATTTACAACCCACTGGGTCAGCAGTACGAGGCGGTCGACCGCGATCTGCTGCTCGCGTACAAGGAGTCGCCGACCGGTCAGATGCTGCACGACGGCATCTCCGAGGCGGGCTGCACGGCGTCGCTGATCGCGGCCGGTTCGGCGTACGCGACGCACGGCGAGCCGCTGATCCCGGTGTACGTCTTCTACTCGATGTTCGGTTTCCAGCGGACCGGTGACCAGTTCTGGCAGATGGCCGACCAGCTCGCGCGCGGATTCGTCCTGGGCGCGACCGCCGGTCGTACGACTCTGACCGGTGAGGGCCTCCAGCACGCGGACGGCCATTCGCAGCTGCTCGCCTCGACGAACCCGGGCTGTGTCAGCTACGACCCGGCGTTCGGGTACGAGATCGCGCACATCGTGCAGGACGGTCTGAAGCGGATGTACGGCGGGACCGCCGACGAGAACGAAGACGTCTTCTACTACCTGACCGTCTACAACGAGCCGATCCAGCACCCGGCGGAGCCCGAGAACGTGGACGCCGAGGGCATCCTCAAGGGCATTTACCGCTTCAAGGAGGGCGAGAAGGGCGCGACTCCGGCCCAGATCATGGCCTCCGGTGTGGCGGTGCCGTGGGCGGTCGAGGCTCAGCGGATCCTCGCCGAGGAGTGGAACGTCAAGGCGGACGTCTGGTCCGCGACCTCCTGGAACGAGCTGCGGCGTGAGGCCGTCTCGGTGGAGGAGTACAACCTGCTCCACCCGGAGGAGGAGCAGCGCGTGCCGTACGTGACGCAGAAGCTCTCCGGGGCTTCGGGTCCGTTCGTGGCGGTTTCCGACTGGATGCGTTCGGTTCCGGACCAGATTTCGCGCTGGGTGCCGGGTACGTACTCCTCGCTGGGCGCGGACGGCTTCGGCTTCGCCGACACGCGTGGTGCGGCTCGCCGGTACTTCCACATCGACGCGCAGTCGATCGTCCTGGCGGTGCTGACGGAGCTGGCCCGGGAGGGCAAGATCGACCGCTCGGCGCTGAAGCAGGCGGTCGACCGCTACCAGCTGCTGGACGTGACGGCAGCCGACCCCGGTGCGGCCGGGGGCGACGCGTAACCGACCTGTCGGTCACGAAGGGCGGCGAGACCCGCGGGGCATCCCCGGGGCTCGCCGCCCTTCGGCGTTCCTTGCGATTCGGGCATGATTCGGGCATGAAGATGCAGACCGCGCAGGTCCAGTGGGAACAGCGCACACAGGGGCTCCTGCTGGGACTGGCGGTGGCTTTCGCCGTCGCGTACGCGGTCCCGATCGTCGCGGCCGACGCGGGCGGTGTGGTGCGGCGGGTCTGTCTGGTGACGGAGTGGGTGGTGTGGGGCGCGTTCGCCCTGGACTACGTCGTACGGCTGTCGCTGGCGCCGAGCAAGCCGCTGTTCGTACGCAGCCACCCGCTGGACCTGCTCGCGGTCCTGCTGCCGTTGCTGCGGCCGCTTCAGCTGCTCCGGCTCGTCTCCACGCTGCTGCTGGTCGGCCGACGCGCCAGGATGGCTCCCCAGATCCAGCTCACGACGTACGTCGGGGGCTCGGTGATCGGGCTGCTGATGTTCGGCTCGCTGGCCGTGCTGGAGGTCGAGCGGGGCGCGCCCGGTGGGAACATCAAGACGCTGGGTGACGCGGTGTGGTGGTCGTTCACGACGATGACGACGGTCGGGTACGGCGACCACTCGCCCACCACTGGTCTTGGCCGGGTGCTGGCGGTTGGCCTGATGCTTTCGGGGATCGCGCTGCTGGGTGTTGTCACCGCCAATATCGCGGCCTGGTTCATCTCCCGCTTCGAGCGGGACGACGTCGAGGAGCGCCGCCAAACGGTGCTGCTGGAGGCGTTGACCCGGGAGGTGACGGAGCTGCGGGCCGAGGTGGGGCGGCTTTCGGGTGGAGTGCCGCAGGTGCCGGCTCCGGGTGGCGACCCTTTGGCGCCATCTGCCGAGCGGCCTGCGGCCGGCTGAGGCTCGACGGGGGGCTTCGGGCCGTGTCCTGCGGAGCTGTCCCCGACCCCGCCCCTTCCCGCTGTGACATTTTGCGGCTCCGCCGCGTGAGGGGCGCTGCCCCAGACCCCGCTCCTCAATCGCCGGAGGGGTTCCGTGGGAGCCCGTCCGGCGATTGAGGACGCGCCCGCAGGGCGTCTGCGCTGTCTGGGGTCTGGGGGCTCGCCCCCAGTTCGGGAAGGGGCGGGGTGGGGAAAGGCCCGCCGCAGGCGCTCCAGCTCTCAGAACTCAGAACTCAGAACTCAGAACTCAGCTCTGCCAGATCTTGAACGCCCGCACCCGGTAGGGCGTTTGCGGCACCCACGTCCCGCCACCCGGATACGTCTCGAACTCCCCAGTCTCCGCGCACTCCACAGACTGATACGTCGTCACCGGCCGCCCCGTGCGGTTGGCCACGGACTGAGCGTCGGTGCCCGGCGGAAGCACAACGCAGCTCTCGATGTCCGTGCCGGACAGTTCGTGGGTCTGGCGGGCACCCCTGAAGTCCGGCTTGGCCCAGAGGCAGAGCTCACCCACCGCGCAAGCCCCAAGGCGCGGCGGCGCCCCGGCATGGGCGGGCTGCGGCAGCAGTGCGGTGACGGCCAGCGCTCCGGCCGCGAGGACAGTCGTACGCATCATCGGAATCAACCCCCGTTTGCAGTAGATCACTTGGCCTCAGCCTGAGCTGCGGGAACATGGCCGCGGAAGAGGCCGGGAGGCGTTCCACCCGGATAGGCGACAGCCCCGCCGGAACCGTCCGGCGGGGCTGTCGTACGTACAGGGTTGACGTCAGATGTGGGCGCCGCCCGCACCCGCGTCCGCGTTCTCGCCCCGCTTCGTCAAGGTGGCGACCAGCGCCGCCACGACCGCGACGACGCCCGCGACGGTGAGGGCCATGTGCATGCCCGACACGACCGGGACGACCACACCCGAGGAGAACGACATGGCCCTGACCGCTGCCGACGTCCGGAAGTTCGCGACCACTGATGGCGTCTTCAATGCCCCGGCGGACGCGTCCGACTACGCCACCAACAAGCACTGGACGTTCGCGTCTCACGTCCAGGACCAGACCGCCCGCATCCGCCGCATCGACAGGGCGACGGCTGCGAACACGGCTGCGATCGAGAAGCTCGCCGATTTGATCGGCGAGGACGTCGACACGGCTGCCGTGGTGGCTGCGGTGCAGCATCGCCGACGCCGTGGTGCGGGTGGACATCGACATCAACGGCGCCGACAGCGCCTGACTCACAGAAACGGAACCGAACATGACCACTGCAGCATTCTGGAAGGCCACGGCCGAGCGCATGGTGCGCACATTCGCGCAGTCCGTACTCGGCGTGATCAGCGCCGACGGGCTCGGGCTGCTCGACGTCGAGTGGGACGCAGCGCTCTCGGTCGGCGGGCTGGCGTCCGTGCTGGCGCTGCTGACTGCCATCGTGACCAGCGGCGGCACGACCGGCCCCGGCATCACCGAGACCGTCGCCACCCCGACGACGCCTCGCGGCCCGACCTCTATCTGATCGACCGCTGCACAGGAGGGACGCGCGTGTGGACGCTGCGACGCTCGGCGCCGTCGGAACCATCGTCGTCGGAATCGCAGCTGCCACCGCAGCGTGGATCGGGCAACGAAGCAACGCCCGGGCGACGCATCAGGGCGTAGTCCTCACCGGCTATGGCGGGCTGGTCAACGAGCTGCAAGAGGAGCGCGCCGACCTACGCGCCAAGTTGACGGCCGCGTACGCCGAACTGGCGGGTGAGCGCGCCGACAAGGCGGCACTGGTAGCCCAGATCGCCTCACTGCGAGAAGAGATCGCCGCTCGTGACCGACGGATCGCCGAACTAGGAGGGCCCACGCCGTGACCCGCACCCGGCACCGCACTGAGGGCGTCCTCGCCCGCCGCTGGCGCCCGCTCGCCGTCACGGCGGCGTTCCTCTTCCTCGGCGGCGCGGTCGCCCTCGGGTGGCTCCGTATCGAAGCCGAGTCGCGTCGTGTCGACGCCGAGGCCCGCCGCACTTTGCAGGTCGCGGCGGAGGCGGACCGGCGCGGCGACGCCGTGTCGACGCTCACCGGGGACGTGCGCGTACTGCGCGCGCAGATCAAGGCGGCAGGCGAGGTGCCCGTCGTTCCGGATCCCTCGCGCGCTGTCGAGGACCTTCAGGACCGCGCCGAGGTGCCGGTGCCGATACCCGGTGCCAAGGGCGAGAAGGGCGACCGCGGCGAACCGGGGCGGCCGGCGCCGACTATCACGCCCGAGCCTGGTCGATCTGGTGAACCGGGGCGGCCGGGATCAGACTCGACTATTCCCGGCCCCATGGGCCCGGTAGGCCCCGAGGGACCGATGGGACCGGAAGGGCCCGCAGGGCAGCCCGGCGCAGACTCCACCGTCCCCGGGCCTCGGGGCGAGCAGGGGCCGCCCGGTCCGGCGGGGCAGTCGTGCCCCGAGGGGCATTCGTGGCAGACCCCTGATTACGACCCGGACGCGAAGATCTGCCGCCGCGAAGGGGCCCCGCCGCCGGACGACCCCGACCCGACGCCGGCCCCGAGTGTGCTCGGACTGCCTGCAGACCGTCGACGATCCTGACGCACCGCCCCCTGTCTGGCCTACGGGCCCGGCAGGGGGCGGTTTTTGCGTGTCTGGGTAACGCACGAAAGCCCCACCCCCGCATGGAGGGTGGGGCCGATCGTGTACCCCCCGAGCCGACGACGGGTACCGTTCTGGTGTCGAGTCAGAACGGAGCCCAGTATGCACTCTCTGCCGCACGACCACACCGGCGCACGTATGAAGCGTGTGCGCCTCGAACGCCACCTGACGCAGCGCGCCGTTTCGGACCTGTCCGGCGTGCCCTACAGCACTTACACCAAGACTGAGCAAGGCGTCATCGCGGCGACCCCGCACGTCGCCGCCGCCGTAGCCCGCGCCTTGCGCGTCACCGTCGCGACCATCATGGGGCAGCCGTACGTCGACGAGCTGCGCCTCGATGAACTGGACGTCCTGATAAGGCCCATCCGGGAAAGCCTCGACGTCTACGACCTCGGCGCCGACCCCGACATCACCGCGCGCAGCCTCGCCGTACTACACGACGAGTCGGAAGCTCTGTGCGCCGCGATCCGCGCGGGCGAGATCAAGGCGGTCGCGTCCAAGGTGGCCGGACTGATCCAGGAGACGACCACGGCGGCGCACAGTGAAGGCGGCCGCGAGGCGTGGCTGACCCTGGCCTCGCTCTACCGCTCGGCGTACGACGTCGCCACCAAGCTTGGCTTTCAGGACCTCGCGACGATTGCCCTGACCCGTATGGACTGGGCGGCGCAGCGCGGGTCAGACGCGGTCCTTGGCGGCATGTGCCACTACATGCGCGCCTTGACGTACCTGCGGGATGGGCAGTACCGGACCGGTGGCCGCCTGATCACCCTGGGGTTGTCGACCATTAGCCAGGCCGACGCCGGCCGGGAGCAGCAGGTGGTTACCGGGCAGCTGCACCTCGGCGCCGCGGTGATGGCAGGCCGGGCGCAAGACGAGGACCGGGCGCACGGGCACCTGCAGGAGGCGAAGCGTCTCGCAGGCGAAACCGGCGAGGCCGCCAAGGTGAAGTGGCTCGCGTTCGGGCCCACGAACGTGAAGGTGCACCGGGTGTCGGTGCTCGCCGAGTTGGACCAGTACGGCGAGGCGGTCGAGTCCGCTGACGGTCTCTCGATCCCCGACGACTGGCCCCGCTCGCGGGCGAGCCACCACTATGCCGAGGTCGCCCGGGCGCAGATGTGGACCGGGCAGCTGGAGCCCGCGTTCAAGAATCTGTTGCTGGCCCGCAAGACCGCGCCGCAGCAGGCGAGGTATCACCCGACGGTGCGCGAGACGTACGCGGGGCTTGAGGCGGCGCACCGTCAATTGCCGCACAGCTTCCTGTCGTACGGCTCTTGGCTGGGCGCTTCACACTGAGTGAACCCATGGCCCCGACTATCAACAACCCTTGATAGTCGGGGCCTTGCGCTGCCGCCACCATGTCAGTCTCAGACCCGCTGACATGGAGCCGACCATGATCACTCGCCATACGGAAGGAGGGCGCGCCCGTCGACGTGCCCTCGCCGACGCGTCCACTGGCCTTCCGACCCCTCGCCCCATCTACCCGCCTGCCTCGCAGCCGGACAGCAGCGAGCAGCAGCAGCGCGAGGGGGCTCGCCCGTCGTGATCACACCAACGACCGTATCCGGCTGGCTCGCGCACGCCCACGAGTTGCCTCTGACCGCTGAGACCGAGTGGTCTGATCACAACGTGGCAGTGCTGCCGCTCGGCAACCGGTTCGACGCCGTACGCCTCCCCACCGAGATCGTGCACGCCGCCGCCGCGAGCGATGAGCAGCAGAAGATCACAGGATTCCTCGCCGAGGTAATCCGTGGGCCAGTGGTGCACGACCCGTACGCCTGGTACTACGCCCTCGTACCGCCCCAGACAACCGAGACGTGGCGGGCGCCGTTCGCCACGTGCCTCGGGCGCGGATCCTGGCTGGGCGTACCGCGCGCAGACCGGATCACCCCCGTCGGCGGCCCGTACTGGGCGGTGCCGATGGAGCGGGCAGGAGACCTATGCTCGCCGGCCACTGTCGCCCACGTCGTCGCGCTCGGGCACGACCGGTTGGTGAACGCGTCCTCGACCGCCACGACGGCGGACTCGCCGAACTGGTGCGGATGGCACGACGGACCTACCGACACCGAGCTCGAGGTGCTGTGGAGCGAGACCAATTCGGGCCCGCCGATGCCTGTCCCAGCGTGCGAGCCCTGCCGCAAGGCTGCGGCTGCCGAGGCAGAGATGCGCGCCGCGGAGCGGGCGTCATGAAGGGCGAGTCCGTCGAGACCGTACGGCCTAAGGGAGTCCACATCTGCTGGGAGCCTAAGCCGGACGCTCCCGCTCGCTGCTGCACCCTCGAGGACCCGAACCACGAGGGCGACCACTTCCACGTGTACTCGGGCGTCTCGTGGCCCCGTCGGCGGGGCGACAAAAAATGACCCGCACCGCACCCCGCGTCGACACGTATAAGACCCCGGAGTGCCGCAGTAACGATCGCGAGCTGCACGGCCTTTGCGTCGGCCCGCACTCGATGCGAATCGCCGGTGTCCGTTTGCCCGTCGAGACGCTGCGGTGTGACTGCGACTGCCACAAGCAGCCGCCCCACTGAGCCCCGCCTCGGCCGATGCATCCGGCCAGGAAACCCCGGCCGAGGCGGACGTCCATCCCATCCAGAAATCGGGAGAACACCACCATGAGTATCACTACCGAGGCGCCCGTGACACGGGACGCCCGTGATCTGATCCACCCGGAGGACCTCGTCGCGGTCACCGCTACCGTCCAGCGGGGCAACCCCGGCATGACCCTTGAGGTTGCCGAGCTGGTCACGCTGGAGGCGCTGAAGTTCGAGGCCGCCTGCGCTGCGCATCCCGGTGCCCGCCTGAGGCCGTCCCGTGTGGTGGACGAGGGATGGCACGCGCTGATCCTGCACACGCGTGTCAAGCAGTCGCTGGCTGACCGGCTCGGCATGTTCGTTCACCACGTGCCCGAGGCCCCGGACGCCGGCCGACATGACCCGGACGCCCTGACCCGCAGCCAGGAAGCGATCACGGCCGCCGGGTACACCCCGCGCCCCGAGATGTGGGTCGGGCCCACCGACACCAGCATTCCTGTTGCGGCGGATTGCGAGCATTCCGAGGGCGGTGGGGAAGGTACGTGTACCGGGGACTGCTCCAATACGGGCCGGAACTGACCGACGCCCTGTTCTCCGTTCCCCTGCGGCCGTAACGTCGTTGGGGAACGGAGAGAGACGAGGTCGAGATGCGCGACTGGATTGATCCGCGGTATGTCGAAGTGGTGGACAGCTACAAGGCGTGGAAGTCCGCAGCAGGGCCGCAGCCCAAGCGGAGGCGGGGCTGGTCGAGGAAGTCCTACGGCGACCCGTTCGTGATCGTCATCGACACAAGAACCCGGACCCCGTACACCGCCGGCCGCTGAAACCGCCCCTGCCGTCTGCTTCCCCCGAGGTGGACGGCCGGGGCTCTCTTCACTCCCGCACGAGGTCGGCGAGCGGTACGCGGAGCGCGCGAGCGAGCTGGAGCAACAGACCGAGGCTCGGGTCGCGCGTGCCGTACTCGATGCGATGCACCGTCTTGTGATCGACGCCCACGAGCTCGGCAAGCGCCACCTGTGACAGGTCTGCTGCGAGGCGCGCCTCTCGGATCCGGCGGCCGACGACCTCGCGGAGGGTGAGCACCCACTCGGGCGGCGGTTCGGTCGGCACCTGCCCAACGTCTGATGATCATGGGCAGATGTCTTTACCTGGCCAGGTAAATTTGCGGCTCTGACCACCTACCTGCCCTTTACACGTTCACCCGATGGTGTGATCTTTCAGCAATGCCCCTGCGTAATGAATGAGCCTTGGCACGGTACTGACGCCGTAGCGCCGCCCCCTCGAACCATTGGTGATACGCGTGTACGACGACTCTCCCCCGCCGCGCCCTGCGCGCCCCACGCTCGACAGATCCCAGCGTGGACGGCTCGACTATGTGCGCAACCACCTGCAAGAGGCCCGGTCAGTCGATCTCGCGTCACTCGACCCGGCCGCCCTGATCATGCTCGTCGAGCGCCTGCGCGGCGGGCTCGACGACATGGTGCGCCTGATCACGGAGACTCATGACCTCGACTAGCTACTTACGTACCTGGGACCCTTTCTCGACTCCGAAGAGCGTCAGCCAAGGGTGGCCACGGAGCCCCTTGGCGGGCGCGGGATCCTGCGGCGGCGGCGCCTTGTCGATGGTGGTCTGACTAGTCATACCAACGAGGCTAATGTCAGCCGCTGACAGTTGACAAACGAATTCACAAGCATGTAACTGTCACGAAGCTCACAGGTATCCTGAGCTGGACAAAAGGCGAAAGAGGCTACCTCCCACATGACCGGGCAGCAGGCGGCGACCGAGGCTACGACGGGGCTGCGCGAGCGCAAGAAGCAGCGCACCCGCGACGCCCTGGTGCGGGTCGCGCTCGAGCTCTTCACCACCCAGGGGTACGAGAACACGACCGTCGACGAGATCGCCGACGCGGTCGAGGTCTCCCAGCGCACCTTCTTCCGCTACTTCGCCAGCAAGGAGGAAGTCGCCTTCGCCGTACAGGACATGGTGGAGTCGCACTTCCTGGCGGAGCTGGCCGTACGCCCGCCCGAGGAGCGCCCGTTCGCCGCCATGCGCAGCGCGGTGCTGTGCGCCTGGAACACCATCGGCGAGGCTATCGAAGCCGCCATACCGGTCGAACTGCACATGCGCACCTACCTGATGATCGAGTCGACGCCCGCCCTGCTCGCCGCCCACCTGCGCCGCTCCACCGAGTTGGAGGAGCGGACCGCGCGGATCATCGCGGACCGCGAAGGGCTCGACCTGGACGCCGACCCGCGGCCGCGCATCGCCGTCGCCGCGTTCAACCGGTGTGATGCGCGTAACGGGGCGGCTGTGGGGGCAGGGCGGCGACGCCAGCATGGAGTCGATCAGGACGCTGACCGAGCTCTACCTGGACCACCTCGAACCAGCGCTCGCGGCCGACTGGCGCGCTCCGGCGCGTACGCCGGGCTCGCGTGGCGTCCAGGGCGCAGGTGGCGTACGGGGCGTACGCGAAGCGTGACGGGGCCTCAGAAACCCTTGCCTGAAACGTGATGTGTGTCACGGATTTCGCGGGGAGCCTCACGCTTCTCCTAGGGTGGCCAGCAGTGACTTCCTTCGATACCTCCCCCACCCTCAACGCATGGCGCGCGCTGCTCGCTCTCGCCGTGGTGTTTGTCCTGCTGGCCACCACGGGCTGGACCGCGATACGCCACCACGAGGGCGGCTCCGACGTCCGTGCGGCGTCCTTGGCCGCCTGGGCGCGGGGCGGCATCGACGGCCGTGAGCTGCCGGAGGCCGGATCCGCGCCCGACCGGCTCGCCCGCTTCTTCGCCGGCCTCACCGCCTCCCAGCGCGGCCGGCTCGTCGACCGCTACCCGCTGGTCGTCGGCAACCTCAACGGCGTCCCGCTCACACTGCGCTACCGGGCGAACCACCGGGCCCTCGCCCAGGCGCGCGCGGTGGAGCTGGAGCGTACGCACGACGAACGGCTGACGGCCTCCGGCCGCGCCACGGCGGACCGCAGAATGCGGCGCTTCGAGTCGCTGATGGGCGACGGGCGGCAGATCCTCGCCTTCGACCCCGCGGGCTCCGGGCGGGTGGCCGAGGTCTTCGGCGACCTCGGGCGCGCCGAGCGGGTCTCGGTCGTCGTCCCCGGCGTCGACACCGATGTGGTGAATTTCGAGCGGACGCGCCGCCAGTACAGCGCGCCGGTCGGCATGGCGAAGTCGCTGTACGCCGCCGAGCGCGCGGCGTCGCCCCGTACCCGTACCGCCGTCATCGCCTGGGCCGACTACACCTCGCCCTCGGGCCTCGGCATGGACGCGGCGATCGGCAAGCTCGCCAGGGCCGGCTCGCAGCGCCTCGACTCCCTCGTCCGGGGCCTGCCCGGCGACTCCAAGGTGTCGCTCTTCTGCCACAGCTACGGCTCGGTGGTGTGCGGCGTCGCCGCCCGCGCGCTGCCGGCCAGGGTCGCCGACATCGCGGTCGCCGGCAGCCCCGGCATGCGGGTCGAGAGCGCGAAGGAACTCGGCACCGGGGCGCGGGTGTGGGCCACCCGGGACGGTGACGACTGGATCCAGGACGTGCCGAACCTGGAGGTCGGCGGGCTCGGCCACGGCGCGGACCCGGTAACGCCGGAGTTCGGGGCGCGGGTCTTCTCGGCGAAGGGTGCGGTCGGGCACGCGAGCTATTTCGAGCCGGGGACAGAAAGTCTGAGCAACTTCGCCGGCATAGGCGTCGGCTCGTACGGCTCGGTGAGCTGCGCCAGCGACGGCGCGGCCTGCCGAAGTGGAATTTCCGGCGCGGAAACGAACTGACGCGCGTAGAACCCCGTGGCGACCCGAGCCCGGCCGGAACATCGTGCCCGGCACCGGTGGGCTCCTAGGGGGCTCCTAGGGGCGACGCGCGGGCGCACGCCGCATACGATGAGCCGCATGGGTGATGTGCTGGCCGGAATTCATGCCACCTGGGAGTTCGAAAGCGACTCCGTGCTCATCCGCTTCGAACGGGGGATCCGCACGCCGAAGCTGTTTCAGGCGATCGGCGAGCGACGCATCCCGCACGAGGCGCTGGCGTCGGTGACCCTGACGCCGGGGAAGCGCGGCACAGTCGTTCTGCACGCGATCCCAAGACCGGGTGCGGATCCGCTGATGGAGGCCGCGGCGGGGCAGCTGCGGGACGGCTCCGATCCGTACCGGCTCGTGCTGCCGGCCGAGCGCGAGGTGCTCGCCGAGTACTACGCCGATGAGCTGCGCGCGTCGCTTCTGCCGGAGGCGAAGGTGCCCGCCGAGAAGTTTCTGGTGGCCGCGCCGTCGGCCCCGCTGCACTTCAAGGCGTACGACGGCAAGGCGTCCTTCGACGGGGCGCGGGTGTCCTTCCGCTGGTTCTGGACGGGGGCGTCGTCCGCGAAGTGGAAGGCGGGCGATCAGAGCTTCTCGCTCCAGGAGCTGAACGGCGTCGAGTGGCGCTCCCCCGATGTCTTCGACGGTTATTTGCGGCTGCTGCGGCGTGGGGACGGGGGCGGCGGCCTGACCGCGTACCCCGGGCCGGAACAGCCGGCCCAGGCCGATCAGGATCCGGCGGCCGTCGTCTTCGGCCTCGGGTACGGCCCGGTGCACGAGTCGCTGCCGTTCGCGGCGGCGGTGCTGGGGGCGGTACGCAGTGGCAGTGCGGCGCCCGGCAGCATGGTGGCCGCGGAGCCGGTGCCGGTGGCCGTGCCGGTGGCAGGGCGGCGCGACCCCGCGGACATCGCGGAGCGGATACGGCACCTCGGGGATCTGCGGGAGGCGGGGCTCGTCACGGACGAGGAATTCGCCGCGAAGAAGGCGGAGCTGCTGGCGGAGCTGTAGGGCGGGGCGCGAGTGCCGGCGCCGGCGGGCCCTGGCCCCTGGCGCCGGCGCGGCACTGGGGCGCTCCCCGCGGCTGGGCTTGGCGGCCCTGCGGGGCTGTCCCCTCCCCGCCCCTTCCCGAAACCGGGGCGCTGCCCCGGACCCCGGTCCTCAAACGCCGGACGGGCTGGATTTGGCCGGGGCGGACAGGGTCGGCCGCCGACGGACTCAAGACAGCAACCCCGGTTCGGAGCCTGCGCGGCGTCTCATACCTGGGTATGAGGTCGGTGTCCCGACCGCGGTATGACGCCCGTACGTCGAGGTGCTGCCTACGCTGGCCCGGACATGACCGAACCTTCCGCACCCCCGGCCCCGGCCCAGCCGCCCCCCACAGACGGCCTCATCAGCGCCGGGCGGCGCAATCTGCGTGCCCTCGGCCACGCCGTCACGCACCCGTCGCACGCGCCGACGCCCCTGTTCGCCGACGCCCCGAAGCGGTGGCAGAGGGTGCTGCCGTACGCCGCTGTGCTGGTTCTCGTCGCCACGTTCCTTCCCGTCACGATCAACGTCCTCACCACCGGCTACGACATGGCCGGCGGGCTCGCCGGGGCCGTAGCCGCCGCGCAGACCGTTCCGCTGCTGATGATCGCCCACCGGCCGCTCCAGGCCTGGTGGATCATCCTGCCCGCGGATGTTGTCGGCGGGCTGTTTCTTCTCAACGGCCAGGGCCCGGACGACATCTGGCCATGGACTTCGCCCGCCATCGTGGCCTATCTGTTCTTGATGCTCGCGCTGGCACTGCGCGAGACGCGTCAGACCCTGATCGGCGTCTGGATCGTCACCGGCGCGGCCTGCCTCGTTCTCGGCCAGCTCTTTCCCGAGGAGAGCGACGGCACGAATGTCCTGCTGATCGTGCTCAGCGCCGTGGTCCTGGTGATCGGCGGCGCGTTGCGCGAGCGTGGCGAAGCGCAGCGGCGGCTCGTCGAGCAGGAGACCATCAGCGAGGCGGAGCGGTCCCGGCGCACGCTGCTCGAGGAACGCACCCGTATCGCCCGCGAGCTGCACGACGTCGTCGCCCACCACATGTCCGTGATCACCGTCCAGGCGGACTCCGCGCCGTACCGCGTCGGTGGCCTCTCCCCCGAAGCGCGGGAGGAGTTCGCCTCCATCGCCGCGAGCGCGCGCGAGTCGCTGACCGAGATGCGGCGGCTCCTGTCCGTCCTGCGCAGCGAGGACGCGACGGGCGAGCGCGCCCCGCAGCCGGGCCTCGACCGGCTCCAGCAGCTCGTCGAAGCGACGGTACGGGCGGGGGTGCCGGCCGAGCTGTCCCTCACCGCGAGCCTCGCCGTACCCGGACAGCTGCCGCAGTCCGTCGACCTTTCGGCGTACCGCATCGTGCAGGAAGCCCTGGCGAACGTCGTGCGGCACGCCCCGGGTGCCCGCACGCGCGTCTCGGTCTCCTCCGACGGTACCGATCTGACCGTCCTCGTCGTCAACGGGCCTCCCTTCGGACCGAGTTCGACCGTCGAGGCGAGCGGAGCCGGTGGACACGGCCTCGTCGGCATGCGTGAACGCGTACGGTTGACCGGCGGCACGCTCGACACCGGCCCGCTGCCCGACGGCGGCTTCCGCGTCGCCGCCCGGCTTCCCCTCGGCACGAAGGACCCCGCCTCCCCATGACCATCCGCGTGATCATCGTCGACGACCAGGCCATGGTGCGGGCGGGGTTCGCCGCGCTCCTGTCGGCGCAGAGCGACATCGACGTGGTGGGCGAGGCGCCGGACGGGCGGCAGGGGATCGAGGTCAGCCGGGTCACGCATCCCGACGTGGTGCTCATGGACGTACGGATGCCCGAGATGGACGGGCTCGCGGCGGCGCGCGAGCTGCTGGATCCGCCGGTCGGGGTCGTCCACCGGCCGAAGGTCCTGATGCTCACGACCTTCGACGTGGACGACTATGTGTACGAGGCGCTACGCGCCGGGGCGTCCGGATTCCTGCTGAAGGACGCACCGCCGGCGGACCTGATCTCGGCGGTGCGAGTGGTGGCGGCCGGAGAGGCGCTGCTGGCCCCGTCCGTGACGCGGCGTCTGATCGCGGACTTCGCCCGGCAGCGGCCGGCGCCCCGGAAAGACCCGTCTCTGCGGCTCAACGGGCTTACGCCGCGCGAGACAGAGGTTCTGGAGCTCATCGCCCGTGGGCTTTCGAACCAGGAGATCGCGGCTCAGCTGGTCCTGGCCGAACAGACGGTGAAGACGCACATCGGCCGCGTCCTGGCCAAGCTCGACCTGCGCGACCGCGCGCAGGCGGTGATCTTCGCGTACGAGTCAGGGCTGGTATCCCCGGGCGCGTGAAGGGGCTTTGGGCCCCCGGGCCCCCGTAGATCTCTTACCGCCGGGCGGGGGCGGGTCGCGCAGCGGGTGGCGTTCGGGACGTAAAGCGTGATGTGTGGGCCGGACGCCCCGGCACACCCACCCCCCCATACCCCGGTAGCACCCCCGACTTGGCTCCCCGGTGTGACGCCCCCGTCGGCGTCGTCTTCCTACCTTCCTCTCCGTCAGCCGCCGGAAGAGGAAGAGGAATTCATGCGCCGCTACAAGAGGACCCTGGTCGCGGTCGCTCTCGCGACAACCGTTGTCTCGGGCACCGCCGGCTGGGCCTCCGGCAACGCGCAGGAGCCCGTCACCGGCCCACCCCCCGGCACCGCCGCCTGGCAGCGCGAGGGGCTGCCCGACCCCGTCGTGACCACCCCCGCCCAAGTCGCCCACTTCTTCGCGGCGCTCAGCCAGGACCGGCAGCAGGACCTCGTCCGCCGCCACCCCACCGTTGTCGGCAACCTCGACGGCGCCCCCGTCAAGCTGCGGTACGCCGCCAACTCCCGTACCGCCAAGGCCAACGGCTACGGCCGCCTCGCCGCGCCCGGCCGCCAGATCCTCGCCCTGGACCCGCGCGGACGCGGCCAAGTCGCCGAGGTGTACGGGGATTTGGAGGACGCGGAGCACGTGGCGGTCGTCGTGCCCGGGTCGGACATTGACGCCGGCACCTTCGACCGTACGAACGACGCCTACGGCACCCCGGCCGGCATGGCCAAGTCCCTGCGCGGCGCGACCGAGGGCCACCGCACCGCCGTGATCGCCTGGGCCGGTTACACCACCCCCGTCGGCGTGGGCCTGGACGCCGCCACCGGCGGCCTCGCCGAGGCGGGGGCCGACCGCCTTGCCCGCCTGACGGACGGGCTCGACGCCACCGGCGCCCCGGATCCGGCCCTCTTCTGCCACAGCTACGGCTCTGTGGTCTGCGGCCTCGCCGCCCCGCGCCTGGACGCCGCCGACGTCGTCGCGCTCGGCTCCCCCGGGATGCGGGCGGACAGCGTCGCGGACCTGCGCACCGACGCCCGCGTGTGGGCCGCCAGGGGCCCGGCCGACTGGATCGACAACGTCCCGAATGTGGAGTTCGCCGGACTCGGCCACGGCGCCGACCCCACCGACCCCGCCTTCGGGGCCCGCCGCGTCCCGGCGGGTGACGCGGTCGGCCACACCGGTTACTTCGCCCCGGGCACGGAGTCGCTCCGAACCTTCGCGTCGATCACCGTGGGAGAGCTGTGATGAAAGCATTGATGAGGGCTCCGGCAGCGAAGATCGATGCGCAGACCCCCGCCCACCGCGACCGTGCCATCGACGGTCTGCGCGCGCTCGCCCTCCTCGCCGTCCCCACCGGCCACTGGATGCTCGGGGGTTTCACGCTCGACAGCGGCGGCGCCCTGCACAATGCCAGTCCGCTCGCCTCGTTCGGCTTCTTCGCGCCGGTGAGCTGGGTGCTCCAGATGCTGGGCATCTTCTTCCTGGTCGGCGGCTACGCGTCGGTCCTGTCGTACCGCCGCCACCAGGGCCCGGCCGGGGCGTGGCTGCGCGGCCGCATCGTGCGGCTCGGCCGGCCGGTGCTGGGCGTGACCGCCGTGTGGGCGGTGCTGCTTCCGGTGCTGTACGCCGTGGGGGTGCCGGGTACGACGCTGCGCACCGGGTCGACGCTGGTGATCCAGCCGCTGTGGTTCGTGGGGGTGTACGTGGCGGTGACCGCCCTGACTCCGTACTGCGTCCGCGCCGGGCGGAAGATGGGCGCGTGGGCCGCCGCGCCTCTCCTCGGTTCGGTGGCTGTGGTCGACTTTCTGCGGTACGGGCCGTACGCCGAGGCCATGCCGTCCTGGCTGAGCGTGCTGAACCTGCTGCCGGGCTGGCTCTTCGCGTACCAACTCGGCGTCTCCTGGGGCGAAAAGCGTATTGGCGGGCGCGGTGGGGCGCTGCTGCTGATCGGCGGCGCCGTTCTGTTCGCGGCGCTGCTGGTGGTCTTCCACTACCCCGCGTCGATGGTCGGCGTGCCGGGAGAGTCCCGCACCAACTCCCACCCGCCTTCGCTGCTGGTCCTCGCTCTTGCCGCGGCGCAGAGCGGGGCGGCGATCCTGCTGCGGGAGCGGATCGGGAGGTTGCTGCGGAGGCCGGTGCTGTGGGCGCCGGTCGTGGTGATCAACCTGTCGGCGATGACGATCCTGTGCTGGCACCAGACGGCGATGCTCGCGGCGGCCGTCCCCGGTTCGTTCCTGGGTACGGTCCCGGGGCTGACGGGGGCGCCGGATTCACTGGGGTGGGTCCTGGTGCGGGTGGCGTGGCTGCCGGTGTTCGCGGGGCTGCTGATTCTGATCGGGCGTTATGCGCGGAGGTTCGAGACGCCGTGGGGGAAGACGACGAGGGCGCGGCGGGCGGTGGCGGGGGTGCTCGCGGCGGGGTTCACGGCGTTCGCTCTTGGCCTGGCGTGACCTGGGGACCGCTGCGCGGAGCCTTTCCCCACCCCACCCCTTCCCGAACTGGGGCAAGCCCCCAGCCTCCAGACAACACAGACGCCCTCCGGGCGTGTCCTCAAACGCCGGACGGGCTGAATGCTCTGGCCGGGAAGCCCCCTCTAAGCGCGTCCGGCGATTGGGGACCGGGGCCCGGGGCAGCGCCCTGAGCGCGGCGCGGCCGCTAACCCCCCGTACCCCCTACTCGCGTCCCGCCGACGTAAACGTCATGTCCGCGTACCGGCCGCCCGCGACCCGGCCTGCGATCGGCTCCAGCAGGTCCATCTCGGTGTCGGTGAGCAGGAGCCGGGTCGCCGCCGCGTTCTCCTCGACGCGGGTGGGCTTGCGGGTTCCGGGGATCGGTACGACGGCCAGGCCGTGGACCTGCGCCTGCTGCTGCACCCAGGCGAGCGCGACCTGCCCGAGCGTGGCGTTCCGGCCCTCGGCGAGCTTGCGTACCGGGTCGAGCAGCGAGGCGTTCGTAGCAGCGTTGTCGCCGTTGAAGCGGGGCTGGTTGCGGCGGAAGTCGTCCTCGGTCAGGTCCTTTTCGGCGCTCGTGAAGGAGCCGGTGAGGAAGCCTCGGCCCAGCGGCGAGTACGGGACCAGAGCCACGCCGAGCTCCCGGGCCGCCGGCACTACGCCCGCCTCGATGTCGCGGCTGAACAGTGACCATTCCGATTGCACGGCCGCGATCGGGTGCACAGCCTGCGCCGCCCGCAGTTCGCCGCCGGTCACCTCGCTCAGCCCGAGGTGTTTGACCTTGCCCTCGCGCACGAGCTCGGCCATCGCGCCGACCGTCTCCTCTATAGGGACGTTCACATCACGCCGGTGCATGTAGTAGAGGTCGATCTCGTCGACGCCCAGGCGCTGGAGGCTGCCCTCGATGCACTGGCGGATGTAGGCGGGGTCATTGTTGATGATCCGCTTCGTCGGGTCGCGGGGGTCCACGGCCAGCGCGAACTTCGTCGCGATGACGACCTCGTCCCGGTGGGACCTGAAGAACGGGGCCAGGAACTTCTCGTTCTCGCCGGCGGCATACGCGTCCGCCGTGTCGTACAGGGTGATGCCCAGTTCCAGCGCCCGCTCCAGCGTCGCCCGTGCCTCGTCGGCGTCCGTGGGCCCGTACGCGAAGCTCATGCCCATGCAGCCGAGGCCCTGTACGCCGACCTCCGGACCGTCGGTCCCGAGCCGCACTTTTTCGATCTTGTTCTTTTCGTCGCTCATGCTCATGTGGGTTCAGACCCTCTCCGACGCCCGCCGGGCGTCCGCGTAAAAGTCGATCTTGTGGTCCAGTACGGCGAGCGTGTCCTGGAGCTCGGCGATGCGCGCGCGCACATCCCGGCGCGTCGACTCCAGCAGCTCCTGCCGCTCCTCGAAGGTGTGCTCGCCCTCCCGCAGCAGTTCGGCGTACCTCACCATGTCCGCGACCGGCATCCCGGTCAGCCGCAGCTTGCCGACGAAGGCCAGCCAGTCCAGGTCGCTGTTGCGAAAGCGCCGCTGGCCGGTGTGCGAGCGGTCGACGTGCGGCATCAGACCGATCCGCTCGTACCAGCGCAGGGTGTACGCCGTGAGCCCGGTGTGCGCCGCGACCTCGCTGATCGTGTAGTGGTCCCGGCCTTCCGGGCGCGGGTGCGGCCGGGGTCGAGCGGCGCAGGAATCGGTGCGTGCGGGTGGGGTTTCCGTCACGGTCATGGCCCCCACGCTAGGACCTTGGAGTGCACTCCAAGCAACCGAAAACCGGAAGATATTCTACGGTCGCTCTGACTAGCCTGCGCAGCATGAGCCTCGTACGCCGTGCCAACGCCGCCGACGCCGCCGAAGTGATCCGCCTGCGGCAAGTGATGATCGACTCAGTATTCGCCGCGGACACGTCGTCCGACTGGCATGCCGAGTCCCTCCCGACCCTGCGCAAGAAGCTCGCCGATCAGGAGGGCGACTTCGCCGCCTTCGCCATCGAGCACCCCGCCCGGCCCGACGCCCTGGCCGCGCTCGCCGTCGGCACCGTCGACTACCGCATCGGGCGCTCCGGCAATCCGTACGGCGCCATCGGCTACGTCTTCAGCGTCGCCACCGACCCGGACCAGCGCCGCCGAGGCCACGCCCGCGCGTGCATGGACGCGCTGCTCGACTGGTTCCGCGAGCGCGGCGCCGTGAGCGTCCACCTCACCGCGTCCCCCGATGCGGAGCCGCTCTACGCCTCGCTGGGATTCGTACGCAAGCCCGACCCCTTGATGCAGCTGAACCTCTAGAAGGCTCGTGAAGATC
>NZ_JAGGOK010000010.1 GCF_018614615.1 Streptomyces sp. ISL-100 | reverse complement strand
GTGCGGGGCTTTTCTGCGTTCAAGGCCCCGCCGCCCGTCGGCAGGGCCTTTCTGTTTTGCAGGGGCCCTTACAGGCGGCCTGCCGCTTTCAGGGCGAGGTATGCGTCAGCGAGAGCCGGGGCCAGGTCGTCGGGGGTTGCGTCGACGACTGTGACGTTGTGGCGGGTAAGTTTCTCCGCTGTGCGGCGGCGCTGTTCCTGGGCCTGAGTCGCGGCGGCGGCTTCGTAGACCGCGTCGACTGTGCCGCGGCTGGCTGCCATTTCCTCGACGCGGGGATCGGCTACTGACGCCACCAGGACGGTGTGGCGTTGGGTGAGCTGCGGAAGTACGGGGAGGATGCCTTCCTCCACCGGGGCCGCGTCCAGGCCGGTCAGTAGCACGACCAGGGAACGTCGGGGGGCGTTGGCCAGTGCCGCGGCGCTGAGGCCCCGGGCGTTGGTTTCGACCAGCGCGGGCTCCAGCGGGGCCAAGGCGTTGACCAGGGCCGGCAGGACGTCGCCTGCGGTTCGGCCCTGGACCTGGGCGCGGATGCGGCGGTCGTAGGCCAGGAGGTCGACGCGGTCGCCCGCGCGTGAGGCCAGAGCGGCGAGGAGAAGGGCGGCGTCCATGGAGGCGTCCAGGCGCGGTACGTCGCCGACGCGGCCTGCCGAGGTGCGGCCGGTGTCGAGGACGACCAGGATGTGCCGGTCGCGTTCCGGGCGCCACGTGCGTACGGCGACGGTGTTCTGCCGGGCGGTGGCGCGCCAGTCGATGGAGCGGGTGTCGTCGCCGGGAACGTAGTCGCGGAGGCTGTCGAATTCGGTGCCCTCGCCGCGCCTCAGGACGCTGGTGCGGCCGTCGAGCTCGCGGAGGCGGGCCAGCTTGGACGGGAGGTGCTTGCGGCTTGTGAAGGGCGGCAGGACGCGGATGGTCCACGGGACTCGGTGGCTGCCCTGGCGGGCTGCCAGGCCGAGCGGCCCGTAGGAGCGGACGGTGATCCGTTCGGCGTGGCTGTCGCCCCGGCGGGTGGGCCGCAGGGCAGTGGTGAGGCGGCGGCGCTCTCCTGCAGGGATGGTCAGCTCGTGGCGTGAGGCTGCCTGTTCGGTGCCGGTGGGCCAGCTACTGGGCGGCCAGGCGTCGCGGAGCTGGGCACGCAGGGGGCGGCCCGAGGGGTTCGTGACGGTCAACTGGATCTCGGCATCGTCACCCAATCGAACTGACGTGTCACCACTTCGGGTGAAACGGAGCTTTCGCACTGGCGCGGCCAGGGCGTAGTCGCACAGAATTGCGAGCGTGAGGGGAGCGTTCACGGCGAGGACCCCGGACCAGTTCGGCGCGAGGATGCCGATGGGGATCGCGCCGAGAGCGGCGAGGAGTGCGGTTCGTCCGGTGAGGGCCACGGTCATCGCCTCGTCAGCGGGGGACGGGGACGTGGGCCAGGATCGCGGTGATGACGGAGTCGGCGGTGACTCCTTCCATCTCCGCCTCGGGCCGGAGCTGGATGCGGTGGCGCAGGGTGGGCAGCGCGAGGGCCTTCACGTCGTCGGGGATGACATAGTCCCGGCCGGTGAGCCAGGCCCAGGCACGGGCGGTGGAGAGCAGAGCGGTGGCGCCTCGGGGTGAGACGCCGAGAGTGAGTGAGGGGGATTCTCGGGTGGCACGGCAGATATCGACGACGTAACCGGTGATCTCGGCGGAGACTGCGGTCTTGGCCACGGCAGCACGGGCCGCTTCCAAGTCGGCGGTGTTGGCGGCGGGGCGTAGGCCGGCTGCGTGCAGGTCGCGGGGGTTGAAGCCCTCCGCGTGGCGGGTCAGGACGCCGATCTCGTCCTCGCGGGACGGGAGCGGGACGGTGAGCTTGAGGAGGAAGCGGTCCAGTTGCGCCTCGGGGAGGGGGTAAGTGCCCTCGTACTCCACGGGGTTCTGGGTCGCGGCGACCAGGAAGGGGTCGGGCAGGGGGCGGGGCGTTCCGTCGACGGTGACCTGGCGCTCCTCCATTGCCTCCAGGAGGGACGCCTGCGTCTTGGGGGGCGTGCGGTTGATTTCGTCCGCGAGGAGGAGGTTCGTGAAGACGGGGCCGGGCTGGAAGGAGAACTCGGCGGTGCGGGCGTCGTAGACCAGAGATCCCGTGACGTCGCTGGGCATGAGGTCGGGGGTGAACTGGACGCGCTTCGTGTCCAGTTCGAGGGAGGCCGCGAGGGCGCGGACCAGCAGCGTCTTGGCTACTCCGGGGACTCCTTCGAGCAGGACGTGGCCTCGGCAGAGCAGGGCTACGACGAGTCCGGTGACAGCGGGATCCTGGCCGACCACGGCCTTCGCGATCTCGGTGCGCAGGGCTTCGAGGGAGGCTCGGGCGCTGTCTGGGTTCTCTGCGGGCTGGGCGCTCATGAAGCGCGTACCTCCCTTTCGAGGGCGTCGAGTTCGTCTGCCAGGCGGATGAGGCCGGCGTCGTTGGAGGGTGCGGTGCCGAAGAGAAGGGCGGGGAGGTCCCGGCCGGTCGTCGGCAGGTGGGCGGAGACGGCTGGGATCAGGGCGTCGGAGGCGTGCGCCCGGGAGGCGGGCACGCCGAGAAGGGGGGCCAGGCGAGTGCGGGTTGCCGAGCGGAGGGCCGAGGCTGCGCGGTCGCGGGCGTCGGCTCGGCGGTAGAGACGGGCGCGGCCCTCGGTGGTCTCGGAGGCCCGGACGGCTACCGGGAGCTGTTCGGTGACGAGGGGGCCCAGTCGGCGGCCGCGCCAGATGGCGGTGAGTACGGCGGCGAGGGTGAGTTGGAGCGTTCCCCAGAGCCAGCCGGGAGGGGCCAGGTCGTAGAAGCTGCTTTCGCCACCGTCGGTGGCCGAGGCGTCGCCGAGCGAGGGGAGGTACCAGACGAGATGGGGCCGGGAGCCGAGGAGTTGAAGGGCGAGCGAGGCGTTGCCCTGTTCGTCGAGGCGGTCGTTGTAGAGGATGTCCGGCGCGCCGAGCAGGACGGTGTCGCTGCCTGCGGTGTGCGGTACGCGCAGGACGGTGGCGAGGCCGTCGCTGGGGTAGCAGGCGTCGGCGTCGGGGGCTTCGGTGGTGTAGCGGAGTCCGCCGGTGTCGGCGTCGCCGGCGCGGAGCGCGGCAGGCAGCGAGCACTGGGGGGAGTGCGGCGACACGGTGGTGCGCCGCTCGACGCGCACGCCCGGAGCGAGAGTGGGGACCGAGGGGGCGCCGGGCGCGAGGAGCACCGTACGGGACGCGGATTCCTGCATGGTGGTGCGGAGTTGGCGCTGCTGCCGGGGTGTCAGGAGATTGGGGGCGGTTACGAGCAGAGTGCTGTCGGCGGTCGCCGCGGCCGTGGCTTCGTCGAGGTTGGTGACCACGTGGGTGCTGACACCACGGGCCTTGAGGAGTTCGGCTGCGGCGCGGCTGCCGTGGGGGTCGGCGGAGCGCGGGTCGAGTCGGCCGTGCTGGTCGCCGGAGCGTACGGCGGCGATGGCGATCCCGGCGACGAGGATGACGACCAGGCCGAGGAGGAGGCCGCGGGCGCGTGTCCAGATCTGGCGGGCGGTGGGGGAGGCCGAGGTGGAGCCAGTGCGAGCTCCGGTCATTCCGAGGCTCCTTGGGCCGCGGAACCGAGCAGCGGCTTTGTGCGCTCGACGGCGGAGTCGAGTTCGCTCAGGCGCTGGTACGCCTGTTGGTCGGCGGTGCGGCCGCCGTATGTGACGTCGTCGAATTCGCGGGCGGCGGCGCGCAGTCGGGCGGCGTGGCCGGGGAGGGACTGTCCGGCTTCAGAGGCGGCCTCGTCCGCGGTGCGGCCGGGGCGCGGGTCGAGGAGGGCGCGCTCTTCCAGGGAGCGTACGACGGCCCGCATCCGTTCCTGGACGGCCTGGTTCCAGCGGTGTGAGGCGGCGTGTGCCTCGGCGGCGGCGCGGTGCTCCGCCGCGCTGCGCGGGCCTTCGTCGAACAGCGTCCCTTCAAGGGAAGGGGTGCGTTGGGGGGTGCCGAGCCGTAGCCACAGGCCGGCGGCGAGGAGCACGACGAGCACGACGACGACCACGAGCCCCACCGCGCCTCCCGGTGTGGCCCCGGACGCCGCGCTGAACAGGTCGTTGACCCATTCCCAGAAGCGGTCGATGGCCCGTTCGAGGAAGCTCGGGTCGTTCTCGTGGTACATCGGCTTGGACAGTTCGCGCTCTGCGGCCTCTCGGGCCGGGACGCGTGGAATGTCCACCGGTACGTCGTCACTTGCGCGAGCCCGGAGGCTCGCTGTTGTCCTGCCCCCCGCTGTGGACACCGCATCAGCTCCCGGGTGTGGTGTCGGTGGGCTGCTGGGGGCCGTAGCCGGGGATGCCGGCGGCGCGGGAGAGTTCGAGGTCGAGAGCCTCGCGGCGGATGCGCTGGTCGACGTAGAGCAGGACCGTCACGCCGGCGTTGATCGGGTAGGTGATCGAGGCGGCGATCACGGCGCCGATGCCGGTGATGATCAGGAAGGGCCAGCCGAATTCCGGAGTCTCCCCGGTGAACAGTCCGTCCAGGCCGTCGTCGGCGGCGTAGGCAATGAGGCCGAACGGCACGGCGATGATCATCGACACGATGAAGGTGAGCAGCATCGTGAGCAGCATGATGCCGAAGACCCGCCACCAGGCGCCGCTGACCAGCTTGGCCGAGCGGCTCAGCGACTTCTTGATGCTCTGCCTCTCCAGCATCAGGGCGGGCGAGGCGAGGCTGAAGCGGACCATCAGCCACAGGACGGCGACGAAGGCCGCCGTACCGAGGAGGAGCGCGAGGGTGATGCCTGCCGCGCCGCCCAGCAGGAGGCCGGGGAGGATGCCGACCGTCATGATCGCGGCGGCGAGGAGGGGGAGCAGCAGGGTCAGGCCGAGCAGCTGGGGCAGCTGGGGCTTGGCCTCGCGCCAGGCGTCGGCGAGTGTCACCGGGCGGCCGAGCACGGAGCGGCTGATCACCATGGTCAGCAGAGCCGTGGTGAAGAGTGTGCCGATGAGAGCGATCGCGAACGTGGGGGCCGCGCTGACCAGGGTGCTCCGCATCGCCTCGAAGGACTGGCTGAGGGCTTCGGACGGCGTGGCGTTCGGGTCGACCTCGGGCGGCGCGGGGAGCAGGTAGCGCTGGATCAGGATGTCGCAGATCTGGGTGATCACCGCGACGGTGACCGTGATGCCGAGGACCGTGCGCCAGTGGGCGCGCAGCGTCGACACCGCTCCGTCGAGGATCTCGCCGATGCCGAGCGGGCGCAGCGGGATCACTCCGGGCTTGGCGACGGGCGCAGGACCGCCCCAGCCGCCGCCCTGGGGCCTGCCGCCCCAGTTCGGTGCCGGCTGCTGCTGCGGGGGGCCGGGGTGCCCGCCAGGGCCGCTGGGGGCGGACCACTGGCCTGCCGGGGGCTGCTCCTTCGACCACTTCGATACGGGATTGCTCTGATCGGCGGGCTCGGCGGGCTCGGCGGGCTCGACGGTCTCGGCCGGCTCGGCGGGCCGTGGCACGGCCGGCTTCTGACCGTCGGAGGGGGCAGATCCGGGCGAGGCCCAGCCCGGAGAGTCGTTCATCGTCGCTCCTTCACGGTGCCCGTCCGCGGTTGCGGCGGCAGGTTGGCAGCCATCGTGTCATGGGGCACTTGTCGGCGGACCGGGGCCCGTATCTCCTGTGCACCTTCAATTGTCGGTGCCTCAGCGGGCAGACTGGGCAGATGGCTGATCAGGACGCGCAATTCCCAGCGGGCGCCGAGCCGCCCCCGCTCCCTACGCTGCGGTGGGAGGAGCCGCCCGAGGGTCCCGTGCTGGTGCTGCTCGACCAGACGCGGCTGCCCGCGGAGGAGGTCGAGCTGGTCTGTACGGATGTGCCTGCGCTGGTGCAGGCCATCCAGACGCTCGCTGTTCGTGGAGCGCCCGTGCTGGGGCTCGCCGGTGCCTACGGGGTGGCGCTGGCTGCCGCGCGGGGGTACGACGTGGACGAGGCCGTGGGGCTGCTGGAGCGGGCGCGGCCCACCGCCGTGAACCTCGGGTACGGGGTGCGGCACGCGGCAGCGGCGTACCGGGCGGCCGTCGAGAAGGGGGCGGGCGCCGAGCGGGCGGCTGCGTCGGCGCTGGTCGCCGCGCGGGAGCTGCACCGGGCCGATGCCGAAGCCAGTGCGCGGATGGCTGCGCACGGGCTGGCCCTCCTGGAGGAACTACTGCCGGGAGGGGGGCACCGCGTACTGACTCACTGCAACACCGGGGCGCTGGTCTCGGGCGGTGAGGGCACGGCGTTCGCGGTGGCGCTGGCCGCACACCGGACGGGCAGGCTGCGGCGGCTGTGGGTCGACGAGACCCGCCCGCTGCTGCAGGGCGCGCGGCTCACGACGTACGAGGCCGCACGGCACGGCATGGCGTACACGCTGCTCACGGACAATGCGGCGGGTTCGCTCTTCGCCGCCGGTGAGGTGGACGCCGTACTCATCGGCGCCGACCGGATCGCGGCCGACGGTTCGGTGGCCAACAAGGTGGGGAGCTATCCGCTCGCGGTGCTGGCCAAGTACCACCACGTTCCGTTCATCGTGGTCGCGCCCGTGACCACGGTGGATCTGGGCACTCCGGACGGTGCTTCCATCGAGGTGGAGCAGCGGTCGGGGCAGGAGGTGACAGAGTTCACGGTGCCGTCGGTCCCGGTGGCTGGATCTGATGCCGGGATGGGGGCCGGGATGCCTGTGGCGCCGTTGGGGACACAGGCGTACAACCCGGCCTTCGACGTAACGCCGCCAGAACTGGTGACCGCGATCGTCACGGAGCAGGGTGCAATTTCCCCGGTCACGGGGGCCGCACTGGCAGACCTGTGTGCCAGGTCACGCCAGGTAACGATTAGCTAATGGGATGATGTCGTTTATGAAGGGACGCGTCCTTGTCGTCGACGACGACACCGCACTGGCCGAGATGCTCGGCATTGTGCTGCGTGGTGAAGGATTTGAGCCGTCGTTCGTAGCGGATGGCGACAAGGCACTGGCCGCATTCAGGGAGGCCAAGCCTGACCTGGTGCTGCTGGATCTCATGCTGCCCGGACGGGACGGCATCGAAGTCTGCCGACTGATCCGGGCCGAGTCCGGGGTGCCGATCGTCATGCTCACCGCCAAGAGCGACACCGTAGATGTGGTGGTGGGGCTGGAGTCCGGCGCTGACGACTACATCGTCAAGCCGTTCAAGCCCAAGGAGCTCGTAGCCCGTATCAGGGCGCGACTGAGGAGGTCGGAGGAGCCGGCGCCGGAACAGCTGGCAATCGGAGACCTGGTCATTGACGTGGCCGGTCATTCCGTGAAGAGGGAGGGGCAGTCCATCGCCCTGACGCCGCTCGAGTTCGACCTGCTGGTCGCGCTCGCCCGTAAGCCCTGGCAGGTGTTCACCCGCGAGGTGCTGCTGGAGCAGGTGTGGGGTTATCGCCATGCCGCGGACACCCGGCTGGTCAATGTCCATGTCCAACGGTTGCGGTCGAAGGTCGAGAAGGACCCGGAGCGTCCGGAGATCGTTGTGACCGTCCGCGGGGTCGGTTACAAGGCCGGACCGAGCTGATATGAGCCGAGGCAGCGCTGCTCCGATGCCCGGGGGGGAGCCGGGAGTCCGTACGGGGCGGGCTGCCGGTCCTCGGCGAAGGACGTCCAGGATCGGACGTTTCGTGCAGGGCGGTCCGGCCCTGCGTCTCTTCGCGCGCTGGGTGCGGCGGCCGCTGCTGCCTTCGCTGCGGCTGTGGCGGCGGAACATTCAGCTGCGCGTGGTCGTCGGTTCACTGCTGATGTCGCTCGGTGTGGTGCTGCTGCTCGGCTTCGTGGTGATGTGGCAGGTGCGTAATGGCCTGCTCGACGCGAAGCAGGAGGCTGCCCAGAGCCAGGCGGCCGGTGGATTCGACGTGGCGGAGGAGAAGGCCCGTACCGTCGCCGGAACGGGCTCCGGAGAAAGCTCGCAGGCCAGGGCCACCGCTCGCAACTCCACCAACTGGAGGACCGAGCTCGTGGAGCAGCTCGCCAGCGGCGGCCGGCAGGCATTCCACGTGGTGGCGCTCAGTGCTGATTCGGACGACGAGAGTTCCAGCAATCGCGGGCCCCGCGCGTCGGGCGGCGTGAACCAGAGCGCGAGCGTGCCGCAGAAGCTTCGGGACGCGATCGATCAGGGGACCGGCAAGGCGCACAAGGCTTTTGTCCGGATTACGTACACGGACGCGCAGGAGCCGTCCGAGCCCGGTCTGGTCATCGGGAAGCAGTTGAATGACAACAGCGGCCAGCCGTATCAGCTCTACTACCTCTTTCCGCTGACGCAGGAGGAGGAGTCGCTCAGCCTGGTGAAAACCACGCTCGCCACCGCGGGGGTGTTCGTTGTCGTGCTGTTCGGCGGCATCGCCTGGCTGGTCGTGCGGCAGGTCGTCACGCCTGTGCGGATGGCCGCCGGGGTCGCCGAGCGGCTGTCCGCCGGCCGGCTCCAGGAACGTATGAAGGTCACGGGTGAGGACGACATCGCGCGGCTCGGCGAGGCCTTCAACAAGATGGCGCAGAACTTGCAGGTCAAGATCCAGCAGCTGGAGGAGCTGTCCCGGCTCCAGCGGCGCTTCGTGTCGGACGTCTCGCACGAGCTGCGTACGCCGCTGACGACCGTACGGATGGCCGCCGACGTCATTCATGAGGCGCGTTCCGACTTCGATCCGGTGACGGCGCGGTCCGCCGAGCTGCTCGCCGGACAGCTGGACCGCTTCGAGTCGCTGCTCGCCGACCTGCTGGAGATCAGCCGGTTCGACGCGGGTGCGGCGGCTCTGGAGGCGGAGCCGATAGACCTGCGTGAGGTCGTACGCCGGGTCATCGAGGGAGCCGAGCCGCTGGCCGAGCGCAAGGGGACCCGGATACGGGTGACCGGTGATGAGCAGCCCGTGGTTGCCGAGGCCGATGCGCGGCGGGTGGAGCGCGTACTTCGAAATCTTGTCGTCAATGCCGTAGAGCACGGTGAGGGCCGGGATGTTGTTGTCCGGCTGGGCGCCGCGGGTGGGGCTGTCGCCGTGGCGGTCCGTGACTACGGGGTCGGGCTGAAGCCGGGGGAGGCGACGCGGGTGTTCAACCGGTTCTGGCGGGCCGATCCGGCGCGTGCGCGCCACACGGGTGGTACCGGCCTCGGCCTGTCCATCGCGGTGGAAGACGCGCGGCTGCACGGCGGCTGGCTTCAGGCGTGGGGAGAGCCGGGCGGCGGATCGCAGTTCAGGCTCACCCTGCCGCGTACGGCGGACGAGTCGCTGCGCGGTTCGCCCATTCCGCTGGAGCCCGAAGATTCGCGGCGTGCGCGCGAGCGCGCGGAGGCGGACAGCCGGGTGACGGGGGACCGGCCGGGCGGCGGTGCCAACCGGCTCGCGAGGGTGCCCGCACAGCCGAGCGCCGAGCGGTCGCCACTGCCCGCAGCGACGCGACCGGCGCCGGCGGCGGATCCGACGGCGCTGCCGGGCAGTGGTGCCCGGGTCGTGGCGCGGTCGTCGGGCGACGTTGACAGTGCATCGCAGGCGGAGCGGAAGGACATCACCCGTGGGCACTGAGCGATTGCGCGGCGGCCGCTGGCGGGTGCCGCGGACGACGGTGCTGCTGGGGTGCGGTGGTCTGCTGCTGCTGACCGGCTGCGCGTCCATGCCGGACAACGGCGACGTGGAGGCCGTGGAGGCGTCCCCGCGCGGTGACTCGCAGGTGCGGGTGTACGGGATGGCGCCGAGGAAGGGTGCCCAGCCGAACGAGATCGTCGAGGGTTTCCTGGAGGCGATGACGGGCGACGACCCCCAATTCGCCACGGCCCGTAAGTACCTGACGAAGAAGGCATCCCAGGAGTGGGACCCGACGCACGTCACGGTGCTGGACGACGGCCCGGTGCCGCAGGACCAGCGGGCCAATGACCGCGAGGGCGGGGCCTATACGTACGCGCTGACCGGCACGAAGATCGCCGAGGTGAACGAGCAGCGCGCGTACCAGCCGGTCAACCGCTCGTACCGCGAGACGCTCCATCTCAGCAGGCAGAACGGTCCGGATGGCAAGGAGTGGCGAATCGACGGCCTGCCGCAGGGGCTGGTGCTCGGTGAGTCGGACTTCGAGCGCATCTACCGCTCCGTCAACAAGTACTACTTCGCTTCCGGTACGTCGTCGGAGGGGGCCGGCGCGGCTCACCCGTGGCTGGTCGCCGACCCCGTGTACGTACGCAAGCGCATGGACCCGCAGACCCAGATGGATCCGGTGACGCAGACGGTCGAGGCGTTGCTGAGCGGGCCGACCAACTGGCTGAAGCCGGTGGTCGGTTCCAGCTTCCCCACGGGTACGGCACTGAAGCTGGAGGACGGCGCCAAGTCCCTGGCGTTCGACGACCGGAACGCTCTCAAGGTGCCGCTCAACGGGAAGGCGTCCAACGTCGGCCAGAAGCGGTGCAGGGAGATGGCCGCCCAACTGCTCTTCACGCTGCGGGACCTGACGTCGTACCGGGTCGGGCAAGTGGAGTTGCAGCGGTCGGACGGTTCGACGCTGTGCGTGCTCGGCGGGGACCAGGCGGAGGACTTTGCTCCGGAACGGGCTTCGGGGAGCCCGGACTATCAGTACTTTCTCGACCCCAAGCAGCGTCTCGTACGGATGGTGGCAAGCACCGAGAACACCGGCGCCGACGATGAGGCCGACCCCGTGCCGGGTCCGCTCGGCAACGGCGAACGGCATCTGAGCGCGGTCGCGGTGGCGCGCAACGAACGGCACGCGGCGGGGGTCTCGCAGGACGCGCGCTCGCTGTATGTGGCGTCCGTCGTCTCGGACAGCGAGCCCGAGGAGCCGGTGCTGACCAGCGGCGGCAAGCAGGAGAAGGACCGCCTCTCGGCGCCTAGCTGGGACGGGCGGGGCGATCTCTGGGTGGCCGACCGGGACCCGCGTCAGCCGCGGCTGCTGCGGCTGGCGGGCGGCGAGGGGAAGGCGGAGGAGGTCAAGGTCGTCGATGGCCTTGACGGCCTCGACGGGGCCCGTATCGAGGCGCTGAAGGTGTCGGCGGACGGTGTACGGATCGCGCTGCTGGTGACGCAGGACGGCCGGACGACCCTGAAGCTCGGCCGGGTCGAGCGGCACGGGCCTGTGGACAAGCCGGAAGTGTCCGTTGTCGACCTGCGGCCCGTCGCGCCTCAGATGGAGGAAGTGACGGCCGTGTCGTGGGCCGGGCGCAGCCGCCTGGTGGTCGTCGGCCGAGAGTCCGGCGGGGTGCAGCAGCTGCGGTATCTGCAGACGGACGGTTCGACGTCGGACGCCCAGTCGGTGCCGGGCGTGAACCGGGTGACGGCGGTCGCTTCGGCGGACGACGACCGGCTGCCGCTGCTGGCGCACTCGGTGGAGGACGGCATTGTGCGGCTGCCGCCCGGCGCGAACTGGAAGACAGTGGTCAGCAAGGGGTCGTACCCGGTCTATCCGGGATAGCCGTCCGCGGCCCACGCGCCGGGGGCCTGCAACCGGCCCCGGCAACCGGGTTTTCCACAGGGGTGGTTGCGGCGCGCTCCGCTGGGCACAGTGGAGTCCATGCACGGGTGGTGGCGGGAGGTCGCCGGTCTGGTGCTGCCGGTCGCGTGCGGCGGCTGCGGCAGGCCGCGCACAGTGCTGTGCGCCGAATGCGGGCAGGCATTGTACGGCGCCCGGGCGCGCCGGGTGCGCCCGTCGCCGGAGCCGGCGGGGCTGCCGGTGGTCCATGCCGCCGCTCCGTACGAGGACGCGGTACGCGCCGTGCTGCTCGGGCACAAGGAGCGGGGCGCACTGGGGCTCGCGGGGGCGCTCGGCAGCGCACTGGCGGGCGCGGTGCGGGCCGCGGTGACCGGGCCGCGGGCCGGGACGGCGGGGCCGCTGCTGCTCGTACCCGTACCGTCCGCGCGCGGTGCGGTCAGGGCGCGCGGGCATGATCCGGCGCGCCGGATCGCGCTGGCTGCCGCCGGGGAGCTGCGGCGCGCCGGAGTGCCTGCCCGGGTGCTCGCCGTGCTCAGGCAGCGGCGGGCGGTGAGTGACCAGGCGGGCCTGAGCGCCCGCGAGCGGGCGGCGAACCTGGCGGGGGCCCTGGAGGTCGTCGCGGGCGGCGGGCGGCTCCTGGAAGGCGGCCTGGCCGTACTGGTGGACGATCTCATGACAACGGGGGCCTCGCTGGCGGAGGCGGCCCGTGCACTGAGTGCCACCCAGGAACGGCTGATTTCCGTATCCGCACAGGTGAACGCGGCCGTAGTCGCGGCACCGGCGCTCTCGTTCGAAATAAACCGGAACTGACGGGGAACTTGGATCGTTGCTGGTGGACAGAGGGGAAATGCACTTGAACGGAGGTACGCGCCGGTAGCGGGTGCCGACAAGCGTCCGAGCGAGCTATGTTCGGTTGTGAGGAAAAGCAGACCCTGTGCCTCACTTATTGGGACAGCTGCGCTTCGGGTTTTCCCTTCAGCCCGAAGTCGATGGGGTGGGGATCTTGTCGACTGGGGAGGAGGAGGTGAAAGTCACCAAGTCCGAGGTTCCGGTGCTCACCGGAACCTGGTGCGAAAGGGAGACGCTCCGCAGCTGAAGCGGGGCTATCCGGGAACGGAGTTCTGCGTGGACATCGTCGTCAAGGGCCGCAAGACCGAGGTGCCCGAGAGGTTCCGCAAGCACGTGGCCGAGAAGCTCAACCTGGAGAAAATCCAGAAAATTGACGCCAAGGTGATGAGCCTTGACGTCGAGGTGTCCAAGGAGCCCAACCCGCGGCAGGCGGACCGTTCCGATCGCGTGGAGATCACGCTTCGCTCGCGTGGCCCGGTGATCCGGGCCGAGGCTTCGGCCGGCGACCCGTACGCAGCGCTGGACCTGGCCACGGGGAAGCTGGAGGCGCGGCTGCGGAGGCAGCACGACAAGCGCCACACGCGTCGTGGCAACGGCAGGCTGTCCGCCGCCGAGGTCGGTGCGGCAGTGCCGGGTGCCGCGGCCATCAACGGCAATGGGCTGCTGGTCGCCGAGGAGGCGCCGCCCACCATTCCCACCACCAGGATCGGGCCGCTCGAAGTGCAGGGCGAAGGGCCGCTGGTGGTCCGCGAGAAGACACACGTCGCGGCCCCGATGTCGCTCGACCAGGCGCTCTACGAAATGGAGCTGGTCGGGCACGACTTCTACCTCTACGTCGACTCCGAGACAAAGGAGCCCAGTGTCGTCTACCGGCGGCACGCCTACGACTACGGAGTTATCCGCCTTACGACCGACCCCCTCGCCGAAACAGAGGCGGGCGGCGCCGGCGGTGCACTCGGCGGGTGATTCGCCGGGCACGCTGAACCAATGCGGGCAGCGCGCCGTACCCATCTGTGGTGGTGCCCCTGGAGCGCCTGTGCGCCCCCAGGGGCACCATCGTGCGACCACAGGATCACCGCTCCGTCGTCCGGGCATGAAATCATGGCGTCGCAAGCCAATCGGTGCTCACCACACTGTGGTTGGGGCAGCTCATGAATTTCGGGCCACGGCCTTCAGGGGGAGGAACGATGGCGGACAGCTTCGGTCCGGTGCAGGACGAGTCCGACATGGGGGATGCCGACGGTGTCGGCGGTTCCGGTACGGACGCCGGGGGGACGCGCAAGGAGCCCATCAGGGTGCTGGTCGTGGACGATCACGCCCTGTTTCGCCGGGGGCTGGAGATCGTCCTCGCGCAGGAGGAGGACATTCAGGTCGTCGGCGAGGCGGCGGACGGGGCGGAGGCCGTGGACAAGGCCGCCGATCTGCTGCCCGACATCGTGCTGATGGACGTACGGATGCCCAAGCGCGGCGGTATTGAGGCGTGCACCTCGATCAAGGAGGTGGCGCCCAGCGCGAAGATCATCATGCTGACGATCAGCGACGAGGAGGCGGACCTCTACGACGCGATCAAGGCGGGGGCGACGGGGTATCTCCTCAAGGAGATCTCCACGGACGAGGTGGCCACCGCGATCCGGGCGGTGGCCGACGGCCAGTCCCAGATCAGCCCGTCGATGGCGTCGAAGCTCCTCACCGAATTCAAGTCGATGATCCAGCGCACCGACGAGCGCCGGCTCGTCCCGGCGCCGCGGCTGACCGAGCGGGAGCTGGAGGTCCTCAAGCTCGTCGCGACGGGCATGAACAACCGGGACATCGCCAAGGAGTTGTTCATTTCCGAGAACACCGTGAAGAACCACGTCCGGAACATCCTGGAGAAGCTGCAACTGCACTCCAGGATGGAGGCGGTGGTTTACGCGATGCGGGAGAAGATCCTGGAGATCAGGTGAGGTGCGGGGCGGCCCGTCCTGGCCTCGGCTGGGTGGTCACGTGAGGCGGGCCAGTTCCGTGGTCAGCGCGGTGCGCAAGTCGGGTGCGTCGACGCGCTCCAGGCGTACGTCCGTGCAGCCGACCCACTGCGCGGCCTCGACCAGCGCCTCGGCCATCGGCCGGACCGCCTTCCGGCTCTCCACCGAGACCTGGCGCGCCACCAGGGTCTTTCCCTCGCGCGCCGGGTCGACGCGGCCCAGCAGCCGGCCGCCCGCGAGCAGCGGCATCGCGAAGTACCCGTGTATCCGCTTCGGCTTGGGGACGTAAGCCTCCAGGCGGTGAGTGAAGCCGAAGAGGCGCTCGGTGCGCGGGCGGTCCCAGATGAGGGAGTCGAAGGGCGACAGGAGCGTCGTGCGGTGGCGGCCGCGCGGGGTGGCCGCCAGCGCCTCGGGGTCCGCCCAGGCCGGCTTGGCCCAGCCCTCGACCTCGACCGGGACCAGGCCCGACTCGGCGATCACGGCCTCGACCTGCTCCCCCTTGAGACGGTGGTAGTCCGCGATGTCGGCGCGCGTGCCGACGCCCAGGGACTGCCCGGCCAGCCGCACGAGGCGGCGAAGGCACTCGGTGTCGTCCAGGTCGTCGTGGTAGACGGCGTCCGGGACGGCGCGCTCGGCCAGGTCGTAGACCCGCTTCCAGCCGCGCCGCTCGGTGCACACGACCTCGCCGTACATCAGCGCCCGCTCGACGGCCACCTTCGACGCCGACCAGTCCCACCACTCGCCGCCGTTCTTGGCGCCGCCCAACTCCGTCGCCGTCAGCGGGCCTTCGGCGCGCAGCTGCTTGATCACCGCGTCGTACGCGCCGTCCGGCAGGTCGTGGTGCCAGTGTGGCCGGTCGCGGTACGCGCGGCGGCGGAACGCGAAGTGCGGCCATTCCTCCATGGGCAGGATGCAGGCGGCGTGCGACCAGTACTCGAACGCGTGAGCGCCGGTCCAGTAGGCGGCGTCGACCGGCGTACGACCTACGGCGCCGAGCCGGGCGTACGCAATCAGCTCGTGCGAGCGGGCCAGCACGGAGATGGTGTCGAGCTGGACCGCGCCCAGGTGGCGCAACACGCCGCGCACTCCGGCCCGCCGGTCCGGCGCACCCAGGAATCCCTGCGCGCGCAGAGCGATCCTGCGGGCTTCGTCGGCGGACAGGGAGGCGGCGGGCGGCAGCAGACTGGTCATGGCCGCAGCCTAGGCGCCGCCACTGACAACAGGCCCTGGTCTGCGGGGATTCAGGTTCTGGCGGGCAGGTACGGGCGCGCTGTGGGCAGGCCGAGATCGGACGGGAGCAGCGCGCCGGTCCAGCCGTCGCGGCGTACGCCCTTGTTCGCGATGCCGGAGCGCTGGACGCCCTCGATGACGAAACCGGCCTTCTCGGCGACCGCGCGGGACGCGTCGTTGCCGACCTCGGCGCGCCACTCCAGGCGTTCCACGCCCGCCGTGGTGAAGGCCCAGTGGGCGACGGCCCCGACCGCTTCCGTGACGTAGCCGCGGCCGCGGTGCTGCTTCGCCGCCCAGTACCCGACTTCCGCGGCGCCCTCGCCGCGGCTGATCGACGAGATCGCCGCGACCAGTTCCCCGCTGTCCCGGGTGAGCACCGCGAAGGCGTACACGGTGTCGAAGCGCCAGCCGTCCGGCACGATCCGGTGGACGAAGCCCTCCGCGTGCTCACGTTCGTACGGCGAGGGGATCGGCGTCCAGCGCTGGATGTCGGGATCCTGACAAGCATGGAGGACGGCGTCCGTGTCGGCGGGCTCGAAAGGGCGCAGCAGCAGACGCTCGGTGGTGAGGATGGTGGGCTCCATCGGCTGATTCTCGGCTCGCCGGGCAGGGGTGCGCCAGACCTTTTTGGGATGGCCCGGCACCTTCCGGGCTCCCTGTCCGTTCTCTTTGCGGGTAACAGTGGGCCTTCCTGCGGGCGGACCTCCCGGCGTGGCGGGGTCCTCGCTTACGATGGCCGATGCGGTGGGGACCACCTGCCGTGCCCGCGCCAGAGTCCATACGACCCAGTGCACAGGCCCGACCGGCAAGGAGACCAGCCTCAGTGTCCGTCTTCAACAAGCTCATGCGTGCAGGCGAAGGCAAGATCCTGCGCAAACTGCACCGCATCGCGGACCAGGTCAACTCCATCGAAGAGGACTTCATCAACCTCTCCGACGCCGAGTTGCGGGCGCTCACCGATGAGTACAAGGAGCGGTACGCCGACGGCGAGAGCCTGGACGACCTGCTTCCCGAGGCTTTCGCGACCGTCCGCGAGGCAGCGAAGCGTGTTCTCGGTCAGCGCCATTACGACGTCCAGATGATGGGTGGCGCCGCCCTGCATCTCGGTTATGTCGCCGAGATGAAGACCGGTGAGGGCAAGACCCTCGTCGGCACGCTTCCCGCGTATCTGAACGCGCTGTCCGGCAAGGGCGTCCACCTGATCACGGTGAACGACTACCTGGCCGAGCGCGACTCCGAGATGATGGGCCGGGTGCACAAAATCCTCGGCCTCGAGGTCGGCTGCATTCTCGCCGACATGTCGCCGGCGCAGCGCCGTGAGATGTACGCCTGCGACATCACGTACGGCACGAACAACGAATTCGGCTTCGACTATCTGCGCGACAACATGGCGTGGTCCAAGGACGAGCTCGTCCAGCGCGGTCACAACTTCGCGATCGTCGACGAGGTCGACTCGATCCTGGTCGACGAGGCCCGTACGCCGCTGATCATCTCGGGACCGGCCGACCAGGCCACCAAGTGGTACGGCGACTTCGCCAAGCTGGTCGTCCGTCTGAAGAAGGGCGAGCCGGGCAACCCGCTCAAGGGCATCGAGGAGACCGGCGACTACGAGGTCGACGAGAAGAAGCGCACCGTAGCCATCCACGAGCCCGGTGTCGCCAAGGTCGAGGACTGGCTGGGTATCGACAACCTCTACGAGTCGGTCAACACGCCGCTCGTCGGATACCTGAACAACGCGATCAAGGCCAAGGAACTCTTCAAGAAGGACAAGGACTACGTCGTCATCGACGGCGAAGTCATGATCGTCGACGAGCACACCGGCCGTATCCTCGCCGGCCGCCGCTACAACGAGGGCATGCACCAGGCGATCGAGGCGAAGGAAGGGGTGGACATCAAGGACGAGAACCAGACGCTCGCCACGATCACCCTGCAGAACTTCTTCCGCCTCTACGACAAGCTCTCCGGCATGACCGGTACGGCCATGACCGAGGCCGCCGAGTTCCACCAGATCTACAAGCTGGGCGTCGTGCCGATCCCGACGAACCGGCCGATGGTCCGCGCCGACCAGTCCGACCTCATTTACCGCACCGAGGTCGCGAAGTTCGCCGCCGTCGTCGACGACATCGCGGAGAAGCACGAGAAGGGCCAGCCGATCCTGGTCGGCACGACTTCCGTGGAGAAGTCGGAGTACCTCTCGCAGCAGCTCTCCAAGCGCGGAGTCCAGCACGAAGTCCTCAACGCCAAGCAGCACGACCGTGAGGCGCCGATCATCGCCCAGGCCGGCCGCAAGGGCGCCGTCACCGTCGCCACGAACATGGCCGGTCGCGGTACGGACATCAAGCTCGGCGGAAACCCGGACGACCTCGCCGAGGCGGAGCTGCGCCAGCGCGGCCTCGACCCGGAGGAGCACATCGAGGAGTGGGCCGCGGCCCTGCCCGGCGCGCTGGAGAAGGCCGAGCAGGCCGTCAAGGCCGAGTTCGAAGAGGTCAAGGCCCTCGGTGGGCTGTACGTGCTCGGTACGGAGCGGCACGAGTCGCGGCGTATCGACAACCAGCTGCGCGGTCGTTCCGGCCGTCAGGGCGACCCGGGCGAGTCCCGCTTCTACCTGTCGCTGGGCGACGACCTGATGCGCCTGTTCAAGGCCGCCATGGTCGAGCGCGTGATGTCGATGGCGAATGTGCCCGACGACGTACCGATCGAGAACAAGATGGTGACGCGGGCGATCGCGTCCGCGCAGTCGCAGGTCGAGCAGCAGAACTTCGAGACGCGTAAGAACGTCCTGAAGTACGACGAGGTGCTCAACCGGCAGCGCGAGGTCATCTACGGTGAGCGCCGCCGGGTCCTGGAGGGTGAGGACCTGCAGGAGCAGATCCGTCACTTCATGGACGACACCATCGACGCGTATATCCAGGCCGAGACCGTCGAGGGCTTCGCCGAGGAGTGGGACCTCGACCGGCTGTGGGGCGCGTTCAAGCAGCTCTACCCGGTGAAGGTCACGGTGGAGGAGCTGGAGGAGGCGGCGGGCGACCGCGCGGGCATCACCGCCGAGTTCATCGCCGAGTCCATCAAGGACGACATCTACGAGCAGTACGCCGAGCGCGAGGCGCAGCTCGGCTCCGACATCATGCGTGAGCTGGAGCGGCGCGTCGTGCTGTCGGTCCTGGACCGCAAGTGGCGCGAGCACCTCTACGAGATGGACTATCTCCAGGAGGGCATCGGCCTGCGCGCCATGGCCCAGAAGGACCCGCTGGTCGAGTACCAGCGCGAGGGCTTCGACATGTTCAACGCCATGATGGACGGCATCAAGGAAGAGTCCGTCGGCTACCTGTTCAACCTGGAGGTCCAGGTCGAGCAGCAGGTCGAGGAAGTTCCGGTTCCGGCGCAGGACGCGTCCCAGAAGCCGTCACTGCGCAAGGAGGACGCGGTTCCCGCGGGTGCGCCGCGTCCGGAGATCCGGGCGAAGGGGCTCGACGCTCCGCAGCGGCCCGACCGGCTGCACTTCTCCGCCCCCAAGGTGGACGGTGAGGGCAGTGTCGTCGAGGGTGACTTCGAGAACGGTGAAGGGCCTGCGCGGTCCGAGTCGGACGGCATGACGCGGGCCGAGCGGCGCAAGGCGCAGAAGGGCGGCAGCGGCGGCCGTCGCCGCAAGAAGTAGGCATCAGGCGCTTGCAGCGCGGCCGGGGCCGGACACCGATGGGTGTCCGGCCCCGGCCGCATTTCGGCGGGTCGACTGAGTTCCGGCTGTGGCTAGGCGGGGGCGCAGGAGGCCGCCACCGGGTCGCCGCGGTCGCCGCCCAGCTCGACGGCGGCGCACCGCCAGCGCAGGTCGCGGCCCTGCTCCAGGCGGAACGCCATCGCCCGTACCTGCTCGCCGGCCGCGATGCTCGCGAAGGCCTCGACCACGCCGGGGCGCGGGTGGAAGCTGCCGCAGGTGCGTACGACGGGGAGAGTGCCGCGGGTGCGCAGCGGGGTCCTGGGCGCGAGCTGGACGAGCTGCTCGTACGCCTCGCCGATGGTGTGGCCGAGCATCCAGTGCACGGGGCGCCGGCCGCTGAGTACGGCCAGCAGGCGCTCGGCGAACTGTTCGTGGGGTGTGGGGCGGTGGTGGTGCCGGCGGAGTGGTGTGGGTGCGGGTGGGGGTGTGGTTGCGGTGGTGGGGCTCGTAGTGGCCGCCCGGGACGTGGGTGCGCCGGGCCTGCGCGGGTCGCGGCGTCCTTGCGGCCGGGTCCTGTCCTTGCTCATCTGTGTGCCCCCGCTCTGCCGGCCCGGCTGTAATACCGGGCAGTAACTTCTGCTGGTGATCTTCTACGGCGGTGAGAGACGGCGGCAAGGCGAGGTGACCGGAAGAGGCGGTGGCCGGCCGATTCACCTATCCGGGTGACGGGAGGCGGCAGTGGGGCGGCGGCCGGCCGACGGGCGGCTCGTCAGGTGGACGTCGTGGAGGCCGGGGACCACCACCCCGAAGGGGGACTCCGTACGTATCCTTGAGTCCGCCTCCCGACTACGAAAGCGGCCTGCCAATGCGCGTCTACGTCCCCCTGACCCTTTCCGGTCTCGCTGAGGCGCACAAGGCCGGACAGCTCGGGCCCGGCCCGCTGACCGCCTACGCCGTGACGCCCGGTCTGCGCGAGTGGTACGTATCGGACGACATCGAGGAGCTCGAGTACGCCGCACTCAACCGGGCCGCGGCGGCGTCCCTGCGGCTGCTGGCCGGGGACCCGGGCGCCGCGCGCCGCCGGGTGGTCGTGGCCGTCGACGTACCGGACGGGGACGCGGTCGCGGACCCGGACCGGGGGCTGGACGCGGCAGGGCTCGGCGAGGTGCGGATCGCCGCCGCGGTGCCGCTGAAGAAGGCGGCGGCGGTACATGTCGACGCGGACGACGCGGAGGCGGATGTGACGGCGGCGGCCTCGGCGCTGGGCGCGGCGGACCACGGGGACGACGACGCGCAGTTCACGGTGGACGGCGCGGAGGACCACGAACTGCTGTGGTTCGGGGTGCAGGAGATCTCCCGAATCTGATCGGCTGAGCGGTCTGAGCCCGGCTGAGCCGGGCTGTGGTGTGGTGGCTGCGTTGTCGTAGCCAGTGGGTACCTTCTTGGAATGGGGAAGCACACGACGACGCATCTCGTCTGGGACTGGAACGGCACGCTGCTCGATGACATCAGTGCGGTCATCGGGGCGACGAACGCCGCGTTCGCGGAGATCGGGATCGAGCCGATCACGCTGGCGCGATACCGGGAGCTGTACTGCGTGCCCATACCCCGCTTCTACGAGCGGCTGATGGGGCGGCTGCCGACGGTCGCGGAGTGGCTGGTCATGGACGAGGCGTTCCATCGGCATTACACGGAGCTGCGGGTGGTGTGCGCGCTCACCCACGGGGTCGAGGAACTGCTCGTGGAGTGGGGGGCCGGGGGGCGCAGCCAGTCACTGCTGAGCATGTACGGGCATGAGCAGCTGCTGCCGGTGGTGCGGCAGTACGGGATCGAGCGGCACTTCGTGCGGGTCGACGGGCGGACCGGGCCTTCCGGCGGCAGCAAGGCCGCGCACATGGCCCGGCATGTCGCGGCGCTGGGCGGTGTCGCGCCGGAGCAGGTTGTTGTTATCGGCGATGCGGTGGATGACGCTGTGGCGGCTGCGCATGTGGGGGCTCGGGCGGTGCTCTATACCGGGGGCTCGCACAGTCGGGCCAGCTTGGAGCCGGCGGGGGTTCCGGTGGTGGACACGCTTGCGGAGGCGGTGGAGCTGGCGGAGCGGTGGATGGGGTGAGGGTCACCCCTGTCCACCGGTCCGCCCACCCGGGCTGCTCTCTGGGGCTTCGCACCGGACCCCGCTCCTCAAACGCCAAAGGGGCTGGGCGGGAGGGGCTACGTCACCGGGTTCTTCGCGCGGAGAACCTTCAGGAACTCGCGCATCCAGGCTGAGTGGTCCGGCCAGGCGCGGGCCGAGACCAGCGTGCCGTCCACGACCGCCTCCGCGTCCTGGAACGTCGCTCCCGCGGCCTGCATGTCGAGCTCCAGGGCTGGATAGGCCGTGACCCGGCGGCCGGCCAGGCCGTCGATGGCGGCCGTCAGGAGCGGGCCGTGGCAGATCTGCGCCACCGGCTTGTCCGAGTCGAAGAAAGCCTTGAGGATCTTGCGCAGCTCGAGGTCGTTGCGCAGGTACTCCGGGGCCCGCCCGCCGGGGATCACCAGGGCGGCGTACTGGCTCGGCTCGACTTCGGAGAACGCCAGGTCGGCGGGCCAGGTGTAGCCGGGCTTCTCGGTGTACGTGTCGAAGCCGGGCTCGAAGTCGTGGACCACGAACTGGAGCTTCTTGCGGGCCGGGGCGGCGATGTCGACTTCGTACCCCTCCTCGCGCAGGCGTTGGTACGGGTAGAGGACTTCCAGCGACTCCGCTGCGTCGCCGGTCACGATGAGGATCTTGGGTGCCATGACTGTGTGCTCCCCTCGGGCGGGCTGTGCCGTGCCGTCCGGTTCAACGTGCACCGGGCGGCGTCGTTTGCCAAGGCGCCCCGCCGGATCAGGTGAGAGGCCTTCGCACTGTCCGCGCTGTCCAGAGTGTCAAACTTCGGGCCTGGTTTTGTACAAGGATCGGACATGACGGGGCCCCCGTGCGGGGAGATAGCCTGGTGCCGTGATCAGCGCGATAGCCCTCGGGGGCAGTGAAGCCCCCGGCATGCGCCCGGAGCACCACCGTGCCCGGGCGATCGCTGGTCCCCGAAACCCCGACCGGCCGTCAAAATTGGCCAATAACGTCATGGGTATCTCTCATCGCGGCATAACGTCGACCCGACCGGATACCCCGCGTCGTGGCGTTGTGTCATCTTTCTTCACCTACGTCACGCAACGGCGCGCGACAGGAGCCAGAGGACATGCAGACCAAGCTGGACGAAGCCAAGGCCGAGCTGCTCGTACGGGCGGCCCGGGTAGCTGAGAACAGCCCGGCCGGGGGGCAACCTTCGACTGGGTCCACGAGCGAAGGCACTCCCGACAGGGACACGCTCCTCGCGTACCTCCAGCGCTACTACCTGCACACGGCCCCCGAAGACCTCGCGGACCGCGACCCGGTCGATGTATTCGGCGCGGCTCTCTCGCACTACCGGTTGGCGGAGAACCGCCCGCAGGGCACCGCCAACGTCCGGGTGCACACCCCGACCGTCGAGGAGAACGGCTGGACCTGCAGCCACTCCGTCGTCGAGGTGGTCACCGACGACATGCCCTTCCTCGTGGACTCCGTCACCAATGAGCTGTCCCGCCAGGGGCGCGGCATCCACGTCGTGATCCACCCGCAGGTCACCGTGCGCCGCGATGTCACCGGCAAGCTGGTCGAGGTCCTCGCCGCCGACGGCGGGCGCCGCAACGGGAAGCTGCCGCACGACGCGTGCGTCGAGTCCTGGATCCATGTCGAGATCGACCGCGAGACCGACCGCTCCGACCTCAAGCAGATCACCGCCGACCTGCTGCGTGTCCTGAACGACGTCCGCGAGGCCGTCGAGGACTGGGAGAAGATGCGCGACTCGGCGCTGCGTATCGCCGACGAGCTGCCGAGCGAGCCCACTGCCGACGACCTGCGCGACCAGGAGGTCGACGAGGCCCGCGAGCTGCTGCGCTGGCTGGCCGGTGACCACTTCACCTTCCTCGGCTACCGCGAGTACGAGCTGACGCCGGACGACGCGCTGTCCGCCGTCCCCGGCACCGGCCTCGGCATCCTGCGCTCCGACCCGCACCACAGCGGCAACGAGGACCACCCGGTCAGCCCGTCCTTCAGCCGGCTGCCCGCCGACGTCCGGGCCAAGGCCCGCGAGCACAAGCTGCTCGTACTGACGAAGGCCAACAGCCGCTCGACCGTGCACCGGCCCAGCTACCTCGACTACGTCGGCGTGAAGAAGTTCGACGCGGACGGCAATGTCATCGGCGAGCGGCGCTTCCTCGGGCTGTTCTCCTCGGCCGCGTACACCGAGTCCGTACGCCGTGTCCCCGTCGTCCGCCGCAAGGTCGAAGAGGTCCTCGAGACCGCGGGCTTCTCGCCCAACAGCCACGACGGCCGCGACCTGCTCCAGATCCTGGAGACGTACCCGCGCGACGAGCTCTTCCAGACGCCCGTCGACCAGCTGACGTCCATCGTGACGAGCGTGCTCTACCTCCAGGAACGGCGCCGGCTGCGCCTCTACCTGCGACAGGACGAGTACGGGCGCTACTACTCCGCCCTCATCTACCTGCCCCGCGACCGCTACACCACCGCCGTGCGGCTTCGGCTCATCGACATCCTCAAGGAGGAGCTCGGCGGCATCAGCGTCGACTTCACCGCCTGGAACACCGAGTCGATCCTTTCCCGCCTGCACTTCGTCGTACGCGTCCCGGCCGGCACCGAGCTGCCGGCCCTCACCGACGCCGACACCGAGCGCATCGAGGCCCGCCTCGTCGAGGCCGCCCGCTCCTGGGCCGACGGTTTCGCCGAGGCCATGAACGCCGAGCTGGGCGAGGAGCGCGCCGCCGAGCTGCTGCGCCGGTACGGTCACGCCTTCCCCGAGGGCTACAAGGCCGACCACTCGCCGCGCTCCGCCGTCGCCGACCTCGTCCACCTCGAACAGCTGACGCACGGCCGCAACAGCTTCTCGCTCTCCCTGTACGAGCCGGTGGGCGCCGGACCCAACGAGCGCCGCTTCAAGATCTACCGGATCGGTGAGCAGGTCTCCCTGTCCGCCGTCCTGCCCGTGCTCCAGCGGCTCGGCGTCGAGGTCGTCGACGAGCGTCCGTACGAGCTGCGCTGCGCCGACCGTACGCACGCGTGGATCTACGACTTCGGCCTGCGCATGCCCAAGTCGAACGGCAACGACGGCTACCTGGCCGACGACGCACGGGAGCGTTTCCAGCAAGCGTTCTCCGCCGTGTGGACCGGGCAGGCCGAGAACGACGGCTTCAACGCCCTCGTCCTGAGCGCCGGACTGGACTGGCGGCAGGCGATGGTGCTGCGCGCGTACGCGAAGTACCTGCGCCAGGCCGGTTCTACCTTCAGCCAGGACTACATGGAGGACACCCTCCGCAACAACGTCCACACCACCCGGCTGCTGATCTCGCTCTTCGAGGCGCGGATGTCGCCGGAGCGCCAGATCGCGGGCACCGAGCTGACCGACGGGCTGCTCGAAGAGCTCGACGGCGCGCTCGACCAGGTCGCGTCCCTCGACGAGGACCGGATCCTGCGGTCCTTCCTGACCGTCATCAAGGCGACGCTGCGGACGAGCTTCTTCCAGAAGACCGCGACCGGTGAGCCGCACTCCTACGTGTCGATGAAGTTCGACCCGCAGGCGATTCCGGACCTCCCCGCGCCCCGCCCGGCGTACGAGATCTGGGTCTACTCGCCGCGCGTCGAGGGCGTCCACCTGCGCTTCGGCAAGGTCGCGCGCGGTGGCCTGCGCTGGTCGGACCGGAGGGAAGACTTCCGGACCGAGGTGCTGGGCCTGGTCAAGGCGCAGATGGTGAAGAACACCGTCATCGTGCCGGTCGGTGCCAAGGGTGGGTTCGTCGCCAAGAATCTGCCGGACCCGTCCGTCGACCGTGACGCGTGGATGGCCGAGGGCATCGCCTCGTACAAGACCTTCATCTCGGCGCTGCTCGACATCACCGACAACATGGTGGCGGGGCAGGTCGTGGCGCCGAAGGACGTCGTGCGCCACGACGAGGACGACACGTACCTCGTCGTCGCCGCCGACAAGGGCACCGCGACCTTCTCCGACATCGCCAACGAGATCGCGATCGCCTACAACTTCTGGCTCGGCGACGCCTTCGCGTCGGGCGGCTCGGTCGGTTACGACCACAAGGGCATGGGCATCACCGCCCGCGGCGCCTGGGAGTCCGTCAAGCGGCACTTCCGCGAGCTCGGCCACGACACCCAGAACGAGGACTTCACGGTCGTCGGTGTGGGTGACATGTCCGGCGACGTCTTCGGTAATGGAATGCTGCTCTCCGAGCACATCCGTCTCGTCGCGGCCTTCGACCACCGGCACATCTTCATCGACCCGAACCCGGACGCGGCCACGTCGTATGCCGAGCGCCGCCGCCTCTTCGAGCTGCCGCGCTCCTCGTGGGCCGATTACGACACCGCGCTGCTGTCCGCCGGCGGCGGCATCCACCCGCGCAGCGCGAAGGCGATCCCGATCAACTCGCACATCCGCGAGGCGCTCGGCATCGAGCGGGGCATCACCAAGATGACCCCGGCCGATCTGATGAAGGCGATCCTCAAGGCGCCGGTCGACCTGCTGTGGAACGGCGGCATCGGTACGTACGTCAAGTCCTCGGCGGAGTCGAACGCCGACGTCGGTGACAAGGCGAACGACGCGATCCGCGTCAACGGCGAGGACCTGCGGGTCAAGGTCGTCGGCGAGGGCGGCAACCTCGGTGCCACCCAGCTCGGCCGCATCGAGTTCGCCCGGCGGGGTGCGGGTGGTGAGGGCGGCCGGATCAACACCGACGCCATCGACAACAGCGCGGGCGTGGACACCTCCGACCACGAGGTGAACATCAAGATCCTGCTGAACGGGCTCGTCGCGGACGGCGACATGACCGTGAAGCAGCGGAACAAGCTGCTCGCCACGATGACCGACGAGGTCGGCTCGCTGGTGCTGCGCAACAACTACGCGCAGAACACGGCCCTGGCCAACGCCGTCACCCAGGCGCCCTCCCTGCTCCACGCCCACCAGCGCTTCATGCGCCGGCTGGAGCGCGACGGCCATCTGAACCGCCCGCTGGAGTTCCTGCCCACCGACCGGCAGATCCGCGAACTGCTGAGCGCGGGCCGCGGGCTGAGCCAGCCCGAGCTCGCCGTCCTCATGGCGTACACCAAGATCACGGTGGCGGACGAGCTGATCCACACCGGCCTGCCGGACGACCCGCACCTGCGGGGCCTGCTGCACGCGTACTTCCCGAAGGCGCTGCGCGAGAAGTTCGGCGAGCAGATCGACGCGCACGCGCTGCGCCGCGAGATCATCACGACGGTGCTGGTCAACGACACCGTCAACACCGGTGGTTCGACCTTCCTGCACCGGCTGCGGGAGGAGACCGGGGCGTCGATCGAGGAGATCGTACGGGCGCAGTTCGCGGCCCGCGCGATCTTCGGGCTGAGTGAGGTGTGGGACGCCGTCGAGGCGCTCGACAACAAGGTCGCCGCCGACGTCCAGACCCGGATCCGGCTGCACTCGCGGCGTCTCGTCGAGCGCGGTACGCGCTGGCTGCTGGGCAACCGGCCGCAGCCGCTGGAGCTCGCCGAGACCATCGAGTTCTTCGGCACCGGTGTGGCACGGGTCTGGGACGAGCTGCCGAAGCTGCTGCGCGGCGCGGACCTGGAGTGGTACCAGGGCATCCTCGACGAGCTGACCGACGCGGGCGTTCCGCAGGAGCTGGCGCTGCGGGTGGCCGGATTCTCGTCCGCCTTCCCGACGCTCGACATCGTCGCCATCGCGGAGCGCACCGGCAAGACCGCGATGCAGGTCGCCGAGGTGTACTACGACCTCGCCGACCGCCTCTCCATCACCCAGCTGATGGACCGGATCATCGAGCTGCCGCGGGCCGACCGCTGGCAGTCCATGGCCCGCGCCTCCATCCGCGAGGACCTGTACGCGGCGCACGCCGGCCTGACGCAGGACGTGCTGTCCGTGGGCAACGGGGAATCGACGCCGGAGCAGCGCTTCAAGGCGTGGGAGGAGAAGAGCGCGGCGATCCTGGGCCGGGCGCGGACCACGCTGGAGGAGATCCAGGGGTCGGACGCGTTCGACCTGGCGAACCTGTCGGTGGCCATGCGCACGATGCGGACGATGCTGCGGACGCGCGTCTGAGTCCGTACGTATGCACGTACGCGTAAGAGAAAGGGGCGCCCCGCACCGGAACGACTCGGTGCGGGGCGCCCCTTTCACGTACCTCTTGCCGACGTACCTCTTGCAGACGTCGCTCTTGTTGACGTCCACAGCCTGCGGCAGGACAGCAGGGCCGCCGCGAGCAGCAGGCCGTTGCGTACGACCATGAGCGCGCAGCCCAGCGGCGTGCCCGACACCACGTCCTCGTACAGCACCGGATACGCGAGCGCGCTCATCGCGGCTGCCGGCAGCAGCAGCACCGCGACCGGGCGCTGGGTGGTCGCGCCCGAGGTGAGACAGACGGCGGCCAGGCCCAGCAGCCAGACCAGGTACTGGGGGCTGATCACGCGGCTGGTGACGGTGAAGAGGAGCACGGCGGCCAGCGCGGCGTCGAAAGGGGTGGCCGGTGTCCAGCGCCGCGCCGTGATCCGCCACACCAGCAGCCAGCAGAAGGCGGCGGCCGTGAGGAGGAGGGACGCGTGGGCGAGGGACAAGACGTACGGCCCGGTGAGCTCCATGGCGCCGTACCGGTATTCGACCGTGCCGGGCCAGCCCACCAGCCGCGCCAGGGACAGCGCTGTCCCGGCCAGCGACTCGACCTGAACGCCTCTGCTGCCCTGCTGGCGCAGGAAGCCGAGGGTGTGCGAGAAGGCGAACGCGAGCACGGCGAGCAGCGCGGCCGCACTGGCGGCGGCGGACAGCCAGGCGTCCCTGGTGGTACGTCCCCGGGGAGCGCCCAGAAGCGTGAGGACCGGCCAGACCTTCACCGTCGCGCCGAGCGCGGCCAGCGCACCGCCGACGCGGGGCCGGTGGTGCAGGGAGAGCAGGGCCAGGGCGCCGAGTGCGGTGACCTGGACGTCGTACCGGACCAGGGGCAGATGCAGGAGCAGCGGCAGCGCGCACACCCACATCCAGGCGCCGGCCGTGCTGCGTCCGGTGCGCCGTCCCGCGCGGGCGAGGGCCAGGGCGACGAGCCCGTCGGCGACGAGGGTGAGGACGAGGAACCCCTGGAAGTACGTGAGCCAGGGCAGGGTGCCCGGCGCGAGAATCACCAGGGCCGCGCCCGGCGGGTACTGCCACATGACGTCGTCGAGGGGGAAGTCGCCCCGGGCGAGCTGTCCGTACCAGCCGTAGTAGATGTGGTGGACCTCGCCGCTGATCGTTCCCACGTCAAAGGCGGCGAGGGGCTGCGCGAGCAGGGCGAGCATGAGGAGGCGGGTGGTGAGCCAGACGGCGGCGAGTGCGCGGGCGCGGCGGCGCGCGGCGGCCGCGGCAGTGGGGGAGCCGGGGGCGGTGTTCCCGTCGGTGGCCGCGATCTGGTCGGTCGTCATCAAGGCGCACTTTAGCCACCCTTGGAGCTATTTCTTCGCCTTTGTGTGCCCCTCGTACGCGGCGACGACGTCCTTCGCGGGGCCGTCCATCCGCAGTGTCCCGGCCTCCAGCCAGATCGCCCGGTCGCACGTCTCGGTGACGGTCTTGTTGTTGTGGCTGACCAGGAAGACGGTGCCCGCCGTCGCGCGGAGCTCGGCGATACGGGCCTTGCTGCGGCGCTGGAAGGCGGCGTCGCCGGTGGCGAGTGCCTCGTCGATCATGAGTACGTCGTGGGTCCTGGCGGCGGCGATCGAGAAGCGCAGACGGGCCGCCATGCCGGAGGAGTACGTGCGCATCGGCAGCGTGATGAAGTCGCCCTTGTCGTCGATGCCGGAGAAATCGACGATCTGCTGGTAGCGCTCGCGGATCTGGCGGCGGGTCATGCCCATTGCCAGGCCGCCGAGGACGACGTTGCGCTCGCCGGTCAGGTCGTTCATCAGCGCGGCGTTGACGCCGAGGAGTGAGGGCCGGCCCTGGGTGTAGATGTGGCCGCGTGCGGGCGGCAGCAGGCCGGCGACCGCCTTGAGGAGCGTGGACTTGCCGGAGCCGTTGGAGCCGATGAGGCCGATGGCTTCGCCTTTGTGGGCGACGAAGGTGACGCCTTTGACGGCGTGCACTTCGCGGACACCGGTGCCCGACTGGACCTTGTAGGTGATGTGGACGTCGTCAGCGATGACGGTGGGGGTTTGTTCGGGCTGCTCAGCCACGGCCGTACGTCTCCTCTGCATGCCAGAAGTAGATGAAACCGCCCACGCCCGCGAGCAGCGCCCAGCCCGTTGCGACGAGCCACGCGTGCGGCGGCAGCTGGGCGTCGGTGAAGCTGTCGATGAGGGCGAAACGCATCAGGTCGATGTAGACGGCGGCCGGATTGCACTCCAGCGCCACGGCCGCCAGGTGGGGCAGCTTGTCGCTCCGCAGGACATGGCCGACGCTCCACATGACGCCCGAGACGTACATCCAGGTGCGCAGGACGAACGGCATCAGCTGGGCGATGTCCGGGGTCCGGGACGCCAGCCGGGCCATGACCAGCGCCAGGCCCGTGTTGAACAGCGACTGGAGCGCGAGCGCGGGCAGTGCCAGCAGCCAGGAGGGCCGGGGGAGCTGTCCGAAGCAGCAGAGGATCGCCAAAAGCGCGGCCATCGAGAAGAGGAGCTGCTGGAGTTGCTGGACGGCGTACGCGACGGGGAGTGAAGCGCGTGGGAAGTGCAGGGCGCGGACCAGGCCGAGGTTGCCGGTGAGCGCGCGGGTGCCGGCGAGGACCGAGCTGCTGGTGAACGTCCAGACGAAGACGCCCGTGACCAGGAACGGGACGAAGTCGGGGACGTCGTCCTTGGTGTGGAGCAGGACGCCGAAGATGAAGTAGTAGACCGTGGCGTTGAGGAGTGGAGTCATGATCTGCCAGGTCTGGCCGAGCCTGGCCCGGCTGTACTGGGCGGTCAGCCGGGCGGTGGCGAACGCGGTGACGAAGTGGCGGCGTCCCCAGAGGCGGCGCGTGTACTCGGGGAGCGGAGGGCGGGCGCCGCTCTTGGTGAGGCCGTGGCGGGCGGCGAGTGCGGCGAGGTCGGGGGAGCTCACATCGGTCGCTTTCTGTAGAGTGCACGACGGGACGGGACCGTATCGTCGCTACGGTGACAGTAGGGCGCTCGTACGTCGAAACGCAACCGTTGCGTCGCGCCGCTAAGCTGTCCCCCATGAGCGCCGACCAGCGACCGACCACGCCGCCCCGCCGCGCCCCCGCCGGAGCCGCCGTGCTCCGGGAGGACGTCACCGACGCCATCCGCACCGCCGTCTTCGGCGAGTTGGCCGCCGTCGGGTACGCCCGGATGTCGATCGAGGGCATCGCCCGCCGGGCCGGCGTCGGCAAGACGGCCGTCTACCGGCGCTGGAAGTCCAAGCTCGCGCTCGTGCTCGACCTCGTCTCAGCCGTCGCGGCCGAGGGGCTGCCGGCCCCCGCCACCGGTTCGCTGTACGGCGACGTACGCGCCGTGCTCGAAGTGGCCGCCCACGCGCTGCGGCACCCCGTCGCCTCGCAGGTCATCCCGGATCTGCTGGTCGAGGCCGCGCGTCACCCCGAGATCGCCGGCGCCATCAAGTCGGCCCTCCTCGACGGACAGCAGGGCGTCGCCGCCGGTGTCGTACGGGACGCCGTCGCGCGCGGCGAGCTGCCCGAGGGGGTGGACGTGGACCGCGCCCTCGACCTGATCGTCGGGCCGCTGTACTGGCGGCTCGTGGTGGTACGCACGCCTGTGCCCGCCGGATACCTCGACGACCTCGCGGCGTCGGCGGTCGCCGCGCTCAAGGCCTGACGGCCTCCACGGGGCCCGCCCGGGCAGCCGGACGGCGGCCCGGTCACGAGACCGGGCCGCCGTCGTGGGCGGCCGGAACCGCCTACTTCACCGCGCCGGCCATCACGCCGGACACGAACTGCCGCTGAAACGCGAAGAAGACGATCAGCGGGATGATCATCGAGATGAAGGCGCCCGGCGCCAGGATGTCGATGTTGTTGCCGAACTGCCGTACCTGGCGCTGGAGCGCCACCGTGATCGGCGGGTTGGCCGAGTCGGCGAAGATCAGCGCGACCAGCATGTCGTTCCAGACCCACAGGAACTGGAAGATGCCGAGCGACGCGATGGCGGGGCCGCCGAGCGGCATCACGACGCGGGTGAAGAGGCGGATCTCGCCCGCGCCGTCGAGCCGCGCCGCCTCCAGGAGTTCCCTCGGGATCTCCGCGAAGAAGTTGCGGAGGAGGAAGATGGCGAAGGGCAGGCCGAAGGCGACGTGGAAGAGGACCACGCCCGCCGTGGTCTCGAAGATGCCGATCTTGCCGAAGAGTTCGGACACGGGGACGAGCGCCACCTGCACCGGAACCACCAGCAGGCCGACGACCACCAGGAACCACCAGTCGCGGCCCGGGAAGTCCATCCAGGCGAAGGCGTACCCGGCCAGTGAGCCGATCACGACGACCAGGACGGTCGACGGGACGGTGATCATGATCGTAGTGAGCAGGGAATCAACGATGGTGTTGTTGTCGAGGAGATTGGCGTAGTTGTCGAGGGTGAGCTCGGAGGGGGCGGAGAAGGCCTTCCACCAGCCCGTCTCCGCGATGTCGGTGGGGTTGCGCAGGGACGAGAACAGCAGCCCGATCGTCGGCATCAGCCAGAACAGCGCGACCAGGATGAGGAAAACGCTCACCACGCCGGTGCCCGCGCGCGCCACTATCCGGGCGGGGAAGGACTGCTTGGGCTTCGAGGTCGTTACGGTCATCGGCGGCTCTCCTTTCGCATCCTGCGGATGTTGAAGAGCATCACCGGGACGACCAGCAGCAGGAGCAGTACGGCGATGGCGCTACCGATGCCCGGGTCCGCGTCCGTACCGAACGACGAGCGGTAGAGCTGGAGCGCCAGCACGTTCGCGTCGTCCTGGGACGACCCCGGCGCGATGATGAACACCAGGTCGAAGATCTTCAGTACGTTGATCATCAGGGTGACCAGCACCACCGCCAGCACCGGCGCGAGCAGCGGGACCGTGACGCGGCGGAAGACCTGCCACTCGTTGGCGCCGTCGACGCGGGCCGCCTCCAGGAGTTCGCGCGGCAGGCCAGCGAGCCCGGCCGCGATCAGCACCATCGCGAAGCCCGCCCACATCCACACGTAACTGCCGATGATGGCCGGGGTCACCAGGCTCGGGCCGAGCCAGTCGACGCCGTTGTACGGCTCCCGGAAGTTCGAGGCCGGGAAGCGCAGGTTCGCTCCGTCGGCCTCGGCGGAGAGCGTGAACGTACCGTCGGCTCCTGCCTTGGCCGAGTCGACCACCTTGCCGTCCTTGACCGCCTCCACCTTGATGCCCTTGAGGCCGAGCTCCTTGGGGTCGATGGCGTTGGGCTTGCCGCCGCCGCCCTTCGTGAAGTCCAGCCAGGCTGTGCCGGTGACCTTGTCGGGCGCCGTCTTGGCGGGCGCGGCGATCTCGGCGTCGCCCGGCATCTTGGCGGGCGGTACGCCGATCAGGGGGAGAAGGACTTGTTCGCCCGCTTGCACCGGTTCCTTCGTGATGAAGGATCCGCCGCCGCCCGCCTTCAGCGGATGCACCGGCAGCGGGCGCGCCTTCGGGAAGCCGGCCGATTCGGAGAAGGTGTCGTGGACGCTCACCGCCACGGCGTTGGCGACCCCGCGCTCCGGATTCTGCTCGTACACCAGCCGGAAAATGATGCCCGCGGCGAGCATCGAGATCGCCATCGGCATGAAGACCAGCAGCTTGAACGCCGTGCCCCAGCGGATGCGCTCGGTGAGGACCGCGAATATCAGCCCCAGCGCGGTCGAGACGGCCGGGGCGACGACCACCCAGATCGCGTTGTTCTTGACGGCCGTCAGGATGGTGTCGTCGGTGAAGATCTCGACGAAGTTGTCGAGCCCGGCGAAGCTGTCGCCCGCCTTGTCGAAGAAGCTCCGGTAGACCGAGTACCCGATCGGGTAGACCACGAGCGCGCCGAGCAGCACCAGCGCGGGCAGCAGAAAGCCGACCGCTATGGATTTGCGTGTGCCTGTCACGCTCTTGCGTTTGCCCTTGTCGGCGGGGGGCGGCGTGATCTTCGCGGCGCCCCCCGCGCTCGCTGGCGTCACGGCGTCAGCTCTTGTACGCCTTGGCCGCGTCGGACTCCAGCCGCTGCTGGGTTCCCGCGATGTCCTTGGGGTTCTTCAGGAAGTCCTGGAGCGCCTTCCACTCACCCTTGCCCGGCGTGCCGCCGAACGACTGCGGGGCCTGGTCCGACATGTCGAAGCGGAAGTCGTCGCCCGCCGCGATCAGCGCCTTCGCGATGTCGCGCTGCACGTCATTGGGGTACGCCGCCACGTCCAGGGACTTGTTCGGCGATACGAACCCGCCTGCCGCGGCCCAGATCTTCGCCGCGTCGGGTGACGCCAGGAAGGTCAGCAGCGCCTTGGCGCCCTTGGAGTCCTTCAGCGCCACGGCCGCGTCGCCGCCCGTCACCACGGGCGACTCGCTGCCCACCGCCGGGAACGGGAACACCTTGGCGTCGGTGCCGATCTTCGCCTTCGTCTGCGCGATGTTGACGGAGACGAAGTCGCCCTCGAAGACCATCGCGGCCTTCGGGTCCTCGGCGAACGTCTGGGTGACGGACGCGGGGAACTCTGTCTGCAGGGCGCCGTCCTGGCCGCCCGCGATGAACTCCTTCTTGCCGAACAGCTCCGCGAGGGTGGTCAGCGCGTTCTTGACGGAGGGGTCCGTCCACTTGATCTTGTGCTGGGCCAGCTGGTCGTACTTCTCGGGGCCCGCCTGCGAGAGATAGATGTTCTCGAACCAGTCGGTGAGGGTCCAGCCGTCCGCGCCGCCGATCGACACCGGGGGGACGCCGGAGGCGGAGATCGTCTCGGCCGTGGCCAGGAAGTCCTTCCAGGTCTTCGGCTCCTCGGCGCCCGCGTCCTCGAAGACCTGGGCGTTGTACCAGATCAGGGACTTGTTGGCGGCCTTGAAGTACACGCCGTACTGGGTGCCGTCGACAGCGCCGATGTCCTTCCAGCCCTGCGAGTAGTTCTTGTCCAGCTGTGCTTGGGTCGCCGCGTCGACCGGCTTCGCCCACTTGCGCTTGACGGCCTGCTGGAGCGCGCCGACCTGCGGCAGCATCGCCACGTCGGGGGGTGAGCCCCCTGCGATCTTGGTGCCGAGGAAGTTCACGATGGGGTCCTGGGCCGGGACGAAGGTGACCTTCGCGCCCGTGCGCTTCTCGAACTCGTCGAGGACCTTGGTGAAGTTCTCCTGCTCGGGGCCCGTCCAGACCGCGGCGACCTGGACCTCCTCGCCGTTCAGTTTGGGGAGCTCTACGGAGGCCGGGGGTTCTGTGGTGGCTCCGCTTCCCTCGTTTCCTTTGTCCTTGTCCTCGTCGCCGCCGCAGGCGGTGAGGGCGAGCGTACTCGCGGCGATCATCGCCAGGGCGGCCCTTCGAGCCCTGCGACCCCGGTGTGTACGAAGAGTTGTGCGCATTACTGCCCCGTCTCTCCTGTGCGCGTGCGGATTCGGCGCAGCCCTCGGAGGACGATGGCGACGCCGATGCCGGTCTAGCTGTCCCGTGGGTCAGTCCTACGCCCGGCGGTCGGCCCCGGCAATAGTGCCTTCCGTGTCAACCGGGTGATCGTGATGGGCTCGTGACGTTGCGTCAGGCCTCGGGGGGAACATCGAGGGGCGGCAGCGGGGTCGCGTTGACCGTGCGGGCGGCGCGGTCCAGGGCGCTGGCCAGCAGCGCGAGGTCGGTCGGCCCGTTGCCGAGTTCGCGCACCGGGCGGCGGGCCGGCGGATCGCCCATTCGCTCCCACTCCAGCGGAACGACGGTGGGGCGCAGCGTCGCCGTCCGGGGAATGCGGCCGGTTACGCGGCCGCCCTGGAAGGGGGTCGCGGTGCCGTCCTCGGCTCCGGCTCCGGTCGCGAGTCCGGTTGCGGTCCTGTGGTGCAGCAGCCTGCCGCGTCCCGGTGCGGGTTCGTCCGGTGCGGGTGCTGACGGCGGTGGGTCCAGTACGACCCGCAGCCGTGCGGCGCGCGCCAGCTCGGTGTCCGCCGTACGGTCCGGTCTTGCGGAGGTGGCCACCAGGTGTACGCCGAGCCGCTCGCCTTCCCTGGCCACGGCTTCCAGTGCCCGTACGACCGAACCGGCCGCCGGGCGGCCCGTACTGCCGAGGGCGGGGGCGACCAGCGCGTCGAGGTCGTCGACCAGGACGACGAGGCGGGGGAGGGGCGAGGGCGCGGTGTCGGCGCGGGCCTGGCGCTCGCGGGACGTCGTGGTCCGCAGGCGCAGGGTGCCGCTGGGGGGTGAGTCGAGATCGCCGTTCTGCTCGGCGGCGCTGGGTGGGCGCTGGCCGATCATCCGGCCCGAGACCTCGCGGTGCGTGTGCCATTCGGCGAAGCCGAGGCTGCCGAGCAGTTCGTGGCGGCGCTTCAGTTCGGCGTTCAGGGCTTGGGCGAACTCCCGCATGCGGACCGGGTCGGATGCGGTGAGGTGCGTGGAGACGTGCGGCAGTTCGGTGCAGGCGCGCAGGCCTTCGCCTCGTTCGCCGCCGGCGCCGTCCACGAGGACGAGGCCCAGGCGGTCCGGGCGGGCCGCCGCCGCCAGTGACGCCGCGACGGAGCGCAGCAGCTCGGTGCGGCCGCTGCCTGCCGGGCCCTCGATCAGGAGGTGCGGGCCGTCCGCGGTCAGGTCCACGCAGAGCGGGCCGCGCGGGCCCGCGCCGAGGACTGCCCATGCGCGGGTGGCGCCGGGTGCCTGGCCGTCGTCGGCGGCTGCCGCCCAGCGGGCCATCAGGGAGGCGGGGGTGGCTCTGGCCAGGCCCAGCTCGTCGAGGAGGCGGGAGGACGGGGGGAGGGCGACGGCGCGGCCGGGGCGGGCGGTGGGGTCCGGGCTGCCGCCTGCGGGTTGCGCGTCCGTGCGCAGTGGCGCCAGGGCGCGGGCGAAGCGCTCCGCCCAGGCCGCGGATACCGCGTCCACCGCGGCCAGTGTGCCGTGGCCCGCGGGCTCGCCGGCTGCCGTACGCAGCAGGCGCAGCGCGGTGGCTACGTCGCCGCTGAGCAGGGCTGCCGCTCCGCACTCGCGGAACGCCGGCGACGCGGCGCAGGCGGCCTCGTACGTCGCCGCGACTGGAGACAGGGGGGATGCCGCTGGGGTCTCGGCCAGGCAGATGAGGTGGATGCCGGAGGCCGCGCCGGTGGCGGCCAGGCGGGTGACGGACTCGCGGAGGGCCGCCGAGCCGGGGTCGCCGTCGACGATCACTACGGTGTACGGGCCCTGTGTGTGGGGGTCGTCCTGTGTGCGGCGCGCCAGTTCGGCGATCCGGGCGGTGGCCTGGTCGCGGTCGTACGCGAGGAGCAGCCGGCAGTCCTGGCCGTGGGCGGGGCGCAGGTGCGGCAGCCAGCCGAGCCACGCCCACTCGGCGGTGCGCTCTTGGAGTGGCCTTGCCCTGTCCGTGCTGATCAGGACGATTTCCAGGTCGTTGGGGGAGTGCAGCGCGGTGAGCTGGGCCACGGCTGATCTGGCCAGGCCGGCCAGGCGGGATCGGGGGCCGGCCAGGCCCAGTGAGCCGACCTCGCGGAGCCCCACCGTTACGGGTACGGCGTGCAGTGGCCGTCCGCCGTCGGGTGCGGGGCGGTCGGCTGTGCCCAGGCGCAGCACGAGTGCCTCGGGGTGGGCGGGGCCGCGCTCCCACAGGCGGGGGCCGGGTCCGAGCGCGGTCAGCAGGAGTGAGGCGGGGTCGGGCCAGGCGTCGGGCAGCGGGGTTACCGGCGCGGGGCCTGCGCCGGCCGGGGGCATGCCGAGGGGGGTGGCCTCGGCCGGCGCGTACTCGTCCACGGGCTCGGGCCGGCCGCCGGTGAGCCGGCGGGCCCAGGCCCCTATGCCGCCGCGTCGGCTGGGCTCCGGGGGCTGCGGGGTCAGTGCGGCGTGCGTCGCTTCCGGGGGGTGCGGCAGCGGGGGCTCCTGGGTCGGTGCCGCGTCGGGGCGTCTCCTCGGGTGCCGAACGTTCGGGTACTGGGGGTCTTCGGGCGTGTTGTGTTCGACACCCTGCGGGGAGCGCCCCGACGCGTCCCCTCCTGGCACCGTGAAGTGCGACGCGGGGGGTGCTCCTGGTGCCGTTCGGCCGGAGACTCGGCGGCCGGCCGGGGGTTTGGGGGGTGCGCTTCGGGGTTCCGTTGTGCGGGTCAGGCGCAGGTGGCCCTCGCCGTCGGGGGTGGTGGGGAGGGCAGGGGCTTGGTCGCCCTGGGCCAGGCGCAGGGCCGATTCGCCCACGCGCAGCAGCGCGCGGGGCGGAAAGGGGACCGGGTGGGCGGTGAGGTCCTCGCCGTCCAGGGATGTGCCGTTCGTGGAGCCCAGGTCCGCGACGGAGATCCTGCCGTCTTCCGCCAGGGTTACCGCGCAGTGCAGGCGCGACACGTCCGGGTCGTCCAGAGGGACGTCCGCGTCCGCCGAGCGGCCGATCCGGATCTGGCCGCCGTGGAGGAAGTGGACTCCGCCCGCGTCCGGGCCCGCTACTACGTGCAGTTGGGTTTGGGTTTCGGATGCTCCGTCGGGTGCCGGTGTGTAGAGGGACAGCATCGCTCCGTCCACCAGTGGCGGCTCGCCCAGGGCGCAGCGCTGGGCGTCGAGGCGCTCCTGGCCCGCGTAGACCACCACGGCGCCCGTGGTCTCCGGGCCCGACCCGGGACCCGAGACGGCCGCGGCCAGGCCGGAGGCGACCGCGGCCAGCGCGGTTCCCGCGGGTGCGGTGACGAGCACGTCGCACGTACGGTGCGCGCTCTGGCCGCTGCGCGGCGCGAGGACGGTCAGCCGGATCTGCATCGCGTCAGCGGTCCCTTCTGCGCGAAGTGCCCGGCAGGGGTGCCGCCCTGTGATTCCCCCACCCGGCACGGACGCGTCGTCCGGTACAGGTCGGCACGTGGCGCGGGGCTCCCGACCCCACAGTCCGTGCTGCAGGCATCCTCGCACCTGCCACTGACAACACGCCCGGCGGCCACCGCCAAGTGATCTTGAATGGTCGGCTGTGGGCGTAAACGTGCAGGCTTGGCCTCGCCAGTGACATGTGCGGCACGCACGTTCGGCAACCATGTGTGTGGTGCGGGCGTCTTCACTCGGTACCCGGTCCGGCCGCGCCCCGGTGCGAGGCGCCGGGCGGCATTACAGTGGATCGGAACTACGGGCCCGAGCGCCCTGGACGACGTAGGACCATGAGGACACGAGCAGCAGGGAGCGCATCACGTGCGGCCGGTCGGCAGTAAATACCTGCTCGAGGAGCCGCTCGGACGCGGCGCCACGGGCACCGTCTGGCGAGCCCGCCAGCGTGAGACCGCGGGCGCCGAGGCGGCCGTGGCCGGTCAGCCCGGCGAGACCGTCGCGATCAAGGTCCTCAAGGAGGAGCTCGCCAACGACGCCGATGTCGTGATGCGGTTCTTGCGCGAGCGGTCGGTTCTTCTGCGTCTTACGCATCCCAACATCGTGCGGACCCGCGACCTGGTCGTTGAGGGGGATCTGCTCGCTCTGGTGATGGATCTCATCGACGGGCCCGATCTGCATCGGTATCTGCGGGAGAACGGTCCCTTCTCGCCGGTTGCCGCTTCTCTGCTCACCGCGCAGATCGCGGACGCTCTCGCCGCCAGTCACGCCGACGGCGTCGTCCATCGCGACCTCAAGCCCGCGAACGTTCTGCTCGACGAGCGCGACGGTCAGATGCATCCGATGCTCACCGACTTCGGCATCGCGCGACTCGCGGACTCGCCGGGTCTGACCAGGACGCATGAGTTTGTCGGTACGCCGGCGTATGTCGCCCCGGAATCGGCCGAGGGGCGTCCGCAGACGTCCGCCGTCGATATTTATGGCGCGGGAATTCTGCTGTACGAGCTGGTTACCGGGCGGCCGCCGTTCGCGGGCGGCAGCGCGCTGGAGGTGCTTCACCGGCACCTGAGCGAGGAGCCCCGTCGGCCCACCACCGTTCCCGAGCCGCTGTGGACCGTAATAGAGCGCTGCCTGCGCAAGGAACCGGACGAGCGGCCCAGCGCCGAGAACCTCGCCCGCGCCCTGCGCACCGTCGCGGCCGGCGTCGGCGTGCATTCGTCGTCCGCCCAGGTCGAGGCAGCCATGGGCGTCGGTGCGCTGCTGGCGCCCGACCCCGCCCCCGCGGCGGTCCCGGGTACGCCCGGAGCCGCCGACCCGACGCAGGTCCTGCCGAGCAACGCCGGATCGTACGACCCGAGTGCCGCGACCAGCGTCCTGCCGTCGACCGGCGCACCGCAGTACGGCGGCGGAGGACAGCACGCCGACCCGACCGCCGTCATGCCGCCCGTGCCGCCGCGCCCCGACGGCGCGCCAGGTCCCGAGGACCCGCACCCGTGGCAGAACCAGCTGCGGGCGGCCCGCGACCGGAACGAGCAGACGCAGGTCCAGTACCTCGACCCGAGCGAGGACCCGCTGCGCCGCCGGCCCCAGCGCCAGCCGCAGCAGCCCCCGCAGCGTCAGCAGCAACAGCGTCCGCAGCAGCCTCAGCGGTACGCCCCGCCGCCCCCGCCGCAGTACCAGCAGCCCCAGGCGCCGCCCCCGCAGCAGCGGTACGCGCCGCCGCAGCAGCCCGCCCCGCCGGCCCCGCGCCCGCCGCGTGAGCCCCGCGAGCCGCGCCGACGCAGCGCCAACCCGATGCGGATTCCGGGCCTCGGCTGCCTCAAGGGCTGCCTGTTCACGATCGTTCTGCTGTTCGTGGCTTCGTGGCTGATCTGGGAGTTCTCCGGGCTTCAGGAGTGGATCGGCACGACGAAGGGCTTCTTCGCCCAGATCGGTGACGTGATCGACAGCATTTCGAAGTTCCTCAACGATCTCGGCAGCTCTACGGGCGCTTAAGACGCCGAGTTCGTTGATTTGTCGACTTCTGGGGGTGGATTTCGCCCCCAGAAGTCGAGGTTGACGCCATACCGGGCACCGGAAGCCCTGCCACCCGCGTAGCCTCAGGGCGACCGTCAGAGGGAGCAGTCTTGGCACGGAAAATCGGCAGCCGGTACACGGCCCACCAGATCCTCGGGCGGGGCAGTGCCGGCACGGTGTGGCTCGGTGAAGGACCCGAGGGGCCTGTCGCCATCAAGCTCCTGCGCGAGGACCTCGCGTCCGACCAGGAGCTCGTCGGACGCTTCGTCCAGGAGCGCACCGCGCTGCTCGGACTCGACCACCCCCGCGTCGTCGGCGTCCGTGATCTTGTTGTGGACGGTACCGACCTCGCACTCGTGATGGATCTTGTGCGGGGTACGGATCTGCGTACGCGGCTCGACCGCGAGCGGCGCCTGGCACCCGAGGCGGCCGTCGCGATCGCCGCGGATGTCGCTGATGGGCTCGCCGTGGCGCACGCGGCCGGTGTCGTACACCGGGATGTGAAGCCCGAGAACATCCTTCTGGACATGGAGGGGCAGCTCGGGCCCGGCGGCGCGCACCCCGCGCTGCTGACCGACTTCGGCGTCGCCAAGCTGATCGACACCCCGCGCCGCACCCGCGCCACCAAGATCATCGGTACGCCCGACTACCTCGCCCCCGAGATTGTCGAAGGCCTGCCGCCCCGCGCCGCCGTCGACATCTACGCCCTGGCGACCGTCCTGTACGAGCTGCTCGCGGGCTTCACGCCCTTCGGCGGCGGCCACCCCGGTGCTGTGCTGCGCCGCCATGTGACCGAGACCGTCGTGCCGCTGCCGGGCATTCCGGAGGAGCTGTGGCAGCTCCTCGTCCAGTGTCTGGCGAAGGCCCCGGCCTCCCGGCTGCGCGCCTCCGAGCTCTCCGCCCGGCTGCGTGACCAGCTCCCGCTCCTCGCCGGAATGCCGCCGCTGGACGTGGACGAGCCCGGCTCGGACGACGAGGAGGCGTCGCACTACGCGGCGTACGAGGAGGCGCAGCCCTCTGCTGCCGATGTACCCCGCCGTCGCGGCGCCGTCCCCCTGGTCCCCGGCTCGGCCCCGGACTCCAACCGCGACACCCACACGAGCATGCGCGTCCCCGCCCCCGACGAGCTGGCCGGCGGCGCCCGCGGCACGGCGCGCGCCCCCCGGGCCGCAGGCCAGCGCCGCCCCGGTTCGGCGCGCAACAAGTCGGACGCCGTGCGCAGGCGGCGCCTCGTACTCGGCGGAGCCGCCGTCCTGGTCGCCGCCGCGATAGGCGTGGGCGGCTGGCTGGCGGCGACGGCGGAGGGCTCGGACCAGCCCCCGCAGGACACTGAGCAGTCTGCTCCGTCACAGCCGTAGCCGGGGGGAGTGATGAGGCGCTCCCCCCGGGCGAGGGGAACGTACGGCCGCCCAGCCGTTACGCTGGACCCGTGGCAGTCGTCGATGTATCCGAAGAGCTCAAGTCCCTCTCCTCGACCATGGGGTCGATCGAGGCCGTCCTGGACCTCGACAGGATGAGGGCCGATATCGCCGTGCTCGAGGAGCAGGCCGCGGCCCCGTCCCTGTGGGACGACCCGGACGCCGCTCAGAAGATCACGAGCAAGCTGTCCCATCTCCAGGCCGAGCTCCGCAAGACCGAGGCGCTCCGCAGCCGGATCGACGATCTTTCGGTGCTCTTCGAGCTCGCCGAGATGGAGGACGACGCCGACACGCTGGTGGAGGCGGAGACCGAGCTCATCTCCGTGCGCAAGGCGCTGGACGAGATGGAAGTACGCACGCTCCTGTCCGGGAAGTACGACGAGCGCGAGGCCCTGGTCAACATCCGCGCCGAGGCCGGTGGCGTCGACGCCTCCGACTTCGCCGAGCGGCTGATGCGCATGTACCTGCGCTGGGCCGAGCGCCACGGGTACTCCACCGAGGTCTACGAGACGTCGTACGCGGAAGAGGCCGGTATCAAGTCCGCCACCTTCGTCGTCAAGGCGCCGTACGCCTACGGAACGCTCTCCGTGGAGCAGGGCACGCACCGTCTGGTCCGGATCTCTCCCTTCGACAACCAGGGCCGCCGTCAGACGTCCTTCGCGGGCGTCGAGGTGCTGCCGGTCGTCGAGAAGACCGACCACATCGAGATCGACGAGTCCGAGCTGCGGGTCGACGTCTACCGCGCGTCGGGTCCGGGTGGTCAGGGCGTCAACACGACCGACTCGGCTGTCCGACTGACGCACGTGCCTACCGGCATCGTCGTCTCCTGCCAGAACGAGCGCTCGCAGATCCAGAACAAGGCGAGCGCCATGAACGTCCTCCAGGCGAAGCTCCTTGAGCGCCGCCGCCAGGAGGAGCAGGCGCTGATGGACTCGCTCAAGGGCGATGGCGGCAACTCCTGGGGCAACCAGATGCGTTCGTACGTCCTGCACCCCTACCAGATGGTCAAGGACCTGCGTACGGAGTTCGAGGTCGGCAACCCGCAGGCGGTCCTCGACGGCGAGATCGACGGCTTCCTGGAAGCCGGAATCCGCTGGCGCAAGCAGCAGGAGAAGTAAAGCTCGCTTTGTCGACACAGTAACTGCCGCCTCCGAGGCGGCAGTTGCGTTTTGTGTCACAGTCCTATCCCGTACGGCGGGCAAGTGCCTGCAATACGGACATGGCGCGCGGAATGACCTTGACGCTCCCTTTAAAAGTGGCAAAGCTGACGCGCGGCATGCGTATCTCTGGGGCGTGTGTGACCGGGGGGAATTCACAAACCCCCAGTGTCCGTAGCCCCTTGCGCTGCTCCACTGACGAATTCAGCTACTGGGGGTAGCAGCCATATGACCAAGAAGACGCGGATCCGCGTTGCGCGTATAGCAGCCGGTGCGGTGATCGCCGCCGGTGCTTCGCTGACCGCCGCGGGCGCCGCTTCGGCCGTCGGTGTCGACGTGGCCGGCCTCAGCGCCGACGCCAGCGTCGACCAGGAGGGCGTCGACATCTCCCTCGCCGCCGACCCGGCCGACCCGGCCGACCCTGCGGACCCGGCTGACCCCGCGGACCCGGCCGACCCGGCCGATCCCGCGGACCCGGCCGACCCTGCGGACCCGACTGACCCGCTGGACCCGCTGGACCCGACCGACCCGGTTGACCCGCCCACGGACCCGACGGACCCGGTCGACCCGCCCACGGACCCGACGGACCCGGTTGACCCGCCGACCGACCCGACGGACCCGGTTGACCCGCCGACCGACCCGACGGACCCGGTTGACCCGCCGACCGACCCGACGGACCCGGTTGACCCGCCGACCGACCCGACGGACCCGGTTGACCCGCCGACCGACCCGACGGACCCCTCGGACCCGACCGACCCCGGCAACACCAACGGCACCGGCGGTAACGGCGGTAACAACAACGGTGGCGGCAACGGTGGCAACGGTGGCAACGACACCGGTGGCTCCTCGACCGGTGGCTCCTCGACCGGTGGCTCCTCGACCGGTGGCACCGACGACGACGCCGGTACCTGCACCCTCGACCTCGACGGTGCCGAGTGCGAGGACAACACCGACACCGACAGCGCCGGCTCCCAGCCGGTAGCGCAGGGCAAGGCCAAGGAGGAGCTCGCCGAGACGGGCGCCGCCGGGACCACGTTCCTGCTGGTCGGTGCCGCGACGATGATCGCCGGTGGCATCGGCTTCCGCATGCTGCCGCGTCTGGCCGGCGGCCGCACGATCGCCTGAACCACCTAGGCGCACAAGAGGGGCCAGGAGCGCTGAGCGCTCCTGGCCCCTCTCTTTGGTCCCCGCCGGCCCTCAGAGGGGCCGTGGAAGCGATATGAGCGGCAAAAGCCGCCGTACCGAGCGGTAGGGGCGGCCGGGTTCTACGCGGTCTGGTGGACCAGCAGAGCCACCGCGGCCACCAGCAGCGCCACGAGCGCCAGCAGCGCCGCAGGACTCAGCCCGCCCAGCGGGCCGCCCTCCTGCTGCATCCTGGCCAGGTGCGCCCGGCAGACCCGGCAGCGGCCCTCGCTCACAGGGGCCGCGCAGTTCGCGCACACCAGTCGGTCATAGGTCATGCGCTTTCCTCCTCCCGCGCGGCGGAGCCGCTCAGCGGTTCTCTCGCCCAACGCTCAGGGGAACGTGACTGTTCCCTTTCCCACTGTGCCAGCTCCCACGCGTTCCGGCGCGCCCCGCCGGGTTACGGCCGTTCCGTTCCGTTCAGAAGTGGTCGGCGATCCGTGATAAAACGCCCATCCCAGGACGCCGACTGCGCGCCCTTGCCCGCGTCGCGTATGGTCACGCACACCTACTCCCGGCGACCGTGGTGCACCCGTGATCCGATTCGACAACGTCTCCAAGACCTACCCGAAGCAGAGCCGCCCCGCCCTCAGGGATGTTTCCCTGGAGGTCGAGAAGGGCGAATTCGTCTTCCTCGTGGGCTCTTCCGGCTCCGGCAAGTCAACCTTCCTGCGGCTGCTGCTGCGTGAGGAGCGCGCCAGCCACGGCATGGTGCACGTCCTCGGCAAGGACCTCGCGCGCCTGTCCAACTGGAAGGTGCCGCAGATGCGGCGCCAGCTCGGCACCGTCTTCCAGGACTTCCGTCTTCTTCCCAACAAGACCGTTGGGGAAAACGTCGCGTTCGCGCAGGAAGTCATCGGCAAGTCGCGCGGAGAGATCCGCAAGTCCGTGCCCCAGGTCCTCGATCTTGTCGGCCTCGGCGGCAAAGAGGACCGGATGCCCGGCGAGCTCTCCGGCGGTGAGCAGCAGCGCGTGGCGATCGCGAGGGCGTTCGTCAACCGCCCGATGCTGCTGATCGCGGACGAGCCGACCGGCAACCTCGACCCGCAGACCTCCGTCGGCATCATGAAGCTGCTGGACCGCATCAACCGCACCGGCACCACTGTGGTGATGGCGACCCACGACCAGCAGATCGTCGACCAGATGCGCAAGCGCGTCATCGAACTCGAGGGTGGCCGCCTCGTGCGCGACCAGTCTCGCGGCGTCTACGGCTACCAGCACTGAAAGGACGCCATGCGCGCCCAGTTCGTCCTGTCGGAGATCGGCGTCGGTCTCCGCCGGAACCTCACCATGACCTTCGCAGTGGTCATCTCCGTCGCCCTCTCCCTCGCCCTTTTCGGCGGGGCGCTGCTCATGCGCGAGCAGGTGAGCACGATGAAGGGCTACTGGTACGACAAGGTCAACGTCTCCATCTTCTTCTGCAACAAGAACGACGCGGAGACCATCCCCAAGTGCGCCAAGGGGGCGGTCACCGCTGAGCAGAAGAAGCAGGTCTACGCCGACCTCGACAAGATGGACATCGTCAAGAGCATCGACTACGAGTCGGCCGACCAGGCGTTCAAGCACTACAAGGAGCAGTTCGGGGACTCCTCGATGGCCGACACCATCACCCCGGACCAGATGCAGGAGTCGTACCGCGTCAAGCTCGACGACCCGGAGAAGTACAAGGTGGTCGCCACCGCGTTCGCGGGCCGCGACGGCGTGCAGTCCGTCCAGGACCAACGCGGCATCCTCGACAACCTCTTCAACCTCATGAACGGCATGAACGTCGTCGCGCTCTACGTGATGGCCCTGATGCTCATCATCGCGCTGATGCTGATCGTCAACACCGTGCGCGTTTCCGCCTTCAGCCGTCGGCGTGAGACGGGCATCATGCGGCTCGTCGGTGCGTCGAGCTTCTACATCCAGATGCCGTTCATCATGGAAGCCGCGGTCGCGGGTCTGATCGGCGGCGTGTTCGCCTGCGTCATGCTCCTCGCCGGGCGGTACTTCCTGATCGACCACGGCCTGGCACTGTCCGAGAAGCTGACCCTCGTCAACTTCATCGGCTGGGACGCGGTGCTGGCCAAGCTGCCGCTGGTCCTCGCTATCGCCCTGCTGATGCCCGCGATGGCGGGCTTCGTAGCACTGCGCAAGTACCTCAAGGTGTGACATGAGCCCTTGGCGCCGTACGGTCAACCGACCGTACGGCGCTCTTTGTTTGTCCTAGACTCGGCGCCATGCCGGGCCCGGAAGTAACCCTTCATCCCCGCGGTGTTCGCCGCGGGGCGGCCCTGACATTGGTTTTCGCGACCGTACTTGTCACTGCCGCCGCCACCGATTCCTGGCAGCGCGACACCGAGAAGTCCCCTCCGCTCTCCGCCCGTTCCGTCGCGGCCGCCGCCGACCGCGAAGCGGTCGCCGATGCCGCCGCCGAGGCGATGGCCGACGGCAAGTCCGGCAAGGAGGCGGCCGAAGAGGTCGTCAGCCGCAGCGGGGACCGGTGGGGCGCGGTCTACGACCCGGCGGAGTACAAGGAGTTCGAGCAGGCACTCGGCGGCGAGTACACGGGCGTCGGCCTCTGGGCCGAGCGCACCGAGGACGGCCGCATCGAGGTGTCCAGAGTGCAGCGCGGCGGCCCCGCCGAGCGGTCGGGGGTGAGGGCGGGCGACCGGCTCCGTACGATCGACGGGCGCCCGGTCGAGAACCGGCCAGTCACCGAAGTCGTCCAGCTCCTGCGCGGGGACGGTGACGGTGTGGCGGAGACCGGCAGCTCCGTCGTACTCGGCCTGGAGCGCGGCGCCCGGCAGTGGAGCGAGCGGCTGCGGCGTGCGCGGCTGGCCACCGAGGCCGTCACCGTCGAGCGGCTGCCGGACGGTGCCACGCTGATCAAGGTGGCGTCCTTCACCAAGGGCTCCGGCGAGCAGGTACGGGAGGCGGTCCGCGCCATGCCCGAGGATCACGGCGTACTGCTGGATCTGCGCGGCAACGGCGGCGGGCTCGTCACCGAGGCCGTCACCGCCGCGTCCGCCTTCCTCGACGGCGGCCTGGTCGCGACGTACGACATGGAGGGCGAGCAGCGCGCGCTGTACGCGGAGCCGGGCGGGGACACCGACCGGCCCGTCGTGGCGCTTGTCGACGGCGGAACCATGAGCGCGGCGGAGCTCGTCACCGGCGCACTCCAGGACCGTGGCCGGGCGGTCACTGTGGGTTCGCGTACGTTCGGGAAGGGCTCGGTCCAGATGCCGAGCCGGCTGCCGGACGGTTCCGTGGCCGAGCTCACCGTCGGCCATTACCGGACCCCGGCGGGGCACAGCGTCGACGGCACGGGCATCAGCCCGGACCTCGCGGTGAGCGAGAAGGCCGAAGAGCGGGCCCGGACAGTATTGAGTGGCCTCGGGGGAGGGTCGTAGTGCGAAAATGAAGGCACTATGGCTAAGGAAAAAGGGCGCAAGATGATCGCGCAGAACAAGAAGGCGCGACACGACTACCTCATCATCGACACCTACGAGGCCGGCATGGTTCTGACCGGCACCGAGGTGAAGTCCCTGCGCCAGGGACGCGCCTCGCTGGTGGACGGCTTCGTGCAGCTCGACGGGGGCGAGGCGTGGCTGCACAACGTGCACGTACCCGAGTACACGCAGGGGACCTGGACCAACCACTCGGCGCGCCGCAAGCGCAAGCTGCTGCTGAACCGGGTGGAGATCGACAAGCTCGCGAGCAAGTCGCAGGAGACGGGTCACACGATCGTGCCGCTCGCGATGTACTTCAAGGACGGCCGGGCCAAGATCGAGATCGCGCTGGCCAAGGGCAAGAAGGAGTACGACAAGCGGCAGACGCTGCGCGAGAAGCAGGACCTGCGGGAGACGAACCGGGCGATCTCGGCGGTGAAGCGCAGGGAGCGCGGGCGGGTCTGATGGCTGAGCGCCGGCCGTGAGGAATAGGCTGGCACGGTCGTGCGTTGTTCACGTACGATGGCGCTTGTGCCCCTCGGGGTGCGGCACCACCTTGATAAAAAAACATGGGGATGATCGGTTTCGACAGCGGATGTCGAGGCAGGGGAAGCGAGTCGAGGAAGCGGCAATGATCTCGTTAACCATATGTCGCAACCAATAATCGCCGATTCCAAGCGCGATTCCTTCGCCCTCGCTGCCTAAGTAGCGACTGCGTGAAGTGTCAGCCCGGGGGTGTTCCCGACCCGGATCCTGGCATCATCAAGGGAACTAAACCACTCGGTCCGGTCACGGGATCGGGTGGGAAACCAAACAGTGACTGAGCCCGTCGGAGACTTGTCCGTGTGATCTCCGGGGCCGAGAAAATCGCAGCGGACTGCACTCGGAGAAGCCCTGGTTCTGCACCGTTGGACGCGGGTTCGATTCCCGCCATCTCCACTCATCCCATGTGGGAAGAAACCCTCTGGCCTGCGAAAAACTTCGCCAGGGCGGGGGGTTTTTTTCTATGTTTGCAGGGTCTGAGGCGGCACCGGGCGGCGGACGGACAGCGCGGTGGGGTCAGGTCTTGGAGATAACCACGCTGCATGTTGCGGACGCGCCAATGGCGATCACCCGTCGCCCTCGCGGGTCTCGTCCCAGGATCTCGCTCGCTCTCGATGCTGGTTGAGCTGCTGGCGTGCGGTCTGGTGGCGGCGACGTGAAGGTCACGATCGCGGCGGCGGGCAAGATGAAGAGCGGCTGAGGTTCAGCCACTTCATGACTGCGGCCCCGCTCCAGAACGCTGGTAGCGGGGCCGCGGTGCGTATGCCGGCCGTGGTGGGCGGCGGTTCAGCTGGTCTCTTGCGATGCTCGGTCGGCGAGGAGCAGAGCGAGGGGTCCGCCTTGGAGGAGGAACCGGCCGTCGGCGCCGGCTTGGACGGCTTCCTGCATGGGCCACCAGGTGAGCTTGAAGTCGGCTTCGCCTGGCATGAGCTGCTGGGGGCCGAGGGTGAGGCCCTGGGCTTGATAGAGGTGGATGCGGGCGGCGTTGCCCAGGGTGATGGCGAAGCTGCCGAGGTGGGTCAGGCGTTCGGCGGTGATCCCGGCTTCTTCGGCCAGTTCGCGGCGTGCGCAGCCTTCGGGGCTCTCGCCGTCTTCCATTCGGCCGCCGGGGAGGAACAGGTACTCGCCGCCGTGGTCGGGAAAGTCGGCGGTGAGGATCGCCACCAGTCCTTCCCCGTCCACGGCCACGATCACGGATGCGTCTGGAGTGTGGTTCGTCATGGTCTTGCAGCGTAGGCGTGGTTCACCGCAGCATCGCGGCGAATGGGACAGTCATGACCTCGGGGCGGGCGGTTCCCCGGCCCCAGTAGCCGTCTTCGCCAAAGGAGTCGCCGTGGTCGGCGCACATGATGATCAGCCATTCCCGGTCGCGGGTCAGGGTGGTGACCAGGCGTCCTAGGTGAGCGTCAGCGTAGGCGAGGGCGGCGGTCTGGGAGCGGGTGCTGTCGGTGCTGTCTCCGACGTAGTGCCCGTGAGGTACGTGGGTGGCCGACACGTTGACGAACAGGAACAGCGGATGCCCGGCGTGGGTGTCGGCGACGGTGAGGGCGTGGTCGACCTGGTGGCGGGTGGAGTCGGGTTCGGGTGAGCAGAACTCGGGCCGCCAGTGGTCCTCATCGAAGAGGTCGGGCAGGACCCCGCCGAGCGGTGTCTCCCGGGAGAAGTAGGTGACGCCGCCGATGCAGACGCTCCGGTACCCGTGCTGTGCCAGGCCCTTGATCATGTTGGGGGCGTCGAACACGAACGTCTCGGGCGGCACGGTCTTGAAGGCGGGCGGGCGGCACTCCCACAGGCGGGGCGGCTGCTCGGGGGTCGGGAGCTTGGGGAGGAACCCGGAGAAGAACGCCATGTGCGCGGGCAGCGTGAACGAGCCGGGGGTCTCGCGCTGCTCCCAGCCGCCTTCGGGGAGCAGACGGGCCAGGTTCGGGGTGAGGCCCACGTCCAGGGCGGTGCGGGCGACGTCGTAGCGGAGGGAGTCCAGGGTGACGAACAGGATGCTCGTACCGGACTCGATGACCTGGGAGGCGTTGATCACCGGCCCGCTCCCATGGTGGCCGCGTACGGCTCGACGGTTCCCTTGCAGGTGTCATTGACGGGGATGGGTACCCGGTCCTCGGCGATCATCTGCCGGATGACGGCGAGGCCGGCAGTCTCCGTGAGGGGCTGTCCGTCGCGGTCGTACAGGGCGACCGTCACGATGTCCCCGTCGTCGGCGGTCGTGGTGCTCACCCGCATCCCGGGGATACCCCCGGCTTCCTCCATCGCGGCCAGCAGCTCGCTCTCGTCGGCGGCCCCCAGGGTGAGGACGCGGCAGGCGTAGTGCTGGGCGTTGACCGCGCCCCGGCACAGCCGGTCGAAGTATTCGCCGCTCACCGGGTGGCCGTCATGGGCGACGGCGAGCCGGTCGGTCTCGGTGGTGACGACGAAGCAGGCGGCCATCCACCACGCCACCCCGGTATGGATCTGATCCGGCTGTCGGCCGCTCGCGGCGCCGTCGCGGATGACGGTGGTGGTGTCGACGGGGTTAAGCATGGGCGCGCTCCATGTGGTCGGTGATCACGTCCGCCAGGTCCTCGGGGTCCATGCCGTCGGTGTCGAGGATGACGGCGGTGTGGTCGCCGGCGGCGACGGTCTCGAAGTTGGCGATGAGCGTCTTGAGACGGCCGGGGATATCGAACAGGTCGGTGTCGTCCTGCTTGGTGTCGTCCTTGACGGCCATCCGTTCCCGCAGGGTGTGTTCCGAGCACCGCAGGTAGAACGTGTGGTCGGGGGTCAGCAGGTAGCGGTGGAACGGGGCGATCAGGGCGTCCACGTCGGACGGGTTGACGCTGTGGATGGCGGCCTGGCGGGCGGTCACCGACGGCGCGTAGCGGTCGGCGATGACGGGCCCGTGGGCGAGGGCGTTGCGGATCAGGTCGGAGACGTGGAGGAGCCCGGAGAGGTAGAACGCGATCTGCGGCAGCGCCTCCATCTGCTGGGCGACAGCCTTCGACCATGTGTTGTGCGGGTCGGCGAGGGTGTGGAGTGCGGTGCCGTTCAGTCGGCGGGCCAGAAGGCGGGCCAGGGTGGACTTCCCGATGCCGGAGACGCCTTCGAGGACGATGAACGGCGGCTGCTCGTGCTCGCTCGACGGGGTGGGGCGGAAGGCCGGGAGAAGGGCGTTCGGACGGTTCACAAGATCCCCTCGGTGAATGCGGTGACGTGGGCGGCGACTACCTCGGCGAGCCGGTCCGGGGCGTCTACGAGGTCTCGGATGTCCAGGCGGAGGTCATCGCGCAGCAGGCAGGGCTGGATGCCGCCGCCGTGGTCCAGGCGCAGCGCCCAGAACCCTTCGATGCACTTCGGGCGGACGGGGCAGGTGCCGCACTGTCCGACGTGGTGGCGGCCGAGACCTCGGTGGATGACGTCGATCTCCACACCGTCGACGGTGAACACCCGTCGCCCCTGGCCGACGCCCGCGATCTCCGTGCGCTCGTCGCTGGTGAGGGTGCGGAGGTAGTCGATCAGCCCTTGTGCGGAGACGGCGGAGGACTGCCGGTCGGCGTTGAAGTCGGTGTCCACGAGTTCGATGAACTGGACGGGCAGGCCCCAGTTGAGGGCGAATTCGAGAAGGGGCAGGATCTCGTGCTCGTTCTCCCGCTGGAGCAAGGTGTTCAGCGCTACCCGGTCGCAGATTTCCCGGGCCGCTTCGATCCCGTCCAAGATCGCATCGATCCCTACGCGGGTGTGGGCGATGGCGCGTAAGGACTCGTCGGAGAAGTAGTGCAGCGACACCTTGATCTTGTCGAGCGCGGCGTCTGCCAGCCACTCCTGATGAGTGCGGACCAGGGTGCCGTTGGTGATCAGCGTGTATGACACGTCGTCGTCCCGGACCGGGAGCCGGGTGAGGACCGGACGGGCCAGGGGTGAGGCCAGGGGTTCGCCCCCGGTGAAGTAGATCCGCTTCAATCCAGCTTCGATGAGAGCGCGCATGGCGTTCACGTAGCCGTTGGCGGCCAGCTCGCGGGCGCGGGGCTGGGCGTCCCGGTGCAGGTGGGTGAAGGGCGGAGGGACGTCGCCCTCGTTGTGGCAGAACCAGCACTTCAGGTTGCAGCGCGGGGTGAGGGACACCCGGAGCTGGCCCAGCAGCAATGCGAAGTTGCGTAAGGCCGTCCAGTCGACGGCCGGTCCAGGGAGCAGAAGAGTCGGTGCCATGGTGCTCCTCTCGATTCGATCGGTTCGAGCGGTGCAAGAGGGTGGCGCGGCCGACGTCGGGGGACGCCGGCCGCGCCGGGGCCGCCCGGCTCGACCTGTCCAGGGCTGTTCCGGGCGGAGCATGTGGTGGCCCTGCGGCGGGGGGTATGCCGTGGGGACGGGGAGCACCCCGCCGCAGGGCGGATCAAGGGGCGGTGGCGCGGTCGTCGCACCGGCAGGTGTGCGACGGCTCGGTGTGAGCGCCGAGGTCTATGTCCGGTACGGAAACCGGGGCACCGCTGGTGCACTCGTGGGCGACGTTCACGGCGCATCCACCAAGGCCGAGCACGTTCGCGGCGATCAGTAAGACCCCTGCCGCCATGCCGTCCGCGCTCACGACTCGACCCGCTGAATGTCGCGGACGAGGGCCTGGCGTTCGCGGCCGTTGGCCAGCCGCACCCAGACGTAGGCGCGGTCCGCGTCTACTCCGGCCCAGCCTGCGCCGACCTGCACGACCTTCCCGGTGATCTCTTCCGGCTGTTCTCGGTGATGGTCTTCCGGGGGCACGTACGAGATCCCGGTGACGATGTCTCCGACGCGGTAGTGCGCGGTCGTGGCGGCCATGACGCTCACCACGTGCCGCTCGCGGGCTCGTCCTCCTTCTCGTCGGGGTCCGGGTCGGGGAGGCCGAGAAAGACGCTCCACCCGTGCTCGGCGATCTCCAGGGTGCGGCGGGACAGTTTCGTGTCGTCGAGAACGCGGAGCGAAATCATCTGCGCACTCGTGGTCTTGGAGTTATCCGTGTTGGTGGTCATCTCGGCCTCGTCGGGGGATCGGATGCTCCAGCCCATACGAGATCGCGTGACAGGCGTGGAGCCGTACGGATACCAGGCAGCGCATCTTGGGGGACGGGGCCGAACGTGTCGGCTGCGCTGCTGATGCTTAGTCAACGCGCAACAGCGCCCCGCAACTGGCACAAGGTGTGACAGTCTCGGGGCGCTGTGTGACAGCGGGCGGCTGGTTAGAGCTGAACCCCGCACCAGGAGGCGTAGCCGATCAGGGTGTCAGGGGTGCGGCGGGCTGCATGTACCAGTCCGGAGATCGTTTCCCGTACAGCAGGGTGGTACTTGGCCTGCTGTGGGGCGACCTTGCGGGCGTTGAGCAGTGAGGCCAGGGCGGAGTCGGGCTTGCCGGTCCAGAGCTGGGAGCGGGCGGTGTCGATCCAGAAGTGCCCGAGCCGGTCGGGAAAGTAGTCGGCCGGGGGACGCACCTGCTTGGCGAGCTGCAACGACTTGGCGTGGTTGCCCAACTCCATCTCCACCGCCGCCGCATGGATGGCGACGTTCGTCGGCCCGAACGACTGCACGTGCAGTCCCTCGCCCATGTCGCCGGTAACCTCCCGGCCCAACCGGTCGGCCATACGGCGGGCTTCGCCTAGCTCACCCCGGGCGGCGTCAGCATCGCCCTGGCGGGTTGCGAGCATCGCCGCCCGCAAGTGCAGGTTCCCCGCCGAGCACAGAGCGGACAGCTCCCCGGCCCGCACACCGTCCTCAACGCCCGTACGAGCCTTCGCGATGATCTTCCGGCCCACCTCGTGCCGGCCAGTGCTGAAACAGGCGTAGGCGCGCATGTAGCCGTGCAGGGCCATCAGGTACGGGTCGGCGGAGCGCTCGGCGGAGTAGTCCATCCGCGCCAGCAGCAGCGACACCAGATCGGACAAGCCCAGCCCGTACGCCACGTCATACGCCGAGCGGTACACGTGGACGAGCTGACGGTGCGCCTGTTCGGCCGTGTGCCCGGTCGCGGTCTGTGACACCTGCACCAGTTCGTCAATGAGCGGCGGGGCCATTCTGACGATCCGGCCGAAGTTCGCTGCGCGTCGGGCGTGCAGAGTCTCGTGCACGTCCACGACGATCTCAGTCAGGCTGCGCAACGGCAGCTCGTCCAGGGGGAAGTCGTAGTTGTCGAGGGAGGCCCGCAGGTCCGACAGCGGCCCGTCGAGCCGGTCGTGGGTGTAGTCGTTGCTGTAGGGCTGGCCGGTGAACGTGGTGACGGGTACGGACATGGCTCGTGCTACCGCAGCGATCAGCGATCCGGAGGCGGGACGGCGGCCTTGCTCGACCTTCACCAGCAGGCTGTAAGAGATGTTGGCCTTGGTGGAGAGCTGCTTCTGCGTCAGGCGGTGCAGGCGCCTGTAGGCGGCGATCCGTGCCCCTATTCCGATGTCAGTGGGCGTGTGCATACTGGCTCCGTCCTCTGTAGTGGCCTACGTGGACGGTACTCGCCGCATGGAGGCGGGAACATGGCAAACGCCCCGCCCGTCACCGGGCGGGGCGGCATGATTTCCGGCTCCCGGCGCTCCGGCCGACTCGTCATAGGCCGGGCAGCCAGAGCTGTCCCTGCTCCGCCTCAGGGGCCGGGGTGTTCTCCTTCGGCTCTGAGACTGCCTCTGGGCGCGTGCTGGAAGGGATGTCGAGTCGGGGCCCGCAGCCGCACTCGCTGTAGCGGGGACGGGGGTCCACGGTCTCGGCGGGCGGGTACGGCACCGACAGCGGCCAGAGCTGTCGCTGAGGCGGCTGGCGGGCTCGTCACCGCCGCAGGAAGATCGGGGCCGCTCTCGGTCTGAGGGCGGGCCGATGGCTGGTCAGTAGTGGTAGCGCGCCTTGAGGATCTTCACTTCCTTGTCATCGACGCGGTACACGAGCCGGTGCTCGTCATCGATACGGCGGGACCAGTAGCCGGACAGGTCGCCCTTCAAGGGTTCGGGCTTGCCGGTCCCGGCGAACGGGGTGCGCTGGATCTCGCCGATCAGTCGCGTGATCCTGACGGCCTTCTTCCTGTCGGACGTCAGCCAGAGCAGGAAGTCCTCCCAGGCGTCCGGGTCGAAGCTGACGCCCCTCACTCGTCACCTGCCGCGTCGGCCGTCAGGCTCTCCAGCTCCTCCATGGTCTTGTTGATCCCGCTCTCTCCTGCCTTGTCGCGGGCGACGGCCTCCATGAGGCGGCGGGCGTTGGCGGGAGAGCGCAGCAGGTAGACGGTCTCCTGCCAGGACTCGTAGTCCTCGGCGGACATCAGGACGGCGTCACCCGCGTTGGAGGTGATGCGCTTGACGGTGTGGTCGGCGGCCACCTCCTTGATGAGGTTGAACAGGTTGGCGCGTGCGGTGGTCGCAGAGACGGCGGGTGTGGACACGAGCACCCCTCTCACGTACGGGAATCAAGTACGTACCACTTCTCGGTACATGTGAACGCTATCACCTGTACCGGATTCCCGTACATGGGTGAGCGTTGTCGGGATCAGCCCAATCTCGTGGACCAGCCCTGACCGGACCGTGATCATCAGTACTCCCGGCGGAAGCGCCACCCTGAACTGACAGGTAAACGCGCAGGTCGCGGGCACCCTCAAAAGTGGGTTCGATTCCCGCCATCTCCACAATTCCCAGTGAACGAGGCATGTCAAGAGGCCGCCGAGTGACGTGGGCCTGGGAGTGCGAGCCGTCCGAGCAGCACGTCCCTCGGCGACGCCCCGCCCGCATTCGTTGCCGAAGTGGAGCAGAAGGCCGGGCAGATCACTGCTGGCTGAATGCCGGTTCGCGAACCCGGTGTGCGGTCCTGGCGTTGACCCACGCCGCCAGCACGGAGAGTCCGGCTGCGGCGACCGGTACGGCGTACCCGTAGTGCGTGCTCACGCGCTCAACCGTCCAGCCGCCCGTCGCCGAGCCTGCGGCTATTCCGCCCAGGATGGCCGTGACGGCCAGGGTCATGCCCTCGTTCAACTGGGCCGGTGGGACAACGCGTTGGAGCAGCGTCATGCCCGTGACCATCGTGGGCGCCGTCGCCGCGCCCGCGAGGAGCAGCGCTCCGGCGACCGCGACCAGCGAGCCCGTCGAGGCCGCCAGCAGGGGCAGGGACATCAGCAGCGTCATCGCCGCGACGCACGCGCGCAGGCGGGCGTGCGGGTTCGTCGCCGGGCGGGCGGAGCCGTACAGCAGGCCCGCCACGCATGAGCCGCCCGCCTGGAGGGCGAGGACCGGGCCCGCCGCCGCGCCGTGGCCCAGGCTGTCGGCGAAGGCCAGGGTGACGACCTCCATGGAGCCGAAAACCGCGCCCGTGGCGAGGAAGACCGCGAGCAGGGCGGGCACGCCGGGCAGGCGGACGGGGGAGCGGGTGGTCGTCGTGCGGGGGGCGACGGGCGGTTCCGTGGTGCGCTGGGCGGCGAAGATCAAGATGCCCGTCATCAGGAGGATCGCGCCGGTCAGCGTGCCGGCCTCGGGAAAGAGCGCCGAGCAGAGGAAGGCGGCGGCGACCGGTCCGAGCATGAAGCACAGCTCGTCGGCGGCCTGCTCGAAGGAGTTGGCGGTGTGCTGGGCCGCCGGATCGTCCCGGTGCAGGTGGGCCCAGCGGGCGCGGGACATGCCGCCCGTGTTGGGGGTGGTGGCGGTAGCGGCGTACGCGGCGAAAAGCGTCCAGTCCGGTGCGTCGTAATGGACGCAGAGGAGGAGGGCCAGGGACGCCAGGACCGCGATCGCGGTGGCCGGCACCGCGACGCGGGCCTGGCCGTGCCGGTCGATGAGCCGGGCCGTCCACGGCGCCACCAGGGCGGTGACGGCGAGGCCGGTCGCGGTGACCGCGCCTGCCAGGGCGTACGAGCCGCGCGAACCGGCGATCATCATGACCGCGCTCACGCTGAACATGCCCATCGGGAGGCGGGCGAGCAGATTTCCCGCGGTGAAGGCGCGGGCTCCGGGAGTGGCGAAGAGGCGGAGGTAGGGGGAGAAGCGGCCGGGTCTGCGGCGGCGCGGTTCGTGTGCGTAGCGGGTGGGGCGGTCCGTGGCTATCAGGACGTCGCCGGACATGGCCAGCAGAGGGGAGGGGGGTTCTTGGAGGGGCATGGATCAAGCTTCAGGGCGGGGTGCTCCGGCGGTCCAACACCTTCTGGGCGTCGATTCACGCACTTGCGTTGTAAGTTCACGGCGTGCCCCATGACATCGAACCCCGCCTGCTGCGCGCCTTCGAGGCAGTCGCCGCGGATCTTCACTTCACCCGTGCGGCCGCCAGGCTGTACGTCGCCCAGCAGGCGCTCAGCCGCGACATCCGGCGCCTTGAGCGGGAGTTGGGCTCCGAGCTGTTCGTACGGTCCACTCGCAGCGCCTCGCTGACGGCGGACGGCCGGCGACTCCTGCCGTACGCGCGACGCGTACTGGCGGCGTACGACGAGATGGGTGCGGCCTGGGCGCTCGACGAGCGGCCGTTGGTCGTGGATGTGAGTGCCACGGTCGGCACGGCGTACCAGGTGCTGGAGGCGGCGCGGGCCGCCGCGCCCGACGTCGAGTTCGTCGCGCGCTTCCACAGCGGCCTCACGGGCGCGGCGGCCGCGATCGTCGCCGGCCGCCTGGACGTGTCCTCGGGCCGGGTCGCCGGGCTCGACCCCGCGGTTCTCGACCGGCTGGAGCACCGGCCACTGCGCTTCGAGCGGATGGCCGTACTGCTCGCCGAGGACCATCCGCTGGCCGCGCTGGACGAGGTGCCGCTGGACGCGCTCGCGGGAGAGACCCTCTACGCGGGGGCGGGCAATCCGGCCACCGCCGAGTGGACCGATCTGGCGCTGCGGCTCTTCGCGGGGCGGGGCATCGAGGTGGCGGCGCCGTTCCCGGAGATCGAGGGGGCCGAGGAGTTCGTACGGGTGGTCCGTAAGCGGCGCTGGTCGGTACTGGCGAGTACCGAATTCATCGCGGTGCCGGGCATGGAGCTGCGGCCGATCGTCGACCCCGTACCACTGTCGCCCATATCACTTGTGTGGCGAAAAGGTCTTCGCCATAAGGGGCTTGAGGTGCTAAAAGGGACGATCGACGAGCTTGGTGAGCGGCATCAGTGGCTGGATTTGCCCGCAGACGGCTGGCTTCCGGAAGCCGATATGTCACTGATGCTCAACAACACCTGACTCGGGAGCCCCGGTGCCGGCGGCGTGCGCTACATTCATCGCCTGGGTGCGGTGTGATAGGGGGCGCTCGGAGTGGGTGGGGGCCCGGTCCGACGGCAGGTAACCAGACAGTCGCGTGCGCACCCGAGTCACTTCAGTGGGGGATGTGCGTACAACTGTGGACAATTGGCGAGACGATGCCCGATCCGGGTATCCCCAGGATCCGAATCCGAATGACATCACGGTCCAGCTCGACACCGTGCGGCTCGACGGCCTCAATGGCGTCGATGGCTTCGACAGCCCCGGCGGTCGGCTGCCGGAGATGCCCGGTGCCCCGGCGCCTCAGGAGGGCTCCGACGGGCCGGTCTTCGTCGACGAGAGCGGCCGCCGGAGCAAGAAGCTGCGCCGCATCGGCTGGGTTCTCGCCTTCGCCTGCGCCTGTTACGCCGTCACACTGATCGTCGCCCTGGCCGGCGGCAACTCCACCGCGCCCTGGCTCCAGATACCCGGCCTCGCCGACGACCAGAAGAAGCCGGACACGGTCGAGATATCGCCCGCCCCGGAGGGTTCGCTGCCGCCCGGAGAGGCGCCCCCGCTGACACCCGGCGCGACGCCCGTGGTCCCGGCGGACGCCACCGTGCTGCCGTCCGCCGACGGGGAGCCCAGCACCGAGCCCCTCCCGCCGGAGCCGGGCGTGACCGCCCCGAAGAGCTCCCTGCCCCCGAAGGACAACCGCCCGCCGCCGGCCACCGGTGGCACCGGCCCCGGCACGAATCCGGACCCCGGCACCGACCCCGGTACGGAACCCGACCCCGCTACCGACCCCGGTACGGGCACCGACCCGGGCACGGAACCGGACCCCGGTACCGACCCCGGCACGGACCCCGACCCCGATGGCACCGACCCGGGCACGGACCCGGACACCGGCACCGACCCAGGCACCACCGACCCGGGCGCAGAGCCCGCAGACCCGCAGACAGACCCCGCCGCAGGCGGCACCACCAGTCAGTTTGCCGCGAAAGGCACGCAGTAGAGATGGCATCCCACGGCAGGCGCGCCAACCGCGCCAACCGCGCCCAGCGCCCCACCGGGGCCCGGCGCGCGGCTCGCGGCCGGCGTACCGTCCGGCGGCGCATCCCCATGCGCTATCTGCTGCCCTCGCTCTTCCTGGTCGCGCTGCTCGCGATGCTGATGCTGCGCGGTTACGTACACAGCGAGATCCTCGCCGACCACCGGGTGCGTCCTCCGGCACCCATCGGCCAGGTGCCCGAGCACATCCTCAAGGGCGGCCCTGTCATCGACGCGCGTAGCGCGCAGTCGCCCCAGGCGCTCAGCGTTCCCGACCGCAAGCTCGTGCTGACCTTCGACGACGGCCCCGACCCCGAGTGGACGCCGAAGGTCCTCGACAAGCTCAAGCAGTACGACGCACACGGCGTCTTCTTCGTCACCGGCACGATGGCCTCCCGCCACCCCGACCTGGTCGAGCGCATGGTGGAGGAGGGGCACGAGATCGGGCTGCACACGTTCAACCACCCCGACCTCTCCTTCCAGACGAAGTCCCGCATCGACTGGGAGCTGTCCCAGAACCAGCTGGCGATCGCGGGCGCGGCCGGCATCCGGACCTCGCTCTTCCGTCCCCCGTACTCCTCGTTCTCCGACGCCCTCGACGACAAGTCCTGGCCGGTCACGCAGTACATAGGCAGCCGCGGCTACATCACGGCGTTCAACAACACCGACTCCGAGGACTGGAAGCGCCCCGGCGTCGACGCGATCATCAAGCGCGCCACCCCCAAGGGCACCGAGGGATCGATCGTGCTGATGCACGACTCCGGCGGCGACCGCTCGCAGACGGTGGCGGCCCTCGACCGTTTCCTGCCCTCGATGCAGGAGCGCGGCTACACGTTCGCCAGCCTCACCGAGGCGCTGGGCGCGCCCAGCGCGCACACCCAGGTCACCGGCCCCGAGCTGTGGAAGGGCAAGGCCTGGGTCTGGGCCGTGGCCGTCTCGGAGAAGACCACCAGCGTTCTCGTCGTCGGCCTCGCCGTCATCGGTTTCCTGGTCATGCTGCGCTTCGTGATGATGCTGCTGCTGTCGTTCCTGCACGCGCGCAAGGTCCGCAAGCGGAACTTCAGCTGGGGCGCGCCGTACACGGAGCCCGTCTCGGTGCTCGTCCCGGCGTACAACGAACGCGAGTGCATCGCCAACACGGTCCGCTCGCTGATGGCCGGCGAGCACCCCATCGAGATCATCGTCATCGACGATGGTTCGACGGACGGCACCGCGGACATCGTCGAGGCGATGCGCCTGCCGAACGTACGCGTCGTACGGCAGGAGAACGCGGGCAAGCCCGCCGCGCTCAACAACGGTCTCGCGAACGCCCGTTTCGACATCGTCGTGATGATGGACGGCGACACGGTCTTCGAGCTCGCCACCGTCCGCGAGCTGGTCCAGCCCTTCGGCGACCCGCGCGTCGGCGCCGTCGCGGGCAACGCCAAGGTCGGCAACCGCGATTCGCTGATCGGCGCGTGGCAGCACATCGAGTACGTGATGGGCTTCAACCTCGACCGGCGCATGTACGACCTGCTGGGCTGCATGCCGACGATCCCCGGCGCGGTCGGCGCCTTCCGCGCGGACGCGCTGGAGCGCTTCGGCGGAATGAGCGAGGACACCCTCGCCGAGGACACCGACGTCACCATGGCGCTGCACCGCGACGGCTGGCGGGTCGTGTACGCCGAGAAGGCGCGCGCCTGGACCGAGGCCCCGGAGAGCGTGCAGCAGCTGTGGTCCCAGCGCTACCGCTGGAGCTACGGCACGATGCAGGCGATCTGGAAGCACCGCCGCGCGGTCATCGAGCGCGGCCCGTCGGGCCGGTTCGGCCGGGTCGGCCTGCCGCTGGTGTCCCTCTTCATGGTGCTGTTCCCGCTACTGGCGCCCCTCATCGACGTATTCCTCCTGTACGGCCTTGTCTTCGGCCCCACCCAGAACACCGTCGTCGCCTGGCTCGGCGTCCTCGCCATCCAGGCGGTCTGCGCGGCGTACGCCTTCCGGCTCGACCGGGAGAAGATGACCCACCTGATCTCGCTGCCCCTCCAGCAGATCCTCTACCGGCAGCTGATGTACGTCGTGCTGCTCCAGTCCTGGATCACCGCGCTCACCGGTGGCCGGCTGCGCTGGCAGAAGCTGCGGCGGACCGGCGCGGTCGAGGCGCCCGGCTCCATACCGGGCCAGCGCCAGCGGAGCAACGAGAAGAGGCCCGTCGCATGACCTCCGGCACCACACCTGGCCCCGCTTACGACAGGGGACCCGCGTTCGGCAGCGAGCCCGCGTTCGGCAGCTCGTACGGCACGGAGCCGGCGTACAGCACGGAGCCCGCCTACGGCACGGAGCCGGCGTACGGCACCGAGCCTGCGTACAGCACCACCCACACCCACGGCACGACCACCACCCACGGGACCCACGAGGGCGCGTTCGGTACCGACGCCACCGCGCAGGTACCCCGCGCCAGGCACAAGGCGGCCGCGCCGCCGTCCGGAGGGCCAGCCCCCGCGGCGGCCCGCCCGGGCCGCGACCGCTACCTCGACGTGCTGCGGACCATCGCGCTCGTCCGCGTCGTCGTCTACCACATCTTCGGCTGGGCCTGGCTGACGATCCTCTTCCCGTCCATGGGCGTGATGTTCGCGCTGGCCGGATCGCTGATGGCCCGCTCGCTGAAGCGGCCGGCCGCCGGCGTGATCCGCGGACGTATCCGACGGCTGCTGCCGCCCATGTGGGCGTTCTCGCTCACCGTCGTACCGATCATGTTCTATTTCGGCTGGGAGCCGCTGAGGGAGGAAGGCATCTGGTGGTTCCTGAAACTCGCCAACTACATCTTCCCCGTCGGCGCCCCGCCGTTCCCCTGGCACAGCGGTGACAAGCCCGGACTCCTGGAGGACACCTGGGCGGTCCAGGCCGCGGGTCCCCTCTGGTACATCCGCGCGTACCTGTGGTTCGTCATCGCCTCGCCCGTCCTCCTCTGGGCGTTCCGCAAGGTGCCGTGGGTGACCCTGCTCGCACCGCTCGGCGTCACCGCGGTCATCGGCTCCGGGCTGGTGACCATCCCCGGTGAGGCCGGCAACGCCATCACCGACTTCGCGGTCTACGGCTCCTGCTGGGTGCTCGGGTTCGCCCACAACGACGGCCTGTTCGAGAAGGTTCCGCGCTACATCTCGGTGTCCGTGTCAACGCTGATCATGGCGTTCGGCCTGTGGTGGGCCTCGTGGCACCTGACGGCCGACGGCTGGGACCTCAACGACATCCCGCTCGCGCAGGCGGCCTGGTCGTTCGGCTTCTGCGTGATCCTTCTCCAGTACTCCCCGGCCTGGAAGGAACTGCCGGCCAAGCTCAAGGGCTTCGACACGGTCATCACCCTCGCCAACAACCGGGCCGTGACGATCTACCTCTGGCACAACCTCCTGATCATGGCGACCATCCCGGTCATCGACCTGCTCTTCCAGATCCCGGGTGTCTGGCCGACGTACTCCGGCTACATCGAGAGCGCGTACACCACCCTCATGCTCATCGTCGTCTGGCCGCTGATCGGCCTGATGATCATGGCGGTCGGCTGGCTGGAAGACGTCGCGGCCCAACGCAAGCCGCGTCTGTGGCCCAATGGCGCACCCCGTCGGCAAAACCGCTCACACAAGCAATGACCGTAGGGTGAGAGCAAGGTTGCGCGCCGGTCACCTCACGGCACGGGCCTGAAATCCACTGTCCCTAGCGTCGCTTCTACGACCCGAATACTCGTGGAGGCGCGTCATGGCAGGCCGGTGGATCGAACAGTGGGACCCCGAGGACGACACCTTCTGGAAGGAATCAGGAGAGCGGATCGCCCGCCGCAATCTGCTCTTCTCGGTACTTTCCGAGCACATTGGCTTCTCGATCTGGACCCTGTGGTCCGTCATGGTGCTCTTCATGGGCCCGGAGTACGGCATCGACCCGGCGGGCAAGTTCTTCCTGATCGCCACCGCCACCCTCGTCGGCGCGGTTGTCCGGGTCCCGTACACCTTCGCGGTGGCCCGCTTCGGCGGCCGGAACTGGACCATCTTCAGCGCGCTGATGCTGCTCCTGCCGACGGGCGCGGCGTACGCCGTCATGGAACCGGGCACGTCGTACACCACCTTCATGGTGGTCGCGGCGCTCACCGGCGTCGGAGGCGGCAACTTCGCCTCCTCCATGACGAACATCAACTCCTTCTTCCCGCTCCGTAAGAAGGGCTGGGCGCTCGGCCTGAACGCGGGCGGCGGCAACATCGGCGTCCCGGTGGTTCAGCTCGTGGGCCTGCTGGTCATCGCGGTGGCGGGCGCGACGCACCCCCGCATCCTCCTGGGCGCGTACATCCCACTGATCATCATCGCGGCGGTGTGCGCCGCCCTGTGGATGGACAACCTGGCGCCGGTGCGCAACGACACGGGCGCGGCGAAGGCGGCCGTGCGCGACCCGCACACCTGGATCATGTCCTTCCTCTACATCGGGACGTTCGGCTCCTTCATCGGATACAGCTTCGCCTTCGGCCTGGTCCTCCAGACCCAGTTCGGCCGTACGCCGCTCCAGGCCGCCTCGCTCACCTTCATCGGCCCGCTCCTCGGCTCGCTGATCCGCCCCCTCGGCGGCTCCCTCGCGGACCGCTTCGGCGGCGCGCGCATCACGCTGTGGAACTTCGCGGTGATGGCGGCGGCGACCTCGGTGGTCGTCTATGCCTCGACCACCAAGTCCCTCCCGATCTTCCTGACCGGCTTCACCGCACTCTTCGTCCTGAGCGGCCTCGGCAACGGTTCGACGTACAAGATGATCCCCGCGATCTTCCAGGCGAAGGCGCTGGCGAAGGGCATGGAGGGCGAGGAGGCCGCGGCGTACGGGCGGCGGCTTTCCGGGGCGTCCATGGGCCTGATCGGCGCGGTCGGCGCGCTCGGCGGACTCGCGATCAACCTCGCTTTCCGCCAGTCTTTCCTCACAGCGGGAACGGGCACAGCGGCCTTCGGCGCCTTCCTGGCCTTCTACGCCGCGTGCTTCACGGTCACCTGGGCGGTATACCTTCGGCGCCCGGTGGCCGTACCGGCGAAGCCGCAGCTCACGTATGCGGAGGTGTGAGCCGCGCGGGTCCGTAACGGCTGGGAAATATGAAGGAACCGAGTCTGTCACGTGGTGTTGACAGGCTCGGTCCTCCGCACCACCAGCACAGCGGTATGAGAGCCGGGTACGCGATGTCCGTGAACAACGCCACGCAAGAAGTACAGCCAGAGCCCCAGCACGGCCCGCTCGCGGGCTTCACCATCGGTGTCACCGCCGCCCGGCGCGCCGACGAGCTGGGCACGCTGCTGACGCGGCGCGGCGCGGCGGTCATGCACGCGCCCGCGCTGCGGATCGTGCCGCTGGCCGACGACAGCGAGCTCCTGGCCACCACGAAGCAGCTGATCGACAACGCGCCCGACGTCGTGATCGCTACGACGGCGATCGGGTTCCGGGGCTGGGTGGAGGCGGCGGACGGCTGGGGCCTCGGCGAGGCGCTCCTCGCACGCCTGCAGAACGTCGAACTCCTCGCCCGCGGTCCGAAGGTCAAGGGCGCGATCCGGGCCGCCGGCCTCACCGAGGAATGGTCGCCCACCTCGGAGTCCATGGCCGAGGTCCTCGACCGCCTCCTCGCCGAGGGGGTGGCGGACCGCCGTATCGCGATCCAGCTGCACGGCGAACCGCTGCCCGGCTTCGTGGAGGCGCTGCGGGCGGGCGGCGCGGAGGTGGTCGGAGTTCCCGTCTACCGCTGGATGCCGCCGGAGGACATCGCACCGCTGGACCGCCTCATCGACGCGACGGTGGGGCGCGGTGTGGACGCCCTGGCCTTCACCAGCGCCCCGGCCGCGGCGTCGCTGCTCTCCCGGGCCGAGGAGCGAGGGCAGCTGCCGGACCTCCTGGAGGCGCTCAACCACGACGTACTGGCGGCCTGCGTCGGCCCGGTCACCGCGCTGCCCCTCCAGGCGCTCGGCATCGACACGGTCCAGCCCGACCGCTTCCGGCTCGGCCCGCTGGTCCAGCTGGTCTGCCGCGAGCTCCCGGGCCGCGCCCGGACCCTGCCGGTCGCCGGCCGCAGTATCGAGATCCGGGGCCACGCGGTCGTGGTCGACGGCGAACTCCGCCCTGTGCCGCCCGCCGGCATGTCCCTGCTGCGGGCCCTGGTCCGCCGCCCCGGCTGGGTCGTCTCCCGAGCGGACCTCCTGCGCGCGCTGCCGGGCTCCGGCCGGGACGAGCACGCCGTTGAAACGGCGATGGCCCGCCTGCGGACGTCCCTCGGCGCGCCGAACCTGATCCAGACGGTGGTCAAGCGGGGCTACCGCTTGGCACTGGACCCGTCGGCGGACACGAAGTACGCGGACGCGTAGCTTGCCGACCCGGCGCGGCCGGCTTTTCCCCACCCCGCCCCTTCCCGAAACCGGGGCTCCGCCCCAGACCCCGGTCCTCAAACGCCGGACGGGCTGAGGGGGGACGCGTGAGGCCACGCCGGACGGGCTGCGGGGGAAAGGTGGACGCCGCTTTGCACACCACGGTGCCAGGAGGGGCCGTGGCGGGGCGCTCCCCGCAGGGTGTCGAACGCAACCACCGCGAACGGAAACCCAGTACCCGAACGTTCGGCACCCGAGGAGACGCCCCGGCGCGGGACCGACCCCAGCGGCCCCGCAAACTGGCGCCCTCGTACCGTACGTGGGTGATCATTCATCCCCGTACGGTCGCCGGCGGGATCGTGTTGCGGCCCGTGACGCTTGACGACGCCCGGCCCCTCGGCGAAGCCCTGGCTCGCAGTCGTGCGTATCTGCGGCCCTGGGAGCCCGATCGGCCCGACGCCTTCTACACGGCCGAGGGACAGGTCGACCGGCTGGGCGCTCAGTTGGAGGAGATGGCGGCGGGGCGGGCCGTGCCGTGGGTTCTGGTGGAGGGCGACGCCGTCATCGGCGCGTTCACGCTCTCCAACATCGTCCTCGGCCCCTTCCAGAGCGCCAACCTCGGCTACTGGATCGACGTAACCCGCACCGGCCGCGGCCTCGCCACCGCCGCCGTGGCGGAAGTCTGCCGGGCGGCCCGCGACGACCTCGGCCTGCATCGTGTCGCCGCCGGCACGCTGCTCAACAACGCCGCCTCGCAGCGCGTACTCGCCAAGAACGGCTTCGAAGAGATCGGCATCGCCCCGAACTACCTCCATATCAACGGCGAGTGGCGCGACCACAGGCTCTTTCAGCGCATTCTGCACCGGTAGGACCGGTAGGACCGGTGGGAGGGGTTCCGGCGGGGGCCGTCGCCGGGCACTCTGGGTAGGACGGCGAAGGCGGTGACAGACGCATGGCAGCGGGCAGCGCAGGCTCGTGCGAGTTGCGGTTCGATTCCGGACGGGTCTGTCTGGACCTGGTGGCGACAGGCGGGCATCCCACCGAGCAGTTGAGCGGCCCACGAAGGCTGCGGGAGTGGCTCGTGGGCGCGAAACTCGTGCCCGGCGACGCCGTACTGGACGCCGTGGACGACGAGTGGGTCAGCCGATTCGCCGAAGCGAGGGCGTACGTCGCCGAATTGGTGCACGCACAGCTCCAAGGGCGCCCAGCCCCCCGCGCCCTCGACCACATCAACAATTTCGCCGCCACCCCGCCCCCCGGCGTTAGAGCCGTACGCACCCCGGACGGCGCCTGGGTCAGAGCGCTCAGCGACACCCCCCAATGCACCCCGCTGCTCGCCACCGTCGCCCGCGACACGGTGGACCTCCTCACGGACCCCGCCGCCCGCGCCCTGCTGCGCCAGTGCGAGGGCGACAACTGCGCCCGCCTGTACCTCGACACGTCCCGCGGCCGCCGCAGGCGCTGGTGCTCCAGCGAGGTGTGCGGCAACCGGGAACGAGTCGCCCGGCACCGGCGCCGGGCAATCGCCGCGGCCCGCGCCTAAGGCCCGCGCCTGAAAAGCCCGCACCTGAAAAGTTTTTCGGATCTCGTTGAGTAGATCGCCGAACCAGTCCGTAGTGATGGGGGAGGGAGCCACACAGGGTCTCGACCGGGAGGTTCGGGTGCGCGAGGATGCGGCCGTGGCCGATAGCCGTCAGCACAGGGCTCGACATCGCAGCGAGCGACCGCGCGCCGAAAAACCGACGCCGGACGAGGAGTTGATGCGCGCGCTCTACCGAGAGCACGCCGGACCACTGCTCGCCTATGTACTCCGCCTCGTCGCCGGCGACCGCCAGCGCGCCGAGGACGTCGTACAGGAGACGCTCATCCGTGCCTGGAAGAACGCCGGTCAGCTCAACCGGGCGACCGGTTCTGTACGCCCCTGGCTGGTGACGGTCGCAAGACGCATCGTCATCGACAACCACCGCAGTCGGCAGTCCCGGCCGCAGGAGGTCGATCCGTCGCCGCTGGAGGTCATGCCCGCGGAGGACGAGATCGACAAGGCGTTGTGGCTGATGACGCTCTCCGACGCGCTCGACGATTTGACTCCCGCTCACCGGGAAGCACTTGTCGAGACGTACTTCAGAGGGCGTACGGTCAATGAGGCGGCCGAAGTGCTCGGCATACCCAGCGGGACTGTCAGGTCCCGGGTCTTCTACGCACTGCGGTCCATGAAGCTCGCGCTGGAGGAACGAGGGGTGACGGCATGACGACGCACGACCGGCACTCCGAGCATGACGCCGTCGGCGCCTATGTGCTCGGCATCCTGGACGACGCGGATGCCACCGCCTTCGAGGCCCACCTGGCCTACTGCGAGTACTGCGCCGCGCAGCTGGACGACTTCGCGGGCATGGAGCCGCTGATGGCCGCGCTGGCCGAATCCCCGGGCCCGCCCCCGCGGCTGACCGAGCCGAGCCCGCAGCTGCTGAGCCGGCTCACCGACGAGGTCGCCGCAGGCCGCGCGCAGCGCCGCCGCCGCGGGTTCTACCTGGTCGCGGCAGCGGCGGTACTGGTGGTCGGCGGCCCCACGATCGCCGTCGTGGCTGGTCTGACGGCAGGCAACGACGACAAGGGCGGCAACATCGCGGGAGAGCCGCACCCCACCAGCCCCGCCGAGGATGCCTTCTTCAACCACATGGAGGAGAAGATCGTCGCGACCGACGCGAGCACGAAGGTCAGCGCGACGGTCGGCATGGAGAAGAAGGCCTGGGGCACCCACACCGTCCTGGAGCTCAAGAACGTCAAGGGCCCGCTGAAGTGCAGCCTGATCGCCGTCTCGAAGGACGGCCAGGAAGAGACAGTGACGAGCTGGGCCGTCCCGAAATGGGGATACGGCATCGCGGACAGCACGCACGAGATGGCGAAGAACCCGCTGTACGTCCACGGCGGGGCGGCGATGAACCGTAACGAAATCGACCACTTCGAGGTCCGGACCTTCGACGGAAAGCGCCTCGTCGAGGTAGAAGCCTGACAGATCGGCATAATTCTCCGCTTCTGACAGGTGCGGTCGCGGCCCCCCGTCGCGTACGGTTGACGGCTGCCCGCAGCACGTCAGAAGGGGGCCTCGGTGGCCGCGCAGGATGCCGCTGTCGATTCCGTGAATTCCGTTGCCGACTCCTCCTCGCAGGAGTCGGCACGGACCCGCGAAATCGGTGTGGAACAGGATCATCTGGATCAGGTGTACCGCCGTCTGGAGGAGAAGATCCACGAGGCGGAATTCCTCATGAACGACGCCGCCAAGCGCGGCCAGGTCGGTACTCCCGGCGCGCTCGCCGAACGCGACGCGCAGGTTTTCCGCGCCGGCATTCACCTCAACCGGCTCAACAACGAATTCGAGGACTTCCTCTTCGGACGCATCGACCTGCTCCGGGGCAAGGACGGCGAGAAGGGCCCGGACGGCGCGTTCACCTCGGTGGACCCGGCCGACGACGCGGTACGCCCCGACCTCACCGCGGACATCGCGGAGACGCTGCACATCGGGCGTATCGGCGTACTCGACTCCGACTACAGCCCGCTGGTCATCGACTGGCGCGCGCCGGCGGCCGCGCCGTTCTACCGCTCCACGCCCAAGGAGCCGGGACGGGTCGTACGCCGCCGGGTCATCCGCTCCAAGGGCCGCAAGGTCCTCGGCGTCGAGGACGACCTGATGCGCCCGGAGCTGACCGCGACCCTGGGCGGCGAGCCGTTGCCCGTCATCGGCGACGGCGCGCTCATGGCGGCGCTCGGGCAGGCCCGAAGCCACACCATGCGCGACATCGTGTCGTCGATCCAGGCCGAGCAGGACCTGGTCATCCGCGCCCCCGCCGCCTCCGTCACGGAGGTCTCCGGCGGCCCGGGCACCGGCAAGACCGCCGTGGCCCTGCACCGCGCCGCGTACCTGCTCTACCAGAACCGGCGGAAGTACGCGGGCGGCATCCTCATCGTGTCCCCGACGCCGCTGCTCGTCGCGTACACCGAGGGTGTGCTGCCCTCGCTCGGCGAGGAGGGCCAGGTCGCGATCCGCGCGGTGGGCTCGCTGGTCGACGGCGCGGAGGCATCGACGTACGACGAACCGAACATCTCCCGCATCAAGGGCTCCTCGCGCATGCTCAAGGTGCTGCGCAACGCCGCGCGCGGCGCCCTGGACGCGCCGCCCGCCCCGGCGGCCCCCGTCGAGGACGGCCAGCTGTCCTTCGGGGACGAGGAGCCGCAGGAGGCCCAGACCCCCACCCGCCTGCGCGTAGTCGCCTTCGGCCAGCGCGTGGAGCTGAACGCCGACGACCTGAACCGCATCCGCCACAACGTCCTCAGCGGCACAGCCCCCGTCAACCTCCTGCGCCCCCGCGCCCGCAAGCTGCTCCTGGACGCCCTGTGGTCGAAGTCCAGCGGCCGGGGCAGATACACCGACCAGGAGCTGATCGCGGAGCTGCGCTCCGGCTTCGACGAGGACATCTCGACGGAGACCGAGTTCATCGAGTTCCTGGACGCCTGGTGGCCCGAGCTCACGCCGCGCCGGGTGCTCGCCGCCATGGCCGACGACAGGCGCCTCGGCCGCTGGGCCCGCCGCGTACTGAACCCGCGCGAGACCCGTCAGCTGGCCCGCTCCCTGCGCCGCCTGGACGCCGAGGGCAACGGTCCGCTGTCCGTGCACGACGTGGCGCTCCTGGACGAGCTCCAGACGCTGCTCGGTACGCCGGCCCGCCCCAAGCGCAAGCGCGAGTACGACCCGCTGGACCAGCTCAGCGGCCTGGAAGAGCTCATGCCGCAGCGCGAGGAGACGCAGTGGGAGCGGGCCGAGCGGCTCGCGCAGGAGCGCACCGAGTACGCGCACGTCATCGTCGACGAGGCGCAGGACCTCACGCCCATGCAGTGGCGGATGGTCGGCCGCCGGGGCAAGCACGCGACCTGGACGATCGTCGGTGACGCGGCGCAGTCCTCGTGGACCGACCCCGACGAGGCGGCCGCGGCCCGCGACGAGGCCCTCGGCGGCCGCCCGCGACGCCGCTTCACGCTGACCGTGAACTACCGCAACCCGGCGGAGATCGCCGCTCTCGCCGCCAAGGTGCTGGAGCGGGCCATGCCCGGCATGGAGTCGCCCGCCGCCGTTCGCTCCACGGGCGTGGAGCCGCGTTTTGTGACGACGAACCATGAGCACGGCGGTGTCGTACGCGGCAATGATCTCGCCCGGACCACCCGTGAGGAGGCGCAGCGCCTCCTGGACCGTGTGGACGGCACGATTGGCGTAGTGGTCGCGATGAACCGTCGCGCGCAGGCACGCAAGTGGCTCGCGCCGCTGGGCGAGCGCGTGGTGGCGCTCGGCAGCCTGGAGGCGAAGGGGCTGGAGTACGACGCGACGGTCGTCGTATCGCCGGCCGAGATCGCGGAGGAGTCCCCGGCGGGCCTGCGGGTCCTGTACGTGGCGCTGACGCGCGCGACGCAGCAGCTCACGGTCGTCTCGGGGGAGCGCGACAAGCCGCGTGCGGACGGGGTTCCGGCGCTGTTGTACTAAATCCGGGTCAACCTGCCATCGGGGATTCACTTCCCGGGGTGGTTTGTTAGCCTGGGGGTGGCACCGGCTCGATCCAAGCCCCCGGGCCCAACCTTCGTCGCTTCGAGCGACCACTTGCCGCGAGGCGAGCATGGCGGGTCGGTGCCACCTGGCTTTAGTACGTACATACAAAGAAGAGGTCCGCGGAACCCTCGGGTGCCGCGGATCTCTTTTGTTCCACCAGCACTTCTCGTATGGTGGAAAACACTTTCCGAAAACAAAATGACCGCATTACCTGCTACCCACAGGTAGGTGCGACCATCGGAAGGCGTCGCCGGGCAACAGCCACGGCCGCGCAGCAATGAAGCTAGGGAAAGCAGAGGAAGTCGGCCATGGCAACGGCGCCCAGCGTCTCGTACTCGATGACGGTCCGGCTGGAGGTCCCCGCGAGCGGGACCGCGGTCAGCCAGCTCACCACGGCCGTCGAGTCCCACGGCGGGTCGGTGACCGGCCTCGACGTGACCGCCTCCGGCCACGAGAAGCTGCGGATCGACGTCACGATCGCGGCGAGCTCGACCGCGCACGCCGACGAAATCGTCGAGGGCCTGCGTGGCATCGAGGGCGTGACCCTGGGCAAGGTCTCCGACCGTACCTTCCTGATGCACCTCGGCGGCAAGATCGAGATGGCGTCCAAACACCCCATCCGCAACCGTGACGATCTCTCGATGATCTACACGCCGGGTGTCGCCCGCGTGTGCATGGCGATCGCCGAGAACCCCGAGGACGCGCGCCGCCTCACCATCAAGCGCAACTCCGTCGCCGTGGTCACGGACGGCTCCGCGGTGCTCGGCCTGGGCAACATCGGCCCGATGGCCGCGCTGCCGGTCATGGAGGGCAAGGCGGCCCTCTTCAAGCGCTTCGCCGGCATCGACGCGTGGCCGATCTGCCTGGACACGCAGGACAGCGACGCCATTGTCGAGATCGTCAAGGCCATCGCCCCCGGCTTCGCGGGCATCAACCTCGAAGACATCTCCGCGCCCCGCTGCTTCGAGATCGAGGCGCGCCTGCGCGAGGCCCTCGACATCCCCGTCTTCCACGACGACCAGCACGGCACGGCCATTGTGGTGCTCGCCTCACTGACCAACGCGCTGCGCGTGGTCGGCAAGTCGATCGGTGACGTACGGGTCGTCATGTCCGGCGCCGGTGCGGCCGGTACGGCCATCCTCAAGCTCCTGATCGCGGCGGGCATGAAGCACGCGGTCGTCGCCGACATCCACGGCGTGGTGCACGCGGGCCGCGAGGACCTCGTCGACGCCGCACCCGAGTCCCCGCTGCGCTGGATCGCCGACAACACCAACCCTGAAGGTGTCACGGGCACCCTCAAAGAGGCCGTGGTCGACGCGGACGTCTTCATCGGCGTCTCGGCCCCGAACGTGCTCAACGGCGACGACGTCGCGGCGATGGCGGACGGTGCGATCGTCTTCGCGCTCGCGAACCCGGACCCCGAGGTCGAGCCCGCAATCGCCCGTCAGACGGCGGCTGTTGTGGCCACGGGCCGCTCCGACTTCCCGAACCAGATCAACAACGTGCTGGTCTTCCCCGGCGTCTTCCGCGGCCTCCTGGACGCCCAGTCCCGGACCGTCAACACGGAGATGATGCTGGCCGCCGCGGCCGCCCTCGCGGACGTCGTCACCGAGGACGAGCTCAACGCGAACTACATCATCCCGTCGGTCTTCAACGACAGGGTGGCGGGCGCGGTCGCGGGAGCCGTCCGTACGGCCGCGAAGGCCGCGGGATCCGCTGTGACGGGTTCCACGTCCGCCTGATCTTTCCCGGCTGCCCACCCGGCGCGTCGCGGGTCGCAGGGCCTCACGGCCCCCTCTAGGGTGGCGGGCAATGAGCCCGCGGGGCCCTGCAGAGTCCTGCAGGACCCTGCGGTCCGCTTCCGGCAGCGGACGGAGCGTCACCAAGTCGAGCCTGTGGCGCTTTTCGTGTGACTCCGGAGGGTGCCGGATTGGCTTTCCCGCCGCTGGTGGGGGCAGGATGCGTATTTGGGCGCGAGGGTCTGACGACAGACCCGGGTCCGGGGACTGTCCGAGGGCCCTGGCAGCATCGGCTTCGATCTCACGCCTTACAGGCAAGAAGAACACGGGAGTACAAACATGAACCGCAGTGAGCTGGTGGCCGCCCTGGCCGACCGCGCCGACGTGACCCGCAAGGACGCCGACGCCGTGCTGGCCGCTCTCGCCGAGACCGTCGGCGAGATTGTCGCCAAGGGCGACGAGAAGGTCACCATCCCCGGCTTCCTGACCTTCGAGCGCACCCACCGTGCCGCTCGCACCGCTCGTAACCCGCAGACCGGCGACCCGATCCAGATCCCGGCCGGCTACAGCGTGAAGGTCTCCGCGGGCTCCAAGCTCAAGGAAGCCGCCAAGGGCAAGTAACACCCAAGGCAGACCCGAAGGGGGCGGTCATCCGGAATACGCCGGGTGGCCGCCCCCTTCGGCGTGCCTGAGGGGTCGGTGGAGGCCGCGCGAAGGCGACTGGCCCCCAAGGGGGGCCGGGCGAGGCGCCGTACCCCCGCAGAAGCCCGCTCACGGCCTCCAGCGGCTGAAGCATTCTCAAACACAAAAGGTTTACGTCCCTGGAAACTGGTAAGGCGCGCGTTCGCCCGACTCAGCGACCCAGGAGTAACACGTGCGCGTATCGACCCAGGCCCGACCGAGCCGCTCCCTGCTCGTGGTGGGCGCCGTACTCCTGACCGCGACGCTCGCCGCCAGCATGGGATCGGCACCGGCCTCGTCCGACGACGGCGGCCAGGCGTCGAAGAGCTCCTCGGTATCCGCCGAACGGGACTGAGCCGGGCGTACGAGCACAGCGCGTACGAGCACAGCGAAAAGGGGCGGCCACCCGGTAATCCGGACGGCCGCCCCTTCGGCGTAGGTCAAACGATCACACGAGCGCGCCGCCCGGCAGCTCGACCTTCGCACCGAGCTCGACGAGCTTCTCCATGAAGTTCTCGTAGCCGCGGTTGATCAGGTCGATGCCGTGGACCCGGGACGTGCCCTGCGCCGCGAGCGCCGCGATCAGGTACGAGAAGCCGCCGCGCAGGTCGGGGATCACCAGATCCGCCCCCTGGAGCTTCGTCGGGCCGCTGACCACCGCCGAGTGCAGGAAGTTGCGCTGGCCGAAGCGGCAGTCGGAGCCGCCCAGGCACTCGCGGTAGAGCTGGATGTGCGCGCCCATCTGGTTCAGCGCGGAGGTGAAGCCCAGGCGCGACTCGTACACCGTCTCGTGGACGATGGACAGGCCGGACGCCTGCGTCAGGGCGACGACCAGCGGCTGCTGCCAGTCGGTCTGGAAGCCGGGGTGTACGTCGGTCTCCAGGGCGATCGCGTTGAGCGGGCCGCCCGGGTGCCAGAAGCGGATGCCCTCGTCGTCGATTTCGAAGGCGCCGCCGACCCGGCGGAACGTGTTCAGGAACGTCATCATCGAGCGCTGCTGCGCGCCGCGCACGTAGATGTTGCCCTCGGTGGCGAGCGCCGCGGACGCCCAGGAGGCCGCCTCCAGGCGGTCCGGGAGAGCGCGGTGGTTGTAGCCGCCGAGCGAGTCGACACCGGTGATCCGGATGGTCCGGTCGGTGTCCATGGAGATGATCGCGCCCATTTTCTGCAGTACGCAGATGAGGTCCTCGATCTCCGGCTCCACGGCGGCGTTGGAGAGCTCCGTCACGCCTTCCGCCAGTACGGCCGTCAGCAGCACCTGCTCCGTCGAGCCGACCGACGGGTACGGCAGCCGGATCTTGCAGCCGCGCAGTCGTTGCGGGGCCTCCAGGTACTGGCCGTCGTCCCGCTTCTCGATCGTCGCGCCGAACTGCCGCAGCACCTCGAAGTGGAAGTCGATCGGCCGGCCGCCGATGTCGCAGCCGCCCAGGCCCGGGATGAAGGCGTGGCCGAGCCGGTGCAGCAGCGGGCCGCAGAACAGGATCGGGATGCGCGAGGAGCCCGCGTGGGCGTCGATGTCGGCGACGTTTGCCGACTCGACGTGGGACGGGTCGAGGATCAGCTCACCCGGTTCCTCCCCGGGGCGGACCGTCACGCCGTGCAGCTGGAGCAGTCCGCGTACGACGCGCACGTCACGGATGTCGGGCACGTTGCGCAGTCGGCTCGGACCGCTGCCGAGCAACGCGGCGACCATCGCCTTCGGCACCAGGTTCTTCGCGCCGCGGACGCGGATCTCGCCCTCGAGCGGGGTGCCGCCGTGGACGAGCAGTACATCTTCAGTGCCGGTCATGGATCTCGCGTTCCGGAGTGGTCGGACAGGTGGCCAGAGAAAAGAGTAAGGGGCGACTACCCCTGTGCCATAAGGCCAAGCGGGGTTCACGTATGTCATGAATCAGACACAACACGCTCCGCACAGCGGCCTCTGCGGAGTGTGACGTTCCGGCGGTGCGCGCTCCCGTTGCTCCGGTGCGCCCTGAGCTGCGCAGCCTCACAGACTGCCGTCCGCTCCCCCCGGAGGGCGAATGTGCGGGATCATGTCTGCCATGACGGAGGTGTCCTCGCTCACAGGACGGCTGCTGGTGGCCAGCCCGGCCCTGGCGGACCCGAATTTCGACCGTGCGGTGGTGCTCCTCATCGATCACGACGAGGAGGGCTCGCTCGGCGTGGTCCTCAACCGGCCGACGCCGGTCGGAGTCCGGGACATCCTGCTGCCCTGGGCCGGCCTCGCGGGTGAGCCGGACGTCGTCTTCCAGGGCGGCCCCGTCTCGCTCGACTCGGCTCTCGGGGTCGCGGTGATCCCCGGCGACGAGGGCCCGCTCGGCTGGCGGCGGGTGTACGGCGCGATCGGCCTGGTCGACCTGGAGGCCCCGCCGGAGCTCCTCGCGGCGGCGCTCGGCTCCCTGCGGATCTTCGCCGGGTACTCGGGGTGGGGCCCCGGCCAGCTGGAGGAGGAACTGAAGAGCGGCGCCTGGTACGTCGTCGAGTCGGAGCCGGGCGACGTGTCGTCACCGGAGCCGGAGAGCCTGTGGCGGGCCGTACTGCGCAGGCAGCGCAGCAGACTCGCGATGATCGCGACGTACCCGGACGATCCGAGCCTGAACTGAACGGGCCCGGGGTGGGTACCCTTGGACGCCATGAGCACTCTTGAGCCCGAGCCCGAGCGCGGGGCAGGTACGGGGACCCTCGTCGAGCCGACGCCGCAGACCTCGCACGGCGACGGAGACCACGAGCGGTACGCCCATTACGTCCAGAAGGACAAGATCATGGCGAGCGCCCTCGACGGTACGCCCGTCGTCGCGCTCTGCGGCAAGGTCTGGGTTCCGGGCCGCGACCCGAAGAAGTACCCGGTCTGTCCGATGTGCAAGGAGATCTTCGAGTCTCTGGGCGCAGGCGGCGACAAGGACAAGGGCGGCAAGGGCGGCAAGGACAGCAGCGGCAAGAAGTAGGCAGTAGCCAGTAGGTACGGGGACGGCCCCCGCGGTGCGCATCGGCGCACCGCGGGGGCCGTTCGCGTTGCACGGGATGCTCCGGCTGGTCACAAGGTGGTGGAGAGCCGGCGCAGAGTGGTTCAGACCTCTTGTCGGCTCGTGGCGGGCGATCTAGATTCCTGCCTGTTGTGCAGCGCGAAACCGACGTTGCGTATGTTGCAACGCCGACTCAACAGGAGTCCCGGATGAAGCTCTCTGCCCGAATTGCCGTGCCGACGGCCGCTCTTGTACTGGCCGGCCTCACCGCCACCGCCTGCGCCCCGCAGACCTCCGACAACAGCGCGAAGAAGGACGAGAAGAGCGGCACGCTGCGCGTCTGGCTCTTCCAGGAGGTCAGCAACGAGCCCAAGCGGAAGGTCGTCGACCGCGCCGTCGACGCCTTCCGCGCGCGGCACAAGGGCGCGGCGGCCGACGTCGACGTCGAGATCGAGTACATACCGGTCGAGACCCGCGCCCAGAAGATCAAGGCCGCCTTCAACGACCCGAAGAGCGCCCCTGATCTGATCGAGTACGGAAACACTGACACCGCCGGTTACGTCAAGGACGGCGGACTCGCCGATGTGAGTGAGGAGTTCGGATCCTGGGCCGACGCCAAGGACACCGACCCCACGGCCAGGCAGTCAGTGACGGTCGACGGCAAGGTGTACGGTGCCCCGCTCTTCGTCGGCGTACGGGCGCTGTACTACCGCACCGACGTCTTCAAGGACTTGGGGCTCAAGCCGCCCAAGTCGCAGGCCGAACTGATCACCACCGCAAAGAAGATCCGCGAGGCGAAGCCCGCCCTGTACGGGCTCGCGGTCGGCGGCGCGTACACGTACGGCGCGATGCCCTTCATCTGGGCCCACGGCGGCGAACTCGCCGAGAAGGGCGGCGGAAGCGATGGAACGTACACCTCCGCCATCGACAGCCCGGCTGCCCAGAAAGGCATCAAGGCGTACACCTCGCTCTTCGGCTCCGACAACTGCCCGGCCGCCAAGTGCGCCGAGATGGGCGGCAACGACACCGTCACCGCCTTCGCGTCCGGCAAGGCGGGCATGGCGATCGGCGGCGACTTCAGCCATGCGGCAGTCGAGGCGGGCAAGGTGAAGGGCAAGTACGCGGTGGTGCCGCTGCCCGGCGTGAAGGCGGGCGAGATCGCTCCGGCTTTCGCGGGCGGCAACAACATCGGCGTACTGAAGAGCAGTTCGCACCGCACGCTCGCCGTCGACCTGATGAAGGAGCTGGCGGGGAAGAAGACGCAGGCGGAGCTCTTCGACGCGATGGGGTTCCTGCCGACGTACACCGATGTGCGGGAGGTGGCGGCGAAGAAGGAGCCGTTCGTCGAGCCTTTCATCAAGACGCTCGCGGCGGGCGCGAAGGCGGCTCCGGCATCGCCGGGCTGGGCGCAGATCGACTCCTCCCTCGTACTGCCGACGATGTTCCAGGAGGTCGTCAGCGGCCGTAAGGACGTGGCGGCGGCCTCCGGCGACGCGGCGAAGAAGATGAACGACGCGTTCGGCGCGGCAGGTTGAGGGCGTCGGGTGCGTCGGGTGCGCCGGGTGCGAGCCTGCGGCGAGGTCCCGGCTGGACGCCGTGGCTGTACCTCGCGCCCGCCCTCGTCGTACTCGGCGGACTGCTCGTCTATCCGATCTACCAGCTCGGCCTGATCTCCTTCCTGGAGTACACGCAGGCGCAGGTCAGTGGCGGCGAGCCGACCACCTTCAAGGGGCTGGGGAACTACGCCACGCTCTTCGGCGACCCGCAGTTCTGGCAGGTGCTCCTGGCGACCGTCGTCTTCGCGGCGGCCTGCGTCATCGCCACCCTGTCGCTCGGCTGCGCGCTGGCCGTGCTGCTGACGCGCGTACGGTCCGTGCCGCGGCTCGCGCTGATGATGGCGGCGCTCGGCGCGTGGGCGACTCCGGCGATCACCGGGTCCACCGTCTGGGTGTTTCTCTTCGACACGGACTTCGGGCCGGTCAACCGGGTGCTGGGGCTGGGCGACCACTCGTGGACGTACGGGCGCTACAGCGCCTTCGCACTCGTACTCCTCGAAGTGGTGTGGTGCTCGTTCCCGTTCGTGATGGTGACGGTCTACGCGGGCATCAGAGCGATCCCGGGGGAGGTGCTGGAGGCGGCGTCCCTCGACGGGGCTTCGCAGTGGCGGATCTGGCGGTCGGTGATGGCGCCGATGCTGCGGCCGATCCTGGTGGTCGTCACGATCCAGTCGATCATCTGGGACTTCAAGGTCTTCACCCAGATTTACGTCATGACCAACGGCGGCGGCATCGCCGGCCAGAACCTCGTCCTCAACGTCTACGCCTACCAGAAGGCCTTCGCGTCCTCGCAGTACAGCCTGGGCGCGGCGATCGGCGTCGTGATGCTGGTGATTCTGCTCGCGGTCACGCTCGTGTACTTGCGGCTGCTGCGACGTCAGGGAGCTGAAGAAATATGACTCTTGTACGCCGCCCCTGGCGCCTGGCCGCAGAGGCGTCGGCGCTGCTGATCGCCGCGGCCGTGGCCTTCCCGCTGTACTGGATGGTGCTTTCCGCCTTCAAACCGGCGGGCGAGATCCAGTCGACGGAGGCCAGACCGTGGACCCTTTCGCCGTCGCTCGACTCCTTCCGGCGCGTCTTCGAGCAGCAGGAATTCGGCCGCTATTTCCTCAACAGCCTGCTGGTCGCGTCCGTCGTGGTGATCGCCTCCGCCCTGATCGCCTTTCTGGCGGCGACAGCGGTCACCCGCTTCCGGTTCAAGTTCCGCACGACGCTGCTGATCATGTTCCTGGTCGCCCAGATGGTGCCGATCGAGGCGCTGACGATCCCTCTGTTCTTCCTCATGAGGGACTTCGGACAGCTCAATACCCTCGGCTCACTGATCCTGCCGCACATCGCCTTCTCGCTGCCGTTCGCGGTGTGGATGCTGCGCGGCTTTGTCAAGGCGGTTCCCGAGGCGTTGGAAGAGGCGGCGTACATCGACGGCGCGAGCCGCTCCCGCTTTCTGTGGCAGATCCTTTTTCCGCTCGTCTTCCCGGGGCTGGTCGCGACGAGCGTCTTCTCCTTCATCTCGACGTGGAACGACTTCCTCTTCGCCAAGTCCTTCATCATCAGCGACACCTCACAGTCGACACTCCCCATGGCATTGCTGGTTTTCTTCAAGCCGGAGGAAAACGATTGGGGAGGGATCATGGCAGCCTCGACGGTGATGACTGTCCCGGTGCTGGTTTTCTTCGTACTCGTACAGCGACGCCTGGTCTCCGGACTGGGCGGAGCGGTTAAGGACTGACGCCATGCTCGATCTGGTACCGGCTCCCGGAGCCGCCGCCTGGGCGCCCCCCGCCCAGGGCCACTACCCCCTCGGCCGCGACACCGCCCTGTTCGCCCGCCCCGGTACCGAGGGTGTGGCCCGCTGGCTGCGCGCCACGGTCGGCGCCGCCACCGGGCTGCCGCTGCCGGACGGCACCGACAGCGACAACGAACGCGACAGCGGCAGCAACCGCATCGAGCTGCGCATCGACCCCGAGATCGAGCAGGACCTCGGCCCCGAGGGCTACCGCCTGGTTGTCGACGGCTACCTCGTCCTCATCGAGGGCGGCAGCGCGGCGGGCGTCTTCTGGGGCGCGCAGACCCTGCGTCAGCTGCTCGGCCCGGACGCCTTCCGGCGGGCGCCCGTCGACCCCGCGCGGGAGTGGTCCGTACCGATGGTGGCCATCGAGGACAAGCCGCGCTTCGCCTGGCGCGGCCTGATGCTCGACGTGTCACGCCACTTCATGCCCAAGGACGGCGTACTGCGCTACCTGGACCTCATCGCCGCGCACAAGCTCAACGTCTTCCACTTCCACCTCACCGACGACCAGGGCTGGCGCATCGAGATCAAGCGCCACCCGAAACTGACGGAGACCGGCGCGTGGCGGGCGCGCACCAAATGGGGCCACCGGTCGTCGGACCTGTGGACCGAGGCACCGCACGGCGGCTACTACACGCAGGACGACATCCGCGAGATCGTCGCGTACGCAGCCGAGCGGCATATCACCGTCGTCCCGGAGATCGATATCCCGGGCCACTCGCAGGCCGCGATCGCCGCGTATCCGGAGCTGGGCAATACAGACGTCATCGATACGACCGCCCTTTCCGTCTGGGACACCTGGGGCATCAGCACGAACGTACTCGCCCCCACTGACAACACCCTCCGCTTCTTCGAGGGCGTCTTCGAGGAAGTCCTCGCACTCTTCCCCTCCACCTTCATCCACGTGGGCGGCGACGAGGCACTGAAGATCCAGTGGAAGGAATCCCCGACGGCGCAGGCGCGTATCAAGGAACTCGGCCTGGCCGGCGAGGAAGAACTCCAGTCGTGGTTCATCGGCCACTTCGACACGTGGCTCACGGCCCGCGGACGCCGCCTCATCGGCTGGGACGAGATCCTCCAGGGCGGCCTCGCGCCGGGAGCGGCGGTCTCGTCCTGGCGCGGATACGCGGGCGGAATCGCCGCGGCCAAAGCCGGCCACGACGTCGTCATGTGCCCCCAGCAGGAGGTGTACTTGGACCACCGCCAGGACGGCGGCCCGGGCGAGCCGATGCCCATCGGGTACGTCCGCACGCTGGAGGACGTCTACCGCTTCGAGCCCGTACCGGCGGAGCTGACACCCGAGGAGGCGCGGCACGTCATCGGCACCCAGGCCAACGTCTGGACCGAGGTGATGGAGAACCAGAGCCGCGTCGACTACCAGACGTTCCCCCGCCTGGCGGCGTTCGCCGAGGTCGCGTGGGCGGACCTGCCGGCACCTGCCGAACGCGACTTCGCCGGTTTTGAGGCCCGGATGACAGCGCACTACCGGCGGCTTGATGCTCTGGGGGTCGACTACCGGCCACCGGGCGGTCCGTTGCCCTGGCACAAGCGCCCGTCGCCCGACGTAAATCCGGCCACGCTCGGACGCCCGATCGAGGGGTCGCCCCCAAACGTGTGAGCCGTGAGGGAAGGAGCGTGCCGCACTGTGCCGGGCCTGGGAGCGTGGAGGGACCCCGGCTCGGCATACGGCTCGGCATAAGTCGTAAGTCACCCAAGAGGCGCTGAAGAGTGTCAATTCGCACTCACCACCGATGAGGTGCGAAAGCGGACCAATGCCCTGGCCAGGGACGAGGGGCCCCTAGTGGACCCTCGCGTCGGCCGGTTCGCAAGATGTGCCAGAGTTGCCTCGTCCGGACTGTGAGCACGTACCGTACGGCGCAGCAGACGGGACAGCCGGGACACCGGGAAGGGGCAGCTGGGTTGACCACGCACGCACCGCAGGCGGCGCAGTCCGTGACGCTCCCGGCCTCGCTCGACGAGGCCGTGGCGGCACTCACCGCCATGCCTGCCGCCGTGCCCGTCGCGGGCGGTACGGACCTGATGGCATCCGTGAACTCCGGGCAACTGCGGCCCGCCGCACTGGTCGGGCTGGGCCGGATCAGTGAGATCAGGGGCTGGCAGTACCAGGACGGAAACGCGCTGCTCGGCGCCGGTCTCACGCACGCCCGGATGGGACGGCCCGACTTCGCGGCCCTCATCCCGGCGCTGGCCGCGGCCGCGCGCGCCGCGGGCCCGCCCCAGATCCGTAACGCCGGGACGCTCGGCGGCAACATCGTCACCGCCGCGCCCACCGGCGACACCCTGCCCGTACTGGCTGCGATGGAAGCGACGCTGGTGATCGCGGGACCGGGCGGCGTACGCCGCGAGACGCCCGTCTCCCACCTCCTCGCCGGCCGCGACATGCTGGGCGCCGGCGAGCTGATCGGCTTCGTCCGCGTACCTCTGCTGCACGCCCCCCAGGTCTTCTTCAAAGCCACTGGACGCACCGGCCCCGGCCGCGCGACCGCGTCCGTCGCACTCGTCCTCGACCCGGCGCGGCGCGACGTGCGGTGCGCGGTGGGCGCCATCGCGCCGATGCCCCTGCGGCCCCTGGAGGCGGAGCGCTGGATCGCCTCGCTGATCGAGTGGGACGCGGACCGCAAGCTGGCGCCCGACGCGTGCGCTGCGTTCGGCGAGTACGTCGCCGCCGCCTGCATCCCGGACCCGGCTCCGGCGCCGGACGGGGCGGAACCCCCCGCGCCGCTGCCGCCCGCCGTACTGCACCTGCGGCGTACGGTCGCCGCGCTGGCCCGACGAGCGCTGGGGAGGGCACTGTCGTGAGCGAGAACGAGAACCCCGGTACGAACCCCGAGACGCCGGGAGCGCCGTACCCCGGCGGCTGGCAGCCGATCCCGCAGGGCGGTGAGTACGACGCGGAGGCCACGGCGTTCGTTCAGCTGCCCGAGGGCATGACGGACTTCGGCGGATACGGCGATTACGGCGACCCACTGGCCGCGCCCGGCCACGACTACGTACCGCCGCAGATCGCTCCGCACGTAACCCCGCAGATCCCGCAGACGCCGTCGAGCGCGGCCGCGACCGACCCCGGCGCGACCGGCACCTGGACCATGCCGGCTTCGGCGCCGGGCGAGATGCGGTGGCCGGAACCGGAGAGCCCGCAGGCGCCCGCCCCGGCGCACGACCCGGGTGCGACGGGCCAGTGGAGCTTCGAATCGGCCCCGGAGCCGACGCCGCCGGTCGCGTCCGAGCTCACGGGCCAGTGGACGATCCCGGTGGCGGACGGGGACCTCCCGGACGAATCCGGCGAGTTCACGACCTCCGCCCTGGCGTCCCATTGGGCCAACACCCACCCCCCGGCGACCCTGCCGGGCGGCGCGGCGGCCCCCTGGGCAAACACGGCCGAGGCAAGCCCGACACTGCCGGGCGGCGCCTCCGCCCCATGGGCGCCCCAGCCGCCACAGACGCCCCACCCCGCGAACCTGGACCCGACACAGACCTCCGACCCCGAGCGGACGCAGACGCCCCACCCCGAGCGGACGCCGTCCCCGCACCTGACGCACGACTTCGAGCCGCACCCCCCGCAGCCCATCGCCCCCGAGCCGAAGCAGCCGGCACCGCAGGACGCGACCGACGCCGCCTCGCAGTCCACGGTGGCGGGAGGGGACGTGCCGGGGCGCTCCCCGCAGGGCGTTGAACGCAACGAGCCCGAAGAAATCGCAGTACCCGAACGTTCGACGCCCGAGGAGACGCCACGGGGCGGGACCGACCCGGACGCCTCGGGCACTGGGCCCGGCGACGGCACCGAGCCCGCCCCCGGCACCAGCCCCGAGCCCGGCGCCCTGGGCAGCGCCCCCGACGTTCAGGGCACCGATTCCGACGCCCCCGGCACCGGTCACGATGCTCTGGGCGCCGATCCCGACGCCGTCGCCGGCGCCCCGGAAACCCCGGAAGACGCCCACAGCGAGCACCCCCATGCCTCCTACGTCCTCCGGGTGAACGGCGCCGACCGCCCCGTCACAGGCGCCTGGATCGGCGAGTCCCTCCTTTACGTCCTGCGAGAGCGCCTCGGCCTGGCCGGCGCCAAGGACGGCTGTTCCCAGGGAGAGTGCGGCGCCTGCGCCGTCCAGGTCGACGGCCGGCTGGTCGCTTCCTGCCTCGTGCCCGCAGCCACCACCGCCGGCAGCGAGGTCCGTACGGTAGAAGGCCTGGCCACCGACGGCGAGCCGTCCGACGTGCAGCGCGCTCTCGCCAACTGCGGCGCGGTCCAGTGCGGTTTCTGCGTACCCGGCATGGCGATGACCGTCCACGATCTGCTCGAAGGCAACCACGCCCCGAGCGACCTGGAGACCCGCCAGGCCCTCTGCGGCAACCTCTGCCGCTGCTCCGGCTACCGGGGCGTACTCGAAGCGGTACGCGAGGTCGTCGCCGAGCGTGAAGCGACCGCCGCGTCCGAAGAGGCCCGCATCCCGCACCAGGCACCCCCCGGCGCCGGCAGCGTCCAGCAGCCCCACCAGCACGAGCACCCGCACGAGCACCCGCACGACGGAGGCATGGCGTGAGCAACGACGCGGCCACCGCGACCAGCACCACGGCGGTCGACGGCACCCAGCCCGAGCACCGCCCCGAGGCGCCCACTCAGGGCCTCGGCGCGTCCCTCGCCCCGGCCGACGCGCGCGCGAAGACGGAGGGCACGTTCCCGTACGCGTCGGACCTGTGGGCGGAGGGCCTGCTGTGGGCCGCCGTACTGCGCTCGCCGCACGCCCACGCCCGTATCGTCTCGGTCGACACGTCGGCTGCGTCGGACATGCCGGGTGTACGGGCCGTAGTGACCCACCAGGACGTGCCGGGCGACCCCGCGCACGGCCGCAGCGTCGCCGACCGCCCCGTTTTCGCCTCCGACCTGGTCCGCCACCACGGCGAGGCCATCGCCGCCGTGGCCGCAGACCACCCGGACACGGCTCGTCTGGCCGCCGCAGCCATCGCGGTCGAATACGAGATCCTCGAACCGGTCACCGACCCCGAGCAGGCCTTCGCGGCCGAGCCGCTGCACCCCGACGGCAACCTGATCCGCCACATCCCGCTGAGCTACGGCGACCCCGAGGTCACGGGCGAGGTGATCGTCGAGGGCCTGTACCGCATCGGCCGCCAGGACCCGGCGCCCATCGGCGCGGAGGCCGGCCTCGCCGTCCCGCGCCCGGACGGTGGCGTGGAGATCTACACGGCGTCGACGGATCCCCATACGGACCGTGACCGCGCGGCGGCTTGCTTCGGGCTGGAGCAAGAGCGCGTGAAGGTTGTGGTGACCGGTGTTCCGGGCGCGACGGGCGACCGCGAGGACGGCAGCTTCCAGATCCCGTTGGGGCTGCTTGCTTTGAAGACCGGCTGCCCGGTCAAGCTGGCAGCCACGCGTGAGGAGTCCTTCCTCGGCCACGCTCATCGGCACCCGACTCTGCTGCGCTACCGCCACCACGCGGACGCGGAGGGCCGCCTGGTGAAGGTGGAGGCGCAGATTCTTCTGGATGCGGGTGCGTACGCCGACGCCTCGTCGGAATCGCTGGCGGCGGCGGTGGCTTTCGCGTGCGGTCCGTACGTCGTGCCGCACGCCTTTATTGAGGGTTGGGCCGTCCGTACCAATAACCCGCCGTCGGGACACGTGCGTGGCGAAGGCGCCCTGCAGGTGTGCGCGGCGTACGAGGGCCAGATGGACAAGCTCGCGGCGAAGGTCGGACTCGACCCGGCGGAACTGCGGCTGCGCAATGTGCTGGCGACGGGTGATCTGCTGCCTACGGGGCAGACGGTGACGTGCCCGGCTCCCGTGGCGGAGCTTTTGCGCTCCGTACGCGACTTCCCGCTTCCCGCGCTGCCCAAGGACACCCCCCAGGACGAGTGGCTGCTGCCGGGCGGCCCGGAGGGTGCGGGCGAGCCGAGCGCGGTGCGTCGGGGAGTCGGATACGCGGTCGGCATGGTGCACATGCTGGGCGCGGAGGGCACGGACGAGGTCTCGACGGCCACGGTGAAGGTCCAGGGCGGGGTCGCTACGGTGATCTGTGCGGCGGTCGAGACGGGCGGCGGGTTTTCGACGCTGGCGCGCCAGATCGTCCAGGAGGTCCTGGGTGTCGAAGAGGTGCATGTCGCGTCGGTGGACACGGACCAGCCTCCAGCGGGCCCCGCGACGCACGGCCGCCACACGTGGGTGTCGGGCGGCGCGGTGGAGCGGGCGGCGAAGATGGTGCGTACGCAGCTGCTGCAGCCGCTGGCGCACAAGTTCGGGATGTCGACCGAACTGCTGCAGATCGCGGACGGGAAGATCACGTCGTACGACGGAGTCCTGTCGACGACGGTGACGGAGGCGATGGAGGGCAAGGAGCTCTGGGCCACGGCGCAGTGCCGGCCGCATCCGACGGAGCCGCTCGACGAGGCTGGGCAGGGCGACGCGTTTGTGGGCCTGGCGTTCTGCGCGATCCGCGCGATCGTGGACGTCGATATTGAGCTGGGCTCGATTCGCGTGGTGGAGATGGCGGTGGCGCAGGATGTGGGCCGCGTCCTGAACCCGGCGCAGCTGGCGACCCGCATCGAAGCGGGGGTCACGCAGGGCGTGGGCGCGGCGCTGACGGAGAACCTGCGTACGCCGCGAGGCCTGATCCGCCATCCGGATCTCACGCACTACGCCCTGCCGACGGCGCTGGACGCGCCGGACATCCGGATCGTGAAGCTGGTGGAGGAGCGGGACGTGGTGGCCCCGTTCGGCGCGAAGCCGGTCAGCGCGGTGCCGGTGGTGACGTCCCCGGCGGCGATCGCCTCGGCGGTGCGGGCGGCTACGGGACGCCCGGTGAACCGGCTGCCGATCAGACCGCAGGCGGCGGTGGCGGTGGCGGTTGCGGGGGCTGGGGGGTAAACCACGGATCGTTTCTGGGGGTTTCGGGTCGTCCCGAGCGCTCCAGGGTCGGTGGGCCGGGGCGGCGCGGGGGTGAGCTCTCAGGCGCATTGGGAGTAAGTCCGCGCGGCCCCTTGTCCCGTGTGCTCGTCCGGGCGAGTATGCGACGCAGTGCCGACGCTCGAACTCTCGGATGCGTGAGGGGTCTCATGAGTGATGCGACGCGTGGCGTGAGCCGACGAGGGTTCGGGCTGCTCGCCGGTGCCGGGGTCGCCATCGCGCTCACCAGGGGTGACGCGCAAGCCACCGCACCCGCACTGCGCCGCGCCTACCTCGGTACGTACACCGCCCAGCCCGGCGGCGGCACGGGCATCGGGCTCGCCTCGTACCGGCCGCGCAGCGGGCAGTTGACCTCCACCGGGGTGCTCGCCGGCGTGCAGAATCCTTCCTTCCTCGCGCTCTCGCCCGACCGTCGGACCCTGTACGCCGTCGACGAGCGCGCCGAGGGTGCGGTTACCGCCGTGCGAGTCGGGGCCGGGACGCCCGAGGTGCTGGGGCCTGCTCGTGGCACGGGTGGCGCTGATCCCTGCCACTTGTCCGTGCACCCCGACGGGCGGTTCCTGCTGGCCGCCAACTACACCGGCGGGAGCGTGTCCGTACACCCAGTAGGGCGTGGGGGCATGATCGGGGAGGTTGTCGACGTCATACGGCACACGGGGTCCGGGCCCGACCCCGAGCGGCAGGAGGGGCCGCATCCGCACATGGTCGTCACCGATCCCGGCGGGCGGTACGTCGTCGCCGTCGACCTGGGTACGGACACCGTCCACACCTATCGGCCCGACCCGCGCAGCGGGAAGCTCCGGGAACATCAACGCGCCGCGATGAAGCCCGGAGCCGGGCCTCGGCACCTTGCCTTCCATCCCTCCGGGCGGCACGCGTACGTCGTCAATGAGCTGGACAGCTCGGTGGTCGTGTGCGGTTACGAGCGGAACAGTGGCGTCCTGACCCCCGGTACCGTCCAGTCCACTTTGGCGCCCGGCACCGAACTCGGCGAGCGCAACTACCCGGCGGGGGTGCTTGTTTCGCCGGACGGGCGGTTCGTGTACGTCTCCAACCGGGGGCACGACAGCATCGCCGTCTTTGGCGTTGAGTGCGGGGGCGCGGCGCTGCGGCGTGTGTCTGTGGTGCCGTCGGGCGGCTCGTACCCCCGGCACATCGCTCTCGATCCGTCCGGCACGCTGCTGTTCGCCGCCAACCAGAAGTCGGGCACGGTTGTGGTTTTCCGCGTGGACCGGGGGACGGGGCGGCTCTCGTCGGCGGGGGCGGCGCTTCGGGCGCCGGTTCCGGTGTGCGTACTGCCCGTCTAGTGCTTCCGCGATTGGAGGCCGTGATCGGAATTGAACCGACGTCGCTTGCTTTGCAGGCAAGTCCCTGAGCCACTCGGGTACACGGCCGTGTGGTGATGTCACGACCGTAGGGCGGTGGCGTCCGCGCCATCAAGGGATCGGGCCGGGACGCAATGCGACTGCCATGTCGCGTTCATGGGCCGGCCTCGGGCGTACGACCAAAGGCCGACGGCAGGACCTCCTTAGGACAGGGCCCATTGGGCGCTACGCCCCTTACTCTTGGCGAATGACCGCCCTGGAGCCGCGCGACGCCGAGGTCGCGCCCGAAGCCGGGATACCCGGCGTACCCGCAGATCACAGCGGCGTTCTTGGCAAGACCCATCGCGCGCTCAGCATTGGCATCATCGCCGTCGTCCTGCTCATCGCGTTCGAAGCGACCGCCGTCGGTACGGCCATGCCCGTCGCCGCGCGGGAGCTGCGGGGTGTTTCGCTGTACGCCTTCGCCTTCTCCTCGTACTTCACCACCAGCCTCTACGCCATGGTCCTGTCCGGGCAGTGGGCCGACAGGCGCGGTCCTCTCGCGCCGCTCGCCGCCGGCATCAGCGCGTTCGGGGCTGGGCTGCTGCTCTCCGGCACGGCGGATGCGATGTGGTTGTTCATCGTCGGGCGGGCCGTCCAGGGGCTCGGTGGCGGGCTCGTGATCGTCGCGCTGTACGTCGTCGTCAGCCGGGCGTATCCGGCTCGGTTGCAGCCGGCGATCCTGGCCGCGTTCGCCGCGAGTTGGGTCGTGCCGTCCGTCGTGGGGCCGCTCGTGTCCGGGACCGTTACGGAGCATCTTGGGTGGCGCTGGGTCTTTGTCGGTATCCCGGTGCTGGTTGTTTTTCCGCTTGCTCTTGCTCTGCCCGCCATACGCCGCATGGCGGGCGGGCCGGCCGACGCCGGTGCCCCCGTGCCGGCCTTCGACCGCCGCCGGATCCGGCTCGCGCTCGGCATCTCGCTGGGGGCGGGGCTGCTTCAGTACGCCGGACAGGAGCTGCGGTGGCTGTCGCTGGTTCCGGCGGTGGTGGGGGGTGCGTTGCTAGTGCCGGCCGTGCTGGGGCTGCTGCCGCGCGGGACCTATGTGGCGGCGCGCGGACTGCCTTCTGTGGTGCTGCTGCGGGGGATCGCTGCCGGGTCGTTCATCGCGGCTGAGTCGTTCGTACCGCTCATGCTGGTGACGCAGCGCGGGCTGTCGCCGACCATGGCCGGGCTCTCGCTCGCGGTCGGCGGTGCGACGTGGGCGCTCGGGTCGTACGTACAGTCGCGGCCGCGCGTGGAGCCGTACCGGGAGCGGATGGTTTCCGGGGGCATGGTGCTGGTCGCGGCTGCCATCGCTACCGCGCCCAGCGTGCTCATCGCTGGTGTCCCGGTGTGGGTGGTCGCGGTCGCGTGGGGTGTCGGCTGCTTCGGCATGGGCACGGTCATCGCCTCGACGAGTGTGCTGCTGCTCAAGCTGTCGCCGCCGAACGAGGCGGGTGCCAACTCTGCCGCCCTTCAGATCTCGGACGGGCTGTCCAACGTCATGCTGCTGGCCATCGGCGGTGCGGTCTTCGCGGCGCTGGGCGGCGGCGCGGTCGGCCACGCTGTGACCACGGGCGCCTCCGCCTCCCATCCGGCGGCCTTCGCGGCGGTGTTCCTGCCGATGGCGGGCGTGGCTCTGGTGGGGGCCTGGGTGGCGACCCGGCTGCGGACGCGGGAGGGCGCGTAACCCGTTCGTCGACGGCAACAAGCGGGCCGCCTGGCCGGCGGCAGCCGTCTTGAATGGGACCGATACGGGCGATGTCGACCCGGCCGCCGTCGCGGAAGGACTGCGTGCGCTCGTGTGAGGTGGGTCCCACCAAGGGGCGACCCGGCGGCGTTCATACGTGGGGCGGGGTGGGGCGCCGGTAGGGTGGCCCGGTTGTCGTACGACCCCCTGTGACCCCGAGAGCCTCGAACCGGAGACCGTGACTACTACCGCCTCCCACCACCTCTCACCCGCCTTCCCCGGCCGCGCCCCCTGGGGCACCGCCAACAAGCTGCGTGCCTGGCAGCAGGGGGCGCTGGAGAAGTACATCCAGGACCAGCCGCGCGACTTCCTCGCGGTCGCGACGCCCGGCGCCGGCAAGACGACCTTCGCGCTGACGCTCGCCTCGTGGCTGCTGCACCACCACGTCGTGCAGCAGATCACGGTCGTGGCGCCGACCGAGCACCTCAAGAAGCAGTGGGCGGAGGCCGCGGCCCGGATAGGCATCAAGCTCGACCCGGACTACAGCGCCGGGCCGCTCAGCAAGGAGTACCACGGGGTCGCCGTCACCTATGCCGGTGTCGGCGTACGCCCGATGCTTCATCGGAATCGGTGTGAGCAGCGCAAGACGCTGGTCATTCTCGATGAGATTCACCATGCCGGTGACTCGAAGTCCTGGGGCGAGGCCTGCCAGGAGGCGTTCGACCCGGCGACCCGGCGGCTGGCCCTGACCGGTACGCCCTTCCGGTCCGACACCAATCCCATCCCTTTTGTCGCGTATGAGGAAGGGAATGACGGGATCCGGCGGTCTTCCGCCGACTACACGTACGGGTATGGGAATGCCCTTGCCGATGGTGTCGTGCGGCCCGTCATCTTTCTGTCCTACAGCGGCAACATGCGCTGGCGCACCAAGGCCGGTGACGAGATCGCCGCCCGGCTCGGCGAGCCGATGACCCGGGATGCGATCGGGCAGGCCTGGCGGACCGCGCTCGCGCCGACGGGGGAGTGGATCCCGAATGTGCTGGCGGCCGCCGACACGCGGCTGACCGAGGTGCGGAAGGGGATTCCGGACGCCGGTGGGCTTGTGATCGCTTCCGACCAGGACAGCGCGCGCGAGTACGCCAAGATCTTGAAGAAGATCACCGGGGACCGGCCGACTGTTGTTCTCTCCGATGAGAAGGCCGCCTCGAAGAAGATTGACCAGTTCAGCGCAGATGAATCGCGGTGGATGGTCGCTGTGCGGATGGTGTCGGAAGGTGTCGACGTACCGCGGCTCGCTGTCGGGGTGTACGCCACGACCATCTCGACCCCGCTTTTCTTCGCCCAGGCCGTCGGGCGATTCGTGCGATCGCGGAGGCGGGGAGAGACCGCTTCGGTGTTCGTTCCTACGATTCCGATGCTTCTTGAGTTCGCCAATGAGATGGAGGTTGAGCGGGACCACGTCCTCGACAAGCCCAAGAAGGGTGGAGAGGACGAGAACCCGTTCAGCGAGGAGGACAAGCTCCTCGCCGACGCCGAGAAGCTGGAGGACGAGGAGACCGAGGAGCAGCTGCCCTTCGAGGCTCTTGAGTCCGACGCGGTTTTCGACCGGGTGCTCTACGACGGCGCCGAGTTCGGCATGCAGGCCCACCCGGGGAGCGAGGAGGAGCAGGACTACCTCGGCATTCCCGGGCTGCTGGAGCCCGACCAGGTACAGCTTCTGCTCCAGAAGCGGCAGACCCGGCAGATCGCGCACAGTCGGCAGAAGCCGGCGGCGGAGGCGGACCTGCTGGAGAAGCCCGCCGAATCACGGCCCGTCGTCACGCACAAGCAGCTGCTGGAACTGCGGAAGTCGCTGAACACCATGGTCGGCGCGTACGTCCACCAGACCGGAAAGCCGCACGGCGTGATCCACACCGAGCTGCGGCGCGTCTGCGGCGGGCCGCCCAGCGCGGAGGCCACGGCCGGGCAGCTCCAGGAACGGATCAAGAAGGTTCAGGAGTGGGCCACCCGGATGCGATGACGTCTGAATGAGGTGGGGAGCGGGGTCTGGAGGATTGTCTCCGGGCCCCGCTCGGCTGTTGGTGTCCGTAGCTCCAATCCCGGGCCGGCGCGGAATTGGTCCCGAATGTGGATCAACTCTCCTTCCGCGCCCGGATTCTGGACGAGGTCTTCCGCTGAGCGGAGTCGATCGCTACCTTTCCCGCAACGCATACGCCCCGTGGCAGAGCCGCCTCGGAGCGCAGCCGGTGCCATGGCCTGCCGGCGGCCTCAGCGCGCGCCGCCGAAGGGACCGGCGACGCACAGCGTGAGAGAGCCGCCGCACTCACCACAGAGGAGTGGGCGTCGTGACCGCGGAAACCTCCCAGACGCTCGACCGAGGACTTCGTGTCCTCAAGCTGCTTTCCGACACGGACCACGGTCTGACCGTCACCGAGCTCTCCAACAAGCTCGGGGTCAATCGGACCGTCGTCTACCGGCTGCTCGCCACCCTCGAGCAGCACGCGCTCGTACGCCGCGACCTGGGCGGACGTGCCCGCGTCGGCCTCGGCGTGCTGCGCCTGGGCCGTCAGGTCCATCCGCTCGTACGGGAAGCCGCCCTGCCCGCGCTGCGCTCGCTCGCCGAGGACATAGGCGCCACGGCGCACCTGACCCTGGTCGACGGCGCGGAGGCGCTCGCGGTCGCGGTCGTCGAGCCGACGTGGACCGACTATCACGTGGCGTACCGCACAGGGTTTCGTCATCCGCTCGACCGGGGCGCGGCCGGCAAGGCCATCCTCGCGGCCCGGCAGGGCGCTCTCGCGGTCGACGGCTTCACCCTCACCCACGGCGAACTGGAGGCGGGCGCAAGCGGCGCGGCCGCGCCGCTGGTCGGCATAACCGGGCTGGAGGGCAGCGTGGGGGTCGTCATGCTCGCCGACTCCGTCCCGGAGCGGGTCGGGCCGCGCGTGGTCGACGCCGCCCGGGAGGTTGCCGACGCGCTGAGGTGAGGGGTGCGCGAGAGGTGCACGGGGGAGAGGTGCGCGGGCCCACTAGATTAGGGGCGTGCTCTCACGTCTCTCCCGTCCCCGCGTCCTCGCCCTTTGCGGGGCTCCCGTCCTCGCGCTCCTCGCCGTGGCCGGGTTCGCGCCGCTGCCGTACGTCCTCGCGCAGCCCGGCAGTACCGCGAACGTCCTGGGTGACGACAAGGGCAAGCCGGTGATCACCATCACCGGGGCGCCGGTCCGCGAGACCGTGGGCCAGCTGCGGATGACGACGATCGTGGCGACCGGACCGTCCGTCGACGTCGACCTGGGGCAGGTCGCCGACGCGTGGTTCAGGACCGACCGGGCCGTCCTGCCGAAGGAAGCGGTCTACCCGACCGGCGGCACCGACGCCGAGATCGAGAAGCACAACGTCCAGGAGATGGAGCAGTCGCAGGAGACCGCCGTCGACGCGGCGCTCGGCTACCTCCGCAAGAGCCCCGACCGGGTCAAGGTCGACCTCAACCTCGCCGACATCGGCGGCCCCAGCGCCGGTCTCCTCTTCTCGCTGGGCATCGTGAACAAACTGGACGGCGACGGTTCGGGCGGCGACCTCACCGGCGGCCGCAACATCGCCGGTACGGGCACGATCACCTCGGGCGGAGACGTGGGCCCCGTCGGCGGCGTACCGCTCAAGACGCAGGCGGCCAGGCGCGACGGGGCGACGGTCTTCCTCGTGCCGAAGGACGAGTGCTCGCAGGCTCAGGCGGAGCTGCCCGACGGGCTGCGGCTGGTGCCCGTCACGACGCTGAAGGATGCTGTGCAGGCTCTGGTCGCGCTGGAGAAGAAGGGCGGGAAGGTTCCGAGCTGCTGAGGTTTGCGGGTACGTCGTCCATCGTCCGCCAGGACGGGAAGACCACCGGGCTCAGCGTCGCCAGGAAGTACGCCCCACCGACCACCAGCAGCGCCGTCACCAGCCCCGCCTCCTCGACCAGCAGCCCGGCCGCGAGACCGCCCAGCGGCATGGTCAGCTCGCAGCCGGCCGTGGCGACGCCGCCGACGCGGCTGCGCAGCTCCTGCGGGACGCGTTCGTACGTCACCGTCGTCAGGATCGGGTTGAGCATCCCTGCGGCCAGACCGCCCGCCGCCATCGTCACGGCCAGCGCGGCCGTTCCGTCCACGAGCGCGGCGACGACGAAGCGCGGCAGCCCGCAGAGCAGGAACGCGACCGTGAAGACGACCCGGCGCGGGAAGCGTTCGCCGACGGCCCCATAGAGCAGGGCGCCGAGCAGCGCGCACCCGCCGAAGACGGCGGCGAGCATGCCGAGGTCGGTCGCGCCGCCCAGGTTTTCCTTGGCGTGGACGGGCAGGAGGACCGAACTCCAGCCCTGGTCGAGGCCGTTGGTGAGCATCACCATCAGGACCCCGGCCAGGAGGAGGCGGTGGCGCAGGAGGAAGACGTACCCCTCGCGCAGCTCCGTGCGGTACGTCGCGAATGACACCGGCGTCGCGGCCTTCTGCGGCTCGGCCGCCCGTACGCCCCGTACCCCCGCCGCGACCAGCAGCGCCGACGCCGCGAAGGTCGCCGCGTCCAGCAGCAGTACCGCCTCCGCACCGAGCAGCGCGATCAGTACGCCCGCGAGCGCGGCCCCGATCATGCGGGCCCCGCGCGAGACGCCCTCGAAGAGGCTGGCGGCGCGGGCCAGGGTGGTGCCGGCGTGGGCGGCGAGGTCGGGCATCAGGACGTAACGGGCGGTCATGCCGGGCGTATGGGCGAGGCCGCCGACCGCCATCAGGGCGCACAGCATCCAGAACTCCAGCGCGCCGGCGTAGTGCAGCAGCGGGATCGCGCCGACGGCGAGGCCGCACACCAGGTCGGAGGCGACGGAGACCCGGCGGCGGCCGATCCGGTCGATGAGGGGGCCGCCGACGAGCGCGGAGACGACGACCGGCAGCGTCGCGCAGAAGGCCACGACGCCGGCCCGGCCGGCGCTGCCCGTGGTGTCGAGCACGAACCACGGGACGCCGATCATGGTCAGTGAAGTACCGGCTATGGAGATGGTGTTGGCGGCCAGTACGGCCGCGAATGGTTTTCGTCCCCCTTGGGCGGTCATGCGATACGGGCCGACGGGGCGGGAGGGTGCTGGGCGAGGCGCAGGCCCAGCTCGACCATGGTCCAGCCGAGGCGGGTGCGCAGGGCACGCAGGGCGCGGCGGGAATCGGGGCGTAAGGCGCGGGCGTACTCGGTGGCCTGGGCGTGGAGTTCGGTGGCGCGCTGGTGGTGGAGGCGGAGGTGTGTGTCGGGGTGTATGGCGGGGTGCATGGCGCGCGGTTCCTTTCAGTCCGTGGGGCGGCGGGGGAACGAGTGCGTATGCAGGCGGACTTGGGCGGAGCCTTCGCCGGACAGTCCGTGGTAGCTGTTGATGAGCGCGTGCATCTTCTCGTTCAGCTCCTTCAGCTGCTCAGGGGTGAGCTGGAGCGTGAAGTCGCTCATGTCCGAGCTGCCGGCCCATTCCTCGGGCCATTCGCGCGAGGTGGCGAGCCAGGTGCCGAGCTCCTGGGTGTGGATGTTCGCGATCTCGTGCAGGAAGAGGTCCGCGGCCCCGCGTACGGCGGGATCGGGGCTGCGGTGCAGCTCCCTGCTGAAGGTGGTTCCTTCCTGCGCCGCCTTCCACCACCGCTCGCGGCCCTTGCCGCGCTCCGGGTCGTCCTCGACGAAGCCGTGGGCGGCGAGCTGGCGCAGGTGATAGCTGGTGGCTCCGCTGGACTCACCCAGCCGCTCGGCCAGTTGAGAGGCGGTGGCGGGGCCGTCGTGGCGGAGTGACTTCAGCAGCTGAATGCGGAGGGGGTGGGCGAGGCCGCGCAGTGAACGGGCGTCCAGGGTGCGGGAGTTGGGTGGGTGGGGCTCTGGGTGGGGCGGTGTTGGCCCGGGCTGGGTGGGCATGCGTTTACCGTAGGCTTGCAAAGGATGCTTTGCAAGCAGTTCGTTGCAACCATTTCTTTGCGTCAGCCCGGCCGGTCCGCCGCCGCCTGCTCCACCAGCGGGATGATCCGCAGCGGCACGGGGTTCTCCATGACGATCGCCGTGGAGGCCCGCACAATGCCATCAAAACCGACAACCCGGTCGATCACCCGTTGGAGATCGGCGTTGGAGCGGGCGACGAGGCGGCAGAGCATGTCGCCGTGCCCGGTCGTGGTGTGCAGCTCCAGGACCTCCGGGACGGTCGTCAGGTGCGCCCGTACGTCGGCTCCCTGGCCCTGTTTGATCTCCAGCGTCGCGAACGCCGTCACCGGATAGCCGAGCGCGGCCGGATCGACGTCCGGGCCGAACCCGCGGATGACTCCATTGGACTGAAGGCGGTCCATCCGCGCCTGTACGGTCCCGCGCGCCACACCCAGGCGGCGCGACGCCTCCAGGACCCCGATCCTCGGCTCGCGCGCCAGCAGCACGATGAGCCGGCCGTCGAGTTCGTCGATACCGTCGGTAGACATGGGGTACCCGCCTCCTGATGCTTCCGATGCTTCTTCCGACACCTCGCGACGACCCTGAGGATGAGCCTGAGCATCCTGTACAGATCGCTCGCTCATTCTCGTGAGTCACTGGGCATATTGCCCAGCCTTTCAGTGAACTATTGCGCAGCTTGCGATACGGAGAGAGTCTGCCGACATGACTGAGACCACGCACCACACCACCCCCAGCACCGCGCGTGAGGCCGATCCCTTCCCGGTCAAGGGAATGGACGCGGTCGTCTTCGCCGTCGGCAACGCCAAGCAGGCCGCGCACTACTACTCGACCGCCTTCGGCATGAAGCTCGTCGCCTACTCCGGACCGGAGAACGGCAGCCGCGAGACCGCGAGCTACGTCCTGACCAACGGCGCCGCGCGCTTCGTTTTCACTTCCGTCATCAAGCCCTCCACGGACCGTGGGCGCTTCCTGGCCGACCACGTCGCCGAGCACGGCGACGGCGTCGTCGACCTCGCCATCGAGGTCCCGGACGCCCGTGCCGCGTACGCCTACGCCGTCGAGCACGGGGCGCGCGGCCTCGAGGAGCCGCACGAGGTCAAGGACGATCACGGGGTTGTCGTCCTGGCCGCGATCGCGACGTACGGCTCGACCCGGCACACCCTCGTCGAGCGGTCCCGTTACGACGGCCCGTACCTCCCCGGCTTCGTCGCCGCCAAGCCGATCGTCGAGCCGCCGGCCAAGCGCACGTTCCAGGCGATCGACCACTGCGTCGGCAATGTCGAGCTCGGCAAGATGAACGAGTGGGTCGCCTTCTACAACAACGTCATGGGCTTCACCAACATGAAGGAGTTCGTGGGCGACGACATCGCCACCGAGTACTCCGCGCTCATGTCGAAGGTCGTCGCGGACGGCACCCTGAAGGTGAAGTTCCCGATCAACGAGCCCGCGATCGCGAAGAAGAAGTCGCAGATCGACGAGTACCTGGAGTTCTACGGCGGCGCCGGCGTCCAGCACATCGCGCTCGCCACGAACGACATCGTCGCGACCGTGCGCAGCATGCGGGCGGCGGGCGTTTCCTTCCTGGACACGCCGGACTCGTACTACGACACCCTCGGCGAGTGGGCGGGCGAAACCCGGGTGCCGGTGGAGACCCTGCGCGAGCTGAAGATCCTGGTGGACCGCGACGAGGACGGCTACCTGCTGCAGATCTTCACCAAGCCGGTCCAGGACCGGCCGACCGTCTTCTTCGAGATGATCGAGAGGCACGGGTCGATGGGCTTCGGCAAGGGCAACTTCAAGGCGCTCTTCGAGGCGATCGAGCGCGAGCAGGAGAAGCGCGGCAACCTGTAGCTTACGTCTCCACCCCGACGCGGCCCCACGGACGAACCCGTGGGGCCGCGTCAGTGCCGGATCAGCAGCGAGGCCAGCACCTCCGCGTCCCCCACGGCGGCGTACACATGAGGCACGTCCGACACCCAGCTCACATGCTCCCCGGCGGTTACGACGACGGGCGCGTCCAGCGGCCCGACGCGCGCCGTCCCGGCGAAGACGGTGCAAAGCAGGCGCGTAGCAGCTGAACCGTCAGGCTCCCGACACCGCCATGTCGAGCAGCAGATCCACCCGGGCCCGGTGCTCATGGGGGCGCATCCGGCTGCCCTCGGTGAGGGTGGCCAGGCCGTGCAGCGCGCTCCAGAGCACCTCGGCGAACGTCTCCCGGTCGTCACCGCGGGCGGCGGCCAACGGCTCGATCGCGCCGAGGAATTCACCGAAGGCGGCCTTCAGCGGTTCGGGAGTCGCCTCGCTGCCGAACTCGACGTCGATCTCGTGGACGAACATGGCGGCGTAGAGCGCGGGCTGCTCCCTGGCGAAGTCGAGGTAGGTGTCGGTCAGGGCGAGCAGCGCCGCGCGTGGTGCGTGGTGGGGGGCGCGGGCCTGGCGCAGGGCGGTGGCGAGTTCGGCGAAGCCCTCGACGGCGACGGCCGCCACGATCGCGCTCTTGCCCTTGAAGTGGCTGTAGAGGACCGGCTGGCTGTATTCGACGCGTTCGGCAAGGCGGCGTGTGGTCACCGCACCCCAGCCCTCCGCCTCGGCGAGCTCCCGGGCCGCCTTGACGATCAACCGGTGCCGGTCTGCTCGTTCGCGCTCTCGGCGCTGCTGCACTGCCATGAAGGAATCCTAGCACCGCTAGACATTCAAGCTGTGCTAGATCTAGCATCGCTGTTGCTTCTTTCCACGCTAGATCAGGGGCCCGCAGGCCCCGCACACCTGAGGGGGACTCATGACCAGGCGTCATATCACCACCGCCCTGGCCGTTCTGACCGGCACCGCGGTCCTGTTCTTCGGGCTCAACTTCCTGCTGAACCTGGGAGGCGCACCCGCCGGCTTCGGCATCGACCCCTGGCCGCAGGGAAACGCCGACGGCTACTTCGTCGTGAAGGGCGTGCGCGATCTCGCTGTGGCGTCAACCGTGTTCCTGCTGCTCGCGCTCGGCGAGCGCCGGATCCTCGGCTGGGTGGTGCTCATCAACGCCGTCATTCCACTCGGTGACGCGCTCGCGGTCGTCACCCATGGCGGCACGGCCGTCACGGCACTGACCGTTCATGTATCGGCCGCGGCGATCGTCGTACTGACCGCCGCCATGCTGCTGACGGAGGCCCGCAAGGCGCGCCCGTCGGTCACGCCCGTCGTGGCCCTGGACGCCCCGGCCGTCCGATAGCAGGAAATCAGCCGCCGTCCCGACGCCCCTTGTGCGCGCGTACAGACATCCGCAGCCGCTCGGCCTTCCCGCGTACGACGTCAGCGGGAAGGCCGGGCTGCGGGATGTACGGGATGCCCCGGCAGGCGCGGCACAGCCCGCCCGGGAGCGATTCAACCGTGCCGGGCGCGTGACACCCGGTGCACTCCAGTACGTACCGCGCCTGGACGGGCTCGGGCGGCTCGGGCGGCAACTGCTTCTCCAGGCGCGAGCGTACGAACCCGAACGGATATCCCACAGGCCCCGGCAACCGCAGCGTCACCGCCTGCATCAGTTGCGTCTCGGTGGCCCCACGCCGGAACCACTCCCCGGCGAGCGGCGCGAGCGCCTTGCACTCCAGCGCGGACAGCGCCAACTCCGGCGCCGTACGCCCCATCCGGGCCAGCGCGTCGTGCCCGCGCGCCTCGTGTCCCTTCACGGGCACAGGCTCATCCATCCCGTTCTGCGGCACGTTGTCCCCGAGGAACGCCGCCCACCAGGCATCGCTCCGCGCGGTGCGCGAGAAGTACGACAGCGACACCCATCGCACCCCCTCGCAGTCCTGCACCGTCCGCCGCACGACCCGCAGATGCCCGGCGACCGACAGGGCGCGCAGCGCGGTGGCGACTGCGCACTGCCCGTAGTCCGCCATCTCCCGGGCCAGCGTCTTGATGGAGATGTCGGACCCGTCGGGCAGCCGGTCGACGTAATGCGCGATAGCGGCCTCACGCTTGGGCAGATGTGCGAAATCCCGCCCACGCCGCGCTTCTTGGTCGGGCGCGGAACGCTTTTCGAACCCAGGCTTTGCCATGGGATGGGCGGGCGCGTGCGGGGCAGGACTAAACTGCTGAGTACCCATTGAGATCGTGCCTCGATCTTGTTGGTCAGACCCCCGTCCGGTGCGCTAACACCTGCGGGGGTCGATCTATGTTGCGAGACACGCTACACGCCAATTGCACTCCGTGGCGACATGACCACAAAAAGTCATCTCGACGGCGTGGACGGCCACTTGGGCGGCGACCTGACGCCCACAAGGGGAGGGTGGGTGGGAATGTTCCCCACCATCCATTCCTGGCAAAAGAGGCTCGACCCTCGACCCCCGAAGCTCAAGCACCGCGATCCAGCCACTCGTAACGACGAGGCTGCGAGTTCCGTACGGGAAGAGACGTTTCAGGGCCAGGTGCAAGCGGGCCGCCCGTCCGTAACCGTACAGAGGGCGGTTCAGCCCTTCGGCTCTGACCAGTAGTTCACGAGCATTTCGCTCGGCCACCGGGGCGTGTGCACGTTGCCGCGCGGGCCCATCTCCGGGAAGTACGGCGCCAGGTCGAAGACCGGTGTGCCCTCGATGGCGTCCAGGTCGGTCACATGCAGGTCGAGGCGGTCTGCCTTGAGGAGGCGGGGGAACGACGTGGCCAGTTGATTCGGCCGACGGTGGTTGCGGTGGACGAATGTGCCGGTCGGTGGCCAGGCCGGGTTGTTGCGCGGGCTGCGCGCGTGGAGGGCGACGTCGTCGGGCGAGGCCTGGTGGAAATGCCAAGTGACGACGAGGTGGGAGAACTCCGCGAGGCCTTGCACTGTCTCGACGGGGAAGCCCGGGTTCAGGCGGATGATCGACGTGGTGCCGCCCCAGTAGTCGTCGGCGGGCTCGAACCGCCCCCCGACCACCGTGGCGATGGGCTCGATCTCCAGTGCCTGCGTCATGTGCTCTCCCTGTCCCGTCGTCCCATATGTGCGGCGCAGTCAATCTACTGGGGCGAGGTATGCTGCGGCCCGCCTGTCCAGTGCCCTAACGGCAGCGATTCCGCGATGCCTGTATGGGGACAGTAGATGCCGTATGTCGACGACGGCCTGCTTTGCCCGCCCGGAGTAAATGCCCTCTTCCATCGTGTCCAGGACGCTGCTCCAGGTTGCGCAGGCTTCCTCCACGCTGCCGCTGGCGATCTGTGTAGCCCCGAGATACCCCAGCGTCACCGCATGCGTACGGCGGAACTCCGCTCCACGGGTCCGAACACTTCGCTGAAAATGCCGGACAGCTGCTGGCTGGTCACCGCAGATGCGCAATGTGCAGGCCGTCTCGTGGGCCAGCGATGCCTCGGCGAAGAAGAATGTACGCGGCGGTTCCTCGATGCCGTCGCTCACCGATGCGAGATCGTCCTCGGCCCTCAGCAGTGCCTTTGCCGCCGCCTGCCTCTTGCCGTTCGCAGCCAAGCCACGAGCGTGGACGACACCGAGCAGCGCCCGTTCCCGAGGCGTGGCCGACGAGTAGCGCGTGCCTTGAATTGAAGCGCTGGAAAGCCTCAGGCCCCCAGTAAAGAACCCGAGGTCGATTGCCTGGTGTGCCATGGCGCGCAAAATGTGCCCGGTCAGCGGAGGATTGTCGGCTTGGGCCGCCAGTTTCACAGCCAGTACGAAGTAGTGCTGCGCCAGGGCCTGTTCGCCGTTGTCGAACGCCATCCAACCAGACAGATACGACAGCTCTGCAGCTGCGGAGAACATGTCACGCCGCACTTGCTCATTGGAAAACCGCCCGTGCAGGAACTCGGAGACGTCCGAGTGCAGATACTGCACCAGTGCATTCCTGCCGTGCCCGCCACCGCGCCGCTGGTCCATGCGTGAGAATGCCACGGTCAGTTCCTGAACCGTGGCCACGTCGTGCCGACCGACCCTTTGGGACCCTGCGGCCGCAGGGGTGACAGGACTCTGAGCGGCATCGGCCCACCACATCTCATCGGGCAGAACGAGAGCCGCAGCCGAGTACACCCCGCTCGCCAGAAGGCTTCGCCGGTCCGCGTCCACGTCCGTTCCCCTCAAGTTGGCCAGCGCCGTCAGCGGGTCGACGTGCCACTCCAATGTCCCCTGTGGTGGAGGAGCCGTGAACCCGATTTCGTCCAGTGTGACGACACGCTTCAGTCGACGGGAAAGCGCCTGGCCCAGGATTACGGGCGCGGCACCTGACGGCTCCGTCCCGCCGACCCACATGCTGATGTGGGAGCGGCCGATGTGCGCAAAGTCGAACAGCCTGTTCTCCTGGGCGACTCGGTTGAATGCGCTCGCGGTCTGGGCGCGTGACCAGCCCGCTTCCTCCAGAAGTGCCGCGAGCTGTTCATTTCGTTTGCGCGACATGATGCGCCCTCGCATACAAGGTTCTCTGACCGTGTTGACCGATCCGCGCCTTGCGGCATGCCGAATGCCCATCTCCGCAGCGCGCAACCCAACGTAGCGCCCAACACCCGGGAGGGTGCCGGGATTAGCCAGAACCAGTCCTCTGTGCAGCGTTCGGCGAGAAACGATCTTTGACCACTTTGACCACTCCCGGGCCTCTGACGGTATACCCAGCTCGGCGCAAACGCGGTTCGCTCTGTGTGTCCGTCAACGACTTGGAATAAGGGGCAGTGGCCATGGCGACACCAGAGCCTTGTCAGGCGCTGACTGCGACCGTGGCGCGGGAGTGGTCGATGGGCTACACGATGGTGTACGGGTCCGTACGCCTGGCCCGTATTCACGCCCGGCGCCACCTGATCAACTGGCAGTGGCCCGGCGACGTACAAGACGCCGTGCTGATCGTGTCCGAGCTGGTCACCAACGCGATCAGCCACGGCTGGAAGCGCGGACACGAACTGTCTCTCCGGCTGGCCGTCCTTGAGGACGGAAGTCTCCTGATCGACGTCTCCGACCCCGGCAGAGCGTTCCCCCGCTTTGGCGAGCGGATCGAATCGGGGGAGGGCGACGAACGGGGGCGCGGGCTGCGGGTCGTTCGTGAACTCGGCGGTGAGGTTGGCTGGTTCCTGCGGCAGCACTGCGGGAAGACCGTCCGCGTGCGGCTCGCATCGTTCGAGTGAAGGGCAGTCCTCGCTCTTCGAGGCGATCGAGCGCGAGCAGGAGAAGCGCGGCAACCTTCTGAGATTGCGCGCCCGAGGCTCTGCGCTGCGCGTGCTCCGTGTGCTGTGTGTGCTGCGTGCGCGGCCCTGCGCGCCCCTGACCATGGGGGCGCAGGGTCGCTATCGTGAGTCATGGCCATGACTAGCATCAGTGCGAGCACGAGTGACGAGCGCATCAACTTAGCCGTGCCGTCCACGAGATGGCACTGGAAGAAGCAGCTCGGACACACCACCGTCCTCCAGTCCTTCGCCTTCGACGACTCCCGCAAGCGGCTGTACGTCGTCCAGGTGATGCAGGGCGGAATCAAGCTCCCGGGCGAGTCCCGGGCGTACACCGGCACGGAGCGGCGGCAGCGCGGCGACATGTGCCTGAACCAACTGGACCTCAGCGGCACCCGGCTGGGGCACATGTATCTGCTGGGGCACGGGCACGGCGTCGGCATGGGCGTCGAGCGGGACGCGGCCGGGGCGACCTGGATCTGGACCGAGTCGGACGGGCGGGTCGCCGACTCCGGGGCGTTCGGGCGCGGCATAACGCGGTTCCGTTTCGCGGACCGTAAGATACGCCGCAGCTCGACGGAATCCACCCGCTACCCGGTCCCCGGGTCCACCGCCAACCAGCCGTCCGTGGACATGAGCCGCAAACGGATAGCCGTCCGTCACCGCATCGGCGGCAAGGTCCGCTACCGCGTCTTCTCGCTCTCCCACGCCGTCGCCGGCAACTTCTCCAAGCCCCTCCACGACTTCGCTCAGGCCGCCGCCCACCCCGACCCGGACATCGACTTCCAGGGCTTCGCGCTGCACGGCAACTACCTGTACCAGCTGGCCGGCGAGCCATACGGAACCGCCAATCCGCCCTCCGGGCACGGCAACGCGTACGTCTCCTGCATCGACATCCGCACCGGCAGCCTCGTCCAGCGCACCCGCACCGAGGCCGGCTACTCCCTCGACCACCGCGAGCCGGAAGGCCTCGCCGTACGGCGCACCAGCAAGCCGCAGCTGTGCATGGGCTTCGCCTCGGGGGAGCCGGGCGCGCGCAGGTACTCGATCTACTACAAGCAGCACGCATAAGCTCCTGGCATGGCCAGGATCAACGACGTGGGCGGCATGCAGGGCTTCGGGCCCGTCGACACCACCGACGACACAGAGCCCTTCCACGCCGACTGGGAGGCACGGGTCTTCGCCCTGAACGGCGCGCTCATCGCCCAGAAGGTCTACAACCTGGACGAGTTCCGCGACGCCGTCGAGACGATGCCGCCCGCGGAGTACCTCGCGGCGTCGTACTACGAGCGGTGGTTCTTCGCGATCCGGACTCTCCTGGAGCGCAAGGGCGTTGTCGCGGCGGGCGAGCTCGATGACTGACGACCGCTACGCGCCGGGCGCGTACGTCCGTACCCTCCACCACGACCCGCCGCACCACACGCGCCTGCCGCGGTACGCCCGCGGCAAGCGCGGCACGGTCATCGAGCCGGAGGGGCGGGCGCCGCTCGCCGATATCCGCTCTCAGGGGCGTACGGACTGCCCTGTGGAGCAGGTGTACGCGGTCCGCTTCGCGGCGCGGGACCTGTGGGGCGAGGGTGATCACTACGTGGTGCTGGACCTGTTCGAAAGCTACTTGGAGGACGACCAGCCGTGACCGGAACCACCTCCCACTCCGATGCCCTGATCTCCCGCCAGGTGCGGCGCCTGGAGACGCTGCTGGAGGACCGTGGCATTGTCACCGGCGCCGCGGTCGACGAAGCCATCGACGCGTTTCTTACGGGCGCCTCGGCGGCCGGGGGCGCGCGCGTCGTGGCCCGGGCGTGGACCGACCCGGGGTTCCGGGAGCGGCTGCTGGCCGACGGGACCACGGCGATCACGGAGCTGGGACTGTCGGCCGGGGGAGTGCAGCCGCAGCGGCTGCGCGTCGTCGAGAACACGGCGGACACGCACAACGTCGTGGTCTGCACGCTGTGCTCCTGCTACCCGATCCGGCTGCTCGGGCCGTCGCCGAGCTGGTACAAGAGCGAGGCGTACCGGTCGCGGGTGGTGCGGGAGCCGCGGGCGGTGCTGGCGGAATTCGGCCTGGTGCTGCCGGAAGATGTCGCCGTGACGGTCTGGGACTCCACGTCGGAGACGCGCTACATGGTCCTGCCACGCCGCCCGGCGAACACGGAACACCTGGACGAACACTCCCTGGCAGCCCTGATCCCCCGCAACGCCCTGATCGGCACGGCCGCACTCTAGCTCCGGCCGGGGGCGCCTCCGCTCTGCCACCCCCGCCCAGGGGTCGGTGCCGCGCCGGGGCGTCTCCTCGGGTGCCGAACGTTCGGGTACGGGTTTTTGTATTCGGGCTCGTTGCGTTCGGCACCCTGCGGGGAGCGCCCCGACACGTCCCCTCCCGGCACCGTGACACGCGAAGCGCTCAGCGGCGCGGCCCACCCCCCGAAGGCTCACCCAAGGCGTTGAGGGCCTCCCGCGCCTTCGGCCCCAGCAGCGGGGAGAACGCCGGGTTGACGCGCAACGCCTCCTCCAGGTGGCGCCTGGCCGCGCCGTACTTGCGCGCATCCCGTTCGATCGCACCCAAGTGGTAGAAGAACTGCGCGTTGCGCAAGCCGTACTCCGTGGCTTTGCGGGCGAACTTGAGCGCCTCGGCACGCTTCCCACCGGAGCGGTACAGGGCCCAAGCCAGCGCGTCCGCGACATGCGCGTTCGGATGCCGCCCCCACTCCGCCCGCAACCGCCGCACCGCCGTGGCCGGATCACCGTGATCCGCGTCGAGCTGCCCGAGGAGGAGTTCGTTCCCGCCGCCCCCGCGACGCTGCCGCAGGGCCACCCCTTCCCGTACGAGGGTGTACTGCTCCTGCGCATGCGCCTGCCGGCCCAGGGACTGCAACAGCTCGCCGTACTCCAGGTGGAGCTCGGGAAGCGGGGTGAGCGCAAGCGCGGTCTGGTAATCGCGTTCCGCGTCGGCCGTGAGACCCAGCGCCGCCAGTACCCGGGCGCGGCCCGCCTGGGCTCTCGCACAGCCGGGGTCCGTCCGCAGGGCCGCCTCGTAGTGGTTCAGGGCCTCCTCCAGCTCGCCCCGTTCCCACGCCAGCTCACCCATGAGGTGAAGCCCGGTCACCTTCTCCGCCGCAGACCCCGCACGCGCCGTCGCGTCGGCCAGCGTCGCCGCCGCGTCCTCCCGCCAGCCCCGGTCGCGGTAGACCTCCGCCGCGAGCCGCCGCACGGAGGGGCCCGGGTGCAGCGCCTCCAGCTTCTTCAGGGCCTCGGCGGCCGCGTTCTGGTCGCCCAGCCGCGTGTACGCGCCGATCAGCACCGGGTACGCCGTCCAGCGCCTCGGCGACTGCTTCCGTACCGCCTCGCCCCACTTCTTCGCCGCGCGGTGGTCCCCCCGGGCGTGGGCGAGTGCCGCGAGACCGACCCGGGCGTCAGGATTGCCGCTCCTCTCGGGGCGTACGGACAGCGAGTGCCGCAGCGCCATCTCCGCGCGGGGGAAGTCCTCCGGGTCCCCCGTCCAGCGGCCCCGCTCCAGGTACGCGGACCCGAGCACCGACCAGGAATGGTCGTCCTCGGGGTGCGCGCGCAGCCACGACTCGCGGTCGCCGATGAGTGCGGTCAGGTCGGTGGGGGTGGCCGGCACACCGGCACCCACGGCCTCGACGGCGGCCATCGCCCGTCCCACGGGGCCCGGTGCCGGCGCTTCTTCGCTCAGCCATCCCGACGCGAGCACCACTGCGACGCCGGCCGTCAGCACCGCCGTGCCCGTGAGCACGGCGACCCAAGGCCGCCGCCGCTTCACCTGCTGTTTCATGCGCTCACTGTGCGCCAGCACCAGGGGCACACCCGGACGCGCGAACTGGATCGCAGACGGGTTCACACCGATGGCCCCGAGTGCCACGCTGGGACCATGGACGATCTTCTCGAACAGCTGCGCGCGGGCCTCCCGGCCGAGGCATTGATCACCGACCCGGACATCATGGCGTCGTACGCCCACGACATGGCCGGATTCTGCGCCGCCGGAGCCCCGGCCGTCGTGGCCCTGCCGCGCACTGTCGAGCAGGTCCAGCACGTCATGCGCACCGCGACCGCGCTGCGCGTGCCCGTCGTGCCGCAGGGCGCGCGGACGGGGCTGTCCGGCGCCGCCAACGCGACGGACGGCTGCATCGTGCTGTCGCTGGTGAAGATGGACCGGATTCTGGAGATCAGTGCCGTCGACCGGATCGCCGTGGTCGAGCCGGGGGTGATCAATGCGGTGCTGTCGCGTGCTGTGGGTGAGGAAGGGCTCTGCTATCCGCCGGACCCGTCGAGTTGGGAGATGTGCACCATCGGCGGCAACATCGGCACGGCTGCCGGGGGGCTGTGCTGTGTGAAGTACGGCGTGACCGCCGAGTACGTTCTCGGGCTGGACGTCGTACTCGCCGACGGGCGGCTCCTCAGCACCGGGCGGCGCACGGCCAAGGGCGTCGCCGGCTACGACCTCACCCGGCTCTTCGTCGGCTCCGAAGGCACCCTCGGCATCGTTGTCAAGGCGGTGCTCGCACTGAAGCCCGCACCACCGCGGCAGCTCGTCCTCGCCGCCGAGTTCCCGTCCGCGGCCGCCGCGTGCGACGCCGTCTGCGAGATCATGGCGCGCGGCCACGCCCCTTCCCTCCTCGAACTCATGGACCGTACGACCCTGCGCGCCGTCAACAAGATGGCCAACATGGGCCTTCCCGAGTCCACCGAGGCCCTCCTGCTCGCCGCCTTCGACACCCCGGACCCGGCTGCCGACCTGGCGGTGGTCGGTGAGCTGTGCATCGCGGCCGGCGCTTCTGGCGTCGTCCCCGCCGACGACGCCGCCGAGTCCGAACTGCTGTTGAAGGCGCGGCGGATGTCCCTTACGGCGCTGGAAGCGGTCAAGTCGGCGACGATGATCGACGATGTCTGCGTGCCGCGTTCGAAGCTCGGCGCGATGCTGGAGGGGACGGCCGTCATCGCGGAGAAGTACGACCTGGTCATCGGGGTGTGCGCGCACGCGGGCGACGGCAATACGCATCCCGTGGTGTGCTTCGACCATCTGGACGAGGACGAGTCGCGGCGCGCCCGTGAATCCTTCGACGAGATCATGGCGCTCGGCCTTGAACTCGGCGGCACGATCACCGGCGAGCACGGTGTCGGCGTACTGAAGAAGGAATGGCTGGCGCGCGAACTCGGGGCTGTGGGAGTTGAGTTGCAGCAGGCGGTCAAAGCGGCCTTCGATCCGCTCGGGCTGCTCAATCCGGGCAAGGTCCTCTGAGGCCCCAGACGTACGGCCAAAGCCCGATGGCCCGGGCGCGGTGCTGCGCATAGCGTGGGGAGGCAGGTCAAGCAGCAGCCTCAACGAGGAGGAACCGTGCCCGCGCGCCTCGACCACACCATCGTCCACAGCCGCGACCGCTTCGCCGCCGCCCGCTTCCTCACGGAGCTGATCGGCGCCCCGGAGCCGAAGCCCTTCGGCCCCTTCGCGAGCGTGCCGCTGGAGAATGGCGTCACCCTCGACTACATGGACTCCGAAAGCGCGCGGATCGTCTCGCAGCATCTGGCGTTCCTGGTGCCGGACAGCGAATTCGACGAGATCCTCGCGCGGGTGAAGGAGCGCGAACTCCCCTACTGGGCCGACCCGCACCACGAGAAGTCGCAGCAGATCAACCACCTCTTCCAGGGGCGCGGGTTCTACATCGACGACCCCGACGGCCACTCCGTCGAGTTCATCACCCATACGTACGTGACCGACTGAAGCCACTCTCGTCTTCCGTCATGCCTCGCCGTCCTTGGACTCGTCCGACGGCCACGGATCGCGCAGCCACAGGTCGTCGGCCGGGGTCGGCGTCAGCAGCTCGGCCAGCGCCTCGTCCATGCCCAGCCGTCCGGACTCCGTCCCGGGCGGGACCGCGCGCAGCGTCCGCTCCAGCCAGGCGGACACGGCCGGGGACGGCGCCTCCAGGAGGGCGTCACCGTCGGGCGACGTCAGGGCCACGCAGATCACGCTGCGCGAGTCGATCCTGGTCGGCCAGACCCGGACGTCGCCGTGGCCGCACGGCCGGAACACGCCCTCGACGAGCAGCTCGCGGGCGAACGTCCAGTTCACCGGGGAGTCCGAGCCGATGTGGAAGCTGATGTGCACGGCGTACGGGTCCTGTGTGCGGTAGGTCAGCCGGGCCGGGACGGGGATGCTGCGCTCGGGCGACAGCACCAGGTTCAGTTCGAGCTCGCGTTCCACCACGGTGTGCATGAGGGTGCCTTTCTCTCCGGGTACGGGGCCTGCGCCTTCGAGCGGGCCTCACAGGGAGAGAGGGGCTTGGCGTCGGTTCATTACGCGACTTCTCTCAATGACTTCAAAGTCTTTCGGGCGTCCGTGGGGAGGCCACGGGGAGGCCACGGGGAGGGTGTGGGGATGCCCGGAAAGAAGTGCTTCCATTGGGACCGGCCCGGCGCGTCGCGGCGGTCTGATAGATGTGGACCTCGATAACGAGGCCATCGACTAGATACGGGACACGGTGATGAGCGCCCCCACCCCGGCCAGCGGCGACAGCAGCCCCACTCCTGGCTACTATCCCGACCCGTCCATCCCCGGTTACGTCCGGTTCTGGAACGGGGCCTCATGGGTGCCCGGAACCAGTCGCCCCGCCCCGTCGGACGGCGAGGGAATGCCGGCCGCGCCCGCGGGCACGGCGTCCCCCGCCCCTGCCCCTGCTCCTGCCCCCACCCCCGCCGTCGAGGAGACCGGTCCGCTCTTCTTCGACGAGGAACCCGAGGGCGCGCACCTGCACGGCAGCCCCCCGGAACCGGCGTCCGCCTGGCAGGCGGACGCGTCCCGCCAGACCGGCTTCGGTGGCGAACGCGACCGCCGCGTCTCGTGGGGCTCCTCCCGGCCGGACCCCGCCACGGGCACCACATCTGCGGCCGCCGGCGGTACGTCTGCCGGTACCGGCGGTTCCGCTTCTGGCGAGGGCCGTGGGTCGGATGACCCCCGGCGCGCTGCGGCGACGGCGCCGGGTGACGCCTCGGGCGATCAGCGCCGCGGCGGCGGGATCGACCTCCGGCGTACGGGCGGCTCGGCGCCGGAAGCCTCCTCGGGCACGGCACCCCGTGGCGGTACGCCCGCAGCCCCGGCCGAGGCCGGCCCGCGCGGCGCCGGCGGCGCGGACCCCAGCGGCGGTGCGCTTCCCGGCGTCCGTACGCCTCCTCCCCACGACGGCACGGTCACCATCCGCGCCCTGCGCCGCGGCGACGCCCAGTCCCCGCGCACGGCCCAGGCCGACGGCACCATGGCCATCAGGACCATGACCCCGGGAGCCGGCGGCCGCCAACTCCCGGGCCAACCCGGCCCCCAGACCCCGGGCCAGGGTCAGGCTCCCGGGCAGGGACAGGCCCCCGCGCAGGGGCAGGTTCCCGGCCCGGCGCAGGCCCCTGGCCAGGGGAACGCTTCCGCCCAGGGACACGCCCCCGCGCAGGGGCAGGCTCCCGGCCAGGGGCAGGCGCCGGGGCAGGGCCAAGTACCCGGGCAGCCGCACGCTCCGGGGTCGTTCCCCGGGGCCGGCGGGCACGGGCAGGCGGCAGCCCCGGGCCGGGCGCAGGCCCCCGGCCAGGGCCACGCCGCCGGACAGTTCGGCGTACCGGCACAGAGCCCCGGATCCGGCCAGGGGCAGGGCCAGGCGCAGGTTCCGCAGGCCGGCGATGGGGTCGCTGCCGCTCCCGTTTCTTCCGGGGCGGGCGGCGGGGCCGCCTCCTGGGCGCAGCAGGTGCATCAGCTCGCGCAGCCGGACCAGGACGAGGCCGGCGCGCCGCCCGTCGTGCCCTGGAAGCCGCCGGTCAGCGATCCGTTCCTGCAAGCCGCCCAGGCCCAGGCCGCGGCCAGGCCCGCCGGCCTCGCCAAGCGGCTGGCCGCCCGGCTGATCGACACGGTCGTCCTCGGCGCAGGCGTCAGCGCGGTCGCGGTACCGCTCGTGTCCGCCGCGCTCGCGCACATCGACGACAAGATCGAGGCGGCGAAGCTCTCCGGCGAGACCGTGACCGTATGGCTCCTCGACGGAACCACCGCCGGGTACTTCGGCATCGTGCTCGGCGCGTACCTCCTCCTCGGAGTGGTGTACGAGGTGCTGCCGACGGCCAAGTGGGGCCGTACGCTCGGCAAGAAGCTGTGCCGGATGCACGTGCGGGACATCGAGGCGCACGAACCCCCGACGTTCGGCGCCGCGCTGCGCCGCTGGCTGGTCTACGGAGTGCTCGGCGTCCTCGCCATCGGGATCGTCAACGCCGCGTGGTGCCTGTTCGACCGCCCGTGGCGGCAGTGCTGGCACGACAAGGCGGCCCGTACGTTCGTGGCGGGGGACTGACGGGCACCCAGGTCCCCCGAACGGCACCTGACCGGATGCGGGCGGCGGGCGGGCGCGGTCGACTGCGGTTATGAGCAACGATCAGCCGCCGACCGGTCCGTCGCCCGATGACGACCCGTTCCGCAAGAAGCCGCCGCAGGAACCGCCGTCGACGCCGCCACCACCCCCGTCCGGCGGCGGCCCGTACGGGGAAGGCGGCACCGGTGGTCCCGGCGACCCCGCCGAACCCGGTGATCCCGGCGGCCCCACCCCACCCGGCCCCGGCTCCCCGTACGGCGGCTCCCCGTACGGCACACCGCCCCCGCCCTACAGCGGGGGCGCCGCCGACCCGCTCGCGGGGATGCCACCGCTGGCCCCCACCGGCAAGCGCGTCGCGGCCCGCATCATCGACGCACTGATCGTCGGCATCCCGCTGGGGCTCATCGGCTGGCTGATCGGCATGTTCGACAGCTACAACAGCGACGACTGGGACGAAGTCTCGACCATGTCCGACGGCAAGTCGCTGATCTGGCAGCTCGTCAGCATGGTCGTGTACATCGGCTACGACACCTACCTGACGGCCAAGGACGGCCAGACCGTCGGCAAGCGGCTGATGAACCTGCGCGTAGCGATGCTCAACAACGGCATGGTCCCGGAGATGAACGCGTCGCTGCTGCGCGCCGTGATCCTGTGGGTGCCGGCTCTGATCTGCTGCTTCTGCCTTTGGTGGCTCATCAACCTGGTGATGATCCTGGTCGACAAGCCCTACAAACAGGGGCTGCACGACAAGGCGGCCAAGACGGTGGTGGTCTCAACTACGTAGCGAGTGCCCGCCGACCGTGGAGTGGGCTCGTGAGGGCCGCGCGGTGACCGTCTCGGAGACGGCCGCATCGTTGGTACGACGAACCGTGCGCGCCGTCTTCGGCATGGGCACCGTCAGCGCGACCAGCAGTCCCAGCGCGAGCGCGGCGAGGGCGATGATCGCGATGCCGATGCCCGACGCCGTCTGGGACAGCAGCAGCATGGCGAGGGTCGAGAAGACGACGGTGGCTGGACCGTATGCGAACTGTGCGGCAGTCGGACGCGGCATGGCGATTCCGTCCTCGGAGCAGCGATAGGGGGTCTGTCTCAACCGGGTCGCACTGCAGGCGACTCTACGACGGTGAGTGCCCGCACGGAACCGGTAGTAAGCGTGACCTAACCCACGGTGCCGGTGCATCGGGGGCGCACGGAGTCATTCCATATCTCATCAGGTGAGATCGACGCGCCTGCCCGGCCCACCGGAACGTCCGGTATCCGGAATCGAAGAACTGCATAGTGCACTTGAGCTGCTCAAGTCAAGATCTGTCTTTTCTTCGGTAACTCCGGTCAAATGTCGTCACTTGAGACGCGCGCCGCGCCCGGATACCCCTCACCCTCTTCCGTGCTGACGCGGCCCGCGGGGGAGGACATCATCAAGTGACCACCAACAGAGGGCGGATCAGAGCCGCCGCCGTAGTCGTGGCCATGGCCGCGACCGCCGCGACGGCATCCGCATTCGCCACCGCCCAGGCAGACGAGAAGCCGGCGGGTACGGGGGACAAGGCCAACATCGAGCGCCGCGACCCGGCGCCCGCCAAGGGTCATGTCGAGCACGATCTCGAAGGCCCGTTCAGCAAGCAGCAGGAGCTGGAGCGCAAGGCGGCGCTCGAACAGGTCATAGCCGGCGACGCCACGGTGCAAAAGCGCGGCGCTTCCAAGGTCGTGAAGCTCGACGACAAGAAGTACGTCGAACTGGGCCGGGAGAAGACCGACAAGATCTTCACGATCCTGGTGGAGTTCGGCGACAAGGTCGACGACACCACCATGTTCGACCCGGACGGCGACGGACCGAAGCCGCCCGTGAAGAAGTACGGCGGCGAGGCCGGCCCCGCGCACAACCGAATAGCCGAGCCGGACCGTACGCAGGACAACTCCACGGCCTGGCAGAAGGACTACGACCAGAAGCACTTCCAGGAGCTGTACTTCGGCGAGGGCAAGGGCAAGGACTCCCTCAAGACGTACTACGAGAAGACCTCGTCCGGCCGCTACTCGGTCGACGGCGAAGTCTCCGACTGGGTCAAGGTCGACTACAACGAGGCCCGTTACGGCTCCAACTACTGCGGCAGCAGCAACTGCTCCAACGTGTGGGACACCGTCCGCGACGGCGTGACCGCCTGGGCCGCCGACCAGAAGGCCAAGGGCAAGACGGACGTCGAGATCAAGGCGCAGCTCGCCGGTTACGACCAGTGGGACCGCTACGACTTCGACTCCGACGGCAACTTCAACGAGTCCGACGGCTACATCGACCACTTCCAGATCGTCCACGCGGGCGAGGACGAGTCGGCGGGCGGCGGCGCCCAGGGCGAGAACGCCCTGTGGGCGCACCGCTGGTACGCGTACGGCACGGACGCCGGCAAGACGGGCCCGGCGGGCAACCCGGCCGGCGGCGCCCAGATCGGCAAGACCGGCATCTGGGTCGGCGACTACACCATGCAGCCGGAGAACGGCGGCCTCGGCGTCTTCGCCCACGAGTACGGCCACGACCTCGGCCTGCCCGACCTGTACGACACCTCGGGCAAGGGCGAGAACGGCGTCGGCTTCTGGTCGCTGATGTCGGCCGGTTCATGGCTCGGCAAGGGCAAGACCGAAATCGGTGACCTGCCCGGCGACATGACCGCCTGGGACAAGCTCCAGCTGGGCTGGCTCGACTACGACAAGGCCAAGGCCGCGACGAAGTCGAAGCACAAGCTGGGCGTCTCGGCGTACAACACCAAGAACCCGCAGGCGCTCGTCGTCGAGCTGCCCAAGAAGTCCGAGACCACGACTGTCGTGAAGCCCGCCGAGGGCTCCAAGCAGTGGTGGAGCGACATGGGTGACGACCTCAAGAACACCCTCACCCGGTCGGTGGAGCTCACCGGCAAGGCCAAGGCCGAGCTGTCGCTGCAGGGCTGGTGGGACATCGAGGCGGAGTACGACTGGCTGTACGCCGAGGTCTCGACCGACGCGGGCAAGACGTGGACCGTCGTGGACGGCACGGCCGACGGCAAGGCGCTCGCGCGCGACGCCGCCGGCAACCCGGGGCTGACCGGTGTGGGCGGCGCGTACAAGAAGCTGGCCTTCCCGCTCGACGCGTACGCCGGCAAGAAGGTGGACCTCCGTTTCCGCTACCAGACGGACGGCGGCGCGGGCGGCAAGGGCTTCGCGGCCGACGCGATCACGGTGACGGCCGACGGCGCTCCGCTCTTCACGGACAACGCCGAGGGCGCCGACGACAACGGCTGGACCGCCAAGGGCTTCTCGCGCATCGGCGAGTCCTTCACCAAGCAGTACGAGCAGTACTACCTGGCAGAGAACCGCCAGTACGTGTCGTACGACAAGACGCTCGCCGTCGGCCCGTACAACTTCGGCTTCGCCACGACCCGTCCCAGCTGGGTCGAGCACTACCCGTACCAGAACGGCCTGATGGTCTGGCTCTGGGACACCTCGCAGAAGGACAACAACACCAGCCAGCACCACGGCAAGGGCCTGATCCTGCCGGTCGACGCGCACGCCAAGCCCCTGAAGTGGGCGGACGGCAAGCTCCTCCGGAACAAGATCCAGTCCTTCGACTCCACCTTCAGCCGCTACCGCACGGACGGCTTCACGCTGCACAACGCGGATGTGCCGCTGAAGCTGGCGTCGCAGAAGGGCGTCTCGGTCTTTGACGACCGCAAGGGGACGTACTGGTACAAGGAGAACCCGACCGGTGGGGTGCAGGTCACTGACACCAACACCAAGATCTCGATCGTGAGCGAGCCGAAGAGCGGCTCGACGATCACGGTGAAGGTCGGTCCCTCCGGTAAGTAATTCGTAACACCGCAGGTCAGAGCATGATCGGCCGTCGCCCTCTAGCGGGCGGCGGCCGTTCACGTTTAGATGCCTCTTGACCAGCTCTTGTTGACACCACGTCTTATGGGGGATTGATCGGCATGTCCGGTGGAGGTTTCGTACGGCTGCCCGGCGGCAGTGTGGTGGTAGCTCTCACGCTGCCCAGCCCGACGGCCGAAGGCCACAAGGTCCGCGTCCTGGTCCACTCCGTGAACCGGGCCCGCGCCCTGACGCGGCTGCGCAACCTCGGCCTGCGGGCGGTCTACCTGCGGGGCAACGCCCACCCGCCGACGCTGGACGAGATCACGGCGGTCCTGCACCATCCGGACGGCCTGCTGTGGCGCACGGCGCCGCAGGAGACGGTGGAACTCTGGCATCCGATACGGGCCCTGCTCAGGCCTGTACGCCCGGACGCTGCGCGGGCGTAGGAGCGGGCCGCTGCGCCGGCTTTCCCCCACCCGCTCCTCAATCGCCGGACGGGCTTCCATACTCCATAGGGGCCCGTCCGGCGATTGAGGACACGCCCGCAGGGCGTATGGGTGGCTAAACCACCGGCTTGCCCGACAGTTCAACCCCCGCCTCACGCATCTCCTCCAGCGCCCGCTCCGTCGTCGCCTCCGACACGCCCGCCGTCAGATCGAGCAGTACGTGCGTCGTGAACCCCTCACGGACCGCGTCCAGCGCCGTCGCCCGCACGCAGTGGTCCGTGGCGATGCCGACCACGTCGACCTCGGTGACGCCACGCGCCCGCAGCCAGTCCGCCAGGGCGACGCCGTTCTCGTCGGTGCCCTCGAAGCCGCTGTACGCCGCCGCGTGCGCACCCTTGTCGAACACGGCGGCGATGGCGCCCGACGCGACGGCCGGCGCGAAGTTCGGGTGGAAGCCCACGCCCTCCGTACCGGCGACGCAGTGCACCGGCCAGGAGTGGACGTAGTCCGGGTTGGACGAGAAGTGGTCCCCGGGATCGACATGGTGATCGCGGGTGGCGACGACGTGGCGGTAGCCGGCCGGGGCCTCGCCGATCAGGTCGGTGACGGCGGCGGCGACGTCGGCGCCGCCCGCCACCGCGAGACTCCCGCCCTCGCAGAAGTCGTTCTGAACGTCCACGACGATCAAGGCGCGGTGCATGGCGGGGCCCTTCAGTGGGGATTCGGCGGCGGGTGTCCGCTGTGGGGTGATGGTTCGAGAGTAGAGATTCCAACGGCCTTGCGGCAGGGGGCCTTTGGCTGCTAAACGGCCGACGAGGGTCAGCGGCGGCCGGCGAGGGCCGACCGGACCCCCGTCGCCCGCCCTCTCGCTTCCCGCTGCCCGCTCACCCCCCGTTCATGCGTACTCCGTGGGGATCACCGGCTCGCCCCTGGACAACTGCACCGCGGACATCGGCAGGGCGCCGCGCGCCGCGATGTGCCGCCGGCGTACGTCGTCCAGCGGCTCGCGCGCCACGACATCGCCGCCCTTGACCAGCTCGACCAGCAGCTGCCGGTCCGCCAGCTCGGGCGGCACAAGGCCGGTGCCGACGACCTCCGCCTCCGCGACGCCGTGCGCGTCCAACCGCCGCGCCGCCCACTTGCGGCCGCCGATCGACGTCTTCCCGCCCGTCGACTTCTTCGCGACCGGCTGGAGCGGAGCCTTCGGGTCCGCCGAGTCGGCCCTGGCGACCAGCTTGTAGACCATGGAGCAGGTGGGGTGCCCGCTGCCCGTGACCAGCTGCGTGCCCACGCCGTACGCGTCGACCGGAGCCGCCGCCAGCGAGGCGATCGCGTACTCGTCGAGGTCGCTGGTCACCACGATCCGGGTCCCGGTGGCCCCCAGCTCGTCCAGCTGCTGCCGCACCCGGTGCGCGACCAGCAGCAGGTCGCCCGAGTCGATACGGACCGCGCCCAGGCCCGTCCCGGCCACCTCTACGGCAGTACGGACGGCCTGCGCGACGTCGTACGTGTCGACCAGGAGGGTCGTACCGCTGCCGAGCGAGGCGACCTGCGCCTGGAAGGCGTCGCGCTCACTGTCGTGCAGCAGGGTGAAGGCGTGCGCGCTCGTGCCGACGGTCGGGATGTTGTACCGGAAACCGGCCGCGAGGTCCGAAGTCGAGCTGAAGCCGCCGACGTACGCCGCGCGCGACGAGGCGACGGCGGACAGCTCGTGCGTACGCCGGGCGCCCATCTCGATCAGCGGCCGGCTCCCCGCCGCCGCGGCCATCCGGGAGGCGGCGGCGGCGATGGCGGAGTCGTGGTTGAGGATCGAAAGGATCACCGTCTCCAGCAGCACGCACTCCGCGAAGCTGCCCTCGACGCGCAGGATCGGCGAGCCCGGGAAGTAGACCTCGCCCTCCGGATAGCCCCAGATGTCGCCCGAGAAGCGGTACGAGGCGAGCCACTCCAGCGTCGGCTCGTCGACGATCGCGTATTCGCGCAGGAAGCCCAGCACGCCCGCGTCGAAGCGGAAGTTCTCCACGGCGTCCAGGACCCGCCCGGTGCCCGCGACGACGCCGTAGCGGCGCCCTTCGGGCAGTCTGCGGGTGAAGACCTCGAAGACCGAGCGCCGGTCGGCGGTGCCGGCCCTGAGGGCGGCCTGCAGCATCGTGAACTCGTACTGGTCGGTGAAGAGCGCTGTCGACGGCACATCCACCGGCAGCCCAAGGTCCGCAGTGTTCATGGCAAGGATGCTACCCCCAATCTCGTCAGAGTGACGATTTCTACGTGGCCGTTTGTGCGATGGCCCCTGACCGGTGGCACCATGGGACAAGTGAGTACGGCTCCCGTAGAGATCGAACGCCCAGAGTCGGCCGAGGAAACCTCCGCCGTCCCCGAACCGGACGTCCCCTGGGTGACGCTGGTCCACAACGACCCCGTCAATCTCATGAGCTATGTCGAGTACGTCTTCCAGAGCTACTTCGGCTACTCCAAGGACAAGGCGCACAAGCTGATGCTCGACGTCCATCACAAGGGCCGCGCGGTCGTATCCAGCGGCAGCCGCGAGGAGATGGAGCGCGACGTGCAGGCGATGCACGGCTTCGGGCTCTGGGCCACGCTCACTCAGGACCGCGGCTGATGGCCGGGCTCTTCGAGGAGATCCCGGGCGGCGGCGCGGCCGTCGTGCTCGACGAGGTCGAGATCTCGATCCTGCGCAGCCTGGCCGTACAACTGCTTGAGCTGGTCGGTCCCGGCGAGCAGCCGACGGCGGGCGGGGACCCGCTGGCCGCACTGTTCGCGCAGGGGCCGAGCGAGGCACCGTCCGATCCGGCGCTGGCCCGGCTCTTCCCCGACGCGTACGGCGATCCGCAGGCCGATCCCGACGACGCGCACGAGCGCGAGGTGCGCGCCAACTCGGCCGAGTTCCGGCGTTTCACCGAGAACGACCTGCGCGAGCGCAAGCGCGAGGACGCCCTCGCGGTCGTACGCAGCCTCGATTCGCTGAACACCGCCGGTGAGGGCGGCGCCGTACTCAAGCTCACGGACGACGAGTGCAAGCGCTGGCTCGGCGCGCTCAACGATCTGCGGCTGACCATAGGCACCCGCCTGGAGGTCACCGACGAGGACGAGGGCGACGAGACGGGCGAGCTCTACCGGCTGCCGGACTCCGACCCGCGCAAGCCGATGGTGATGGCGTATCTGTGGCTCGGCGCGCTCCAGGAAAGCCTCGTCGAAACGCTTATGCCGTGACTATGACCTGATCTGTCCGGACATATCGATCATGGCGTTCGCTCAACGGACACTCAAATCCGGATAACGATCGCATTAACGCCTGGGGCCTCTTTGCCGCCCCAGGCGTTATTTGTTCCATTTTTCCAGTGGTGTGCGCCACATTGGGCGCAGTGGATCACTGTTGCGAGCGTGATAAATCTTCACGACCGCCCGGGGACGCCACCCCTGTGCCCGGGGGCGCTGACGCCGGCTGACCGCCGGCCCGCACTCCATCCCACATCCGGGGGTCCGCCCCTCAAAGGATCGTCACAGTCGATCCGAGCCGCTCAAGGCCGGATCGGCATGGAGAAAGGCGCGATACACCATGACCTCAGTGCAGGTCGACAAACAGCACGACGGCAGTGAGGCCGAAGGCGCAACATCCGGCGAGGGTTACCAGCGCGGACTCGGCGCCCGCCAGATCCAGATGATCGCGATCGGCGGCGCCATCGGCACCGGCCTCTTCCTCGGCGCCGGCAAGGGCATCTCCATCGCGGGCCCCAGCCTGATCCTGGCCTACGCCATGGCCGGCCTGGTCATCTTCTTCATCATGCGGGCGCTCGGCGAGCTCCTCATGTACCGCCCGGTCTCCGGGTCCTTCTCGGAGTACGCCCGCGAGTTCGTCGGCCCCTTCGCGGGCTTCGTGACCGGCTGGACGTACTGGCTCTTCTGGGTCGTCACCGGCATCACCGAGGTCACCGCGGCCTCCGAGTACATGCAGTACTGGACCAAGAACACGGACGGCTGGACCGATCAGCCGCAGTGGGTCTTCGCCCTGATCTTCACGGTCCTCCTCTTCTGCGTGAACCTGATCTCCGTGAAGCTCTTCGGTGAGCTGGAGTTCTGGTTCTCGATGATCAAGGTGACCGCGATCGTCGGCATGATCCTGATCTGCGCCGGCATCCTCACCATCGGCTTCTCCGACGCCGGTGACACCGCCTCGGTGACCATGCTCTGGGACCAGGGCGGCTTCTTCCCCAACGGCATCGGCCAGACGCTGATGACCCTCCAGCTGGTCATGTTCGCCTTCCTCGCCGTCGAGCTGGTCGGCGTCACCGCAGGCGAGGCCAAGGACCCGAAGACGGTCCTGCCCAAGGCCATCAACACCGTCCCGTGGCGCATCGCCGTCTTCTACGTCGGCGCGCTGATCATGATCCTTTCGGTCGTCCCGTGGACCCACTTCCAGCCGGGCGTCTCGCCGTTCGTGGCGGCCTTCGAGAAGATGGGCCTCGGCGTCGGCGCGGCCATCGTCAACTTCGTGGTCCTCACCGCCGCCCTGTCCTCCTGCAACTCGGGCATGTACTCCACCGGCCGCATGCTGCGCGACCTCGCGCTCAACGGCCAGGGCCCGAAGTTCTTCACCAAGCTGACCAAGAACGGCCTGCCGCTGGCGGGCACGTCCTTCTCCGCCGCCCTGATGCTGGTCGGTGTGTGGATCAACTACCAGTGGCCGGGCGAGGCGTTCAACTACGTCGTCTCCTTCGCGACCATCTCCGGCATGTGGGCCTGGATCATGATCCTGGTCAGCCAGATCCGCTACCGCGCCAAGTCCGACCGCGGCGAGCTGCCGAAGTCCTCCTTCCGGGCCCCGGGAGCGCCGTACACGAGCTGGTTCGCCCTGCTCTTCATCGGCATGGTCATCGTGATGATGGGCATCGACAAGGACGCGCGGATCTCGCTGTACTGCGCGCCGCTGTGGGCGCTGCTGCTGGGCGTTTCGTGGCTGGTGCTGAAGAAGCGCGCGTCGGCGTCGGCGTCGCAGAGCGTCGAGCCGAAGGCGTAACCCCTCCTGGGAGTCCAGCATGCGGTCCCGCCCGTACCACCCCTCGGTACGGGCGGGACCCTTTGCTTATCCTGGGGCCCATGCTGACCCTTTCCCAGGCCCTGTACGACCAGATCGTCGCGCACGCCCGCGCCGACCACCCCGACGAGGCGTGCGGCGTGGTCGCGGGTCCGGCCGGGTCCGGGCGCCCCGAGCGCTTCATCCCGATGCTGAACGCCGCCCGCTCGCCCACGTTCTACGAGTTCGACTCGCAGGATCTGCTGAAGCTCTATCGCGAGATGGACGACCGGGACGAAGAGCCGGTGATCATCTACCACTCGCACACGGCGACCGAGGCCTACCCGTCGCGGACGGACATCAGCTACGCGAACGAGCCCGGCGCGCACTACGTCCTGGTGTCCACGGCGGACAAGGACGATGCGGGCCCGTTCCAGTTCCGTTCGTTCCGCATCGTGGACGGCGTGATCACGGAGGAAGAAGTCAAGGTCGAGGCGTAACCGCCGCTGCCGCTGCTGTCGCCCACGGCCGTACTGCGGAAGCGTGCGGCGTACGCGGACGGGGTCACCCCGAAGTGCCGGGCGAAGGCCCGGCGCAGGCTCTCGTCGCTGCCGATGCCACTGCGCGCGGCCGCCGCGGTGACCCCGGCGCCCGCCTCCAGCAGGATGCGTGCCGCCTCCAGCCGTACGCTCTCCACGAACCCGGCGGGCGAGGTGCCCGTCTGCTCCCGGAACAGCCGCGTCAGGTGGCGCGTGCTCACGCCGGCGCTGCGGGCCATTGCCCGCAGGCTGTGATCGGCCGCCGGGTCGGCGGCGACAGCGTCGAGCAGCGGGCGTACGAGCGGATGGCGGGTCGGGGGCGTACGGGACGCGGCGGAGAACTGCGACTGGCCGCCGGGCCGCTGGAGGAACACCACAAGGTCGCGCGCCACGCGCCGGGCTTCCTCGGGCCCCCGGTCCTGCTCGACCATGGCCAGGCACACGTCGATGCCGGCGGTCACCCCGGCGGAGGTGAAGACCGGCCCGTCCTGCACGTAGATGGCGTCCGGCGTCACGGCCACCTCGGGAAACCGGCGGGCGAGCTCGGCGGCATGCTCCCAGTGCGTCGTCGCCCGCCGCCCCTGGAGCAGCCCGGCGGCGGCAAGCGCGAACGCCCCCGTGCACACGGCGGCCACCCGCCCCGACACCGCTGCCAGCGCGGCGACTTGGCCGACTGGCCCCGGCGTACGCAGGAGCGCGCCCACATCCACGGCCCCCGGCACGACGAGGGTGTCGGCCCGGCCCACGTCCCCGGCCGCGAGGTCCGCGCCGATCCGGAGGCCGGTGGAGGTGGTGACGCCGTGGCCGTCGGGGGTGCAGACGCGCACGGTGTAGCCGTTCCCGGCGGTGGTGAAGACCTCCAGCGGAGCGGAAACATCCATGAGCCGCACACCGTCGAACGCGAACACCACCACTGAGTGAGCCATGCCCAGAGGTTAGAGCGTGCGCCTTGCGGGGCTTGTTCCCCACCCCCGCCCTTCCTGCACTGGGGCGCTGCCCCAGACCTCGCTCCTCAAGCGCCGGAGGGGCTGACTTTTCAGCCCGTCCGGCGTTTGAGGACACGCCCGCAGGGCGTCCCGGGGTCTGGGGCTTGCCCCAGTTCGGGAAGGGGCGGGGTGGGGAAGACACCCCGCGCAGCGGCAGCCCGGACCCGCAGCCCGCCGCCGCAACCCGCAGCCGGGACCCGCGTGTCCCGATGTGTGGGAAGGGTGACCCAGAGGACATGGCGGCGCCGCCCCGCACGCGCGCAAGCTGACCCCATGACCAACAAAACCGCCGCCGGAATCACCGCCCCCGACACCCACCTCGCCTCCGCCGCCACCGAACTCGTCCGCGACACGACAACCGAGCTGATCTAGCACCACTCCCGCAGAGTGTTCTGGTTCGGCAGCCTCCAGGGCCGCACCCGCGCCCTGAACTTCGACCCCGAACTCCTCTACATCGGCGCCATGTTCCACGACCTCGGCCTCAACCAGGAGCTCCGCACCAGCGGCCGCCGCTTCGAGGTCGACAGCGCCGACGAGGCCCGCCGCTTCCTCCAGAGCCACGGCGTCCCCGAGGACGGCATCCGCCGCGTCTGGACGGCCATCGCCCTGCACACCACGCCCGGCATCCCGCAGTTCATGGAGCCGGAGGTCGCTCTCGTCACCGCCGGGGTGGAGTACGACGTACTCGGCATCGGCTACGACGACATCTCCCCGGACGACCGCGCCGCGATCACCGCCCTGCACCCCCGCCCCGACTTCAAGAAGCGCATCCTCGCCGCCTTCACCGAAGGCATCGCCCCCAAGCCCGACACCACCTTCGGCAACGTCAAGTCCGTACTGGAGCACTTCGTGCCGGGTTACGAGCGCGGTGACTTCGTCGAGACCATCCAGAACTCCGCCTGGCCCGAATGACCACGACACCGGACGCACTGACAGACTGTGCACGACCCGGGCGGCAGGACTCAGGAAGCCGGTGTGAATCCGGCACGGTCCCGCCACTGTGACCAGGCCGCGCTCAGCCACGCTCATCAAGCGCCTTGAGCTCCGCCTGGAAGCCAGGAACTGACCTGCCGCCTTCTTCACCACCGACCAGGGGACGAGGAAATCCCCCGGAGGAGGCACCACTGTGTCCAGCCGTACCCGCCGTACCCGCCGCGCGCTCATAGCCACCGCCACCGCCACCGCCGCCCTGCTCCCCCTCACCGCCTGCACCGCGGCCGAGGAACAGCCCGCGCCCGCGGCAAAGGCCGCCGCCGGCTTCCCCTACACCGTCACCAACTGCGGCGTGAAGACCACCTACACCGCAGCCCCCACCCGCGTCGTCACCATGAACCAGCACGTCACCGAGGTGATGCTGGAGCTCGGCCTCGCCAAGTCCCTCGCCGGGACCGCCTACCTCGACGACAAGGTCCTCCCCAAGTACGAGAAGGAGTACAAGGCCACCCCTGTGCTGGCCAAGGAGTACCCGTCGTACGAGAAGCTGCTCGCCACCAACCCCGACTTCGTGTACGGCGGTTACGCTTCCGCCTTCTCCGCCGGCGACGGCCGCAGCCGCGAGACACTGAAGAAGTCCGGCATCAACTCCCGCCTGAACACCGAATACTGCGCCGACGGCAAGACCTCGATGGACGCCCTCTACCAGGAGATCCGCGAAGTCGGCCGCACCTTCGGCGTCACCGACCGCGCCGAGCGCTGGATCACCGACGCCAAGAAGGGCAACGCCGCGACCGAGAAGAAGCTGACGGGCGTCGACCCCGTCTCCGTCTTCGTCTACGACGGCGGCGACAAGACCGCTTCCACCGTCGGCGGCACGGGCATCGGCAACGAGATGATCAAGCGCGCGGGCGGCAAGAACGTCTTCGCCCACCTCCCCAAGCCGTTCGCCGACGCCGCCTGGGAAAACGTCGTGGACCGCAAGCCCGAGACGATCGTCATCCTCGACTACGGCGGGACCACCGTCGCCCAGAAGAAGCAGCGCCTCCTCGACGACCCGGCCCTCGCCGACGTCCCCGCCGTCAAGAACAAGCGCTTCGCCGTCCTGCCCCTCTCCGACATGGTCCTCGGCGTCCGCGCACCCGCAGCCGTAGACACTCTCGCGCGCCAGCTCCACCCCGAACTCAACGAGCGCAAGAAGTAGCGGGCGGCGGCAGTGACCTGCAAGACCCCCGCCACCCGCGGGCGGCTCCGCTACCCCCTCCTCCTCACCGCGCTCACCGCCCTGCTCGGCGCGGCGGCGGTCGCGGGACTCGCCCTCGGCTCGGTACGCATCCCCGCCACGCAGGTGCTGGAGATCGTCACCGGCGCCGCTGACCCCGGCCCGTACCGCACGATCGTCCTCGACGTACGGCTGCCGCGCGTCCTGCTCGGCGCCGTCGTCGGCGCCGGGCTCGCCGTCATCGGCACCGTCCTCCAGGCCCTCGTGCGCAACCAGCTCGCCGACCCCTTCCTCCTCGGCGTCTCATCCGGGGCATCGGTCGGCGCGGTCGGCGTCATAGTCCTCGGCATCGGCGGGGGCGCGGGTGCCGGCCTCGCCACCACCGTCACCGTCCCGCTCGCCGCCTTCGCGGGCGCGCTCGGCTCACTCGTCCTCGTGTACGGGCTCGCGCGCGGCGGCGGCGCCATGACCACCGGCCGCCTCGTCCTCGCCGGAGTCGCCGTCTCGTACATCCTGTCCGCCCTGACCAGCCTTCTGATGGTCACCTCGGCCCGCGCCGACCACCTCAGAGAAGCCCTCTACTGGACCCTCGGCGGCCTCGGCAGCGCCCGCTGGGACATGCTCGCGCTCCCCACGACCGTCCTCGCCGTCGGTACGGCCCTCCTCGTCACCCTCGCCCGGCCGCTCGACCTGCTCCTGGTGGGTGAGGAGGGCGCCACCGTCCTCGGCCTCGACACCGCCCGCTTCCGCGCCGCCGTCTTCGTCCTGGCCTCGCTGCTCACCGGCGTACTCGTCGCTTTCAGCGGCGCGATCGGCTTCGTCGGCCTGATGCTCCCGCACGCCGCCCGCATGGCCGTCGGCGCCGGACACCGCAGGCTGCTGCCCGTCGCCGCGCTGGGCGGTGCGGTTTTCCTGGTCCTGGCCGATCTGGCGGCCCGTACCGTCGCGGCGCCCCAGGACATCCCCGTCGGCGTACTCACGGCGCTCACCGGCGGCCCGTTCTTCCTGTGGATGCTGCGCCGCCGCCCGGGAGGCGCAACCGAAGGAGCCCCGGCGTGACGACCCTGACCGCACAAGGCCTCTCGTACGGCACCGAAGGCCGCCACCTCGTCGACGACGTCACCCTGACCGCCGCCGACGGCGAGACCGTCGGCCTGGTCGGCCCCAACGGCAGCGGCAAGACGACCCTCCTGCGCTGCGTGTACGGAACGCTCCGCCCCACCCACGGCCGCGTCCTCCTCGACGGCGACGACCTGCACGCCATGAGCCCGAAGACCCGCGCCCGGCGCATCGCGACCGTCCCGCAGGACGGCGGCGCGGCGGGCTTCGAGCTGACCGTCCGCGACGTCGTCGCCATGGGCCGCTCCCCGCACAAACGCTTCTGGGAACAGGACACGGAAACCGACGCCCAGCTCGTACGGACCGCCCTCGCCCGCGTCGGCATCGCGGACCTCGCGGACCGCGGCTTCCCGTCCCTCTCCGGCGGCGAACGCCAGCGGGCCCTGATGGCACGCGCCCTCGTCCAGCAGCCGTCCCTCGTCGTACTCGACGAGCCGACCAACCACCTGGACATCCGCTACCAGCTGCAGATCCTCAGCCTGGTGCGCGACTTGGGCACCACCAACCTGCTCGCCCTGCATGACCTGAACCTTGCGGCCTACTACTGCGACCGCCTCTACGTCCTGGACGGCGGCCGGGTCGTCACATCCGGCACCGCGGAGGAAGTCCTCACGGCCGACCTCCTGCACACCGTTTACGGGGTATCAGCCGAGGTCAGCACCCATCCGAAGACCGGCGCACCGACCGTCGTCTACCTCCCTGTGTCCACCTAACGAGCATTTTTCGCCCACCATGTGAGATCACATACCGGGAAGGGGCCCGGGAATCTATACGATGACCGCATGGTTCCCCACGACGTGAGTGAGACGACGCCGAGCACCGTGCTGCTCGTAGCGCGCCTGCACGTCGACCTGTGCCGGCTCGCCAGCGCTATCTGTACGACGGCCACGGCCTGAGCCGCGGGCCATCCAGTACACGCACGTACACGCACACGCTTGCCCCTGCGCGGGGGACGAACTGCCGCGCGCCTTTCAAGCCACCCTCCTGACAGGAGTCGAAAGCCATGGCCATCGAGGTCCGCATCCCGACCATCCTCCGCACCTACACCGACGGCAAGAAGGCCGTCGAGGGCAACGGTGACACCCTCGCCGACCTCTTCACGGACCTGGAATCGCGCCACACCGGCATCCAGGAGCGCATTGTCGACGGCGGCCAGCTGCGCCGCTTCGTGAACGTCTACCTCAACGACGAGGACGTCCGCTTCCTCGACGGCATCTCCACCAAGCTCGCCGACGGCGACAGCGTTACCATCCTCCCGGCCGTCGCAGGCGGCATGGTCTGATGCGGTACGACTCCCCGCTGGCGGCGGTCGGCAATACGCCGCTCGTCCGCCTCCCGCGGCTGTCGCCGTCGGACGACGTCCGCATCTGGGCCAAGCTGGAGGACCGTAACCCCACCGGCTCGATCAAGGACCGCCCCGCGCTCCACATGGTCGAACAGGCGGAGAAGGACGGCCGGTTGACCCCCGGCTGCACCATCCTGGAGCCCACCAGCGGCAACACCGGCATCTCGCTCGCGATGGCGGCCCGCCTCAAGGGCTACGACATCGTGTGCGTCATGCCGGAGAACACCTCCCAGGAGCGGCGCGATCTGCTCACCATGTGGGGCGCGAAGATCATCTCGTCCCCGGCGGCGGGCGGCTCCAACACGGCCGTACGGGTCGCCAAGGAGCTGTCGGCGGAGAACCCGTCCTGGGTGATGCTGTACCAGTACGGCAACCCCGACAACGCGGGCGCGCACTACGCCACCACGGGCCCGGAGATCCTCACCGACCTCCCGACCATCACGCACTTCGTGGCGGGCCTGGGCACCACCGGCACACTCATGGGCGTAGGCCGCTACCTGCGCGAAAACCTCCCCGACATCAAGATCGTCGCCGCCGAGCCGCGCTACGACGACCTGGTGTACGGCCTGCGCAACCTCGACGAGGGCTTCGTCCCCGAGCTGTACGACGCGTCGGTCCTGACCACCCGCTTCTCGGTCGGCTCGGCCGACGCGGTGACGCGCACGCGCGAACTCCTCCAGCAGGAGGGAATCTTCGCGGGCGTCTCCACGGGCGCGGCGCTGCACGCGGCGATCGGGATGGGCAAGAAGGCGGTCAAGGCGGGGGAGCGGGCCGACATCGTGTTCGTTGTCGCGGACGGCGGCTGGAAGTACCTGTCGACGGGCGTCTACACGGCCGAGACGACCGAGGCAGCGATCGAAACGCTGCAGGGCCAGCTCTGGGCGTAGGGAATGGCCGCAACCGGCAAATCCAGCCCGTCCGGCGTTTGAGGACACGCCCGCAGGGCGTCTGTGTGGTCCGGGGCCTGGGGCTTGCCCCAGTTCGGGAAGGGGCGGGTCGGGGAACAAGCCCCGCGCAGCGGCCGGCCAGTCCGGCCCGCCCACTCCCGCCGGGCCACGCCTAACCGCCGGCAAGGTGGCGGACCCGGTCCCAGACCTCGGGTTCCGCCACCCCCACCCGCCGCCGGAACCCCCGCACCCCCACATCCCGCAGCTCATCCGTCTCCAGGAAGCTGGGCCGCCCCCGCGCGTCCCCCACCGCCCCCGGCGCCAACGCGATCACCCCGGCCCGCCCGTCGACGTACTTGCTCGTGATCTTCGCGACCAGGGCGCGCTCACCCCGTACGGACAACACCAGGCACGGCCGGTCCTTCGACCCGGGCCCGTCCTCGTACGGCACATCCGCCCACCAGATCTCCCCAGCCCGAGGCACCCGCTCCGGCCGGCGCGGACCCGGCCGCCCCGGCGGTCGCGTGCGCCCCCCGGGCCGCCGTCCGCGTCCCCGCCCGCGCCCGTCGACGACAGCCGCCACCAGCGCAAGAAGCACCACCACGCCGACGAGCACCGGCCACCAAGACGTATCCATGCCCCGACGGTACCGGCGCCCGCCCGCCCCGCGCGCTCCGCCCGAACCGGTGACAGCGTCGGTGACATCAGCCACAACGCCCCCTCATCGAGGAGCGACCGCGTCTTTCGCGCCTTACGCTCGACGAACCTGAACCCGCACGAACCCTCCCCGTCCCTGTTACGGAGGTTCACGCTCCATGAAGCTCACCGTCGTCGGCTGCTCAGGGTCGTTCCCGTCCGCGGAATCGGCCTGCTCGAGCTACCTCGTCGAGGCCGACGGCTTCCGGCTGCTCCTCGACCTGGGCAACGGCGCCCTCGGCGAGCTGCAGCGCCACGTCGGTCTCTACGACATCGACGCCGTTTTCCTCAGCCACCTGCACGCCGATCACTGCATCGACATGTGCGGCTACTTCGTCGCGCGCTACTACCGGCACGAGGGCGGCCGCGCCCCCGCGATCCCCGTGTACGGCCCGGAGGGCACCGAGCAGCGCCTCACCACGGCGTACGCGGACACCCCGACCGAGAAGTCGATGGCCGAGGTCTTCGACTTCCACACGCTCAAGTCCGGCACGTTCGACATCGGCCCCTTCTCGGTTCGTACGGAGAAGGTCGCCCACCCGGTCGAGACATACGGCATCCGCATCGAGCACGGCGGCAGGTCCCTCGCGTACTCCGGCGACACCGGAGTCTGCGCGTCGCTGGACGAACTGGCCGCCGGCGCCGATCTGTTCCTGTGCGAGGCGTCGTTCACGTACGGCAAGGAGGACATCCCGGGCCTCCACCTCAACGGCCGCGAGGCGGGCGAGTGCGCGGGGCGGGCGGGTGCCCGCCGGCTGGTCCTCACGCACATCCCGCCGTGGACGGACGCGGAAGCGAACGTGGCCGATGCGCGCGCGGTGTACGACGGTCCGGTGGAACTGGCAGTGGCGGGCACGGAGTACGAGGTCTGAAGCACTCCGGCATACGCACCGAAGAGGGCCACCGGACCAGTAACTACGGTCCGGGGGCCCTCTTGTGCGTACGCCGCCGCGTACGCCGCTACGTACGGCCGGGGCTTACTTCCCCTCGGCCTTCTGCAGCTCGGCAAGCTCCTCGTCGGACTCACGGCCCGGCGTCGGAAGGTTGAACTTGGTGATCGCGAAGCGGAAGACCACGTAGTAGACCGCCGCGAAGCAGAGGCCGACCAGGGCCAGGCCCCACGGGTTGCTCGCGATACCGAGGTTCAGGAAGAAGTCCACGGCACCGGCGGAGAAGCCGAAGCCGTCCTTCATCCCCAGTGCCCAGGTCAGCGCCATCGAGACGCCGGTCAGCACCGCGTGGATCGCGTACAGCACCGGGGCGATGAACATGAAGGTGAACTCGATCGGCTCCGTCACACCGGTGACGAACGCGGTGAGCGCGAGGGAGAACATCATGCCGCCGACGACCTTGCGGCGCTCGGGGCGGGCGCAGTGGGTGATCGCGAGGCAGGCTGCCGGGAGGGCGAACATCATGATCGGGAAGAAGCCGGTCATGAACTGACCCGCGGTCGGGTCGCCGTGCAGGAAGCGGGCGATGTCGCCGTGGTAGTCGACGCCGCCGTCCTTGTACGTACCGGCCTGGAACCACGGGAAGGAGTTCAGCAGGTGGTGCATGCCGATGGGGATCAGCGCACGGTTCGCGACACCGAAGATGCCGGCGCCGACGGCGCCGGAGCCGACCAGCCACTCACTGAGGTTGTGCAGACCCGCACCGAGGACCGGCCAGATCAGGCCAAAGACGATGCCGACGACGAGACCCGCGAAGGCGGAGAGGATCGGGACGAGGCGGCGGCCGCCGAAGAAGCCGGCCCAGGCGGGCAGCTTGGTCCGGTAGAACTTCTGGTACAGGAGGGCTACGACGATGCCCATGACCACGCCACCGAGGACACCGGCGTTGACCGGCGCCTCGTTCATGACGATCTTGCCGTCCACGACGGCGGCGACCTTCGGGAGGTTGGCGTCGGTGAAGGTGGCGAGCACCTTCTGGAAGACGAGGTAACCGGTGACGGCTGCGAGGGCGGTCGAGCCGTCCGACTTCTTCGCGAAGCCGATCGCGATACCGACGGCGAACAGCAGCGGCATGTTGTCGAGAATCGCGCCACCACCGGCCGCCATGTAACCGGCGAGCTTGGTGATGAAGGTCGGGAACGACTCCTTGCCGAGCATGTCGGCCTGGCCGAAACGCACCAGGAGCGCGGCGGCCGGCAGCACGGCGACCGGCAGCATGAGGCTGCGGCCAATGCGCTGCATGACAGCCATCGCGCCGGAGCCCTTCTTCTTGGCGGCCGCGGGGGCGGCGGCGCTGTCCGTGGACATCATTTCCTCCATGGGGCAAGGCGCCGCCCGGGGGAAACGGGGGACGGCGGCGTCTCGGGGACATCGCGGCGCACTCGCCACGTGGTCTACACCACTCAGTGGTGTAGACCAGTTTTAGCATGGTGAAGGACGGATAAGGAACCTGCGCTTCCCGTGCTCCAGAACACACCGGCCCACGCACGGCGAAGGCTCCCGGACCGGGCAGGTCCGAGAGCCTTTGAGCGGCCGGGCAGGGGCGCTTATGCAGGGGCGCCTACTTGGTGATGTCCCGTTCGATCTCTTCCTCGACCTCCTCCGGTTCCCGCCCCGGGGTCGGCAGATTGAACTTGACGATCGCGAACCGGAAGATCGCGTAATAGATGACCGCGAAGACCAGGCCAATGGGAATGATCAACCACGGTTTCGTCGCGAGGCTCCAGTTGATGACGTAGTCGATCAATCCGGCCGAGAAGCTGAAGCCGTCCTTCACACCCAGCTCCCACGTCACGGCCATCGAGACACCCGTGAGCAGCGCGTGAATCACGTACAGCAGCGGCGCGATGAAGAGGAACGAGTACTCGATCGGCTCCGTAATACCGGTGACGAGCGACGTCAGACCGACCGACAGCATCATGCCGCTCACCGCCTTCCGGCGATGCGGCTTCGCCGTGTGCGCGATCGCCAGCGCCGCGGCCGGCAGCGCGAACATCATGATCGGGAAGAAACCGGTGAGGAACTGACCGGCCGTCGGGTCGCCCGCCAGGAAGCGGTTGATGTCACCGTGTACGACCGTGCCGTCCGGCTTCGTGAAGTCACCGAACTGGAACCACACGAAGACGTTCAGGAACTGGTGCAGACCGACCACCAGCAGTGCGCGGTTCGCGACACCGAAGATGCCGGAACCCCACGACCCCGCATCCACCAGCCACTCGCTGAAGCTCGTCAGCGCGTCACCGACCGGCGGCCACACCCACAGACAGAGCGCCGCGAAAGCGATCGCGACGAACGCCATGATGATCGGGACGAGACGGCGGCCGTTGAAGAAGCCGAGCCAGTCCACCAGCTTCACCCGGTGGAAGCGCTGCCAGAACCACGCCGACAGCAGGCCCATGACGATGCCGCCGAAGACCCCCGGATTCTGATACGTCGCCGCCGTGAAGGTGTCGTCACCGGCGAGGCAGCCGCCCGTAACGGTCGTGGTGCCCGCCGGGCAGTCCACCGGAAACTGATGAAGCACCGCGTAGTAGACGAGAAAACCGGCCACCGCGGCGAGCGCCGTCGAACCGTCCGACTTCTTCGCCATGCCGATGGCCACACCCACCGCGAACAGCAGCGGAAGCCCCAGCGAAGAGTCGAGCAGCGCACCGCCGGCCCCCGCCATGACCTTGGCGACGTTCGTCCAGCCCAGACCGTCGTCACCGAAGACATCCGGCTGACCGAGGCGGTTCAGGATGCCGGCCGCGGGCAGCACGGCGATGGGGAGCTGAAGGCTCCGCCCCATCTTCTGCAGCCCCTTGAACGTGCCGCTCCACCACTTCCTCCGCGGCTCGGCCCCGCTGTTCGCATTCGAACTCATCGGCGTCCTCCCGGAAACAAGCCAGGTTTGGCGGGCGTGGGGAAACTGGTGTAGACCAGTTGCGGTACGGTCCGGGGCTCGGCCGGAAGACAGGGCACCGGTGATCGCCATCATTCGGTACAGGGTGGTTACTCGCCCGCGAAGTTGGTCCAACCGTGAGTTACCGTGACAAAGCGGCCACGGTCACGGTGGGCCGAGACTTCGTGCTTTTCACACAGGGAGAAAGACATGGCCAGCAAGGCTGAGAAGATCGTCGCCGGGCTCGGCGGTATCGACAACATCGACGAGATCGAAGGCTGCATCACCCGCCTGCGCACCGAGGTCCACAACCCCGACCTGGTCGACGAGGTCGCCCTCAAGGCCGCCGGCGCCCACGGCGTCGTCAAGATGGGCACCGCGATCCAGGTCGTCATCGGCACGGACGCCGACCCCATCGCGGCGGACATCGAAGACATGATGTGAGTCAGCGATGACTCGCCCGTGAGGGGCCCTTCCGAAATCCGGGTCACGAGCTCGAACCCCCGAGCTCTCGAACCCCCGAACCGGAACGGGCCCCTCACGCATGTCCGGGTCCGGCGGCTAGGCTCCACACATGTCTCGAATCGACGGCCGCACCCCCGAACAGCTCCGCCCGGTCACCATCGAACGCGGATGGAGCAAGCACGCCGAGGGCTCCGTCCTCATCTCCTTCGGTGACACCAAGGTCTTCTGCACCGCCTCCGTCACCGAAGGCGTCCCGCGCTGGCGCAAGGGCAGCGGCGAAGGCTGGGTCACCGCCGAATACTCGATGCTGCCCCGCTCCACCAACACTCGCGGCGACCGCGAATCCGTACGCGGCAAGATCGGCGGCCGTACGCACGAGATCTCGCGCCTCATCGGCCGCTCCCTCCGCGCGGTCATCGACTACAAGGCCCTGGGCGAGAACACCATCGTCCTCGACTGCGACGTACTCCAGGCAGACGGCGGCACCCGCACCGCAGCCGTCACCGGCGCCTACGTCGCCCTCGCAGACGCCATCGCCTGGGCCCAGGCCAAGAAGATCGTCAAGCACGGCCGCAAGCCGCTCATCGGCACCGTCGCCGCCGTCAGCGTCGGCATCGTCGACGGCGTCCCCCTCCTCGACCTCTGCTACGAGGAAGACGTCCGCGCCGACACCGACATGAACGTCGTCTGCACCGGCGACGGCCGCTTCGTCGAGGTCCAGGGCACGGCGGAGGCGGAGCCGTTCGACCGCAAGGAACTGAACGCCCTCCTGGACCTCGCGAGCGGCGGCTGCGCCGACCTCACCGCGATCCAGGCCACGGCACTGGAGACCGTGCGAGCCTGAGCAACCGCGGACGCCCACTTGAGCGTCCCCAATGACACGGGCGTACGGGCCGAACCGTACGCCCGTCCACACACCCTCGATCCCGCACACCCGCACACCCGCAAACCCTTACACCCGTGTACCTGGGGGAGGACCCGCTCCATGCGCAGTCGCCGTAGTAGCCGTATCGCACTCGCCGTCGTCACCGCTGTCGCGCTCACCGGCCTCGTCGGCGGCTGCGGAGCCCTCGACAAGGCAATGGACTGCGTCCAGACCGCCGACGCCATAGCCACCAGCGTCGACAAGCTGTCCACGGCCGTGTCCACGGCGGCCGACGACCCCACCCAGCTGACCGAGGCCCTCAACGACATCGACAAGGAACTGACGAGCCTCGAGGACACCACGGACAACGCGGACCTCTCGAAGGCCGTCGACGACCTGAACAAGGCCGTAGACAACGTCCGCACCGCCGTCAACAACGGCGACGAAACCCCAGACATCGCGCCCGTCACCGAGGCTGCCACCGAGATCGGCAAGGTCTGCAGCCCGTAGACCCCGCAGGCCCCGTAGATACTGTGGGGGCATGACCCGCCTGATCCTCGCCACCCGCAACGCCGGGAAAATCACCGAGCTCCACGCGATCCTCGCCGACGCAGGTCTCAGCCACGACCTCGTCGGCGCGGACGCCTACCCCGAGATCCCCGACGTCAAGGAAACCGGCGTCACCTTCGCCGAGAACGCGCTGCTCAAGGCCCACGCCATGGCCCAGGCCACCGGCCTCCCCGCGGTCGCCGACGACTCGGGCCTGGCGGTCGACGTCCTCGGCGGAGCCCCCGGCATCTTCTCGGCCCGCTGGTCCGGCACCCACGGCGACGACACCGCCAACCTGAACCTGCTCCTGGCCCAGCTGGCGGACATCGATGACCCCCACCGCACGGCCCACTTCGCCTGCGCGGCGGCCCTGGCCCTCCCGGACGGCACGGAACGCGTAGTCGAAGGCCGCCTCCAGGGCACCCTCCGCCACACCCCCGCCGGCACGAACGGCTTCGGCTACGACCCCATCCTCCAGCCCGACGGCTACGCCGTAACCTGCGCGGAACTGACCTCGGCAGAGAAAAACGCCATCAGCCACCGAGGCAAGGCGTTCCGGGCGCTGGTACCGGTGGTGCGGGAGCTGCTGGGCTGAGGCATGTCCAATGGTGACGGCTCGGTTCGCGAGTACGCGAGCCGAGCCGTCGGTTATGGTGCGCCCGGTCGGATTCGAACCGACAAACACGACCACCTAAAGATCGCCGCTCAGCCCTTGGCGTACGGGCGCATGCACCGCGCCCACTTTACTGGTCGAAGCCGACTCTTGTGAGGAGAGGCCGACTACGGGAGCCGCCTCCGGCCACCTCGGCACCAGGTACTGGTGATCGCGTGGCAGTTGGGGCACAGCAGTCGGAGGTTATCGGCGCGATCGTCGCTCCAGTCACCGTTGATGTGGTCGACTTCCAGCGTCATGGGCTTCTCGCGCCACACGGGGCCGGTGCCGCAACTGTCACACCGGTCGGGGACACCGGATTCGTACAGTGCGCGACGCAGGAGACTGGTCTTCGTTCGTCGGGCGCCGCTGTGCTTCTGCAGTATGTCCGCAGCGCCTTTGAGGGGTGTCGGCGGTCGCTTGCCGCGCTGATGCCCCTGTCCGAGCAGATGCTCCGAAGGGATTTCGTCCTCGGCCATCCACTCCTTCAGCAGTGCGCTGGCTTGTGCTGTCGGGTCGCCCGAGCCGACGCAGGATGTCGGCGAGGGAGACGGCTGCGGCCACGGCCTCGCGGAGTTGTTCGCGACCGGGCCGCCGCCGCGCCTGCGGTAGCCACGTCGATGGAAATGCGAAACGTCGATGTCGTAGTGGTCGAAGCGGGAGAACAGGTATCGGCGCAGGCGCCCGTACGGCCGGGTGCCGAGGAACGAGATGACCTCGTCGATGTCTGTGCAACGCCCCGCCGCCTCGGCCAGCCGCTCCCGTGTGTACTTCTGGGCCTGGCTCACTGACCGCCACCGATCGCCGGCGTCCGGGTTGCGCGCCCCTTGCCCCGGCCGCGATAGGAGTCGGTCGTCGCATGGCAATTCGGGCACAGGAGACGCAAGTTGCCGATGCGGTTGTCGCGCCAGTTCCCGTCGATGTGATCCACCTCAAGAGGGAGGGGCGAGCCGCGCCACACCGGTTCTGTTCCGCAGAGGGCGCAGTTGTCGGCGGTCCCGAGTTCGAGCATCGCTCGCTTGAGCCGCGTGCTCTGCTCGCGCCGGGCGTTGGCAGGGTCCTGCTGGGTCAGCACCTCCTGTGCCGTGCGATGGCGTCGCCTTGCGCGGTTCGCAGCGCGTCCTTGTGGATCGAAGTGCGAAGTGTCGATCCCCAATGCCTTCACCCGGCGGCTGATGTGGGTGTGATGTCCGCCCACGACTCCGAGACCGAGTCGGCGCAGGACGTCACACATGGTGGTCGAGGTGGCGACGACGGGTTCGAGGACCTCTTTGGTCCACCGCGCGCCTTCACGCTCGAAGTGCGCTATGTCGACGCCCAGTTTCTTCATGCGCCCGTGGACATAACGCCGTGAGGGACTCTTCGGGTCGACCCCCAGCCTGTTGAGTGCTTCGGACAGCGTTCTCGACGAGGACGCAGCCTCTACGAGACGCTCCCGCGTGTACGGGCTTACGGGCATGTTCCCCTCCGCATCCGGCCGCGTGTTCGCGGTCTCGTACGGATCAACGAACTGTTTATCGGAGAGTTACGTCCGAAATGCGGAATCACGTGCGCCACTTGGGGGTGGGGGGAGGGGGGCTTTGGGCGGCCCGGGGCGGTGATTACTTCTGGTGTGGGGGCCGCCTTTACCAAGGTTGGCGGCGGAGGTCCGCCCCTCAAGGGCGCTCCTGCGTCGCGTCGCCTGCGGCGATTGCGCTGCGCTTAACCCTTGACCGCCGGACCTCCGCCGCAATGCTTCTGGGGGGCGGCCCCCGGGGGGAGCCCACGGGGAGGTCCGGGGATTGGCCGTTCACCGTTACCGGGTGGCGGGCCCGGTGAGTGGGGCGCGACAGGTTGAGGGGACGGCTCGGCCCCAGCCTTGGCGACTGCGGGAACGGCCATTGGCGCGCCGTTCCCATTCTCACGCACACGCGCACCCACGACGGAGGCGGTTGATCGGCCGAGCCGACCTGCGGACTCATGTCTGCGCGGGTGGGGCGCGGCAGTTGAATGGGGTGACTCGGGTGGGTTGGGCGTCCGCCCCGGCCGGTGGCGGTTGGTCCTCAAGCGCGTTGCTGGTGTGGGTGGGTGGGCGGTGGGCACCGAAACTCGGAATGCGGCAGGGCGCTGTCGGCGACAACCCCGGCCTTCCGGCCGCATGAGCCCACGAGCCCGATCCTCCGCACCCACCCACCCGCACCGGCCGCGCTCTCCATTGGCCGACGTGGTCTGTGGGTGGCTGGGTGGGTCAGCCACGCGGCTGAGGCGGATGGGAAAGGGGTGTTGGGATTCATCAAGTGCCGGGTTAATTGCGTTCCGGCGGCCCGGAGTGGGCCGTTGCAGCGACCGAATCCCACTAACGATGAAGGGGGGCCGCTGTGTCGGCCGTGGCAGGGGCGGAGTGGTCGAGGTGCCGCCGCACCAGCCACATCAGCCTCGCGCCGAAGCGATATCGTCCCACCCCCGCCGGGATAACGCCCTGAGGCGGTCGAGTTCCCCTCCTCGTCAGACGGTCAGCCCGGCTTGCAGGCATCACGCCTCGGCGGCCGAATCGTGTGTCGCTGGGGGCTGACGTGGCTGGCGGGGCATCGCGTGGACCGAATCCACCACATCACGCCCACCCAAGCCGCCCTTATATGGCCAAAGTGGGGCGAAATGGTTATGCAGGGTTGCCATGTGATGGATTCGGACCACCGAGCCACCCTTCGAGCCCCACCGAGCCCGTCGAGTGCCGCGAGCGCCCCGTCGAGAGCGTCGGGCCCACCCCAGCGGCCGCGCGGCCGCGCGGGCGCGCTATCCGTCCGGCCGGACCATCGGCAGGATCCGCACCCCTGGGTAACCGTCCCCCCACCCACACCGACCAGGTGCTTGAGGCTCCACCGACCACCGTGGTGGGTGGACGCCACAGCCACCCGGGTCACCCCATTCAACTCATGCGTCCCGTCTGCGGACCGGCCGACCCGCAGGTCGACCGCAGAGGCCGGCCGCCCACCGGTGTGGGTGCTCGCGTGCGTGGGAATGGGGATGTCGCACCAGCGGCCGTTCCCGCAGTCGCTGAGCCTGGGGCCGAGCTACCCGCTCAACCTGTCGCGCCCCACCCACTCACCCGCAAGCCACCAACCCGACCTTCGCCCATCCCCCACCTCGCGTGCAGGGCGTTTTTCTTTGGGCCGTCCCCGTGGAAAGCGTTAGCGGTGGGCCGGGGCGGCGGGTCAAGGGTGGGCCGTAGGCACATCGCGCAGCGACGCGACCGAAGGGAGCGCCCTTGACGCGCCGGTCCGGCCCACCGACCCTGGAGCGCTCGGGAACGACCCGAAACCCCAGAAGCGATCCTTGGTTCCGCCCCCCGTGCCCCCGCCTCAGAACCTCGGTTCCGGCCTTTGCGCCGCTACCAGTTCCGCCGCTTCCTCCCTCGTTTCCACCGACGGCGGGGAGCCCGACAAGGGCTTCTTCGCCGTCTCCTTCATGCACGCCACCGCGATGATGCCGATGAGCGCCGCCGCCATCGAGTAGTACGCGGGCATGAGGTTGTTGCCGGTGAGGCTGATCATGCCCGTGATGACCAACGGGGTCGTCCCGCCGAACAACGACGCGGAGAGGTTGTAGCCGACCGACAGCGAGCCGTACCTGACGTTCGTCGGGAACAGCGCCGGGAGCGCCGCCGACATTGTGCCCAGCAGGCAGACCAGCGACAGGCCGAGCATCAGCATGCCGGCGACGATCGCGGGGATGCTGCCCTGCTTGATCAGCAGGAAGGACGGCAGCGAGAGGAAGAAGAAGCCCAGCATGCCCGCCATCAGCAGCGGCTTGCGACCGAAGTGGTCGTTCAGGCGGCCGACCTGGCTGATGATCGCCATCAGGGCCACCATGACGGCCAGCAGGATCAGCAGGCCGTGCGTCTCGCTGTAGCCGAGCTCGTCCGAAAGGTACGTCGGCATGTACGACAGCAGCATGTAGTCCGTCACGTTGTACGCGCCTACCAGGGCGATGCACAGGATCAGCGTCGGCCAGTACTGCCGGAAGATCTTCGCGAGGTCCCCCTTGGCGGTGGTCTCCACCGTGTCGGCGGCCTCGGTGGCGTGGATGTTTCCGGCCTCCAGCTTCTGGAAGGCGGGAGTCTCGTCCAGTCGGAGTCGCAGGTAGAGGCCGACGAGGCCCAGCGGGCCCGCCACCAGGAAGGGGATGCGCCAGCCCCACGCTTCCATGGCGTCGGAGCCCAGCCAGGCCGTCAGGACGGTGACCAGGCCGGCCGCGCCGGTGTAGCCCGCCAGGGTGCCGAATTCGAGGAAGCTACCGAAGAAGCCGCGGCGCTTGTCGGGGGCGTACTCGGCTATGAAGGTGGACGCGCCGCCGTACTCGCCGCCCGTGGAAAAGCCCTGCACCAGGCGGAAGAAGATCAGCAGGACCGGCGCCCAGAAGCCGATCGTGGCGTACGACGGGATCAGGCCGATCGCGAACGTACCGATGGCCATCAGGATCATCGTGAGCGCGAGGACCTTCTTGCGTCCGACCTTGTCGCCCATGGGGCCGAAGACCATGCCGCCGATGGGCCGCACCAGGAACGCGACGGCGAAGGTCGCGAAGGAGGAGAGGAGCTGGGCCGTGTCGTTCCCTGGTGGGAAGAAGACGTGGCCGATCGTCACCGCCAGGTAGCTGTAGATGCCGAAGTCGAACCACTCCATGGCATTGCCGAGCGAGGCGGCCTTGACCGCCCGCCTGACGGCCGCTTCGTCGGTGACGGTGATGTCGGAGCGGCGAAGCGGCGGGTTCTTCCTTCTCCTCGCGGCGCGGAAGAGCGTGCGGTGGCGCTTGATCGCTTCGGGATCGGCCACGTGGTCGGGGCCGTAGCCGGGGCCGGTGGCCATGGCAGGTTCCTTTCTCGGACGCGTTTCCAATGTCCAAGTGGGACTTCTGCCTTTTAATCAGTGCTGCAAACCCATTATTCAGTGCTGCAAACCAAGGCCCCCTGTACTTGCCGGGACCTTGGTCACAACACACCTGGAAGGGAAGGACTGTCAGATGCCGAGGTCCTTGATGATCTTCGCTACGTGGCCGGTCGCCTTCACGTTGTACAGGGCGCGCTCCACCTTGCCGTCCTCGTCCACCACGATCGTCGAGCGGATCACCCCGGTCACCGTCTTGCCGTACAGCTTCTTCTCGCCGAAGGCGCCGTACGCCGTCAGGACCTCCTTGGACGGGTCGCCGACCAGCGTGACCTTGAGGTCTTCCTTCTCGCGGAACTTCGCCAGCTTCTCCGGCTTGTCCGGGGAGACGCCGATGACGTCGTATCCGGCCCCGGCCAGCAGCTCCAGGTTGTCGGTGAAGTCGCAGGCCTGCTTGGTGCAGCCGGGGGTCAGGGCGGCCGGGTAGAAATAGACGATGACCTTGCGGCCCTTGTGGGCGGCGAGGGAGATCTCGGTTCCGTCGGCGTCGGGCAGGGTGAAGTCGGGGGCGGTGTCGCCGGGCTGAAGTCGCTCGCTCGTCATAAGGCGTCGGTCTCCTCGTGCGGGGTGTGGCTCTGTAGCTGTGGCTGTGGCTGTAGCAGAGGTGTACGTGGATACGGTCCCGAGCGTAATGGGGGTGCCGTGGGGTATGGGACGGCCCGAGCTGACAGACTGTCGACGAAGGAATACCGGATTCGGCCCACGACCACGGAGGCAGCGCAGTGTCGGATGCCAGGACCCCTGCGCAGATCGAGGCGGACATCAAGAGCCGGCGTGACCAGCTGGCCGTAACGCTCGACGAGATCGGGGTGCGGCTGCACCCGAAGACGATCGTCGGTGACGCGAAGGCCAGGGTCGCCTCGACCGTGGACCAGACCGCGGGCCGGGCGTTCGTCGCGGTGAACCGGACGGTGTCCGATGTGAAGGCGCAGTTCGTGTCGGAGGACGGCTCGCCGCGCCTTGAGCGACTCGTGCCGGTGGCGCTGGTGGCCGTGGGACTGGTGGGGTTGCTCACCCTGTCGGCGCGCCGCAGGCGAGGCTGACCCTCGGGCCGACGGCGGGCGGCGAGGACAGGTAGGTTCGGGGCGTGAGCGAGAACACCACGCATGGCACCAGGCACGACACCAGGCACGACATCACGCACGACACCACGCACGACAAGCTGCCCATCCGGATGCTGCACGACCGGGTGCTGGTCAGGTCGGACAGCCCCGAGGGCGAGCGCCGCTCGGGCGGCGGCATTCTGATTCCGGCGACCGCGGCGGTCGGCAAGCGGCTGGCCTGGGCCGAGGTGGTCGCGGTCGGCCAGAACGTACGGACCGTGGTGCCGGGCGACCGGGTGCTGTACGACCCGGAGGACCGGGCCGAGGTCGAGGTGCGCGGCACCCCGTACGTACTGATGCGGGAGCGCGATTTGCACGCGGTGGCTTCCGAGCGGGTCTCGGAGGACTCGACCGGCTTGTATTTGTAGGCAGGCTGCTTGCGTCAGGCCCGGTGATCAGGGTCACCGGGCCCTTTCGCTGCCCTTTGCTATGTTGGAAGCACCCCCGACGAGACGCGCCGTACCGGGTTCTACGCAAAGACGACGCACCCCGATGTATCGCTGTTTCCGCGTTTCGTCTTCGGAGGTGCCCCCGTCATGGCTTGGGTTCTGCTTGTTGTCGCCGGTCTGCTCGAAGTGGGCTGGTCGATCGGGATGAAGTACACCGACGGGTTTACGAGGCTCTGGCCCAGTGTGTTCACGGGCGCGGGGATCGTCGCGAGCATGATGCTGCTGTCGCACGCCGCCAAGACGCTGCCGATCGGTACGGCGTACGGCGTGTGGGTCGGCATCGGCGCGGCCGGTGCGGCGGTCCTCGGCATGGTGGTGCTCGGTGAGCCGGCGACCGCCGCCCGGATTTTCTTTGTGTGCCTGCTGCTGGTGGCGGTGGTCGGGCTGAAGGCGACCTCGGGGCACTAGACCACCTCGGGGCACTGGACCACAGACCACGGTGTACTGGCGAGACCACGGTGTACTTGCGGTCGCTAGCCGCTCGTGCTTCTGCCGCGCACCCCGCTCAGGAGGCCGTCCGAGGGTGGGCCGGTGGTGCCGCCCGTGTCGGTGGTGCCCCCGTCCGTGGTCCCGCCGTCGGTCGCGCCCGTGGTGCCGCCTGTGTCGGCCGTACCTCCCGTGTCGGTCGCGCCGCCGGTGTCGGCCGTGCCGCCTGTACCCCCCGTACCGCCCGTGTCCGCGGTTCCGCCGTCGGTGCCGGGGCTGCCCGTCGTGCCGCCGGTGTCCGTCGCGCCGCCCGTGTCGGTGGGGCCGCCGTCGCTCGGACTCCGGGGCGGGTCGTCGTCGGGGTTCTCGCTCGCCGACGGCTCGTCGGACCCGTCGGACCCCTCCGACTCCCCGGTGTCCGGCTCCCCCTCGGACGGCGAGTCGGCCGGCTCCTCCGAGCCGGCCGCCATCTCCAGGTCGAAGTCCTGCACCGGCTTGCCCTCGAGCGCGGCGGCCGTGAACTGGCCCCAGATCTGCGCGGGTGCGCCGCCGCCGTTGATGCGCGGCTGTCCCAGGGCTCCGTACAGCGGCTTCTGTACGCCGGTTTCCGGGTCCTGTCCCATCACCGCGACGACCGTCGCCAGGTCGGGGGTGTAGCCGGCGAACCAGGCGGCCCTGTCCTCCTCGGCCGTGCCGGTCTTGCCCGCTGCCGGGCGGCCCGCGGACTGGGCCGCCGTGCCCGTGCCGCCGTCGACGACGCTCCTGAGGATGGACGTCGTGGTGTCGGCGGCCTCGCGGGAGACACCCTGCCGGGCGTCGGAGCCCGAGCCGGAGCCCGAGCCCGTGCCGGAGCCGGAGCTCGAATCCGAGCCCGTGCCCGATCCGGCCTCCGCCTTCGGGAGGTTGATGATCTGGCCGTCCTTGGTGATCTTCTCGACGATCGTGTACGTGCCGTGCTTGCCGTGGTTGGCGAGCGTCGCGTACGCCTGCGTCATGTCCAGGACGCTGGCGGTGGCGACGCCGAGCGCGATCGACGGGTACGCGTCGAGGCTCGGGGTGTGCTCCGGGATGCCGAGGGCGACGGCGGTGTCCTTCACCTTCGCCGGGCCGACGTCCTGTGCCATCTGCGCGTACACCGCGTTGATGGACTTGTCGGTGGCGGTACGGACGGGCACCTGGCCGTACGAGCGCTGGTCCTCGTTCTCGGGTGCGTACCCCGTCGGGCCGTTCGGGCCTTCCACCATCCGCTTGTTGGTGCCGTCGTAGACGGTGTTCGGCGTGATCTGCCGGCCGTCCTGGGTGGTGGATCCGTTCTCGACGGCCGACGTGAAGACGAACGGCTTGAAGGTGGAGCCGACTTGGTAGTCGCGGCGCGTCGCGTTGTTGACGTACTGCTTCGTGTAGTCGATGCCGCCGTACATCGCGACGACCTTGCCGGTCGCCGGGTCGATGGAGGCGCCGCCGACGCGCACATTGCGGTCGGCCTTGCGGTCCTTGCTCGTCTGCGACGTCACCTTGTCGTCGACGGCCTGGGCGAAGGCGTCCTGCTTGGACTTTTCGAGGGTCGTGGTGATGCGGTAGCCGCCGGTGGCGAGCGTGCCCTCGTCGATGATCTTGTTCTTGGTGAGGTAGTCCCCGACGGCCTGCACGATGTAGCCGCGCTGCCCCGAGAGACTGGAGGCGGGCTTGGCCTCGTGCGGGGCGGGGAACTTGACCGCCGCGCGGTCGGCGGCGCTCAGCCAGTCCTCCTTCACCATTCCGTCGAGTACGTAGTTCCAGCGGCCCAGGGCCGCGCCCTTGTTCTCGGGGTGGGTGGTGATGTCGTACGCGCTGGGGGCGTTGAGGAGCGAGGCGAGGTAGGCGCCTTCGCCGGTGGTGACGTCGTCGATGTCCTTGCCGTAGTACGCCTGGGCGGCGGCCTGGATGCCGTACGCGTTGCGCCCGAAGTAGCTGGTGTTCAGGTACCCCTCGAAGATGTCGTTCTTGCTCTCCTCTCGATCGAGCTTGATCGCGATGAAGAACTCCTTCACCTTTCGGGTGACGGTCTGTTCCTGGCCGAGGTAGTAGTTCTTGACGTACTGCTGAGTGATGGTGGAACCGGACTGCTTGCCCTTGCCGGTGACGGTGTTCCAGCCGGCGCGGAGCATGGCCTGCGGGTCGACGGCCCGCTCGGAATAGAAGTCGCGGTCCTCGGCGGCCAGTACGGCGTGCTGGACGGTCTTCGGGACTTGGGCGAGCTTGACCTTCTCGCGGTTGACCTCGCCGTCGCGCGCGAGCTGGGAGCCGTCGGCGTAGAGGTAGACGTTGCTCTGGGCGGTGGCGGCGCTGTTGGCGGCCGGGATCTTGACGAGCGTGTAGCCGGCGAGGAACGCGCCGATCACGAGCAGGGCGATCAGCAGGAACGTACCGAGGACCATCCGCCAGGTCGGGATCAGGCGGCGCAGGCCGGTGCGCTTGCGCTTGACCTTGCTCTGCCCCTCGGTATTGCCCTGCCCCTTGCGGGTGGCGGGCCGGGTGGCGGGCCGGGCGGAGGGATCGGAGGGGTCCCGGGGCGCCCACCCCTGGGGCTGCTGTGGCTCGTCGCTCATGCTTGTGGAGACTCCCTGGGCGTGGCCAGAGGTTCACTCTCCGGCATAACTGTGTCGTATCGGGCGATTCGCCTGTACGCCCATAGTGCACGCACCGCGAAAAATGCCTGCGGCGGCTGACCCCATTGGGCTACGGTCGGGCGTTTTGGTGCCGAAGCGAATTGAGGGGGTCGGCGTGCGTGTATACGCGGTCGTCGCGGCCGGTGGGTTCCGGCGCCATGCGACGTACCGGGTGGCGACGGCGGCCGGGGTGTTCACCAACACCGTCTTCGGCTTCATCGTGGCGTACACCTTCACAGCCCTGTGGGACGAGCGTCCGCAGCTCGGCGGGTACGACCTGTCGCAGGCCCTCACCTACGTGTGGCTCGGGCAGGCGCTGCTGATGACCGCCGCCATGATGGGCGGCGGCTTCGAGAACGAGCTGATGGAGCGGATCCGTACCGGCGACATCGCGATCGACCTCTACCGCCCCGCCGACCTCCAGCTCTTCTGGCTGGCGAGCGACCTGGGGCGGGCCGCCTTCCACCTCCTCGGACGCGGCGTCGTGCCGATGGCGCTCGGCGCGCTCGCCTTCGATCTGGCGCTGCCCGCCGACCCGCTCGTGTGGGTCGCCTTCCTGGTCGCCGTCGCGCTCGGCGTCGTCGTCAGCTTCGCGATCCGGTTCCTGGCGGCGCTGTCCGCGTTCTGGCTGATCGACGGGGCGGGTGTCGCGCAGATCACCTGGCTCGCCGGGCTCTTCTTCTCCGGGATGGTCCTGCCGCTCACCCTCTTCCCCGGCGCCCTGGGCGCACTCGCGCAGGCGCTGCCCTGGTCGGCGCTGCTTCAGATCCCGGCGGACGTCTTCCTCGGCAAGCACACCGGCTGGGGGCTGGTCCAGGCGTACGCCTTCCAGATCGGCTGGGCGGCGGTGCTGCTGACGGCCGGGCGGCTGCTCCAGACGGTGGCTACGCGCAGGGTGGTGGTTCAGGGTGGCTGAGGCGACGGAGAGCGCGCCGGTGACCGGGACGGGTGAGGCGCGTGAGGTTGTCGGGGCCCTGGGGCAGCTGCGGGCCGGGATCCGGGCGTACCGGATGATCGCGGCGATGTGGATCCGCTCCACGATGGCGTACCGCGCGTCCTTCGCGATGGCGGCCTTCGGGAACTTCGCGGCGACCGGCCTCGACTTCGTCGGAATCCTGCTGATGTTCTCCCACGTGGACGCGCTCGGCGGCTACACCCTGCCTGAGGTGGCCTTCCTCTACGGGACGGCGGGCGCGGCCTTCGGACTCTCCGACCTGGTCATGGGCTCGATGGACCGGCTGGGGCGCCGGGTGCGCGACGGCACGCTGGACACCTTGCTCGTACGGCCGGTCCCGGTCCTCGCGCAGATCGCGGCCGACCGCTTCGCGCTGCGCAGGCTGGGCCGGATCACGCAGGGGCTGCTGGTGCTCGGATACGCGCTGGTGGTGCTGGACATCGCGTGGACGCCGCTGAAGGTGCTGATGCTGCCGGTGATGATTCTGAGCGGGGCGGCGATCTTCGCGGCGGTGTTCGTGGCGGGGGCGGCGTTCCAGTTCTGGGCGCAGGACGCGTCGGAGGTGCAGAACTCCTTCACGTACGGCGGCACCACGCTGCTCCAGTACCCGCCGACGGTGTTCGCGAAGGACCTCGTGCGCGGGGTGACGTTCGTGCTGCCGCTGGCTTTCGTCAACTGGCTGCCGGCGCTGTACGTGCTGGACCGCCCGTACCCCCTGGACCTGCCGTCCTGGCTCGCCTTCCTGCCGCCGGTGGTGGCGGTTGGGTGCTGCGCGCTGGCCGGGGTGGCGTGGCGGGTGGGCCTTCGTTCGTACCGCAGCACGGGGAGCTGACACTTCATGGAGATGGATCCCATCGAGAACTTCATCGAGAACTTCATCGAGCTCGACGGCGTCGAGAAGGTCTTCGACGTACGCCGCAAAACCGGTCGGCTGCGGCGCGAGAAGACGCAGGTGCGGGCGGTCGACGGCATCAGCTTCTCCGTGCCGCGCGGCGAGATGGTCGGCTACATCGGGTCGAACGGCGCCGGCAAGTCCACCACCATCAAGATGCTGACCGGCATCCTGACGCCGAGCGGCGGCCGGGTGCGGGTCGCGGGCATCGATCCGTCGCGGGAGCGGACGCGGCTGGCGCAGCGCATCGGGGTGGTGTTCGGGCAGCGTACGACGCTGTGGTGGGACCTGCCGCTGCGCGACTCGTACCGCCTGATGCACCGGATGTACCGGATCCCGGACGACCGCTTCAAGGTGAACATGGCGCGCTGCGTCGAACTCCTCGACCTGGGCGAGTTGCTGGATGTACCCGTACGGCAGCTGTCGCTGGGGCAGCGGATGCGGGGCGACATCGCGGCGGCGCTGCTGCACGATCCCGAGGTGCTGTACCTGGACGAGCCGACGATCGGCCTGGATGTCATCTCGAAGGCGAAGGTCCGTGACTTCCTGCGGGACTTGAACGCGGAGCGTGGCACGACGGTCCTGCTGACGACGCATGACCTGACCGACATCGAACAGCTGTGCAAGCGCGTGATGGTCATCGACCACGGGCGGCTGGTGTACGACGGGGCGCTGGCCGGGCTGCACGAGGTGGGCGAGAGCGAGCGGACGCTGGTGGTGGATCTGGAGCGCGAGCTGCCGCCGATCGAGGTGGCCGGGGCGCGGGTGGTGAAGGTGGAGGGGCCGAGGCAGTGGCTGGCGTTCCCGGCTTCGGTGTCGGCGGCGCCGCTGGTGGCGGCGGTGGCGGAGAGGTATCCGCTGGTGGACCTGTCGGTGCGGGAGCCGGACATCGAGGCAGTGATCGCGAAGATGTACGCGGACCGCTCGACGCTCTGAACACTGGGACAGAGCCGGGGAGTTGACTAGTCTCATCCTCATGACCAGTGGACTGCCGGAAATGCGTGCCTCCGACGCGGAGCGTGAACGAGTCGCCGAGGTGCTGCGCGATGCGGTCGCCGAGGGGCGGCTGGACATGGAGGAGTTCGACCAGCGTCTCGATGCCGTCTACAAGGCGCGTACGCACGGCGAGCTGGAGCCGCTGGTCCGCGACCTGCCCGTGCCGGGTACGGGCCCGGCCGCATCGGTTGCCCCTCCCGCCTCTTCCGGTACGCCGACCTCCTGGCGGGGCCGGATCGGCGGACCGGCCTCGTCCAGGGGCGCCTTCGCCTTCTGGGGCGGCTTCGGGCGTAAGGGGACGTGGACGGTGGGCCGGAGGTTCACGGCGTTCGCGTTGATGGCCGGCGGCGAAATCGACCTCCGCGAGGCGCGCTTCGAGGACCGCGACACCGTGATCCGCTGCTTCGCGATCATGGGCGGAATGGCGGTCACGGTGCCGCCGGGCCTGGACGTGAACGTCAAGGGCGTCGGCATCATGGGCGGCTTCGGTGAGCGGGGGACGGCGGAGTCGTCCGAGCCGGTGGCGCCGGACTCGCCGCGCGTGACGATCACCGGGTTCGCGCTGATGGGCGGGGTGGACGTCGAACACAAGATCACCCGCGCCGAGAAGCAGCGCCTCAAGGAGGCGCGCAAGCGCGAGAAGCTGGAGAAGAAGGCGGAGTCGGGGTCTGGGTCCAAGTCTGGGCCCAAGTCCGGTTCCAAGTCCGGTTCCGACTCCTCGTCCGGGTCCGAGTCCGAGTCCGGGTCTGATTCCTGGTCCGGTTCCGGGTCCGACTGACCGCAAGAAGCTCGACTGCGGCCCGACCGACCCGCGCTCACACCCCAGCCGCGTCCGTACCCCTGTTCAGGCTCGCGAGGTCGAACGCCATGCCCATGCGCTCGTAGCCCGCGTCGCTCGGGTGCAGGTGGTCGCCCGAGTCGTACGCCGGAAGGAGCCGGTCCGGGGCATACGGGTCGCGCAGCGCCTGGTCGAAGTCCACGACCGCGTCGAAGATGCCGCGCGTACGGATCGCCTCGTTGACGCTGTCCCGCACCGCTTCGAGCTGCGGCGTGTGCGCCCGCGTCCCCTCGAAGGGCATCACCGTCGCGCCGATGACCCGCAGCCCGCGCGCCCGTGCCTGGCGCGCGAGTTGTTCGAGGCCCGCCGTGATGCGCTCCGCGTCGCGCTCGTGCGGCGGCCGCAGGATGTCGTTGATGCCGAGGACGATGACGACCGCCTTGGCCCCGGAGCGTGAGAGCACGTCGCGGTCGAAGCGCGAGAGGCCGCTCGGACCCGTACCGTCGCTGAGCAGCCGGTTTCCGCTGATGCCCTGGTTGAGGACGCCGTAGCGCCCGTCGAGGCGGTCGGCGAGTACGTCCGTCCAGCGGCGGTTCGCGCCGGCCGTGGACGTGACGCCGTCGGTGATGGAGTCGCCGATGACGACGACCGCGCCCTCGGCCTTGCCGCTGAGGACGTCGACGGCGGTGAGGTAGCGCCAGTACGGCGTCTGCCCGGTGTAGGTGTCGCCGAGCGGGTCTTCCGTACGGTCGCCTTCCGCGACGTACGACGTCTGGCGGGCCCGCGGATGGTGGGTCACCGGGCCGCTGGGCGTGGGGGAGTAGGTGGTGACGAGCAGGTCCGCGTCGTACGGCACCTTCAGCAGCGCCGGGTCGCTGACGACCTGTCCGCCCGGCGGGATCAGGACCGAAGGGGAGCCGCCGAAGAGCAGACGGCGCATGGTGCCCTGGGCGGCCGTCGGGGCGCCGGGGGTGGCGGCGACGGCGATCGAGGCGTGCGTGATGTGCAGCGGCTGTACGCCGAAGAGGTTGGAGAGGGTGATGCGGGCGCTGCTGCCGCCGATGCTGGTGTGCACGACGTTACGAATGGAACGCCCGGGGAAGCCTTGCTCCGTGCCCGGCTCGGCGAAGGCCGGCGCGGTGGACCAGGTGCCGATCCACGAGGCGGAGGTGGCGGGGGCCGCGGAACGGAGCGGCGTACGGGGGCGGGCCTCTGTGGTGTCGTCAGGGCCGTGACCGCCGAGCGTCGCTCCGGCGAATATGGCCCCCGAGATGAGGACCACCACCGCGGCGAGCGCGGCGAGCAAGGCATAACCGTTGCGCTTGGTCATGCTCGGTGTATCTCCTCGGGCGCAGGGAGCCCGAGGCTCCGTTCGAACTCACTCCAATGATGCGCCATTGCACCGCCCTGATAGACGTCGGGAACTCGCGGTGCGTTCCAGGAGTAGGTCAGGTAGGGAAAATACGTACGAGATGGTGCGTACGAGATGGTGCGTGCCAGGCTGACGGGTGGAGCGGATGGATCGTAAGACGACGGGACCTGACGGCACGTCTGACCAGGAGCTTTCCGGGTCCGCGGCCGCCCCCCTGCCGCCCTTCGCGTACAGCGCGGCCGACGAGGAGAAGCGTCAGGGCGTACGCCGCATGAAGGCGATGGCCACCGGGCTGCTCCTCCTGGTCGCGCTCATCTACGTACTCGCCACCTGGGCCGAAAAGTCGGGGATCGACGGCTGGCCGGCGTACGTCGCGGCGGCGGCCGAGGCGGGCATGGTGGGCGCGCTGGCGGACTGGTTCGCCGTAACGGCTCTCTTCAAACGTCCGATGGGCCTGCCCATCCCGCACACCGCGATCATCCCGACGAAGAAGGACCAGCTGGGCACGACGCTCGGCTCCTTCGTCGGCGAGAACTTCCTCTCCGAGCACGTCGTACGCACCCGCCTGCGCGCCATCGGCATCGGCAGCCGCGTCGGAGCCTGGCTGGCGGAGCCGGCCCACGCCGACCGCGTCACGGAGGAGCTCTCCACGGCGTTGCGCGGCGCGCTGACCGTCCTGCGCGACTCCGACGTCCAGGCGGTCGTCGGCGAGGCGATCACGCGGCGCGCGGACGCCGCCGAGATCGCCCCGGGGATCGGAAAGGCGCTGGAGAACGTCGTGGCGGACGGCGCGCACGACCGCGCGGTGGACCTGATCTGCACGCGCGCCTATGCGTGGCTGGTGCTTCACGGGGATTCGGTGATGGAGGCGATCGAGGGCGGGGCGCCGGGCTGGACGCCGCGCTTCGTGGACCGGAAGGTCGGCGACCGGGTCTACAAGGAGCTGCTGCGCTTCATCTCCGAGATGCGCGACGAGTCGGACCATCCGGCGCGCGGCGCGATCGACCGCTTCCTGACGGATTTCGCGTCGGACCTCCAGTCGGACGCGGAGACGCGGGCGAGGGTGGAGCGGCTGAAGTCGGAGATTCTGGGGCGGGGGGAGGTCCAGGACGTGATCGCCTCGGCCTGGGCGTCCGTACGCGCGATGATTATTTCGGCGGCGGAGGACGAGCAGAGCGAACTGCGCCTGCGGGTACGGGCCTCACTCATCTCCCTGGGCGCGCGGCTGGCGTCGGAGGAGCGGCTGCAGGGGAAGCTGGAGGGGTGGCTGGAGGGCGCGGCGGTGTACGTGGTGACGACGTACCGCGCGGAGATCACTTCACTGATCAGCGACACGGTGGCGGGCTGGGACGCGGAGCACACGTCGAAGAAGATCGAGGCGCACATCGGCCGGGACCTGCAGTTCATCAGGATCAACGGCACGGTGGTGGGGGCGCTGGCGGGGCTGCTGATTTACACGGTGTCGCATGCGGTGGGCGGTTAGCGCCGGCCTGACGGAAGTGGGCCTGAGGGACTGGCGCTCCGGTCGTCGGTCGCCGGTCGCCGGTCGTCAATCGCCGGTCGCCGGTCGGATCCGGACAGGCGCGCTCCGTGCGGGAATGGTAGGTATCTCCTGATAACGCCGTGCGGTGCCTGCCCCGGTCGCGGGCGCGGTCGGCCCCGGCGCTGGAGCAATTGGGCGGTGCGCTTGGGGCGGTACGGGACGGAGGAGGTCCAGTGGGATGCCCGGGACGGAGGGGGTGCGTGTGCAGAAGCCACGACATCGGTACGGAGGCGGGAGCGCTGCCTTGCGGGGAGGCGGAGGGACGCGCCGCGTCACGGCGGGTGACGGGCCGTTCGCTGTTCGGCACCTTTGAGCAGCGAAAAGAGGAGCCCGTCGTTCCGCATCCGGAGACCGGGTCGCCGTACAGGCAGTCGCCACTCCTGACCCTGCGATCAGTTGATGACGAATCAGCAAACGAACGGCGCACGCCGACGCGCTCATGGTGGCGGGCCGCCAAGTCCACACTGCCTCCGGGGCTTCCGGGGACCGTAAGGCGTCGCGGGGAACTCCCTGGCGCGGCACAAAGCCTGACGGCGGTGGACGCGCGTAGAGCGACCGAAAGACGCCCTTGTAGAAGCTTCAACCGGACCGCCAGGATTCCTACCAGCCGCCTGCTTGTCAGGATCATGACTGCTACGAATGGTCGTGGTTCTTGCATCGGCGTACTGACGGGCCTGCCCACCCAGCGGGCCCTTGGGATCCCCCACCGGAGGATGTAGTGAACTTCAAGCGCCTCTCTCCCCTCGGCGGCGTCGCGAGACGTGCACGGCTGATCGCCGTCGCATCGACTCTGCTGACCGTCTCCGCGCTTGCAACGCCGATCGCCGCCGCCGAACCGACCGACAACGCACGGCCCACCGCCGCCCAGCTCGCCGAAACGGGCGACGCCGTGCTCGGCGCGGACGTGGCGGGCACGGCCTGGTACACGGACAAGGCTTCGGGCAAGCTCGTCGTTACGGCCGACAGCACCGTCTCGGCCGCTGAGATCACGAAGATCAAGAAGGCGGCGGGCGAACGTGCCGGTGCCCTCGAGATCAAGCGCACGCCCGGCACCTTCAAGGAACTCATAGCGGGCGGCCAGGCAATCTACAGCGGCACCGGCCGCTGCTCGCTCGGCTTCAACGTCCGCAGCGGAACCACGTACTACGCCCTCACCGCCGGCCACTGCACCAACAACACCAGCACCTGGTACACCAACTCGGCCAGGACCACGGTGCTCGGCTCCACTGCCGGTTCCAGCTTCCCGACGAACGACTACGGCATTATCCGCCACTCCAACAGCTCCGCCGCCGACGGCCGGGTCTACCTCTACAACGGCTCGTACCGCGACATCACGGCCGCAGGCAACGCCTCCGTCGGACAGGCCGTCCAGCGCAGCGGCAGCACCACCGGCCTTCGCGGCGGCACGGTGACCGGCCTCAACGCGACCGTCAACTACGGCGGCGGCGACGTCGTCTACGGCCTCATCCAGACCAACGTCTGCGCCGAGCCGGGGGACAGCGGCGGCGCCATGTTCGCCGGCAGCACCGCGCTCGGCCTGACCTCGGGCGGCAGCGGCAACTGCTCGTCGGGCGGTACGACGTTCTTCCAGCCGGTGACTGAGGCGCTGAGCGCGTACGGAGTAAGCGTCTTCTAGCCCACGGAACCAGATGGCCCAAGGGGCGGGCGAGCCGGCGGACTCTCCGGAGGGTCCGCCGGCTTCTCGCATCCGGCGGCAGAGGCGCTGCGCGCCCCCTGGCACACACGCGCTGGGCGCGCAACCGCCTGTCGTCGGTCACGCGCCCAGCAAATGGGGGAGTTGCCCAGTAGTACGTACGGCCCCCCACGTGTGTTCACCGGCACCGAGCGGCAATCGCCCAGCCCGCGCAGCTTTCGGCCATACGGGCGATTTATCGGCCCGCGAGCGACCGGCGCACGTTAGCTGACGAACCATCATGTTCTTCTGGCCTCCCCTGTCACTCGCACCTCGTGCACAGCCGGAGGAGCCCCATGCCCCGCTTGTCCCGCTTCCCACGTCTGGCCGGTATTGCCACGGCCGCCGTCGCCCTCGCGGCGCTCGCGTCGGCGCCCACCTCCGCCCACGAGCCGACGTTGACGGACCCGCGCGTCGTCGAGCACTTCAACTTCGACGAAGGCCAGACGCCGGAGAACATCGCACTCGAACCCGACGGCTCGGCCAACGTCACGTTCGCCTTCGCCCGACAGGTCGCCCGCCTCTCCCCGCACCACGAGCCGCGCATCATCGCCGAGCTCCCCGCCGTGGCGAACCCGGACACCCCGATCGCCGGCGCCGCGGTCACGACCGGCATCGCACGGGCACATGACGGGACTCTGTACGTCAACTACGCCACCGGCAACAGGCTGACGGGCGTCTGGCGCGTCAGCCCGAAGCACCGCACGGCCAAGCAGATCGCGTGCCTGCCGGAGAACGGTTTCCCCAACGGCCTCGCGCTCGACGAGAAGCGCGGCGTGCTGTACGCCGCCGACTCGGTCAAGGGCACCGTGTGGCGCGTACCGGCGAAGGCCGCCCCGGGCCGCGGCTGCGTCAAGCCGAAGGCATGGGCCACGGGCAGCAAGCTCCAGCCGTTGCCCCCGCCGGCTGTGGGAGTCGGCGCAAACGGCCTCAAGCTGCGCAATGGCGCCGTGTGGGTATCCAACTCCGACAAGGGCCTGCTGCTGCGCATCCCGGTCAATCGGAACGGCTCCGCAGGGCCGATCCAGACCAGGGCAACCGGCCTGACCGGCATCGACGACTTCACCTTCGCCTTCCCCAAGCATGACGACACGGTCCTGGCGGCTTTGATCTCGAGCAGCGAGGTCGCCGTAGTACGCCCCAACGGCAGGCACTCCATCGCACTAACCGCGGAGGACGGCCTGTCGAACCCCACCTCCGTGGCAGTCCAAGGCAAGACGGTCTACGTCCCCAGCGCGTCGTACTTCATCACCCCGCCAAACCCGAACCTGCTCCTGGCCACACTGAACTAGCACCACCACAGGTCGTAGCCAGCAGACGATGGCGGTCTTGTCGCACCAAGCGGCAAGACCGCCATCGCCATGAGCGGTCCCACCTCTCAGCTGTTCCGCAGGGCCAGCCACTCCGAGGCATCGACAAAATGCACGTCGTACCGTTCCTGCTCGGCAAGCAGGCTCTCAAAAGCCTCGACCCCATGCTGAATACGCCCCAGGGCCCGGAAGTATTCGAAGCGGTCGACGCCCGGCGTCAGGACGGCGAGCAGATCAGCATCCGAGCCAGGAGCGGCACCGAAGGCATGCGGCATCCGAGGCGGCACTACAACAACGCCACCGTGCCCCACGGTCGCCACCTCACCATCAAGCAAAAACTCCACGGTGCCGTCGAGTACGTAAAACAACTCTGACGACAGCGAGTGACAGTGCGGCCGCGCACCATCGGCGCCCTCCCCGAGGGTCAGCCGGTTGGCCCCGAGCGCGCCACCGGTCTGCCCCCCATCGGCGAGCAACCGAAACCCACCACCATGCGGCAGCGGAACACGCTCGGCCTCCTCGGCCCCCACGACGAGCGCACCGCCAGCACCACCCACGCCGCCCACACCATCCATTGCCCGATGAGTCATCCCGGCCCCTTCATCGACTTCTTTCATCGACTTCCTTCGGTCGACGTCCATCCCATCCCGGGAAGAAGCCGCGAACCAGAAGCGGTTGTCGCCTGCAGAAATCGCGGATCGTGATGAATCGGGGGAGCGTATGGAACTGCGCCAACTGCGGTACTTCGTGGCAGTAGCCGAGGAGGGCGGCTTCGGCCGCGCCGCCGAGCGCCTGAGCATCGTCCAGTCGGCGGTGAGCCAGCAGATCAGCCGCCTGGAGCGTGAGCTGGGCGTAACCCTCTTCATACGCTCAACGCGCCAGGTGCGCCTGTCAGCCGCCGGCGAACGACTGCTGCCGGAGGCACACGCGGTCCTCGCGGCCGCGCACCGCACACACCAGGTGGCCGCCGAAATAGCATCCGGCGCCACAGGAGTCCTACGCCTGGGAACGATCCACGGCCCGGGCGACCGGATCTACCGCCTCCTGAACAACCTCGCGGCCGTAGCCCCACACGTCCAAGTCCGCCCGCGCCGTCTGCCGCTCCCCGACCGTCTCACCGCGATACGTTCCGGCGAGCTCGACGCGGCGCTGGTACGAGCCCTGCGAACAGCCCCGGACCTGGAACTCCTGCCCATGTGGCGCGACCCCCTGTACGCGGCCGTACCCAGCGATCACCCACTTGCGTCCGAGCCGGCCCTGAGCCTGGAGCAACTGGCAGACCTGCCACTGAGACTCGCCCCGCGCCAGAACAACGCACCCTTCCACGACCTGATCACTACCGCCCTGCGCAAAGCCGGCGCAGAACCACGCCTCGGCCCCGCGTTCACGACCCTCCAGGAGACCCTCACCGCAATCGGCACAGCGGAATGCCCCTCCTGGACCCCCTTCTACGAGGTAACCGCCCTACCGCGGCTCCCCCACGTAGCAGTACGCCCCCTGACCGACCTGACTGTCACCACGTCCCTGGCCGCGCCTCCGGGACCCCCAAGCCCTCAGCTGCGCCACCTGCTCCAGGCCCTGGCCTCAACCCCACCGGGCGAGCCCGCCACCCCCAACGCAGCCGCATGACGCTAACCGGCGCCGAACTCCCCACGCCGCACAGCCCGAACGAACCCCGCCCACGCCCCGTTCGCCACGGCAATACGCGCGCCATCGGCCACTTTCGAGTCGCGCACGGCGGTACGCCCGACGAGGGCCGCCACCTCGACGCACTCAGTCCCGCTGCCGCCGCTGTACGAGGACTTGATCCAGCGGATGCCTTCGTGATCCATCAAAGCTCCTCGGAAGCCTGGTTCAGGAGTGCAGTTGAGGCGTTGAGATCCAACGCCTGGGCTTGCAAGTACTGGAACGCCAACTTATAGCGTTCGAGTTCCTCGGGCTTCTCCATGAATAGGCCGCCACCGATGATGTCGACGTACACGACGTCCAGTTCAGGCGCCGGCCCTCCAAGAATCACGAAGCTTCCGACGGCTGCGGCGTGTGCTCCGCCGGCGAACGGCAGTATCTGGATCGTGATGTGAGGACGCTTGGCCAGGTCCCGAATGTGCTGGAGCTGTTCCCGCATGACTTCGCGGCCGCCGACCATGCGGCGGATGACCGCCTCATCGACCACCGCCCAGATGTGTGGCGGGTCCTCCCGATCCAGCAGGTCCTGCCGCTTCATGCGGATGTCGACCATGTGCGCGATCTCTTGCTCGGTGCAGCGCATCTCGGAAGCGCGATGCACGGCCTCGGCGTACGCGCGCGTCTGGAGCAGGCCCGGGACGTACATACAGGAGTAGTGGTCCTCGCGGATGACCTCGTCTTCGAGGGTCAGCATGAGGTTCATGGACTCAGGGATCGGATCGGCAAGTGACCGCCACCACCCGCGGATCTTGGCTTCTTTGGCCAACTCGACGAGAGCCTGGCGTTCCTCTTCCGATGCGTCGTACTCGCGACAAAGAGCATGTACGGCGGGCCACTTGACTGTTCCGCCCTTGGTCTCGTAACGGCTCAGCGTGGCCTTTGAGATGCCGACGAGCGCTCCGGCTTCCTCCAGTGAGAGCCCTTTGCGCTCCCGCAGTCGACGCAAGTCCGCCCCGAGTTGGCGCCTGCGGGTAGTTGGTCCAACTGGCATGGTCGTGGCCCTTCATGTCGATCGCCTTGAGCGTGCACGGCGCGGAGCCGTACAGGCAAGACAGCGCACGCCCGGGGCGCGCACAGAGCAGGCATGCTCCCCCAATTCCCAAATGAGAGTTCCATATTGAGAGTTTCACTGTCACGCTGTGTGTGTGGCTCACTGCGCCACGCACTCGCCGCACTCGTGAAAGTGAGGACTGTCGGCATGGATAAGAGTCAGTGTGAGGTTCCCAGGAAGGCATGGGAGCTGCCCTTCCTGGCAGAAGCCGAAGAAGTTGCCGGGCTGCGACGAGTGATGGCCCTGCACCTCAGACTCTGGGGGCTGTCCGAACTGACTGACGCAGCGCAGCTCTGCGTGACCGAACTGGTCACCAACGTCCTGACGCACATCGGCCCGGGGACGCCAACGACCCTCGTCGTCTCCATGGCCGGCACGCGACTGCGCATCGAAGTCCATGACCCGGACGCGCGCGCACTGCCTACCTTGCTCGCTGCCACGGACCGCGACGAGTCGGGTAGAGGTATGGCGATCATCGACGCGATCACGGACCGCTGGGGCGTCGTCCTGCGAGCCGACTCCAAGGTCACGTGGTGCGAACTTCCCACGGACCTCATTACGCCAACAGGACACACAGGTGGCGGCCGTGTGACAAGGGCAGAGACGTTCCTGGCGCTCTACCGCGGGGCTACACACCCCACTGTCGACCCGACGGGACCGCTGGGACTGGCTGTGGCGGAGGAGGCGACGATCGACCTGATCGCCGACCTCCTCCACTGGCTACACGCCCACGGCCGCGACCCGGACGAGGCCCTCGACCGCGCCCAGATGCACTTCGAAGCGGAGGGCACAAGCAGGGCGTAAGAACGCTATCGACGTGCTGTCGTAGCGTCCGGTTCGCGCAAAGATCTCCAACGCCTGCTGATCTGTTACAGGCCAACAAGTGACTTGTTTTGGTGTATTCGGGTCGGTGAGCGTTCACCTGTGATCTAGCGTCGTGACGTGACGATGCGAGAGTTGCTCATTGAAGTGGCCGGAAAGTACGACCAGAAGCGGGGTACGGGGGCGGGCGTAGCGGGACAGCGTGTTCTCCGTGGTGTGGAGGGTCGCACGGATCTGTTCTTGCCTGATCGGTACTTCGCGAAGGGGTATGGCGGGCAGGGCACTGCCAGCACCTGTCCGTGGATCGGCGTGTTCGACCCGGATGTCAATACGGACCCCAAGGAGGGCCTCTATCTTGCGTACATCTTCAGCGCAGACCTGTCCGCTGTGACGCTAACTCTGCAACAAGGAGTCACGAAGCTCGAAGACCGGTTCCCGCGGAGAAGAGACTTCCTCGCGCACCTTGAGAACCGTGCGGCGGAACTGCTGGACTCGCTTCCACTGCGTCTGATTCAAGGGTGGACTGAACGCCCGTCCTTCGGCACAGGGGACCGCCCTAAGGCCTATGAGGCGGCCAACGTGGTGGGTCGTCGTTACCCGATCGCTGGCCTACCAGGGGAGAGCGATCTACGGGACGACCTGAGCCACGCGGCGAGTCTCCTGCAACGGGCAGCAGCAGCCGAAAAGCTGTGGTGGCATGAGGCGCGTACCGACCTGCCGGCTGTCGAATTCGAGCCTGGAAAGCATGCTGATGCAGGGACACTCGATGGGTTCCACCCGAAGAGCAGCAGAGACTACATCGCGAACATCGCTGCGAAGCAGCAGGTGAAGAGGCGGGACCACGAGCGCCTCATCGCTGATTTTGGGCCACATGCGGCGTCGCGAGGGTATGTCCCGATCACGGATCGGGTTCACCCCAAGGACCTTATTTTGCATCGAGGAGGTGAGGCGCGAGAGGAGGGCCCGGAGTGGCTCGTGGAGGCCAAGGTGGTGAAGACCGGTAATCCCACGACGGCTGTGCGTGAAGCCGTTGGTCAGCTGAAGGAGTACAGCTACTTCCTCTACCAGAAGCGCGATCAACCGGCGCCGTACCTCATAGGCCTCTTCACCGAGGATATCGGAGTGTACTCCACGTACCTGGAGGATCAGGGCATCGCGTCGATATGGAAGTCAGGTGGTGGATGGTCAGGGTCACGTATGGCTGCCACCTGGAACATGACTGATTAGGACTTTGAATCAGGCGCTGCTCCTGCCTTCGTCAGATCGCCGCCAGGCTCAGCAGTACTGCCGCGAATACGCATAGCGAGATGCCCCAGACCAGCATTGACCTGGCCGTGTACGACTTGCTCGTGCGTTCTACCACCGCGCGCGATGGCTCCGACGGGTCGTGGTGATGCCGAGTAGCAGTGACAGCAGCGCGAAGACCGCGTGGTCAGTAACCCGGCGAAGGTCATGGGACGTCGGGGGTGCCGTGGCAGTCGCGGTAGGGGTTGCCCGAGCCGCACCAGCACGGGGCGTTGCGCGGCGGGGGCCAGGGGGTTGCTCGGCCCCGGGCTGCCAGGGTGGTGGCGTACTGGGGGAGGAGGGAGGCGTCTGCTGGGGACGCTGATTCTGAGGCTGCGAATGCCTCGTAGGAGGGGACTGTGCCTCTTACGGTGCCTAGGTTCTGGGTGCCCGTCGAGGACAGGTCGCGCAGGGACGACTCGATTGCGGTGAGGTGAGCCGCGTGGGTGGGGTACTCCGTCGTCAGAGCGGGGTACGCCGTCAGGAGTTCGCGCAGTTCGTCCTCCGGCCAGTGCAGCATCGCCACTGGGAACGGGCGGGAGAGCGCCGTGCGGTACGTGCCCAGCTCGGCGCGCAGGCGGGCGATCTCGGCCTGGAGCTCCGCCGGGTTGTCCGAGCCCAGCGCCCACAGCCGCTTCGGGTCGTGCAGCTCGTCCAGGGGGATGGGGCCGGCGTGCATGGTGTCCGCCACCATGTCCCAGTCGTCGTGCGGCAGGCCCAGCAGGCGGCGTACGCGGTGGCGGCCGGTCACGAGGGAGCGGGCTCCGTACGGGATCTCCTCCGATGGGTCCGTGAGGAGCGTCAGTGCGGCGGTGAACGTGTCGTGGGCGGCGTGGAGTTCGTCGTGGGATTCCAGGGCCTCCGCGATGATCTCCCACGGGGCCGCCTCGCGCGGCGACGCGGCGCGGATGCCGTCGATGATCGCGCGGGCCTCCGCCTCGTGGCCGTACTCCCACAGGTTGGCCGCCTTGAGGGCCTTCACCAGGGGTGGATTGTCCGGGGCCTTCGCCAGGAGGTGGTCGTACAGCGTCGCCGCGCGGGCGCGGTCGCCGGACAGCTCCAGGTGGGCCGCGGCCTGGAGGTACAGCGGCTCCTGGTCCTCGGGATACTGCGCCGCGGTACGCAGCAGGCGCTCGGCTTCGGCGGTGTGATCGGCGTGATCGGCAGGCGTGTCGGGGCGCATGCACCACACCGTACTGCTGTACGGGGTGCGGGTGAGAGAGCCCGGGGCGGCGGGGCGCGGACGTGACGGGCGCGGCTCTGGAGAGTTGTCGGGGGAAGGCCTATCGTGCCCGCCGTGTGGGAGCGGGAGCAGAGGCGGATTCCGGTGGTGGTGCAGGGCGCCTCCCGGGGGCGTGCGGCGGCCGCGCGCGGGCTGTGGGTGGGTGCGGAGGCCGCCGTGACGTTCGGAGTCGTCGTGCTGCTCCTCGTCGTACATCAGCTGTGGTGGACCAACCGACAGGCCCGGGACGGCGCCGAGCGGAAGGTCCAGGCGCTGGAGAGGCAGTGGGAGGGGAGTGGGGGAGAGGCTGCTCTCCCGGATGCGGCGGCGGAGAAGGTGCCTGATGGCGTGGCCGCAGGTGATGGTGAGGTGGCTGAGGGTGGTGGGATTCGTGGGGGTGGCGGCGATACGTCCCGGGCGGGCGCCGGCGACCGTACGCCGTCGCCTCCCCGCTGGGATCAGGCGTACGCCATCCTCCGCATCCCGCGCCTCGGCGTGACCGCGCCCGTCGCGCAGGGCGTCAGCAAGGGCGGCGTACTCGACAAGGGGTACGTCGGGCATTATCCGCAGACCGCGCAGCCTGGCGGCGCCGGGAACTTCGCGCTGGCGGGGCATCGCAATACGCACGGGGAGCCGTTCCGCTACATCAACCGGCTGCGTGCCGGGGACGAGGTGCGAGTGGAGACGCGGGACGCTGTCTTCACGTACGTCGTGGATAAAGGGCTCGCCCAGACTTCGGCGCGCGACAGCGGGGTGATCGCGAAGGTGCCTCGGAGCAATGTGCGCACGGATGTCGGGTACACCGCTCCCGGCTACTACCTGACGCTCACGACCTGTACGCCCGAGTACACCTCCAAGTACCGGCTGGTGGTGTGGGGAAAGTTGGCGTCGATGCGGCCGCGCTAGCTCCTTGGAACTTAGTGGCCGCGTTGTGCGTCAGTGGGGTGTGAAGGAAGAGGTACCGGCAGGGGGCGTTGTCAGTGCCGGGCAGTAGCATCGGCTTCGTCTTCGGCTGAGAGTCGGTCGTTGGGAAGGAGGGGATCATGATTCGTTGTTCGGCGCGGTTGTTGCGCACGGTCGGTCTTGTCCTCTTCCTGCTGACCGAAATCCTGCTTATTGAGAACGGCAGCTTTTCCGCCGCCGTCGCACTCGCCGCCACCGCCGCGGCCGGTTCCGCCCTCGCGGCCTGCGCGCTCGTCGCGGCGCGCTCCGTTCCCGCCGTGCCGCGCACACGGGTGCGTACGGCGATACGGGACCGGGAGATACGCACCGCGTTCCTGCCCCAGCGTGATCCCGATGCGCGCGGGCGGACCAGGCCCCGGGCGCCGGGTCGTCGTCTTCTGACGACCACGGCGTAGGGGCGCGCACCGCCGCTTTTGAAGCAGGACGTCGAGTAGTTCGCGTTCTCGCGTACGCATCGCCCCTCGTGGGTCGTCAATGCCGATCTTTCTCTCTTCCGGCACGACGAGACCCCTCGGAGGGCTCACCATGTCCGTTTTCGCCAGCCTGGTCGCACGCCTCGCGGATCTGCTCGAACCGTTCTTCCACGCCTCCGCCGCAGCCGCCGCGATCGTCCTGTTCACGGCGTGTGTACGACTCGCCATCCATCCCCTGTCGCGGGCGACGGCCCGCGGCCAGAAGGCCCGCACCAAGCTCGCGCCGCAGATCGCCGAGCTGCGCAAGAAGCACGGCAAGAACCCTGAGCGCCTGCAGAAGGCAATCTTGGAGCTGCATGCGAAGGAGAAGGTCTCACCGCTGTCGGGCTGCCTGCCCAGCCTGTTTCAGCTGCCGGCGTTCTTCCTGATGTACCACCTCTTCTCGAACCAGCAGATCGGGGGCGGACCCAACGAACTCCTTACACACACCCTCTTCGCGAGCCCGCTCGGCGACCGCTGGACCGACGCGCTGGCGGACGGCGGGGTCTTCGGGGCGCAGGGGCTGCTGTACGTCGCGCTGTTCGCGGTCGTCGCGGCGGTGGCCACGTTCAGTTACCGGCGTACGAAGCAGCAGATGGCGGCCGCGCCCGGGATGCCGGTCGCGGGGCCGGACGGGGTGCAGCTGCCGGGCGCCGGGGCTATGGGAGCGATGGCCAAGGTGATGCCGCTGATGTCCTTCGCGACGATCGTCACGGTGGCCGTGGTGCCGTTGGCTGCCGCGTTGTACGTCGTCACCAGCACTACGTGGAGCGCGGTTGAGCGGGCGTGGCTGTACCGGGACATTCCGGCTGGTGAGAGGGCGGTAGCTACTGCTGCGAAGGGGGTCCCCCCATGCCCTTAAGGCTATGGGGGAGGTCCAGTCTGTGAACGGGGTCTTGCGGACTGGAACCGGACCTTGGAGGATCAGCCAATCCTCCGATGGCCGCACCCATCGGCCGGGGCCGAACGTGACTCTCGACCAGAGGAGACTGACCATGAAGCTGCTGCGTGTGGGAACGGCGGGTGCCGAACGTCCGGCACTGCTCGACCAGGACGGGACGCTCCGGGATCTGTCGGGCCTCGTCACGGACATCGACGGTGACCTGCTCGCCGACGAGGCGGCGCTCGGCCGGGTTCGCGCGGAGGCGGCGGGTGGTGAGCTGCCGGTGATCGACGACGCGGCCGGGACGCTTCGGGTCGGGCCGCCGCTCGGGCGTATCGGCAAGATCGTGTGTATTGGACTGAATTATCACGATCACGCGGCCGAGACGGGGGCGGCGATACCCGCCGAGCCGATCATCTTCTTCAAGGCCCCTGACACGGTCGTCGGTCCCGACGACACGGTTCTCGTACCGCGCGGCAGCACGAAGACCGACTGGGAAGTCGAGCTGGCTGTGGTCATTGGCCGTACCGCCCGCTACCTGGACTCTGCCGAGGACGGGCTCGCGCATGTCGCGGGGTACGCGGTCGCGCACGACGTCTCCGAGCGCGAGTTCCAGATCGAGCGCGGCGGCACCTGGGACAAGGGCAAGAACTGCGAGACGTTCAACCCGCTGGGCCCGTGGCTGGTGACGGCGGACGAGGTACCGGATCCGCAGGCGCTGGGTTTGAAGCTGTGGGTGAACGGCGAGCTGAAGCAGGACGGCACCACTGCTGAGCAGATCTTCTCGGTGGGAGAAGTGGTGCGGTATGTCAGCCAGTTCATGACGCTGTATCCGGGTGACGTCATCAACACGGGTACGCCGGCGGGTGTGGCTATGGGGCAGGCGGAGCCCAAGCCGTATCTCCGGTCGGGGGATGTTGTCGAGCTTGAGGTTGAGGGGCTGGGGCGGCAGCGGCAGGAGCTGAAGGACGCGTAGGCACGGTGCCCGGTGTCCCGGCGTGACCTGGAGGCCGGGCTTATCGTTGCACTACGCGGCTGCGCGCGCCTCTGCGGCAGCGGGGAGGAGCGGCACAGTGACTGTTCTGGAAGACAGGATCGTGATGGCCGACCAGAGCGAACTCACGCTCGACATGATGTTCGAGCTGCTGGAGCGGATGCCCGTCCCCGAGGGAATCAAGGCCGAGATCGTCCAGGGGGCCATCTACATGTCGCCGCAGCGCCAGACACACTGGGAGATCATCCTGGACATCGTGGAGCAGCTGAGGGCCCGCTACCCGCGCAAGCGCATCGCCTCCGATGTCCGGATCGACTTCCCCGGGCGCCTCAACGGCTTCGCCTCCGACGTAGCCGCCTTCAAGGAAGACTCGGTCAAGGATGGCAACGGCCGCTGGCGCTACCAGGACGTCGAGTTCGTCGCCGAGGTGATCTCCAAGGACACGGCAGGCAACGACTACGGCCCCAAGCTGGATGCCTATGCCGTCGCCGGCGTACCCGTATACGTAATCGCCGATCCGTACACCGGCGAGTGCCACCTCCACACGCGGCCGCGGGACGGGAAGTACCGCACGGCTCTGACTTTCGACTTCGGCGACGAGATCGACCTCACCGGCACGCTGGTCGGCATCACCCTCGGGACGGACGAGTTCCCGCGCGAGCAGAAGAAGGGCGGCGCTACAGCCGCACCGTGACGCCCTCGCGGGCCGAGCGGCGCGCCGCCTCCAGTACGTCGAGTGCCGCTGCCGCCTGCGCCGCGGTGACCGGGGGAGCGGTGCCCGCCCGTACGGCGGTGGCTACGGCCGCGTAGTACGCCGGGTAGTCGCCCGGCAGCGTCGGGACCGGGCTGCCGCCGCCCGTCGCCGGGGACTCGCCCGCGCCGATGCGCCCCCAGGCCGCCTCCGGCTCCTCGCCCCAGTTCCCGTCCGCCGCGGGCCGCTCGCCCTCGCGCAGCGCCGTCTCCTGTGGGTCCAGGCCGTACTTCACATAGCCCGCGCGCGAACCGAGCACCCGAAAGCGCGGGCCGAGCTGGGCGGTGGTGGCGCTCACGTAGAGGTGCGAGCGCACGCCGTTCGCATGCGTGATCGCGATGAACGTGTCGTCGTCCGCCTCGGCGCCGGGGCGGCGTACATCGGACTCGGCGTACACCCGGACCGCCGGGCCGAACAGCACCAGCGCCTGGTCGACGACATGACTGCCCAGGTCGTACAGCAGCCCGCCGATCTCCGCCGGGTCGCCCGACTCCCGCCAGCCGCCCTTGAGCTGCGGGCGCCACCGCTCGAAGCGTGACTCGAAGCGCTGTACGTCGCCGAGCTCGCCGGAGGCGATCAGCTGCTGGAGAGTCAGGAAGTCGTTGTCCCAGCGGCGGTTCTGGAAGACGGAGAGGAGAACGCCGCGGTCCTCCGCGAGCGCGGCCAGTTCACGCGCCTCGGCGGCGGTGCCGGCGACCGGCTTGTCCACGACGACCGGCAGGCCCGCCTTGATGGCGGCGGTGGCGATCGGGACGTGGGTCTTGTTGGGAGACGCGATCACGATCAGGTCCAGCTCGTCCGCTCGCGCCCACAGCTCGTCGGGCGAGGCCGCGATTCCGACGCCGGGGAACTGGGCGCGGGCCTGCTCCTGCCGCTCCGGATTCGAGGTGACGACGGTATCGAGGACGAGGCCCTCGGTCGCGGCGATGAGCGGGGCGTGGAAGACGGAGCCCGCGAGGCCGTAGCCCACGAGTCCTACGCGCAGCGGGGCGTGCGGGTTGGCGCGAGTGTCAGTGCCGGTGCCGGTGCCAGTCATGGCTCCTACTTAAGCAACGCTGTTGCCAAAGTGCAAGCGCAGTGGACAATGGGTCCGTGAACAAGAGCAATACGTGCGCGAACCTGCCGGCGCTGCGCAGCCACAACGCGGCGCTGGTGCTCGACCTGCTGCGTACGGCGGGCGAGGCCGGCATCAGCCGCCTCGAGCTCGCCGAGCGCACCGGCCTCACGCCGCAGGCCGTCAGCAAGATCACCGCACGGCTGCGGGCGGAGGGGCTGGTGGCGGAGGCCGGCCGGCGCGCGTCGACGGGCGGCAAGCCGCGGACGGTGCTGCGGCTGGTGCCGGACGCCGGGTACGCGGTGGGGCTGCACCTGGACCGCGACGAGCTGACGGCGGTCCTGGTGGACCTCGCGGGCACGACGGTCGCCGCGCGGAGGTCGCCGCTGGACTTCGGGGCGGGGGCGGAGGTGGTGCTGGAAGCGGCGTCCCGCGAGATCACCGCACTGGGCTCTGACGACCTTCCGTCCCGGCCCCTGCGTCGGCAGGCGCTGCTCGGGGTCGGGGTTGCCGCGCCCGGGCCGCTTGATCACGGTCGGGGGGTGTTGCATCGCGTCACCGGGTTTCCGCAGTGGGACGGGTTCGCGTTGCGGGAGGTGCTGAGCGAGCGGCTCGGGCTGCCGGTGGTCGTGGACAAGGATACGAACGCAGCCGCCCTCGGGCTGGCTCTTCGTGCCCGCCCCGCCGGGGGATCGTTCGCGTACCTCCATCTCGGTACGGGGCTCGGTTCCGGACTTGTGCTCGGCGGGGCGCTCTATCGCGGGGCGCGCACCGGAGCGGGTGAGTTCGGGCACCAGACGCTGCAGCTGGACGGGCCCGTCTGCGGCTGTGGTGGTCACGGCTGCATTGAGGCGTTGTGCCTGGCCGCCGTCGCCCGCGGCGACCTCGCCGAGGCCGCACGCGTTCTCGGGGCCGGGGCCGCCAACCTCGTCGGCCTGCTCGACATCGACCGCGTGCTGATCGGCGGTCGTGTCATCGCCGCTCATGAAGAAGTCTTTGTACGAGGCGTGGGCGAGGTGCTCAGCGAACTCGCCCGGCGTGAGGGCAGCGGCCCGGCCGTGCCGGTCGCCGCGGCAGGAGGCGATGGGCGCGGAGTCGCCGACGGGGCCGCGCAGCTGGTCCTCGCGCCGCTCTTCGGGCATGCGGATGTGGCGTTTCCCGGTGCCGGCACCGGTGCCGGCACCGGTGCCAGTGCCGGTGCGGGTTCGGGTGCTGGTAGTGGTGCCGGCAGTGCCGACTCGGCCGTTGGGGGGATTTAGCGGACTGTATGACCGCTCGCGGTCGTGGCATGCGCGGTTGGGGGCTGTGCTCCTGGCAGGGTCATGGGGGCATGACCGGATGACCCCGACCGCTCCGCGATCTGCAAAGGTTTCCCATGCGACTGCGCAGTGCCCCCGCCATCGCCCTCGGAGTCGCGGCAGTCACGATGGCTCCGGCGACGGTCGCTGACGCTGCGTCGCCGTCCCTGCCGGCCCTCGCCATGGCGCCCGTCCCCGGCGCGGACCAAGAGCCCTCGTGCGGTGATCCCGACTCCGCGGACTTCCCCATTCGCACCCGCCTGCGCGGCGGCCCGGGCACGTACGAGGCCGGCGGCGGCTTCAGGAACTGGTACCTCGAACTCACCAACGCGACCGGCGAGAGCTGCCACAACATCCACCCGGTCATCGTCATGGTCACCGACGGCCGCGACCGTGAACCCACGTCCGACAAGGCCGAGGACCGGGCTCGGTTCGAGTTCTACGACGACGGTGCTGAGCGCTGGCGCTCGGTCCCCTTCGAGAAGACCGACGCGGACGAGTACATCGGCGTATTCGGCCACGGGTTCACCGGATTCACCGTCGCCGCGGGCAAGACCGTCACCGTGAAGGTACGGCTCGCCTTCGCCGCAGGGGCCCGGCCCGGCGACGTCGTCGCCAACGCCGCCGTCGTACAACGGCACGGTGATGACGGGGAGTGGGTCGGCGAGTCCAACGACTACCGCTTCGCCGTCACCGGCCGCAGCGCCGACCACGATCGCGACCCCGATTCCGATCCGTCGCGCGATGCCGAGCGCGATCCCGAACGCGATGCCGATCCTGACGTCAGCTCCAGCCCCGACGCCGAGCTCGACCCCGCCCCCGACCCCGGCGACGATGACGACCGTACGCCGCCCATCGCCAAGCTCCCCGACCGCCTGGCCATGACCGGCCGTACCCCCGCCAGCCTGCTCACACTCGGGGCCACCGCCGGCGCGCTCCTCCTCGCGGGCGGGGCGCTCATGGTCGGATCCCGGCGCCTCCGGGCGGCAGCGACGCGACGGCGACAGTGAATCCCAACCAGCACCCCAGCCCCGCCCCCACCCCCTCCGGCGCCGGTCACGGCCGAGTCGTCGTTCCGCTGGTGCGGATGAGGGCTCGCCGCCCCGACGAGCCGCACCGGGCGGCCACCCCGCTGGAGCTGTTCTTCGACCTCTGCTTCGTCGTGGCCGTGGCGCAGGCCGGCGCGCGGCTGGTGCACGCCGTGGCCGAGGGCGACCCAGGGAACGGGATCACGGGCTACCTGTTCGTCTTCTTCGCGATCTATTGGGCCTGGGTCAATTTCACTTGGTTCGCGTCCGCCTACGACAGCGACGACATCCCGTACCGACTCGCCACGCTGGTGCAGATCTCCGGCGTCCTCGTCCTGGCCGCCGGAGTCCCGCGCGCCTTCGACCACGCCGATTACGGGGTCGCGATCGTCGGCTACCTGATCATGCGCGTCGCGCTCACCCTCCAGTGGCTGCGGGCCGCGCACGGTGAAACAGGAGCCGCGAGAGCAGCGGCGCTGCGCTATGCCGCCGGGCTTGTGCTGGTGCAGCTGGGCTGGGTGCTGCTGCTGTTGCTGCCCGACGCCGCCTGGACGTGGGGCTTCCTGCTGCTCGCCGCCGCCGAGCTCGCCGTGCCGGCCTTCGCCGAGAACCGCCACCGGACCAGCTGGCATCCGCACCACATCGCCGAACGCTACGGCTTGTTCACCATCATCATGCTCGGCGAAACCATTGCCGCCGCCACCGTGGCCGTGCAGTCGGCCCTGGACGAATCAGCGGCGCTCGACGAACTGCTGCCGATCGCGGCCGGCGGGCTGGTCATCGTCTTCGCCGCCTTCTGGATCTACTTCGCCGTGCCCATTCACGAATACCTCCGCTCCAACCGGCAGGCGTTCTTCTGGGGGTACGGCCACTACCTGATCTTCGGCTCTGCCGCCGCGATCGGCGCCGGCATCGAGGTGGCGGTCGAACAGGCGACGCACCACGCCCACATCTCCACGCTCGCGGCCTCCCTCGCCGTCACCGTTCCCACAGCCCTCTTCATGCTCACGGTGTGGCTCGTGCACGCTCGCCACTTCAAACGAGGCACCGCGCAGCAAATGGTCCTGCTCGTCGGCGCGCTGCTCGTACTCCCCACCAGCTTCGCCGGGCACTGGGCCGTACCGCTGGCCGGACTGGTCGCCGCCTGCACGGTCGCCGTTGGGGTCTACCTCTCCATCACCCAAGGCAGCCGGGAAACACGCTGACCTACGCTGATCCGCGCTCGTCCCCCGCCGCTCGCAGCAAGCGTTCAACATCGTCTGCGAACATCCAGTCCGTGGACTACCCGAAGGACTACCCGTACGCGCACGACCAGGACCCCGGCGCGCCGATCCGCTCCGGCATCCCGGAGCACGGCCGCGTTCCCAAGTACTACGCCGTCAAAGCCCATATCGCCGCGATGATCAGCGAGTTGGGCGAAGGTGAGCTTCTGCCGACCGAGCGGGATCTCGCCGTACGGTACGAAGTCTCCCGCGAGACGGTGCGCCAGGCGCTGAGAGAGCTGCTGCTGGAAGGGCGCCTGCGGCGGCAGGGGCGCGGCACCGTTGTCGCCGGTCCCAAGCTCGAACAGCCACTTGCCCTGGCCAGCTATACCGAGGGCGTACGCCGGCAGAACCGCGGGCCCGGACGTAACCTCATCGGGCTCGACCGCTTCCCCTGTCCGGCGGCCCTCGCCGCCGATGTGGGGGTGGACGCCGGCGATCCGGTCTGGCATCTGGAGCGGGTGCTGCTCGCGGACGACGAGCGCGTGGGGCTGGAGAGTACGTACGTCGCCGTCTCCCGCATCCCGCGCCTGGACGTGGACTTCGAGCCTGATTCGTCGTTCTACTCGTACCTTCATGATCGCGTCGGCGTGTCCTTCGGTGACGCCGACGAGCGCATCGAGACGGTCCTGGCGACTCCTCGCGAGGCGCTCCTCATCGGTACTCCGCCGGCGCTTCCCATGCTGCTGATCCACCGGCTCTCGCGGGACGTGGAGGGGCGGCCGCTGGAGCGGGTGCGGACGCTTTTCCGGGGAGACCGCTTCAGCTTTACGGTGCGGCTCGGCAACCGGGGTTAGCGCAACCCGGGTGAGGCGTTGGGCCGTGGGCGGCCTGTCCGGTTGCTCGCCTCCGCCGCCGATTCGCTACCGTCCCAGGAACGCCGCGGTGGTCGCCACGAACCAGTCGGCATCGTCCAGCCACGGGAAGTGTCCGGCTCCCGGCTGAATGACGAACTCGGCGTTCGGGAACAGCCCCGTGAACTCGGCCATCGCGGGAGGCGGACCTGTCAGGTCGACCTCTCCGGCCAGCAGGAGCACCGGCTGCTCGAACAGTGCGAGCGCCGCGCGGGTGGCGCTCGGGTCGAAAGCGCCTTCGGCGACGAAGGCGTTCGCGGCCTCCTTGTTCTTCTGCCCGTCCTCAGCAGCCTGATGGGCTTGAGCCACCTCGTCCCAGCGGCCGTAGAAGAACGGCGCGATGGCCTGCCAGCAGTCGTCCGTCGCCCGGCCCGCCACAATCGCTTCCAAGGCCGCGAACGCCGCGGCGAACCACGGCTCGTCCCGGCGGAGCTGCGCGGTCTCACGCCGGATGTCTCCGGTGACCTCGATCCCGACGGCCTTCGTGCTCGGCGTGATCAGCGCGAGCTTGCTGACGCGTTCCGGGTGGCGGCCGACGTACAGCGCGGCGAGATTCGCGCCGGCGGAATGCGCGAGCAGGTCCATCCGGTCGAGGCCGAGGTGCTCGCGCAGGGCCTCCACGTCGTCGACAAGCCGGTCGCAGCGGTACGAGTCGGGGTCCTCCGGGATCGCTGACTCGCCGGTGCCCCGAAGGTCCAGCGTGATCAACTGCCGGTGCGCGGAAAGGCCGCCGAGGTCGCCCAGGTACGCGGAGGCCTGCATCGGCCCTCCGGGCAGGCAGACCACAGGAGGGCCGTCTCCGAACACGTGGTACGCGAGCTTGGTTCCGTCGGGCGCGGAGAAGGTTGGCATGGCCGAGACCATGTCAGCGTCGTTCAGGCAGAGCAAATGACTTTCCCAGGTCAGATAACAGAAAGGTAACGGGTCTGGGCCGTCCTTGGGTGGCTGTTCACCGTGCCGTCGCCGGGCGGATCCATACGGGTCACCCGCCGCCAGGAGCGTGACCGCCGTGAGAGTCATAGTCGTTGGAGCCGGCGTCGTGGGAACCGTGCACGCCTGGCACGCAGTGGAACGCGGCCACGAGGTCGTCCAGATCGAGCGCGAGACCGAAGCCCGCGGGGCCAGCCTCCGCAACTTCGGCCAGATATGGGTCAGCGGCCGCGCGGGCGGTGAGGAGCTCGAAACCGCCCTGCGCGCCCGCGAGCTCTGGGAAGGCATCGGGGCCCGCATCCCCGAGCTCGGCTTCCGGGCCATCGGCTCGCTGACGCCCGTACGGGGCGACCTGGAGCTGGCCGTCGCCGAGGCCGCCCTGAACCGTCCCGATGCGGCCGCCCGCGGCTACAAGCTGCTGACGGCCGACGAGGCCCGCGCCGCGAACCCCGCCCTGCGCGGCGCGTTCCAAGCCGCCCTGTGGTGCGAGCGGGACGCCGCCGTCGAGCCGCGCACCGCCCAACTTGCCCTCAAGCAGGCACTGTTGCGGTCCGGCCGGTACACCTTCATCGGCGGGCGCGAAGTCCGTGAGGTCGTAGGTGAGAACGCTGTCCGGGACGACCACGGCGACGTACACACCGGTGACGCGGTCGTCCTGTGTACGGGCGCCTGGCTCGGCGGGCTCGTCAAGGAGCTCGTCCCCGATCTGCCCGTACGCCGCGTCCGCCTCCAGATGATGCAGACCGAGCCCCTCGGCGAGGCCCTCACCACCTCCGTCGCCGACGCCGACAGCTTCCGCTACTACCCCGCCTACGCGAGCGACGCCCTCGACGCGCTCAACGCCGCCCAGGCCCAGGAGCCGACCGCCGCCGCTCACAAGATGCAGCTGCTGATGGTCCAGCGCCGCGACGGCGGACTGACCATCGGTGACACCCACGAGTACGAGCACCCCTTCGCCTTCGACGTCGTCGAGGAGCCGTACGAACACGTCGCCCGGGTGGCCGAATCCTTCCTCGGCCGCCCGCTCCCCAAGATCCGGCACCGCTGGGCGGGTGTTTACGCGCAGTGCACCGACACGAGCCGCGTCGTACACCGCCAGCAGGTGCGCGACGGCGTGTGGCTGGTGACCGGGCCCGGCGGGCGCGGCATGACGTGCTCACCGGCCATCGCCGAAACCACCGCGAACGAACTGGGCTGGTGAAACGAAGATGAATGAAACGCACACGCACACGCACTCGATCAAGCTCGTGGTCCTCGACATGGCCGGCACCACCGTCGCCGACGGCGGACTCGTCGAGCAGGCCTTCTCCACCGCCGCCGAACGCCTCGGCGTCGAGCCGGGATCGGACGATCACGCCACGAAGCTCGACTACGTACGCGCCACCATGGGCGAGTCCAAGATCTCCGTCTTCCGGCACCTCTTCGGGGACGAAGCCAAGGCCCAGCAGGCCAACGCCGCTTTCGAAGAGGCGTACGGAAACCTCGTCGACGCCGGGCACATCGCACCCGTCGCCGGCGCCCGCGAGGCCATCGAGAAGCTGCGCTCCGAGGGCCGGCGTGTGGTCCTGACCACCGGGTTCGCCCGCGTCACGCAGGACGCGATCCTCGACGCGCTCGGCTGGCAGAGGCTCGTCGAGCTGACGCTCTGCCCGGCCGACGCGGGTGGCCGGGGCCGCCCGTACCCGGACATGGTGCTGGCCGCGCTCTGCGCACGGGCGCCGCCGACGGGGTGCGGGAGATCGCGGTCGCCGGCGACACGTCGTACGACATGCTCAGCGGCGTCCGCTCCGGCGCGGGCGTTGTCGCGGGCGTCCTGACAGGTGCGCACGACCGCGAGCAGTTGCTCGCCCACGGCGCGACGCACGTCCTCGGCTCCGTCGAGGAGCTCCCCGATCTGCTGGCTCGGGAGGGGGGTCATCGTCACCACCGACCACGGCCACACCGACCCCGGCGGCCACGGCGGAAGCGCCATCGAGGAGCGGCGTACGTTCGTCCTCGCCCAGGGCCCCGGAATCGCCGCCGGCGCACGCCCCATCGACACCCGCCTCGTCGACGTCGCAGCCACCGTCTTCAAGCAGCTCGGGATCACGCCGGACCCCGCCTGGGGCCTGGACGGCAAGCCCATCCAGGAGCGTTCCACCGACCCCTTCGACGCCCTGCATTCCTCGCTCTCAACCCGCGTCGACGAGACCGGCATCCCGGCCGGCGTCCTCGGCTTCACGCACACCGCGCCCAGCGGCTGGTCCGTCATCAACAACGCCATGGGCACCGGCGGCATGACCGAGTGGCGCGGCTGGTCCTTCGCCACCGACGAGTTCTGGTCCAGGACCCAGCGCGACCAATCCCGCGAACTCAACGTCCGCTCGCGCGGCGTCTTCGCGGTCGCCGACTCCGACGAGTGGGCGGACAAGACCTTCTCCGGTACGTACGACTCGACGCTCGTCACCCCGGCGTACGCCGTCGGGGGCAAGGCCACCGTGAAGCTCGACTTCACCACCTTCTACCGGCAGGAGGGCAGCCAGAGCGCCCAGATCCTCGCCTCCTGGAACGGCGGGACTCCGGTCGCCGTCAAGTCGTACACCGCCGACGTCGTCTCGCAGCCCCAGTCCCTCACCCTGAACATCCCGTCCGGGGCCACCAGCGTCAGCTTCCGCTTCCGGTACACCGGCAGCAACAATTGGTACTGGGTGATCGACGGGGTGAAGATCACAGCAGGCTGATTAAGGTGGGGGCGCCCGGACGGTGTGGTCCGGGCGCCCCCAGCGTTTATTGCGTACGGCAGGAGTCCGGCACATGGCAGAGCGCAAGCCGATCGAATCATGGCTCACCGACATGGACGGCGTTCTCATCCACGAGGGAACGCCCATCCCCGGCGCCGATGCCTTCATCAAGCGCCTCCGCGATTCGGGCAGGCCCTTCCTGGTGCTGACGAACAACTCGATCTACACCGCCCGTGACCTCCACGCGCGCCTCTTCCGCATGGGCCTGGACGTGCCGGTCGAGAACATCTGGACCTCGGCGCTCGCCACCGCCCGCTTCCTGGACGACCAGCGCCCGGGCGGCACGGCGTACGTCATCGGCGAGGCGGGACTGACCACCGCGCTGCACGACATCGGTTATGTCCTGACCGACCACGAGCCTGACTATGTGGTTTTGGGCGAAACGCGCACATACTCCTTCGAGGCACTCACCAAGGCGATCCGGCTCATCAACGCCGGTGCGCGCTTCATCTGCACCAACCCGGACGAGACCGGCCCGAGCCGGGAGGGCCCGCTGCCCGCCACCGGCGCCGTCGCCGCGCTCATCACCAAGGCGACGGGCAAGGACCCGTACTTCGCGGGCAAGCCCAACCCGCTGATGATGCGGACCGGGCTCAACGCGATCGGCGCGCACTCCGAGACCAGCGCGATGATCGGCGACCGGATGGACACGGACGTCCTGGCGGGGCTGGAAGCGGGCATGGAGACGTTCCTGGTCCTGACCGGTCTGACGGGGCCGGCGGACGTCGACCGCTACCCGTTCCGGCCTTCGACGATCGTCGATTCGATCGCGGACCTCGTCGACCGCGTCTGACCGTTCGGCATGCTCTCCAGGGGTCCGTACGGCCCAGTCACAGGCCCCTGGAGATGCGAAATACGGCCGTACCGGTGAATCTTCGTAGTACCAGGAGGTTCACTATGCGCTCAATGCAGCTCGCTCTCTGTGCCGGAGTGGCGGCCGCGGCGGTCATCGTCCCGGCGGCCGCCGCCCACGCCGACAACGGCGCCGAGGGCCGGGTCGTCGTCACCCCGGCCACCATCGCTGCCGGCGGGGAGGTGGATCTGCGGGTCGACGTGTGCAGAAGCAGGCATGCCACCGGTACGTCCGACGCCTTCTCCTCGCCGGCGCACTTCAGCCCCGCCGCGGACCGCGGTGACCTGTTCGCCGAGGCCCGCATCCGCTCGGACGCCGAGGCCGGGGACTATCAGATCTGGGTGAAGTGCAAGGACGGCGGCCAGGCCAGTGGCACCGTCACGGTGGTCCACCACCACAAGCCCACTCACCACCCCACCCACCACGCGACCCCCATCGCACCCGTGCACGCGGGCGGCGGCGGCACGGCGAAGGTTGGCGCGACCGACGAGGGCGGGCCCGGGACGCCGCACACCGTGATCGGACTCGTGCTGGCGGGCGTGGCGGCCGTGGCAGTGGCCTACCGGAGCGTACGCCGTCGTCGTCGTACGGACTCGGACTGAGATGTCCGCCGAGGACCGCCCCGCCGGCGGCGGCGGACGGCTGCTGACGGGTGTCGCCTGGGCCATGCTGCTGCTCGGGCTGTGGCTGTGGGGCCGGGAGATGACCAACGGCGTCGGCGGCAGCTCGGCGCCGACCACCGGAGACGTGGCCGCTGTCGGCCGCCCGCTGGGAGTGCCGCTGCCTCCCGCGCACCCGCCCGTCGGTGGTACGGCGCCGCAGCACCTCGCCGTGCCGTCCATAGGCATCACGGCCCCCGTCGTGCCCCGTGGGCTCGACACGTCGGGCGCCGTCGATCCGCCGCCGTACCACCAGCCGTCGAAGGTCGGCTGGTACGGCAGCGGGACCGTGCCGGGCGCCGCGGGAGCCGCCCTGCTCGTCGGCCATGTCGACACCGAGAGCAAGCCCGCCGTCTTCTACAACCTGAGCGCCGCGCGCCCCGGCGAGAAGATCCGGGTGACGGGGGCCGGCGGCGAGCGCCTGGAATTCACCATCGACGACGTCCAGGTCTTCACCCGCGAACGCTTCGACCCGCAGAAGGTGTACGGCCCCCGCGAGAGCGACCGGGCGGAACTGCGCCTGATCACCTGCGGGGGCACGTACGACAAGAAGGCCCGCACCTACACGGCGAATGTGGTGGTATCGGCCTACCTGACGGGTACCGGCCAGGGCTGACCGGTCAGTGTTACGCCGTTACGCCGTTACGCCGCCACCGGCGCCCCCGCCGGAGCCGTGCGGGCCGCCGCGCGCAGGCCCAGCGCCCCGAACACCCCCGCGAACACCGCCCAAAGCAGCGCGTGCGAGGCCAGCGACAGTATGCGGAAGTCCCACAGCAGCGTCGCCGGTACGGGGACCTCGTCCGGGTTGCCCGGCAGCGCGAAGAGCACCGCGAGCGTCGCGACCGCCGTGACGGCCACCGCGACCTGGCGTACGGGAACCGACCGGTCGGCCAGGCGTACGTACACCTGCCAGGCCAGCACCATGCCGAGGATGCCGATCACGACGGCTGCCAGCCACAGGGCCTGGCGGTTGGCGACGGTGCCGGAGTCTCCGACCCCCGGCGGGTTGGCGGGGTAGCGGAGTCCCGGCAGCAGCGAGACCGCCACGAAGGCGGCCGCGCCGAAGGCCAGGGCGCGGGGCCACGGCCGTTCACCGAGGCCCGTACGGCGGTGCACCAGGGCGTAGGCGAGAGCGAACAGGGCGCCCAGCGCGAGGCCCGCTATGACCGCGGTGACGACGAGGCCGACGTGCTGTGTGGAGCGGGAGAACAGTTCCTCGTGGTGCTGGACGGCCGTGGCCGCAGCGTCGTGTGAGTGCTCCTCGGCGGCGGAGCGTGCCTCTTCGAGGCGGATCGCACGGTCCATCAGGGGCTCGGCGAGGAGCAGGGAGAACAGGCCGGCGGCAAGGCCGGCCACCCCGCCCGCCGCCAGCCCGCGTCCGAGCAGGGGCAGTACAGGTGTTGACATGGTGCTTACGGCCCCGATCAGTGGCAGGGGGCACCGAAGAGGTGCCTGCCGTCGTGCGAGAACTCGTGGAGGTAGTCGCCCGTCGCGGCGACGGCCGTGCCGTTGTCCATGAAGACCGCGTAGAGCGCGACCAGGGCGATGATTGCCGCAGCGGCCATGATCAGCCAGTGGCGGGTGGTGGTCGCGGCGGACGTGACCGCCGCGGTGTCGGTGTGCTGCGCGGTGTGCAGAGACATACCGGTGAGCCTCCTTCTGGGGTTTCCACGCCCCATTGCAGGAGAGGCGACGGGTCAGTTCCTGACTTCCGTACGGGGGCACTTGGGCCCTCGTACGGTCACAGTGGCGGGACCGTCCCGGGATCGCACCGGGTTCCTGTCCACCGTCGCCTCGATGTGTGTGGAGTTGTCCTCCGGAGAGTCCCAGCCTGGCTGAGCACTGTCAACAGGGCGGGTTACCGGCGTGGCTACCGGCGCTCGCGCACCCGTGCCCGTACCCTTCCGCGCCCCCGCGCCCGGCCGGTGTGTCAGGATGGTTTCGACCGGATGTGTCCGGGGAGGGGCCGGGGGGTCCTCATATATTCAGTGCAGCCAAGGGGGAGTTGGATGTACGGCAGTTACAGCGGCCGTAGGCGTAAGGGTGTCCTGGCGACCGCGGTGGGGGCTGTGGGGGCCGCACTGCTTCTGGCGGGCTGTTCCTCGTCCGACGGAGACGGCGGCGAGGAGACGAACCGGCCGCCGGTGAAGCAGCAGCCGAAGGGCAGCGATCCGTACTGGGTCAATCCCGAAGGAAACGCCGCCAAGCAGGTCGCGACGTACGCCAAGGAAGGCGACGACGAGAAGGCCGATCTGATCACGAAGATCGCCGAACAGCCGACTGCCGAGTGGATCGGCCCGGAGAACGCCGAGGCGCAGGCCAAGGGGTACACGGAGGCGGCCGAGAAGGCCGACCGCGACGCGCTGCTGGTGCTCTACAACATCCCGCACCGCGACTGCGGGCAGTTCTCGAAGGGCGGCGCCGCCGACGGCAACGCCTACCGGGCCTGGGTCGACGAGATCGCCAAGGGCATCGGCGACCGCCCGGCGACCGTGATCCTGGAGCCGGACGCGGTGCTGCATCTCGTACAGAACTGCACGCCGGAGGAGTTCCACGAGGAGCGGTACGACCTCCTCAAGGGCGCCATCAAGCGCCTCAAGCAGCAGCCGAAGGCCAAGGTCTACCTCGACGCGGGCAACGCGGGCTGGAAGACGCCGGACGCGCTGTTCGAGCCGCTCCAGTGGGCGGGCATCGCGGACGCCGACGGTTTCTCGGTGAACGTCTCCAACTTCCAGACCACCGAGGCGTCCAAGGAATTCGGCAAGAAGCTCTCGCCGAAGGTGGGCAACAAGCCCTTCGTGATCGACACCAGCCGCAACGGCAACGGTCCGTACACCGAGGGCGACCCCGAGGAGAACTGGTGCAATCCGCCGGGCCGCGCGCTCGGTGAGAAGCCGACCACCAAGACCGGCGACCCGCTGGTCGACGCGTTCCTGTGGATCAAGCGTCCCGGTGAGTCGGACGGCGACTGCAAGGGCGGCCCGAAGGCCGGCGAGTGGTACGAGGAGTACGCGCTCGAACTGGCCCGCAACGCGAAGTAGCCGTTACGCGGCATACGAAGGGAGGGCCGCCGGGCGGCCCTCCCTTCTCCGTTCCCGGGGCGACCTACGGGACCTCGATCCAGACACCCTCGGACGGCGTGCCCTGATCGTCCGTCACGAACAGCATGTAGTAGCCGGACGGGACCAGCGCCCGGTTCTTCGGCACGGTGACCGAGATGCCGTCCTTCGTCTTCTTCAGCTCCAGCGCGACCGTGCGCTGGTCGACGTCGGTGACGTGGGTGACGGCGCTGGGCCGCATCAGCTTGGCGTCCTTGATGGACGCGGCGTGCGCCGACTTGAAGGTCGCCGTACCGCCCCGCTCGATGGTCGTCGGTCCGCCGGAGAGCTTCGGCCGCGCGTCCCGGAAGAGGTACGGCGGCGTATAGATCTCGATGCGCTGCTCGAAGACGCCGGGCCGGGTGTTGTCCTTGTCGGAGTACAGCGAGTCGGACCCGAAGATCATGACCCGCCCGTCGGGCAGCAGTAGCGAGCCCGAGTGGTAGTTGCGCCCCACGGCCGGGTCGGCCACCCGGCGGTACTTGCCGGTCTTGGCGTCGTACAGCCGCGCCTCGAGGATGTCCGAGCCGCCGCGCCCGCGGTAGTCGTTCGAGCCGCCGGTGATCAGGACGGTGTCGTCGGGCATCAGGGACGCGCTCGGGTAGCGGGTGCCCTGATCGAGCGAGTCGCCGTCCTTGAAGCGGGGGTTCGGGTCCTTGAGGTCGACCAGGCGCGACTTCTCGCTGGACTTCTCGGACTCGCCGACCCCGCCGCCGCCGATGACCATGTACTTCTCGTCCTGGGCGGGAGGCAGCCGCACGGTCGCGGAGGTCTCCATCCGGTCGGGGTCGCTGAGGCCGGGGATTTTCTTGAACTTGTTGGTCTTCAGATCCCAGATGCCCGGCTCACGGCCCTCGTCGGCGGGGCCGTATCCGGCGTTGGACCCCGAGTAGAAGAGCTTGCCGTTGTTCATCAGGAAGATCGCCGGGTACGTCGGGAACTTCCTGATGACCCCGGTGTACTCCCACTTCTTCGTGACGGGGTCGTAGATCTCGTCCTTGCCGGGGACGATCTGACCGATCTCGTCCAGGCCGGACAGGGACAGGACCTTGCCGTCCTCCAGCGTGGTCAGCGTCGGGTACCAGCGCGCCTCGTTCATCGGGTCGACGGTGATGTACTTCTCCGCCACCGGATCGAACTCGTAGGCCTCCTTGATGCCCTGGAAGTCCTTCTTGTCCAGGGCGAGCTTCTGCGCTATGCCGTACACGTTCTTGGCGTCGGTGCCCGTGAGCCCGTGGATCCGGTAGTTGTCCTCCGTACCGGACTCGTACTTCTTCCCGGACGCCTTGGCCTCGACGTATATCCGCCCGAGGCCCGCCTCGGTGCGCAGGAACCGGCCGGTCTGCTTGTCGAAGATCTTCTTGGCCTTCTCGACGAGGACCGGGTCCTTGGAGACGTACGTCTTGCCGTTCTTCTTGCCCGTGAAGATCGTGCCCGCGGGCAGCGTCTTCGGGGCATCCGGGTCCTCGTTGTGGACGATCATCAGACCGCCCGCCTTGGTGACGTCACCTTCGAGCTTCTCGTACCGCTTGGTCCCGCCCGCCACCAGCAGCTTCCCGTCCGGAAGCTGGGTGTGCCCGGCGCAGAACATGTCCTTGGGCGTCGGGATCATCTTGTACGAGTCGGTCTTCGGGTCCCACAGCACCGACTCGAACTTCTTCGCGTCGAAGTTCTTCTGGTTGTTGCCCGAGCCCGCGATGAGCAGCACCTTGCCGGTGTGCAGCAGCGCGGCGTGGATCGTGTTGATCCGGAACTCGGAGGGGACGTCGAGGAAGTCCCAGTGGCCGTTCTCCGCCTTGTACTCCGGCCGGTTGATCTTGTAGTCGTGGTACTGCTCCGAGCCGAAGCGGTAGAGCGCGGGCCCGTTCATCCCCGCCAGAGCGAGCACCACCACACCCGTTATCGCCAGGCGGCGGGTGCGGCGGCTCGGACGGTAGTTCATTTCTTACGTCCCCCAAGGGCGATCTGCATGGTCTGGTCGGAAGCGGCCCAGGTGGGCTTCTGCTGAGGCAGGTGAGCCTCGGGCGGGGGACCGGCCGGCGGCTCGGACTGGCTCGGCGGCGGCGCCCCGTGCCTGCCCTGTGCCTTCTTTTTCTTCTTCTCCTCGCGCATGGACCAGCGCCAGGCGAAGATCGGGGCCGCCGTGATCAGCAGGGCCAGCGTGGCCCAGGTGATCATCGCGGGATGGTCGTGGCCGAAGAAGAAGGAGGAGCCGAGGGATCCGCCGAAGACCAGGATGAAGAACAGGTGGATACGGAAGGTGCCGAAGAGGGTGTCGGGGCTGGAGGAGTCGCCCTTGGGCGTCACCACGAAGCTGGACTTGCGGCGGAACGCGGCGTCCATGAGCGAGCGCGCGTAGATCGGCGCCGAGAGCGCGGACATCACCATGCCCGCCAGACCGCCGGAGCCCTCGGGCTCGTGCGGCGACACGTTGTGGCGGCGGTTCCAGATGTAGAGGCCGATCTGGAGCGCGGAAGCATTGCCGTACAGCATCATCCAGATCGCCGGGTCGATCTGCACACCCGAGGCGCCCATGCCCAGGAAGAGCGCGCAGCTCAGTGCCGCGAGGATCCAGTTCATGGCGGACATCGGGTAGAAGATGATCATCATCGTGTAGTTGAAGAGCTTGCCCGCCGGCATGGTGCCGTAGCCCCTCCAGTACTGCTTGAGGATCGTCTCGTACGTCCCGCGAGACCAGCGCAGCTGCTGCGTGAAGAAGTCGGTCCAGGCGGTCGGGCCCTCGCCGACGGCCAGCACGTCCGGGGTGTAGACGGACCGCCACTTCTTGCGGGTGGCCGGGTTCGTGGCGCGGTGGATCTCGAAGCCCGTGGCCATGTCCTCGGTGATCGAGTCGTACAGGCCGCCGATCTGCTTGAGCGTCGTGATGCGCACTGCATTGGACGTGCCGACGAACATGGGCGCGCCGTAGCGGTTACCTGCGCGCTGGATCAGGGCATGGAACAGGAACTGCTGCGACTCGGCGGCCTTGGTGACGAAGGTGTCGTAGTTGCCGTACACCTGCGGCCCGATGACGAAGCCGATGTTCGGGTCGCGGAAGTAGCCGAGCATCCGCTCCAGGTAGTTGGGCAGCGGCACGTGGTCGGTGTCGACGGAGGCGAAGAAGTCGTAGTCGTCACCGTGCGCGTCGAGCCAGGCGTTGTAGTTGCCGTGCTTGGTCTTGGCCCGGTGGGGGCCCTTGGCCTGGTTCCACTTCGCGACGCCCTTGCGCGAGAAGTGGTGCACGCCGAGGCGCTCGCAGACCTCCCTGACCGCCGGGTCGTTGCCCTCGTCCAGCAGCCATACGTGCATCAGCCCGCGGTGGCGGATCTTGACCGCCGCCTCCAGCGTCTTCGTCACCATCTCCAGCGGCTCTTTGCCGGGCACGAAGGAGGTGAGGAAGGCGACCCGGGTGCCGGTCTCGGGCACGACGGGGACGGGGTCGCGGGCGACCAGGGTCGCGTGCGCGTTCGACAGGACATTCAGCGTGCGGAAGAGCTCGATCAGTCCGATCGAGACCAGCATGACGATGTCGAGGATCAGCAGCGTGTCGTTCTTGAGGTTCGGGTCGCGCTCGGTCCAGTGCTCGGGCTGCATCAGCCAGACGAACAGACCGAGCGACAGCAGCGGCGCGGCACACAGCAGCAGGGCGGCGCGGATACGGTGCGGCTCCTGCGAGAGCAGCGAGCGGTACTGCACGGTGTACGGCTTGGCCGGGTCGGGCTGGGTCAGTGGCCCGGCGAGCCGGCTGTAGTGCTCGTAGTCGTATCTCGGCAGCGGCTTTTTGGCCCGCATACGGGATCCGCCGGGCCGCAGCTGCGGGGGTACCCGAAGCTGCGCGGTCCGGGAAGGGTCGTTGTTGTGCCGGGCGCCGGTCGGCGTCGACGTCATGAGTCATCCCCCCGCACGCATGCTGGCTGCGTGTGTTCGTCGGTCTCTTCGCCCGGAGCCGGTCCCCCTCGACCATCCCGGGCGTACAAGTGGCCTGCTGTCATCCCTTCAGACATGGGACGACAACCTTCCGGTTGCATGATGCCCGCCCCGGGATTGCTCCACGAACGGGGCCCCCGCCCCCTTTGCTTCGTCAGCCCCCCGGCTGCCGGACTCGCCCCCAACTTGCCCGAACCGCCCGCCCCATTGGAGCCACTGGCTCCAGGATAGGGTCTACGACCCCCATCCTTGATCGCAAGGGTGAAACAAGGTGTTTACCGGTCATACGCGGGCTTTGAGGGCTGGTTGCGACACGGGTTCGGTGTGGGTGGGGGTGTCCGGAAATCACCGAAGCCCCCTCACGCTCGGTGAGGGGGCTTCGACGTCGTGTGCGCCGCCAGGGACTCGAACCCCGGACCCGCTGATTAAGAGTCAGCTGCTCTAACCAACTGAGCTAGCGGCGCCTGTCTGACCCGGAGAACTTTACCCGACTGTCGCGGGTGCTCAGGACCGGCCACGCCGCGTACTGTCCGTTTGGTTATCATTTGGACCGTCAACATGCGTTATGTCCAGACAGTTGAAAGACTGTCACCCGTGCAGATGCGCCAAAAAAACCCACGGGAGTGGAACCGCATGACGATGCCGGTTTTCGAGGAGTACGAGCCTGCGGCCGACTGTGGCTGCCCCGGCTGCGCCCAGGAACGCCGGGCCGCAGCCCTCGGCCTGACGGTCGCGGCCGGCGGCCACCCGGCCGCCCACGGAGCCCGCCGCGCGCTGGTGCTCGCCACCGCCGCGGGCGTGGTCCTCGGCGGCGGCGCCGGCGGCGCGGCGACCGCCGCCGCTCCCGGGCACGCGCCCGCCAGGACGGGAGCCGACCACGACCCGGAGACCCCGCAGGGCGGCCCCGGTCCGCTGCACGGCGGCCGGCCGCAGAGCGGCCAGACGGGCGAGAGCGCGCACGCGACGCCGACGGCCACCCGGCCCGCCCTGAGGATCACCACCCGGGCCGAGATCATTACCCGCGCCAAGCGCTGGCTGGACGCCAAGGTCCCGTACAGCATGGAGAAGTACTGGAGCGACGGATACCGGCAGGACTGCTCGGGGTACGTCTCGATGGCCTGGAACCTTGACGGCAACGAATGGACGGGGAGCCTCGCCGAGTACGGCACGCGTATAAACCGGGAGCAGCTGGAGCCCGGCGACATCCTCCTCTTCCACAACCCGGCCGACCCGAACAAGGGCTCGCACGTCACGATCTTCGGCGGCTGGACCGACTCCACGCAGACCCACTACATCGCGTACGAGCAGACCCGCCCGCACACCCGCAAGCAGGCCACCCCGTACGCCTACTGGAACAACTCCTCGCGCTATCTCGGGTACCGCTACAACGGACTCAGCGGCGGCACCGGCGGCGGCGCTTCCACCGCAACGGCCTATCCCGGCCGGAAGTTTTTCGGACCGGGCGCGAACAACAGGTACGTCACCCAGCTCGGCAAGATGCTCGTCGCCCGGGGCGGCAAGCGGTTCTACAGCGTGGGCCCCGGGCCGGCCTGGGCCGAGGCCGACCGGCGCGCCACCGAGGCGTTCCAGCGCGCCCAGGGCTGGACGGGCTCGGAGGCCGACGGCACGCCGGGGCCGCACACCTGGCGGCTGCTGGTCTCGAACCAGGGCAACGACATCCCGGCCGCGGACGGCGGCGGCCAGGGCTCCGGCAGCGGTTCCGGCGGTACGACGACGGGTGCGGGCACGGGAACGGGCGCCACGACCGGTGGCGTGAAGTTCCCCGGCCGTCAGTACTTCAGGCCCGGTCAGTCGAACGAGTACGTCGACCAGCTCGGCAGACAACTGGTGAAGAAGGGCTACGGCAAGCACTACGTGTCGGGGCCCAGCCCGCGCTGGACCGAGGCGGACCGGCGCAACGTCGAGGCGTTCCAGCGTGCGCAGGGCTGGCGCGGTGCGGCGGCCGACGGCTACCCCGGCCCGCAGACCTGGCGGCGGCTCTTCGCATGACGGAGGAACGATGAGCACGACGACATCAGAGACATCCGAGCCCGACGGTTCATCCTCGGTGGCGGCCTCCGCACCGGCCGCCTCCGGGCGGCCGGGCGCCGAGGCCACGCCGAGGGCCCCGGTCATCAGGAACGAGTCCACCGTCGAGATCCCGGTGCATCTCCTCTTCCGCGACGACATCGGCCCGACCGCGCTGACGCTGCCGCCGGGCGCCTCGGTGATCAGCCGCAGGAAGGGCACGGGCGAGCAGCCGCGCGTCGAGGGCCGCGGGGCGCCGACGCCCGCGCCTGCCTCCGCCTCCGCACCTGGACCAGTCCGGTCCCCCCGGCCCGCAGTGCCCGCCGACCCCGGGCTCGCGGAGCGGCCCGGCCCCGTGCTGCCCGGCTGGTGCGCGGTCGGCGTGGGGGCGGGCGCGCTCGCGGTGGGCGCGGCGGTGGTGTGGTGGACCGGGGCGGTGCCGCCGCCGGTCGCCGTACTGCTCGGGCTGCCCCTTCGCCCGTACGACGGAATCGCGCTCGGGACATGGGCGGTGCTGGCCGCGCTGGTGATTTTGGTCCTCTTCGCGTTCGGCGGTCTGGCCCGGGGGCGGGTCGGATACGCGTGGGTGCTCTCGCTGTTCGGCGACTACCGGGGGACCGTGCGGCGCAGCGGCCTGGTGTGGGTGAGCCCGATGCTGCTGCGCCGTCGGGTCGACGTACGGCTGCGGCATTGGCGCAGCGAGCCGATGCCGGCCGTGGACGCGCGCGGCGTCGCGCTGCAGGTCGTGGTCCTGGTGGTGTGGCGGATCAGGGACACCGCGCGGGCGATGCTCGCTGTCGAGGACCACGTCCAGTACTTGCGGGAGCAGGTGGAGGCGGCGATGGCTCGGGTGCTCTCGCAGTTGCCCGCCGACGCCTTCCACGACACCGCGCCGACGCTGCGCGACGCGGAGTCGGTCGGCGACGCACTGACCCGGATGCTGTCGGCAGAGGCGGCGCCGGTGGGCATCGACGTCTTCTCGGTGCAGCCGACGCGGATCGAGTACGCCCCCGAGGTGGCGGCGGCGATGCGGCGCAGGCGGGTAGCGGCGCTCGACGCGCAGCACCGGGACAGTGTGCTGTCGTCGGTGGTGGACGCGGTGGACGACACGGTGACGCGGCTGACCTCGCGCGGGCTCGTCGAGCTGGACGACTACGAGCGCAAGGTGCTCGTGAAGGACCTGACGGTCGCCTTCTACACGGGGCGTGGGGAGGGTTCGTGAACGCATCCACGATTGGTCTGGACATGTTCAATTGCCGTTAATACATTGAGACTTGGTCTAGACCGCACGACACGCGCGCAGCACAGCTCACAGAACTGCCCCCACGTTCAGGAGCCAGCATGCGAATCAAGACAGGTGCGGCCGTGGTCGGCCTCGCGATAGCCGGGGTGTCCCTCATGGGCACCGGCAGCGCGAGCAGCCACGGCTACACGGACTCCCCGATCAGCCGGCAGAAACTCTGTGCCAACGGCACGGTGACCGGCTGCGGCAACATCCAATGGGAACCGCAGAGCGTCGAAGGGCCGAAGGGATTCCCCACCTCCGGTCCGGCCGACGGCAAGATCTGCGCCGGCGGCAACAGCCAGTTCGCCCAGCTCGACGACCCTCGCGGAGGAGCCTGGCCCGCCACCAAGCTCACCGCCGGTCAGGGCTACGGCTTCCGCTGGCAGTTCACCGCCAGGCACGCGACGAGTGACTTCAGGTACTACATCACCAAGAACGGCTGGGACTCCAGCAGGCCGCTCACCCGGGCGGCCCTGGAATCGCAGCCGTTCATGACGGTCCCGTACGGCGGTCAGCAGCCGCCGTCCACGCTGACCCACCAGGGCACGATTCCCACCCAGAAGACGGGGCGGCACATCATCCTGGCGGTCTGGAACGTCGCGGACACGACGAACGCGTTCTACGCGTGCTCGGACGTGCGGTTCTGACCCTGGATCAGTCAACCGGCGCCGTATCCCCGCTGTGCCACAGCGCGGCGGCCCTCACGGGGGCCGCCGTTGCCGGCAGCGCTGGGGGCGCCCTACGGGCGCGTCCTCAAGCTCCGGACGGGCTGGACTTTGCCCCCTGGGCAACTTCAGCCCCTCCGGCGTTTGAGGAGCGGGTCTGGGGCGGAGCCCCACGCGGCGGAGCCGCAAATGTCACAGCGCTTGCGCAGCGGCGGGAGTGGGAAGGATTGCGTGGCTTACGAGTCCTAGGGGGCAGATGTGACGTCCATGCCGCGCAGGCAGTTCCTGCAGTCCGCCGCCGGAACCGCCATCGCGGCCGGAGCGATCGGGGGCCTGCCCCCGGCAGAGGCTTCGGCAGCCGGAGCCGCCACCCCCCTCCACCTCACCGCCGCCACCAACGGCGCAGCCACCCCCACCACCCCCACCGGCCCACTCGTCGCCGAGGTCCAGAACATCCTCTGGGCAGTCCCGCGCGACGGTTCGCCCGCCACCGCACTCACCCCGCCCGACCTCGAACCGAGCCGCCCCACCTGCTCCCCCGACGGCCGGCACATCGCCGCCGCCTGCTTCAAGGGCGGCCAGTTCCACATCTGGGTCATGGCCAGGGACGGCTCCGGCGCGCGTCCTCTCACCGCCGACGGCCCGTGGGACGACCGCGCCCCCGCCTGGTCCCCGGACGGAACCCGCATCGCCTTCTCCTCCGAGCGCGGCGGCGACCCCGTCAAGGGCAGCCCGTACCGGATCTGGTCCGTCGACGTACGCACCGGAAAGCTGACCCAGCACACCGGCCTGCCCGGCCAGCAGGGGCCGGGGCAAGGGGCCGCCTGGGAGGATTTCGACCCGGTGTGGTCGCCGGACGGTGCCACGATCCTCTTCATCAGAGGCACCTTCGACGGCGCCGCACTCAAGTCCCGAACCCTCGCCGCCACCCCGGCCAGCACCGCCGGACCCGTCACCGTCGAACACGCCGACCCCGGCCCGGGGAATCTCCTCACCCCCGCCCTCTCCCCGGCCGGCCGCCGCGCCTGGCTCAGCACCCTCGCCCCCGCGCCCGGCCGCTACGAGCAGGTCACCCTCGTCGTGGACGGCAAGCTGGCCCCCGTGGACGGCGAGATCGCCACCGCCCCGCCCCGCTGGCTCGACGACGAGCGGCTGCTGCTCACCGTCGACGGCCGGTTCCGCATCGTCCGCCCGCACCGAGACGCCCCCGCCGAGACCGTCCCGTTCGAGGCGACGCTGCCCGTCGCACGCCCCAGGTACCGCACCAAGACGCACGACTTCGAGCCGGACCGCGCCCGCCCCGTGCGCGGCATCCACCTCCCCGCGCTCTCCCCGGACGGCGCCTCCGTCGCCTTCGCCGCGCTCAACGCACTGTGGGTCGCGCCCACTTCAGGCGCCTCGACCGCCCTGCGCAAACTGGTCCAAGCCGCCCCCACCACCTACCTCCAGGGCCCCGTCTGGACCCCCGACGGCCAGGCGCTGCTGTACGTCGACGACCGCGACGCCGGGCTCAACGCCGTACGCCGCCACGACCTGACCACCGGCAAGGACACAGCACTCACCGGGCCCGGCCGCGTCCACGCCGCCCTCTCCACGGACGGCAAGCGCCTCGCCGCACTCGACCTGGCCGGAAACCTGATCGTCCGCGACCTCGCCACCGGCGCCGAGCAGACCCTCGCCGCCCCGCTCGGCGGCGGCGGACTGCCCGGCCGTCCCAGCTTCTCGCCGGACGGCCGCTACCTCGCGTACTGCGACCGCAACCGCCTCAACCGCCGCCACCGCGAGGGCTACAACCTCATCCGCGTCGTCGACACGACCACCGGCGCCTCCCGTCTCCACCCCCTCGCCCCGCACGTCTCGCTCTCCGACCGATACGCGTCCGGCCCCGTCTGGTCCCCGGACGGCCGCTCCATGGCCTGCGTCAGCGAGTCGGCCCTGTGGCTGCTCCCGGTCCGCCCGGACGGTACGCCCGACGGCGAAGCCCACCGCCTCACCGCCGACGACGAGCCCGCCGACCACCCCTCCTGGTCCGCCGACTCCCGTACGCTCCTCTACCTCTCCGGCACCCGCCTGCGCCTCCACCCGCTCGGCGACAGCGACGGCGACGGCCGCCCCCGCACCGTCCCGGTCCGCCTCACCTACCGCCGCCAGACCCCCATCGACACGGTCGTCCACGCCGGCCGCCTCTGGGACGGGACGGGCACGACCGGCGGCCCGGTCCGCGAGGACGTCGACATCCTCATCCGCGCCGGCCGTATCACCGCCGTCGAACCCCACCGCCCCGGCCGCCGCGCCACCCGCCGCGTCGACGCGTCCGCCCGGACGGTGCTCCCGGGCCTGTGGGATACGCACACCCACCCCTGGCAGTACACGTACGGCGCCCGCCAGCCCGCGCTGAATCTGGCGTACGGCATCACGACCACCGTCTCCTTCGCCGGTTTCAGTTACGAGCAGGCCCGCCTCCGGGAAGACATCACCTCCGGCCGCCTCGCCGGACCCCGTCTGCTCACCACCGGCGAACTCCTCGACGGCTCCCGCGTGGCGTACAGCATGGGCCGCGCGCACACCACCCGCGCCGGGCTGCGCCGCTCGCTGTCCCGGGGCGAGGCTCTCGCCTGGGACTTCGTGAAGACGTACGTCCGCGCCCCGGGCTGGGTGATGGAGGAGGCGGCCCGCTTCGGCCACGAACGGCTCGGCGTACCGTCCGGTTCCCACCTCTGCTCGCAGGGCATCCAGACCGGCCAGGACCTGACCACCCACCTCGTCGCCACCGAACGCGCCGACCACGGGCACGGCGCGACCGCCGGTGGCGTCACCCACCAGGACACCGTCGAGAACTACACGCGCGGCGGCCTGAGCCTGATCGAGACCCCCTTCACCGCGAGCCACCTCCTCGCCGACAGCCCGGAGCTCGCCGACGACCCGAGGGTGACGGCGATGATGCCCCCGTGGGACGCCGAGGGAGTCCGCGCGCTGGCGGCAAGAACACCCGCCGCGAGCGAGCGCCTCGCCCTGCGCCGCGAAATGGCGACCGTACGTACCGTCATCAAGGGCGGCGGCCAGGTGGCCCTGGGCACGGACTCACCGATCACACCCGTAGGCCTCTTCCTGCACCTGGCCCTGCGCGCCCTGGTCCGCCACGGCTTCTCCCCTTCCGAGGCACTGCTCACGGCGACCGCTGTCCCGGCGGCGGTCTTCGGCGCGGCCCAGGACCTCGGCACGATCCAACCGGGCAGGCTCGCGGACCTGACGATCATCGACGGCGACCCGTTCACGGACTTCGACGACCTGACGAAGACGGACAAGGTGCTGATCGCGGGCCGCGCCCATGAGCGGGCAGCCCTGGAGCGTACGTACACAAAGCCGGCCACCCGCACGACCCCGGCGTCCGGCGGCTGGGCGGCAGTAAGCGACCAGATGCGCCGCGGCGGCTGCTGCTGAGGAGTGTGAGGAGACACACGAAAAAGACCCCCGCTTCCGCGAGGGTCTTTCGTCTGTGCGCCGCCAGGGACTCGAACCCCGGACCCGCTGATTAAGAGTCAGCTGCTCTAACCAACTGAGCTAGCGGCGCTTGACTCGTAAATAGTACCTGGTCCGCAGGGGTGCCCAGGACCACGCCCGGGTGCCGGGCCGGCCCCGTCACAGCGCCAGCGACAGCACCACGGGCGCCGCCCTGCGGTTCAGCGTGTCCGCTGCCGAGCGCAGGCGGTGGGCGTGTTCCAGCGGCAGGGACAGCGCCAGGCAGCCCACCGAGGAGCCGGCCGTGAGCGGCACTGCCGCGCAGACCGTGCCCACCGCGTACTCCTGGAGGTCGAGGACCGGAACCGTGGGCGGCTGGCTGTCCAGCTTGGAGAACAGCACCCGCTCGTTGGTGATCGTCTTTGAGGTGAGCCGGGCGGTCTTGTGACGGGACAGGTGATCGCGGCGTCCGTTCTGGTCGAGCTGGGTGAGCAGGCACTTGCCGATCGCGCTCGCGTGGGCGGCCGACCTGAAGTCCACCCACTCGTTGACCTTGGGCGTACGCGGTCCCTCGGCGACCTGCATGACCTTGATCTCGCCGTCGATGTACCTGCTGATGTAGATCGCCGCGCCCACCGTGTCGCGCAGGTGGTCGAGCGTCTGCTGCAGCTTGGCCTGGAGTGCCTCGCGCCGGGTGGACCCCGACCCGAGCGAGCGAGTCGCCGACGACGTACGCGCCGTCCATCACCTGTTCGACGTATCCCTCGCGGCGCAGCATCAGCAGCAAGGAGGTCAGGTGGGCAGTCGGGAGTCCGGTCTCGCGGGCGATCTGTACATCGGTCACACCGCTCCCGTGCCTGGAGACCGTCTCCAGTACACGCAGGGCGTACTGCACCGAGTGGAACGGTGCTGTCGGCTCCGGCTTCAGCGCCACGGTTTCCCCCTACCAGGTTGTGACCGTTTGCATCTGTTCCACAGTAGCCGCCAAGACCCGCTTACGGGGCAGGTGTTGACGACATTGTGGCGCGCCCCGGCTTCGTAAGCTGGGGCGCGCCACTCTGGCATATGCCAGAGGCAGGATTTCGACCTGGATGAAGAAGTCAGAGCACCGCGCCGAGGAACTCGCGGGTACGTTCGTGCTCCGGATTGTTGAAGATCTTCTCGGGGGATCCGGACTCGATGACCCGCCCCGAGTCGAACATCAACACGTCGTCCGAGATGTCCCGTGCGAAGTTCATCTCGTGCGTCACGCAGAGCATGGTGATGTCGGTCGTACGGGCGATGTCGCGCAGTACGTCGAGCACGCCCGCCACCAGCTCCGGGTCCAGCGCCGACGTCACCTCGTCCAACAGCAGCACCTGCGGACGCATCGCCAGCGCCCGCGCGATGGCGACCCGCTGCTGCTGGCCGCCGGAGAGCTGCGTGGGCTTCGCGTCCTGCTTGTCGGCGAGCCCGACCAGATCCAGCAGGCCCTTGGCGCGCTCGGCGGCCTCGTCCTTCGACATGCCGAGAACCCGTACCGGCGCCTCGGTGACATTGCGCAGGACGTTCATATTCGGAAAGAGATTGAACTGCTGGAACACCATGCCGATGTTCTTGCGCACCTCGCGGACTTCCTTCTCGCCCGCTGGGAAGAGCTGCCCGCCGTTCACCCGGATTACGCCCTCGTCGGGCTTCACCAGAGTCATCAGCAGCCGCAGGATCGTGGTCTTGCCCGATCCGGACGGCCCGATGAGTGTCACGTGCTTTCCGCTCTGGACCGAGAAACAGAGATTGTCCAGGACGGTGTTGTCGCCGAATCTCTTGGTGACGTTGTCGAAACGGATCAATTCGTTGGGGGTCGACGGGTTCGAGGGGGTCGAGTCAGCGGACAAGACGACGCTCCAGGGCTCGCAAGAGAAGAGAAGCCGGGTAGGCGATGAGGATGAAGGCGACGCCGACGACGGTCAGCGGCTCGGCGTACTGGAAGCTCTGCGCGCTCGCCAGCCTGGCCTGCTGGAGCATCTCCAGTACGCCGATGGCCATGAGCAGCGGAGTGTCCTTCAGCATCGAGATGACGTAGTTGCCCAGCGCGGGCACGATCCGGCGGATCGCCTGCGGCAGGATCACCGCGAACCAGGTGCGCGAGGCCGGCAGGCTGAGCGCCGTGGCCGCCTCCCACTGCCCGACCGGAACCGCGTCGATGCCGGCCCGGTAGACCTGCGCCGTGTACGTCGAGTAGTGCAGCCCGATCGCGAGCGTGCCGGTGGCCTCCGCCGAGAACTGCACGCCCCACTCCGGCAGGACGAAGAAGAAAAAGAACAGCTGCACCAGCAGCGGGGTGTTGCGGATGAACTCGGTGACGATGTTCACCGGCCAGCGGACCCAGCGCGGCCCGCGGTATCCGATCGCCCAGACCAGGCCGAGCGAGAACGAGAGCAGCGAGCCGAGCACGAGGGCCTGGAGCGTGACGAGCAGCCCGTCCCAGAACGCCGGCATGAAGTCCGAAACGGCGGACCAGTCCCAGTTGTTCATCGCGTCCCTCCGGCTGCGGCGGTGATCCCGATACCGGCCTTGGTCTTGCGCTCAAGCACCCGCATGCCGCGGGTGAGGACGAAGGCGATCACGAAGTAGATCACCAGGGTCACCGAGTAGATCTCCACGCTCTCCTGGGTCGCCAGGCGCACCAGGTACGCGGAGAACGACGTGTCGGCCACGCCGAGAAGCGACACCAGCGCCGTGCCCTTGAGCAGTTCGATCAGCAGGTTGTTGAAGGGCGGGATCATCTCGGGCACCGCCTGCGGCAGCAGGATCAGCCGCATCCGCTGCCAGGGGGTGAAGCTGAGCGCCACCCCCGCCTCGCGCTGCGCCGGGGTCACCGAGTTCAGCGCGCCGCGCACGACCTCGGCGCCGTACGCCCCGTATGAGAGTCCCAGCGCCAGGACGGCCGCCCACATCGGGACGAGCGCCCAGCCGAAGAGTCCCGGCATCACGAAGAACAGCCAGAACATCAGCACCAGCGCGGACGTGCCGCGGAAGACCTCGGTGTAGAAGCCCGCCAGGAAGCGGACGACGCGCGAGTGGTGGGTGCGGGCGATGCCGATGCCGAAGGCCACGACGGCCGCGAGGGCGGCGCTGTACACGGTCAGCTGGATGGTGATCCAGATGCCGGGGAGAATCCAGTGGGTCCACAGTCCGGCTGTCATTTGCACAGCTCCTCTGCGGTCATCGTGGTCATCTCCGCCTTGGTGAAGCCGAACGGCTGGAGGATCCGGAAGAGTTCACCGCTCTTCTTCATCTTGTGGATCTCCACGTTGAAGGCGTCGCGCAGTTCGGCGTCGCCGAGTCGGAAGGCGAAGCCCCCGCCGTCGACCTTCTTCTTGCCGTCCACGAGCGGCGCGAAGGGCTTCGTCGCCTCGGCCCTGGTGCTCTTCTTCACCACGCCGCGGCCGGTCAGCGCGGTGCCAGCGAAGACGTCGACCCGGCCGGACTCCACGGCGTTCAGGCCCGCGACGGGGTCCTGGTAGATGGCTATTTCCTTGCGCGGGATGCCGGCGGCGACCGCGTAGTCGATCTCGGCGTACCCGGCGCCGGTGGCGATCTTCGCCTTGGCCTCGACGACGTCCTGGTACGAAAGGAGCTTCTTCGGGTTGCCCTTGCGCACGATGAACGAGTCGAGCATCTGGTACTCGGGGTCGGCGAAGAGGACTTGGGCGCAGCGTTCCTTGTTGATGTACATCCCGGCGGAGACCACGTCGAACTGCTGCGACTGAAGGCCCGGGATGAGAGAGGAGAAGTCGGTGGGGGAGGGCTGGACGCGGGGCACGCCGAGCCGCTTGAAGATCACCTTCGCGAGCTCCACCGCCTCGCCGGTGAATGCGCCCTGCTCGTCGATGTATCCGTACGGAGCCTCGCCCGCGATGCCGAGCCGCACCGTGCCCTGCGACTTCAGCCGGGCGAGGGTGTCGCCGGACGGGACCTTGCTGCAGCCGGCCGCGCCGAGCGCCCCCGCGGCACCCAGTGCGGCCGTGCCGAGCAGGAGCGAGCGCCGGCGTATGGAGGAGTGTCTTGTCGCGCTTCCTGAGTCATTCCCTGGTGGTGGAGCCATGGGCGCGCGGCTACCCGACTCCAGGCCAGGTATGCCGATGAATTCCGGCCCCTGCTGCGGTGGGTGCGCCCTTGACCCGCTGGGGACCATGAGGACATGACCGACCGATTCGTGGACGTATCGCTCGACAAGCGCGGTGTGCGCTGCACCGCGAAACTCCTGGACGACCTGGCGCCTGCCACCTGCGAGGCGGTGTGGCAGGCGCTTCCGCTGGGCGGGGATGTCTATCACGCGAAGTACGCGCGTAATGAGATCTACGCCCTGGTCGCTCCCTTCGCCGCGCAGGAGCCGCCGCTGGAGAATCCCACGGTCACCCCCATCCCCGGTGACCTCTGCTATTTCTCCTTCTCCGACACCCAGCTGGGTACGGCCTCCCACGGCTACGGCCCGCAGCCCACGCTGCGGGCCGGCCACGGCGTAGTGGACCTCGCCCTCTTCTACGAACGCAACAACCTGTTGCTCAACGGCGATACGGGCTGGGTTCCGGGCATCGTCTGGGGCACGGTGGTGGACGGCTTGGACCGAATGGCCGAGGCCTGCCAGGACCTGTGGCGGTCAGGCGCGGTCGGAGAAACCCTCACCTTCCGCCGGGCCTGACCGGCTCGCGCCGGGTTGGCACACCGCAGGGACCTCACCGGTGCGGCGACCGGGCCTGCCGTTGCCGTACGTGGGCGTCAGCGGTGTGCGGAGCACTGACGACGCTCTGGGCGGTGACGGCCCGGCTGGCCAGAGTGACACCGCTGGAGATCCGGCAGCTGCGACCGATGACCACTCCTGGGCCAAGACTGATGACGCTGCCTGTCTGGACGCCGTCCCCGATCAGCGCGCCGAACTGCGTCGTACCGCAACGGTAGAGCCCGTCCGGGACCCGCACGATGACCTCTCTGTCCGGGGCGCGCATGTCCTCGCACAGGTGGATCGCGGCGACGGTGACACCTGCCGACAGGTGGGCTTCTGTGCCGACGATCGTGCGGTTGATGCTGATGCGGTGGCCCAGCACCGCTCCTTCGCCCACGACGCAGGCTGTTACTTCGCAGTTGAAGCCTACCGACGCACCGGCGCACAGTACGGAACCCTTGCGTACGGTGGAGAACTCGTGGATCCGCACATCGGGGCCGATGATGACGTCCTCGCCCACGATCGCCAGCGGGTGGACGAACGCGGTGGGGTGGATGCGTTCAGGGACCCGGGCGAGGGCTTCCCGATGCAGTCCGGGCCAGGCTGTCAGGAATGCGGCCAGCTCGTACCGTTCCAGGTGTCCATAAGCGGTTGTGCTGATCGGGCCCATGGTGGCGCCGCCGACGTAGTCGCCAAGGTGAATGGACGGCATGGCTGGGGTTCCTCCCGTATGTCTGGTAGATGACGGCGGCCGCTAAGCTCGCCGCTTACGTCATCGCCGAGAGCTGGAGATCTGGACGTGTCCCGACCGTGTGTGGGTGTGGCAGTGCTGACCCTGGGCAATCGCCCGGCCGAGCTGCGGGCTCTGCTCGACTCGGTGGCCAAACAGGACGAGCCCGCCGCCCACGTGGTGGTGGTCGGCAATGGGTCTCCCCTGCCTGAGCTGCCGAAATGGTTGACCGGCGTCGAGGTGGACGAGAATTTGGGGGTGTCCGGCGGCCGTAATGTGGCGATGGAGCGACTGCGGGAATTCGGGGATGTCGACGTCCTGGTCGACCTGGACGACGACGGCCTTTTGATCGCGGCCGACGTGGTTCGCCGCATCGCGGATCTGTACGCCTCCGACCCGAAGCTGGGCATCGTCAGCTTTCGGATCGCGGACGAGACCGGACAAACGCAGCGACGGCATGTGCCCCGCCTGCGAGCCGGTGATCCGATGCGCCGGGGCCTGGTGACGACTTTTCTCGGTGGCGGACACGCGTTGTCGATGCCGATGCTGGATCAGATCGGCGGGTGGCCTGACGCCTTCTTCTTCACTCACGAGGAAACTGATCTCGCCTGGCGTGCCCTGGATGGCGGCTGGAAGATCCTCTACGAGCCGGAGCTGGTGCTCCAGCACCCGCATACGTCACCGGCCCGGCACGCGGTGTTCTACCGCATGACCGCCCGGAACCGGGTCTGGATGGCCCGCCGTCACCTGCCCGCCCTCCTGGTGCCCGTCTACCTCGGGACGTGGGTCGCCCTCACGTTGGCCCGCATGCGGTCTGTGGCGGGCCTGCGGGCCTGGTTCGGCGGGTTCGTCGAGGGTGTGCGTACGCCGTGTGGCGAGCGGCGCCCCATGCACTGGCGCACGGTGTGGCGCATGGGCCGCCTGGGCCGGCCGCCGGTGATCTAACCGGCTTGGCTCGTTTCCCGAAGCCAGTCCGGCACAGCCGCCGGGGTCTTCTTCATCCACTTCACGTAGCGGTCCACCCCCTCAGGCACCGTGACCTGTGGCCGCCAGCCGAGCATGTCCTCCATCCGTCGCGTGGACGCGAAGCCGCCGAGCGGGTCGCCGGGCGGCATGGGGGTGTTCATGCACTGGGCATTCGGGAAGTGCTCGCGGACCTGTTCGGCCACGGCTCGGACGCTCGTGGGGGTGCCGGTGCCGATGTTCAGGGCCTCGGTGTGTGCCTGCGGGGCGACCAGCGCCCGCAGTGTGCCTTCCGCGATGTCGTCGACGTGGACCAAGTCGCGGATCTGATGGCCGCCACCGTGCAGGTGCAACGGCAGGCCGAGCGCCGCCCTGGTGGCGAACCAGGCCACCACCCACGAGTGACTTCCCGGCTTGATGGTCTGCGGCTCCCCGTAGACTGAGAAGTATCGGACCACGGTGTACGAAGTGCCCACCGCGCCGAGTGTGAGCGCGGTCTGGGTCTCACCCCAGGCCTTGGTGTTGGCGTACACCGACATCGGTCGTACGGGCGAGGCGGCTTCGTTGAACTGGGGCGGGATGCGGCCGTACACGGACTCGAGGATCTGTCGCATGGACAGAAGGTCCACGTTGTGTGTCTCGTCGGGGTTCCCGTTGCCGTAGACGCTGGCCGAGGAAACGTGGACGAAGCGCTGGATGCGATCGGTAGCGGCCACGGCGTCGAGTAGCACCTGTGTGCCGATGATGTTCGCCTGGATCGCCGCGAGCGGGTTGCGGGTGCAGGCGGCGACGTCTGCCAGGGCGGCAGCATGGACAACGTAGTCGCACTCGGGCAGGATCCGGCCGACCGCCTCCCTGTCCCGTACGTCGCTGACGATGACGTCGGGATCGGTGGGGTCGATCCCGAACAGCTCCTTGTAGACGAAGGACGGGTAGGCGTCCAGCGTGCACAGGCTGATGGGGCGGGCCCTCAGTTCCCGCAACCGTTTGGCGATGCGGCTGCCGATGAGACCGCCTCCGCCAGTGATCAGGACGGTGCGGCCGGAAAGCTGGGAGAGGGGAGAGCTGCGGTCGTGCACGGTGCCTCCTCGAAACGACGGTGTCAGGCAAGGACACCCCGGGGGGTACGTTGGCCTGGCCGAAGGGTTCGCCTCCGAGGGCATAAGTTGCCGGGTCACCTGGCCGGCCCCTCGCCCCTGGCCGTCGCGCGCTGCCGAATCACCCTGTCGAACTGAGCGGAATACAGCTCCACTTCGTCAGAGGTGAGGACGAGGATCGATTCCTCCTTGCTGCCGGAGTGGTGGTGGACTGCGACGGGCATCGCCATCTGCTGGGCGCGATGGTCATAGGTCACATCGCGCTGGATCGGTGTCACGTGGCTGATCACTACTGGCTCCTTTGTGTCCGTGGACGGTGGTGGCGTCCGAACTGGTCGCCGAACAGCACCCGTTCGCCGAGGTGCGTGAAGTTCAGTCAACAGACGGGTAAGGCCCTCGTAGAGGTGCCAGGCTGTAATCCCGTGTAGTCCCGCGTAACCCATGCAGGGAGGGGCGCGACGTGCGAGACGACGAGCCGATCGGACACCTGATCCGGCCGGCGTGCGAAGCGCGCGGATGGGGGCCGGCGAAACTGGCCCGCGAGTTGGGCATCGCGGAAGGCCGGGGACCTGACGGGCTCAGCCGCCAGTACGTCCGCAAGTGGATGGCTGGAGAACGCGAGCCCGATTACTGGCGGCTGTACCTCGTGCAAGTCCTTGACCTGGAAAGCCTCCAGGTCGGCGATAACGCCGAGCCGATCGACGCCGTCGTGGATACCGTGGCGTCAGTCATTGACGTGGGAAGGAGCGATGTGCAACGCCGGGATTTCCTGGCCGGGTCCAGTGCATATGCCCTGAGCGCGCTCGCGCTGCCGGATCTGGCGGCCATCGAACGCCGCACCCGTACTGCCCGTGCCGGAGCTGTACGGGTCGGGGTGGGTGAGGTCCAGGCTGTGCGGCAGATGGCTCGGGTCTTGGGCGATGCGGCAGCAGAACACGGGGGTGGCCACGCCCGCCACCTAGTCGTGCGCTACCTGACCGAAGATGTGGCGGGCTGGCTCAACGGCAGATTCACCGCCGCAGTCGGCAGCGAACTGTTCGCCGCCACGTCCCAACTCGCACATCTGGCCGGGTGGATGGCCCAGGACGAAGGCAACCAGGGCCGGGCCCAGCAGTATTACGTTCACGCTCACAAGCTGGCAGCCGAAGCCGGTGACCCCGAACTGTCCGCGACCGCCCTGCGCGGGCTGGCGGTGCAAGCCATCGACCTCGGATATCGGGCGGTCGCCGTACGGCTGGCGGAGAAGTGCGTCGAACAAGCCAGGCACCTGTCCGATCCGCGGGCCGTCTCGTACTACCAGACCACGTTGGCGGACGCCGCCGCCCACGACGGCGACCGCGCCACCGCCGCCCGGGCTCTCGGCGCCTCTCAGACCGCCATCGAACGCTCAAGCCTTGTACCGGGCGAGTCGTGGGCCTCCCACTTCGACATCGGCCGGTGGGCCCACCACTCGGGGATGATCCTGGCCCGGCTCGGGGACTTCGACGGAGCATCCGAGCACCTGCACCAGGCCCTCGAAATCCACGGCCTCGACCGTCGCCGCAGTCGCGCGATCGTCCTGGCCGACCTCGGCCAGGTCCAGCTCCGCCAGGGCGACCCGGACGCCGCCTTTGCCACCTGGGGCGAATTCGTGGACTGTGCGGAGGGGATCAAGTCGGTCAAGGTCCACGATGCCGCCCAGGACATGCACGCCCGCCTCGGGCGATACGAGAGCGTCGCTGAAGCCCAGGAACTTCGGGAGCAAGCCGCACGGCTGGCGCTGTGAAATGCCCGCTTCGGCCGGATCGTGGCTGCCGCGACCTGGTGAACCGCGACCCGGCCGTCCGCGACGCAAAAACACTTAACAACTTGGGAGAAAGGAATCCTTCCCACCCCACCCCGTCTTTCGTCACCCACACGGGTGATTGAGGGAATTCGGGTGCGGCGTGCGGGAGTTGGCGGGCTAATGTGCTGCCGCAGCAGACAACTCCACAAACTTTGACGGCCCCTGGCCGGGACGGGCATCCCGACCGGGGCCTCACCACGCAGGAAGCAAACCCTTCCCCATGGCTGAGAAGAACCTTAGCGCGCCCGCGCGCTCGCGGTCCGGCGGTTCCGCCGCCGGTGTCCGGCACATCAAGTTCCGGCACACGGAACGCTTCACCGTGCTCGGCAACCACCTCACGCAGCACCCCGACCTGTCGCTGACCGCGATCGGCCTCGCCGCGTACATCCAGTCGCTGCCCGACGGCTTCCGGATCGGCATCAAGGAGCTGGCGAAGAAGTTCGCCGAGGGCGAGGGGCGGATCGCCTCCGCGTTGAGGGAGTTGGAGGCGCACGGTTACCTTGTGCGGTCCAAGGAGCGGACTGCCTGCGGGAAAGTCGTGACCCGCACGGTCTTCTACGAAAACCCGGCGGCCGGTGTGCGGGCCGTCTTCGCGGACCTCGTCGGTGCGCCGGAGGTGCCGAGTGGGGCGGAGGTGGCGGCGGCCGTGCCGCCGTCCGAGTCGGAGGCTGTGGCTCCGTCGAAGTCGAGCGTCGTGGACGTGCCTACGGCAACAGTGAAGCCCCGACTACCGCTTCCCTTGCCCATGTCCGAGCCCACGCCCGAGATCCGCCGCACCGCCGGCGACCTCCTCGCGGGACTCCGTGGCCTCGACTCCCGGCTCAGGCTCGCCGAGGGGGACATCGATCGGCTCGTGCCCGCCGTGGCCGCCTGGCTGGAGCGGGACCTCAGCGTCACCGACGTACGCCGCGCGCTGCTTACGCGGTTGCCCGACGAACCCATCCACCGTCCCGCCGGGCTCGTTGCTCACCGGCTGGCCGTACTCCTGCCGCCACCTCTTCCGGTCTCCGCCCCGCCGGGCTGCTCCCTCTACGCGCCGCCATCCGTCACCCGCGCCCCCCTCCAGACTTGCGACGGCTGTGAACGCGCCTTCCGGTCCCACGTACGCGGTGCGAAGTGCCGCGAGTGCCGCGTCGAGGCCGACGACGAGGTCCGGATCCGACCCGTACTCGCGACCGCCCTCGCCGCCTAGCGGGGCGCCTACGGCAGTGGCGGGGCGCCCGTGCCCGCGGCTACCCCCGTCCCGTACAGCGCGTGTGCCGCGCGCATTACCAGGTCGTCCCGGTGGCGTGCGGCCACAAGTTGCAGACCGATGGGCAGGCCGCCCGCGTCCAGGCCGCAGGGCACCGTCGCCGCGGGCTGCTGGGTGAGGTTGAAGGGGTACGTGAACGGGGTCCAGCCGGTCCAGCGGCGGTGGCCCGAGCCCTTGGGCACCTCGTCCCCCGCCCCGAAGGCGGTGATCGGCAGGGTCGGCGTGACCAGCAGGTCGTACGCCGAGTGGAGGCGCCCCATGCGCCGGCCGAGATCCATGCGGACATCGACGGCCGCCAGATAGTCCAGCGCGCTGTACCGCGCCCCCATCCCCGCAATCTCGCGCAGGCCCGGATCCAGCAGCTCCCGCTGCTCCTTGCCGAAGTGCTGCACCAGCCGCGCCGCCCCGCTGAACCACAGCGTGTGGAAGGCCTCCACCGGGTCGGCGAAGTCCGGGTCCGCCTCTTCGACGTACGCTCCCGCCTCGGCCAGCGCCCCCACCCCCGCACGCACCGCCGCCGCCACCTCCGGCCGTACCGCCACCTGCCCGCCGAAGGACGCCGAGTACGCCACCCGAAGCCCCTTCACGCCACCCTCCAGGGCCGCGGTCATGCTCCCACCGGGCGCCAGCTGCGACCAGTCGCGCCAGTCGGGCCCGCTGATGACGTCCATCAGCAGCGCCGCGTCCGCCGCGTCCCGTGTCATCGGGCCCACGTGCGCGAGCGTCCCGAAGGGGCTGGAGGGGTAAAGGGGCACCCGTCCGTACGTCGGCTTCAGACCGAAGATCCCGCAGAAGGACGCCGGGATGCGGACCGAACCTCCGCCGTCCGTGCCGAGCGACAGCGGGCCCGCCCCGAGCGCCACGGCCGCCGCGCTGCCGCCGCTGGAGCCGCCCGCCGTGCGCGACGGATCGTACGGATTGCCGGTCACGCCACTCAGGGGCGAGTCGGTCACGCCCTTCCACCCGAACTCGGGCGTGGTCGTCTTGCCGAGGAACACCGCGCCGTGCTCCCGCAGCCGCGCGACCGACGGCGCATCCTCGTCCCAGCTGCCCTGCGCCCGCGTCGTCCTTGAGCCCCGCAGCGTCGGCCCGCCCCGCATCAGCAGCAGATCCTTCACCGACACCGGCACCCCGTCGACCAGACCTTGCGGCTCCTTCCTCCTCCACCGCGCGGCGGACGCCTCCGCCTGTGCGAGTGCGTCGTCTGCGTCGACCCGGACGAAGGCGTTGACGAGCGGCTGCACGGCTTCGATCCGGGCCAGGGCGGCGCGGGTCGCATCGACGGGGGAGAACTCACCCTTGTCGTACCCGGCCAGCAGTTGTCGGGCGGTCAGTGCGCTCAGGTCAGTCATGCATGGGGACGTACCCACGTTTCTTGTCCACCACGTTCGGCAGAGGGCTTCCGGCGGCCCAAAGTTCATACAATTCAACGAATTGCGCGCCAAGCTCGTCGCGCCAGCCGACCGTGTCGCCGCTCATGTGCGGGGACACGGTCAGGCCCGGGACGTCCCACAAAGGGCTCCCCGGCGGCAGCGGTTCCGCGCCGAACACGTCGAGCGCCGCGCCCGCGATCCACCGCTTCTGGAGGGCCGCGACGAGATCGTCCTCGACGACGAGCGGGCCGCGCCCCACATTGATGAAGCGGGCCGACGGTGGCATTACGCCGAATGCCGCCGCGTCGAACATCCCGCGCGTCGCGTCGGTTAGCGGCGCCGCGCACACCACCCAGTCGGCGCGTGAGAGCAATGGGGTCAGCTCCTGCGCGCCGTGCACGCCGGGGCGCGCGGTCCGACCGACCAGAGCGGTGACAACCCCGATAGCCTGGAGGAGGCGCGCGATTTCCCGCCCGATGGGCCCGGAACCGACGATCACCGCTCTGCTCCCCGCCACGCGCAGGGTCTCCCGGTGGCGCCAGCGCCGCTGCCGCTGGAGCTCCAGCGTGCCGGGCAGGTCCTTCGCCATGGCGATGACCAGGCCGGATACGTACTCGGCGATCGGCAGATCGAAGATTCCGCGGGCGTTGGTCACCACCGTGTCGGACGCCACCAGCTCGGGACAGAGCAGATGGTCGACCCCGGCGCTGGCGGTGTGCACCCAGCGCGGCCGAGGCCCGTCGCCCGGCCAGGCGCGGCGTACCGCATCGGAGGTGAAGTCCCAGACCAGAAGCACATCGGCGAGCGGCAGTTGACGGGCGAGCGTGGACTCGTCACCGTGCAGAATGCGGGCGCGTCCGGTCAGCCGGCCCAGGCGGGGCGGCGGATCGGCGTCGAGCACAAGAAGGGTCTCTTCGGACATGGAGGTAAAACCCCTTCGACACGTCTGAGATATGCGGATCGACCACGCTCGCACCCGAATTTACCTCTGATCCTGCGCTGGGCACCCCTGTGTTTACGGGGGAGGGAAAACGCATCCTTACTCCTGCCCGAGATGGCGACAGGAGGTGTTCTTTGTGGGTGTTGCGCATGGAGTGACCGCTGTGTAGGGCGGGGTTCGGATTCGAGCATGTGGTGGCCTGTATGAGGCGATACGGTGATCGTGTGAGCACGGAACGTGTGTATGGGAAGCGGCAGTTCGGGCATCGTGCCCGTCTGGCGTTGTCTCCGGTGCTTGTGGCCAGGGCGGATGAGCAGGCTCATGCGGCGCGCACGATGTGGAATCTGCTGCACGCGTGGTGGCAGATGATGCCGAAGGGCAAGCGGACCCTGGCCAACGCGGATGCCGCGATCCGCCAGGCCCGGGGTGACATCGATTTCCTCGCCGTGCTCCCGGCGCAGGCCGCGCAGGCGGTCTTGAAGACGTACTTCCAGGCGTGGAAGAATTGCTGGGACGGGCGTGCGGAGGCCCCCAACTTCAAGGGGCGTTTTCGGTCGGTGATGTCCGTGGACATTCCGCAGGGCCGGGATCTGAACATCAGCCGTGTGCACCGCCGCTGGGGCCAGGTGAACATTCCCAAGGTCGGAAGGGTCCGGTTCCGCTGGACCAAGGACCTACCCGTCGGCAAGCGGGCCAACGCGGACAACCGGATCACCGGGGCCCGCCTGGTCAAAGACGCGCTCGGCTGGCACATCGCCTTCCGCCTTCAGACGGTGGAACCCCGGCCGGACAACCACACCGGCCCAGAAGTCGGCATCGACGTCGGCGTCACCGTGCCCCTCGCCCTCTCAGACGGCACCACCTACGACCACGACCCGTGGCTCACCCAGTCCGAGCAGGCCAAACTCCTGCGCCTGGAGCAACGCGCCGCGCGGCGCAAGACACACCGCAAGGCCGCCAGGTCCACCTCCAGGCGGCTGCACCGTACCTATGACCAGATTGGTCGGCTCTGCGCGAAAGCCAAGCGCAGGGCCGTCGACTGGCAGCACAAGACCACCACCCACATCGCCAAGACATATGGCACGGTCGTGGTGGAAGCACTCAGCATCACGAACATGGTCAAATCCGGCAAGGGAACCCATGAGCAGCCGGGGAAGAACGTCGCCCAGAAATCCGGCCTGAACCGCTCCATCAGCCAAGAAGCGTGGGGCCGGGCCGTGACGATGCTGACGTACAAGAGCGCCCGCGAGGGCGGCACTCTGCACAAGGTCCCCACCCCGGGCACATCCCGACGCTGCTCCGAGTGTGGCTTGACCACACCGGGCAGCCGGGAGTCCCAGGCCGTGTTCGTGTGCAAGAACCCCGACTGCGGCTGGGTGGGCAATGCCGACCACAACGCAGGCCGGAACATCTTGCACCTGTACCGGGCGGGCCTCGCGCTCGTCCCGGCTGCCGGGAGGGCAGTCGCCAGGCGCGCACGTCGCGTCAAGCCCGCCACCGCAAGGTAGGCAGGAATCTCCCGGCTTCGGCCCGGAGAGCACTTCAAGGTCGTCAACACACGCACCCCCTGGGGGCCGCATTGGACATCTCCTTCCTCGGCGGACCAAGGCCACAACGCGGCGTAGGCGTCGTGGCCCCCTTCGACTTCGCGCTGGACCGGGAGCTGTGGCGCTGGGTCCCCGACGAAATCTCGCTGCATCTCACCCGGACCCCCTTCGTTCCCGTCGAGGTCAGCCTCGATCTGGCCCGCCTGGTCAGCGAACACCAGACGCTGCGCGAGGCGGTGCGGGCGCTGACCGCGGTGGCGCCCGAAGTCGTCGCGTACGCCTGTACGTCGGGGAGCTTCGTCGGCGGAGTGGCCGGCGAACGGGCCATGTGCGCGGCGATGGCCCAGGCCGGCGAGCTGCCCGCGGTCACCACGTCGGGCGCGCTGCTCGACGCGCTCGGCGAGATGGGCGCGCGGCGGATCGCGCTCGTCACCCCGTACACCGAATCAGTGACGCGCTCTTTGGAGGAATATCTCGCGCAGGCGGGGATAGCGGTCACGGGACGCGCTTTCCTCGGACTGACCAGTCACATCTGGAAAGTCCCCTACCGGGATGTGGTCGACATGGCCCGACAGGCGGTGGTGGGGGCGGCCGACTGCCTCTTCATCAGCTGTACGAATCTTCCGACGTACGACGTGATTCCGCAGCTGGAGGCGGAGCTGCGGATGCCGGTGCTCTCCGCGAACCAGGTCACGATGTGGTCCGCGCTGCGGCGGATCGGGGCGTGCGCCGTGGGGCCGTACCAGCAGCTGCTGATCGACGAGGCGGCGCGGACGCGGTCGCAGGCGCAGCCGCTGGAGCAGCCCCAGGAGCCCCAGCGGCCCCAGCAACAGGAAGGATGGTCATGACAGCGGTCGGGTTTCTCTACCCAGGTCACTCCGCGGAGGACGATTACCCGCGGATCGAGATGCTGCTGCTGGACAGCGATGTGCGGCTGTACGTCGTCCACACCGACATCGGCGAGGACGCGCACCGCGTCGACGCCCTGCTGGAGATGGGCTCGCCGGCGCGTCTTGCGGCCAAGGTGGAGGAACTGCGGCTGGCGGGCGCGGAGGCGGTGGTGTGGGCCTGCACGAGCGGCAGCTTCGTCTTCGGCTGGGACGGCGCGCACGAACAGGTCCGGTCCCTGGCGCGCGCGGCCGGCCTGCCCGCGTCCAGTACGTCGTTCGCGTTCGCCCACGCGGTACGGGAGGTGGGCGCGGCCCGGGTCGCGGTCGCGGCGACGTACCCCGACGACGTGGCGGCGTACTTCACCGACTTTCTCAAGGCGGCGGACATCGAGGTGGTCGCGGAGCGCGGCAGCGGCATCATCACGGCCGCGGAGGTGGGCACCTGGGGCCGGGAGGAGGTCCTGGAGCTGGCCCGCGCGGGTGACCATCCGGACGCGGAGGCGGTGCTGCTGCCGGATACGGCGCTGCATACGGCGGCGTACATCCCGGAGCTGGAGGAGACGCTGGGCAAGCCGGTCCTCACGGCGAACCAGGTCACGGTGTGGGAGGGCTTGCGGCTGGCGGGCCGCCGGGTCCGCTCCAAGCGGCTGGGCACGCTGTTCGCAACCCGCGAGTAGCCGCCTGCGGCGGGCCTGTGGGGCGCTGCCCCAGGCCCCGGTCCTCAAACGCCGGAGGGGCTGAGGTGTCGCCGGGGTACGTTGCTGGGGCTCCGCCCCAGACCCTGCTCCTCAAACGCCGGAGGGGCTGGAGTTGCCCAGGGGCTCATCCGAGCTGAGGGCTTCGCCCCAGCTCGAGGTCGCCGCGCTCCGCGCAATTGCCGTGCTCCGTGAAATTGCCGCGCCCTGGGACTCCAGCTCAGCAAAATCCAGCCCGTCCGGCGCTTGAGGACACGCCCGCAGGGCGTCTGTGTGGTCTGGGGGCTGGGGCTTGCCCCAGTTCGGGAAGGGGCGGGGTGGGGAAAGGCCCGCCGCAAGCGTACCGGCGCCCCACCCCGGGGGAATAACCGGAGCCCCCCTCCTGTTGGCGCACTCGGTGCACGCACCGCACCGCACCCGCACCACACCACACCCCAGGAGGAAACACCGGTGGACGCGATCCGAGGCACGGCGAGCGGAAGCGCGCCAGTACCCCTTTCCGTACTCGACCTGGCCACAGTCGGCCGCGGCACCACCGCCACCGACGCCCTGCGCACCAGCGTCGCCATCGCCCGCCAGGCCGAGACCCGCGGCTTCCACCGCTACTGGGTCGCCGAGCACCACTCCATGCCCGGCGTCGCCAGCTCCTCCCCGGCAGTGATCCTGGCCCACATCGCCGCCCACACCGACCGCATCCGCCTCGGCTCCGGCGGCGTCATGCTGCCCAACCACGCACCGCTGGTCATCGCCGAACAGTTCGGCACGCTCGAAGCATTCGCACCCGGCCGCGTCGACCTGGGCCTCGGCCGAGCCCCCGGCACCGACGGCGCCACCGCAGCCGCCCTCCGCCGCACCGAAAGCCTCCGCGAAGGCGCCGACGACTTCCCGCAGCAGCTCGCCGAGCTGACCCGCTTCCTCGACGACGACTTCCCCGACGGCCACCCCTACGCCCGCATCCACGCGGTCCCCGGCCCGGTCCAGGGCCCCGCCGCCCGCCCCCCGATCTGGCTGCTCGGATCCTCCGGCTTCAGTGCCCGCCTCGCAGCCACCCTCGGCCTGCCCTTCGCCTTCGCCCACCACTTCTCGGCGCAGAACACCATCCCGGCGCTCGACCTCTACCGCGAGTCGTTCCGCCCCTCGGCCGTCCTCGACGCCCCGTACGCCCTCATCGGCGTTTCGGCGCTCGCCTCGGACGACGAGAAGGAGGCCCGCCGCCAGGTCCTCACCGGCGCCTTGTCGATGGTCCGCCTGCGCACCGGCCGCCCCGGACTGATCCCGACACCCGACGAGGCTGCGGCGTACAACTTCAGCTCCATGGAGCGCGAGTTCGTCGACAGCTGGCTGGGCAACGTCATCCACGGCACCCCCGACGAGGTCCGCACCGGCCTCGACGACCTGGCCAAGCGCACCGGCGCGGACGAGCTGATGATCACGGCCAACGCCCACGGCGGCGACGCCCGCCTGCGCTCGTACGAGCTCATCGCGGACGCGTACGGCCTGCCCCGGACGTAACGCGTAACCTCGCGGCGGTCGCCGTCAGACCCGCTGCGGAATGACGGCGATCATCGCGGCGATACGCTCCGGCGTCACCGCGCGCGAGTACAGCCACCCCTGCCCCGTGTCGCACCCGATCCGCCGCAGCCGCGCCGCCTGCCCGGACGTCTCCACGCACTCCGCCGTGACCGTCAGCCCCAGCCGGTGCGCGAGCTGCACCAGCGCCTCGACAATCGTTTCGTCAGCCGGGTTGGCGTGGGCCTCGTCCTGGAAGCCGCGCACGAAAGACCCGTCCAGCTTGAGCACCGAGACAGGCAGCCGGCTCAGATACGCGAGATTCGAGTAGCCGGTCCCGAAGTCGTCGATCGCGATGTGTACGCCCATGTCGCTCAGCGCCTGCAAGGCCTGCAGCGGCCGTCCGGCCGAGCCCATGACCGCGGACTCGGTCAGCTCCAGTTGCAGCAGATGCGGCGCGAGCCCCGTCTCGGCGAGGATCTCGGCGACATCGGCCACCAGATCCGAATCCCACACCTGGCGTACGGCGACATTGACGCTGACGAAGATCGGCGGGGTGCCGGGGTGCGCGATCTGCCACTGCCGGGCCTGCCGGCACGCGGTCCGCAGTACCCACCGGCCGAGCTGGACGATCGACCCGTCCTCCTCGGCAATCGAGATGAACCGATTCGGCGCCAGCGTCCCGAACTGCGGATGTTCCCAGCGGACCAGCGCCTCCACCCCGCGTACGCCGCCGCCCTCCAGGTCCACCAGCGGCTGGTACTCCAGCGTGAACTCGCCGCGCTCGACGGCCGGGCGAAGCGTGCTCGACAGGGCCTGGCGGGTCATGCGGTGCGCGTTGCGCTCGGGGTCGAAGAGCGTCCAGCGCGCCTTGCCGTCCGCCTTCGCCCAGTACAGCGTCGTGTCGGCGGCCTGCATCAGACAGGTCGCGGTGGTCCCGGCCGCCAGCCGCTCCACGACCCCGATGGAGGCGGACACCGCCAGCCGCTGCCCTCCGAGGTCGAAGGGCTGCTGAAGGGCGGTCAGTACGGCCTGCGCGAGGTCGGCGAGCTGTTCCGTACCGGTGGAGTCCTCGACGAGCAGCGCGAACTCGTCGCCGCCGAGCCGCGCGACCAGATGGCTGCCGGCCCGCGCGTAGCCGTACTGGTCGGCGCACCTGGCCAGCCGCGAGGCCACGGCGGTCAGCAGCCGGTCGCCGACGCGGTGGCCGAGCGTGTCGTTGACGGCCTTGAACCCGTCGAGGTCGAGATAGCAGACGCCGATCCGGCCGGTGCGCCCGTCACCACCGTCACCCCCGTCGCCGTATGCCGAATTCTCCAGCGCGGAGGTGAGGCGCTCGAAGAAGAGCGTGCGGTTCGGGAGCCGGGTCACCGGGTCGTGCATCTGGAGATGGCGCAGCCTGGCCTGGAGCTCGCGCCGGTCGCTGGTGTCCGCGACCGACAGCAGGACGGTGCCGTTGTCCGGTACGGGCGTGATGGTGACCTCGGCCCACAGCGAGCGGCCGTCCGGGTGTTTGAGCCTGCGCGTGCAGCGGAATCGGGCGCGTCGGCCGGCGAGGACTTCGAGGTAGGCGTGGAAGCTGCGGGCGTCGGATGCCAGGTCGAGGAGGTCCGCGGCGGACTGTTCACGCAGCTGGAGGGTTTCCGTGCCGAGGAGCCCCGCGAGGGCGGGATTGGCGGTGACAACGAGGCCATCGCGGTCCACGACAGCCATGGCGAGCTGTGCCGCGTTCCAGGCCGCCCGGTAGTCGCGCAGCTCGGACGCCGAGCGACCGGCGCCGTTACTCTGTGTGACGGTTGGCCGGATCGTATCGGGTGCTGAACCGGGTCCTTCGGAGGTTCCGCTCACCGCTCGCTCCCGCAGGGCATCGATCACTTTTTGGTCGCTTACAGAGGTCGTCGGAGTCGTCGGCGGGGTGGGGGACCACCGCACGGGGCGGATTCCACGCAGGAAAGTGTGCCGATCATAGAGGCTGCCGGGACGGCCGATCCAGCTACGCCGCCGTGACCCCGAGCACGGGAGGGCCGCGGGCGATCGTTTCTGCACAGGTGCGCCTTGCAGTGTTCCTGCGTGATCGATTGTGACTTTCCGTGAGCCCGTCGGGGTGTCGGCGCCCCGATGGCCGCCGGAGGTGCTGGTCACCCGTGTGGGGCAGTGGAACAGGGCGTATCACACGAAAACCCAACAATGTGGGTGGCGTGTCCCGTATTTCCGTACCCGGAGGTCGACGTGGTCCGCCAGCAGACACCCGGGGGAGCCGACCCCCGAGCCGCCCCGTCCCGCCGATGCCGGCGGGAGCGCCTGCGCAGTACGGCCGCCGTGTTCACCTCCCTCACGGCGCTCGCCGCCACCTCGCTCGTCGCGCGCCCCGCGGTGGCGGCGCGGGGCGACGGGCCGTGCGTGCTGACGCGCACCGCGGCGCACCACTCGCTTGGCCTCGACACCTGGAACCCGGCCTACCCGCGCCCCATACGCACCCTCAACGCGGTCATGATCTTCCTGGCCTTCCCCGACTCGGCCCCCATGACCTCCCCGGACGAGCTCGCGGCCGACTACTTCCCGGGCACCAGCGACTTCTTCCGGCGCGCCTCGTACGGGAAATTCGCGCTGCGGGCGCACCCGCAGCGCGATTGGGTCGAGATGCCGCAGGACTCCACGGCGTACGGGATAGAGCGCGACTGGGACGCCGGGCGGCGCTCGGCGTACCTGCGCGACGCGGTGGCGGCGGCGGAAGACCAGGTCGACTTCACCCAGTACGACATCGTCTATCTCGTCGCCGACCCGGACGCGCCCGGCGTCGACTCCGACGCGACCAAGGTCGTCAACTTCGACAAGCCGCTGCACGCGGACGGCCGGGACATCAGGCGCATCGTCACCGTCTTCGAACAGCATCCGCCGGACCGCAATGTGCTGGCCCACGAGACGGGTCACGTCTTCGACCTCCCCGATCTCTACCACCGGCCGGTGGACGGCAAGGGCGACTGGGACACGTACGTCGGCGACTGGGACGTCATGGGAAGTCAGTTCGGGCTCGCCCCGGAACTCTTCGGCTGGCACAAGTGGAAGCTCGGCTGGCTGGACCGGCGGCAGGTGGCCTGCGTGGAGGGGACCGGCCCGACCCGGCTCACGCTGGAGCCGCTGGCGGCGAAGCTGCCCCGCGGCGCGACGGGCGGTACGCGGCTCGCGGTCGTACGGACCGGGAAGGGCAGCGTCCTGGCCGTCGAGGCGCGCAGTGGCGCCGGAAACGATGAGTCGCTGTGCACGGAGGGCGTGCTGATCTACCGGGTACGCAACGGAGCGGCCTCCGGGGGCGGGCCGATCGAGGTGGTGGACGCCCACCCGGAGACCGACGCGTGCTGGGACCGCTCGGTGTACCCGCCGCTGGCGGACGCGCCGGTGGGGGAGGGCGAGACGTTCACGGTGCCGGGGGAGGGGACCCGGGTGGAGGTGGCGGACCGTACGCGGTCGGGCGGGTGGACGGTACGGATCACACCTGGCGTCTGACCCGGGGAAACGAAAAAGCCCCTCACTCTCGCGAGGGGCTTTTCCCGTCTGTGCGCCGCCAGGGACTCGAACCCCGGACCCGCTGATTAAGAGTCAGCTGCTCTAACCAACTGAGCTAGCGGCGCCTGCTGACGTCGTAGACATTAGCACCCTGTTCGGCGGGAGGAAAAATCGATATCCGGGCCTCGGTGGCGGGGCCGGGGCGGGCCGCCCGTACGCACGCCCAGAGCATCGCCTCGGGGCCCGGCAGCCACGGATGGCGCACGTCGGGAGCGACCAGCCAGCGCGGTCCCGCGCCGGCGGAGGCGGCCGGTTCGCTGAGCGGGGGGACGGTCACGGCGTCGCCCGAGCCGTGACACAGGACCGGAGGCGGCACGGCGCCTTTCGCGCCGCCGTCCGCGGTGTTCCCCGTACGTCCCCACTCCTCCCAGGTGAGCAGCGACGGGAGCCGGTGGGCGGTACCGGGGCAGGTGAAGAGCAGCATCCGGCCGCGGTGGGTGGCGACCGGGCCGGAGCCGGGCCCGTCCGCCCATAACCGGTCCAGCATGCGCCGGCCGAAGACCGAGGGAACGCTCACGACGTCGAACGTGGAACCGCAGGGCAGGACGCACGGGTCGGTGGGGTGGGTCTCCCAGAGCGAGAGCGTGCTGCGCGGATACGCGGCGGCGGAGGCGAGCCAGGCCGCTCCGGCGGCGGTGACGTGGGCGGGGGTGTTGGAGTGCGCGTACGAGGCGTGCGGGGCGACGTCGTTTTGCTTGCAGGCGGTCATGGCGCCTAGATCTACCGGGAGTAGCCGTTCCGTTTCGGCGAGTTGCTGGAAATCGGGACAGGGCGGGGCGGTAGGGGGTATCTTGCGGCCCGGCATATGCCACAAGCCTTTGGCGGCGCGGTTATTGGATGCTTGCCGTTACGGATGCTTCGGGCCGCGCAGCAGGTCGCGGCCGAACTCGACCATCTTCTTGGCGTAGTCCTCGGTCCAGTCGGCGCGTTGTGCGATGTCCGCCGCGGACAGCCGGTCGAAGCGCTTGGGATCGGCCAGCTGGGCGGCCGCGATGGCCTGGTACTCGGTGGCCCGGTCGGCCGCGGTCCGGAACGCGAGCGTCAGCTCCGTGGCACGTTCCAGCAGCTCACCGGGGTCCTCCATCGACTCCAGGTCGAAGAAGTGCTCGGGATCGGCGGCTGCCTCCGAAGGCTCGAAGAGCAGCGGCGCGGGGCGCAGTCGCCGCTCGGTGCGCTCGGGTTCCGCCATGGGTTTTCCTTCCCTCTCGTGGCCATGCGTGCTCGATGGCCACCGTCCATTGTCCCGGACCGTGCAAGTACGCCTCGGCTCGACGGCGTCGCCTGCGGCGGGCTTTCCCCCCAGCCCCTCCGCGCTTGAGGAGCGGGGTCCGGGGCAGAGCCCCAGTTCCTCACCCCCGGTACCGCACCCGGTGTTCCGCCAAGTGCGCCAGCACCGCGTGATTCGCCTCCCACCCGTCCGGGAACTTGGCCGTGACGCCAAGCTGCACCGGCTCCGTCGACGGATGCTCGTCGAGCAGATCCGCCACCCCCTCCCGGCACACCACCACGCACGCGTGCCGATGCCGTGAAGCCAGCACGCACAGCCGCCCCGTCTCCAGATGGAACGCCGTCGCGTCCGGCCGCCCCGACAGCGGGTGCAGCACCACCGTTACGTCGAACTCTCGCCCCTGGAGCCGGTTCGCCGTATCGACCGCGACGCCCACCACGCCGAGGTCGGCCAGCGCCGCCCGGACCGCCGCCGCCTGGTCGCGGTGGGCCGTCCCGACCGCGACGCGGTCCGCCGTCACCGGGACCGGGTCGGGGGAACGCTCGCTGACCGCCGCGCCGCCGCGGTCCAGGAGGCGGCGTACGACCTGAGCCACCGCCCGCACCGCCTCCGGGTCCGTACGCGGGGTGTGCCGGGCGGGAAGTTCCAGCAGGCCCCAGCCCGAAGCGGCCGCTTCGTCCAGCACCCGGTCGGGCCCGGAGCCGTCGGAGGCAACCCCGAAACTGAGCCGCCGGTCGCCGTGGCCCGTACCGCTGCGGAAGGGGGTGTACGGATAGAACGCGTCCGAAACCAGCGGCGCGGCCGACGCCGGAAGCCGCCAGGACACGGGCAGCCGGTGCTGCGGCAGCTCGGGATTGTGGGCCAGCAGGGTCGAGACCGCGCTGGCCGACGGGTCGTACGACAGCCCCGCCCACTGCTCGGCGCCAACGATGGAGAACGGGTCCAGCTGACCGGGATCGCCGACGAACAGCGCCCGCTCGAAGAGCCCGGCCACGGCGAGCAGCGCGTCCGAACGCATCTGGTACGCCTCGTCGACGATCGCGTGCGTCCACGGGTCCGTGGTCTTCACGTGCGCCCACTTCGCGGCCGTCGAGATGACGATGCCCAGGCCCGCCAGATCGCCCGCCTTCGCGGACTTCCGTACGTTCGCCAGGTCGTCCAGGGCCTTGTCGTACGGGTCGGTGTCATTGCTGTGGAGGCGGCCGACCGGGAGGCCCGGTTCCTTCTCCGCCAGTCGCAGCACCAGGTCGTCGACCTGGGCGTTCGTCTGCGCGATCACCATCAAGGGGCGTCCCGCGGCGGCCAGTTCGAGCGCGGCCCGCACCACCAGCGTCGACTTGCCCGCACCGGGCGGCGAGTCCACGACAACGCCGCGGTGCGCGCCGTGCAGCGTGTCGTGGAGGATCGCCGCGGTCGCGCGGCCGGCCTCGGCGCCGGGGTCGAAGCGCGAAGCCCCGGCCCCGGTGGAGAGGGGATGGTTCACAGCTGGTCCTCCGGGGTCACGGGGTCGGGGTGCTCAGCAGCCGCGCCGGGCGGGCCGCCGTGCGTCCAGGGGGTCGCTTCCGGATCGGGCAGCTGGGGGCCGCCGCGCTGGTCGTGCTCGAAGAGCGTCCAGCAGATCCGCTCGCCCTTCTCCGGCACGGACCCCGGCGCCGGCTCCTTGCCGCGGCCCATCTTGTCGGTCACCCGCAGCACCAGGACGCCGGTCTCGTCCTCGTACCGTACGAACTCCGCGGTCTGCGGCCTGCCGTCCAGCGAGCGGTAGACCTTCGTACGCTCGCCCAGGTGCGGGGCGTCGTCCGTGCGGACGGTGACCAGGGGGCGGGGGCTCGGCCGCTTGCCCTCGCTCATGGTCATCACCACGTCCAGGACCTCGCTGGTGAACGCCTCGCCGGCGAGCCGCCGCCCGGCCATCACCAGCGGATCGTCGAGCGCCTCCTGTGCCTCCAGCTGCGCCTGCGCGGTCTCGCGGGAGGCGAGCTTCTGCGCGGCGGTCACCGCGTCGTCGCGCCGGGGCTGCGGCGGCTCCCCGGCCCGTACGCGGTCGCGGTGGCCGGTGTACGACCAGCGGTCGCGCGTCCAGCGGTCCGCGGCCCGCGTCCCCTCCGGCAGCTCCCGCAGCAGGTCGAGCCCGCGCCACACGGCGTTCCAGGTGGGCAGCATCTGAGCCCGGAGCAGCTCACGGATGTGCCGTTCGGCGGCGGCGAGTTCACCCAGGTGCGCGTCCGCCGCGAGGCCGTCCTCGGCGGCGGCGAGCGCCTTGCGGGCCCGGTCGTAGCGGTCGATCGCGGGGGCCAGCAGCTTGTTGTCGAACGCCGGGTCGGTCGCGGGGCCGGCCGGCGGGCACACCAACTGCCCTTCCGCGTCGCGCTCCAGCTCCGCGCGCAGCGCCGCGTCGGCGCCGGACTCGCACTCCGAATTCTCCGGGTCGATCCAGGCCAGCAGCGCACCCAGATGCTGGTCCTCCAAGTTGGACTGCCCGGTCGCCCAGTGGCGGCCCAGCAGATCGGTCGCCGCGAGGAGGAGAGAGGACCCGGGCACCCGGGCGCGCTCGCCGTAGTGCGTCAGCCAGCGGCCGAGCAGCGGGATGTGCGGCGGCGCGGGGTAGGGGGTGTCCGGATCTTGCTCGACCGTACGCCGGAATCGCATCGAACGCCCGAGGAGCCGTACGTACTCGATGCCCGCCCGGCTCGGCACGATCAATTGCGGTGCGTCCGCGCACAGTTCGACCTCGACCTTGACCCGCTTCCCGGTCTCGGGATCGGTCTCGTTGCGCTCCGCCGCCTCGACGTCGTCGGCGTACCCGTCGATGTACGGCAGGACTGTCTCGGCCAGCTCCGCGAGAAACGCGAACCGCAGGTCGCGGTCGCGGGGCTGCGTCACGGCGAGCAGCCGCGGGGCCTCCCGGTCGGTGCCGACGAGCGCGCCGAGCGGCGCGCCGGCCTCGCCCGCGGTGGTCAGCGGCACGAAGACCATCGGGCGCTCGGACAGGTGCCGGTGGCGGACGGTGGCCAGGGTCTGTGCGCGGCCGCTGCGTACGGCGTCGAGCCGGGCGAGGGTACTGATCAGCGACATGTGGCGCCTTTCTGTGGGCGGCGGGCAAGTTCCCCCACCCGCCCCTTCCCGAAGCTGGGGCTCCGCCCCAGACCCCGCTCCTCAAACGCCGGAGGGGCTGAAAATGGAAGCAGGGGGACCTGGGCCGGCGTCAGCACCGGACCTCCGACACCGCCAGCGCCTCCGACCGCAGCGTCGCCGCCCGGCGCAGCGCCGCCACCGTCGGGTCGGCCGGGTCGCCGGACTCGCCCTCCGCCGCTGCCAGGACCTCGCCGATCGTCGTCAGGCCGCCGAGCTCACCGCGCACACTGCGGCCCAGCGCCTCCACAGCGCCGGCCGCCCGCGCCTTCGCCCGGCAGTGGAAGGCCAGTTCGCACGCGGCCAGGCACTCCGGGGCGTACGCCGCGTCGACCGACTCCACCGCCGCTGCCAGGTCCTCCGCCGGGCTGTCGACGTCGAACGTCGTGCCAGGAGGGAGCGCGGCGGTCAAGTCCTCGATGCGCGTCAGGCGGTCCAGCTGGCGCCGGGTCACCGATCGCTGCTTGCGTACGTCGACGACCGACGCCGCAGGCAGGTTCGAGAAGTCCTTGGGGCAGACCAGCAGCACCGAGTGCCGCACCTCGGCCCCCGTCACCTTTGCCGCGACCCGCTCCAGCGCCAGGACGTACACGGCGGCCTGGCGCGCCGCCGCGCCCACCTTCGCCGCGTCCGCCGAGCCGTCGAGCATGGGGAAGGACTTGATCTCGACGACCGTCCAGTGGCCGTCGGGGTGCACCACCACCGCGTCGGGCTCCAGGTACGCGGGGGAACCCGCCACCTCCAGGGCCAGCATCGGGTGGTCGAGCAACGCCCAGGCCCCGGCGGCCGTGGCCGCGCGCAGCGCCAGCGCCGTACGCGCCGCCCGGCCCTCGGGGCCCGCCGCCGCCAGGTCGGGTACGTGCGTCTCGCCGGGCACGGGAGCCTCGCAGCCGGTGGTGGCGCCCATCCGTTCGTACAGCAGCCGCATCAGTTCCGTGCCGCCGTCGGCCTTGACCCGGGCCTCGAAGGCATTGCCCCGCATGAACGCGAACTGTGACTGGCCGAAGGCGGAAGGGGATCCGAGCGCCGCGGCGAGCGCGGCCTTGTTCACCCCCGCGCCGTCGAGCAGCGCGCGGCGCTTGCAGCCGGGGTTGGCGGCGAGCGCCGCCAGCGCACGCGCGTCCAGGGGCAGCGGTGCGACGGACGGGCCGCGCAGCTCAGCGAGCCGCTGCCGGAGTGCCGTCGCCGGCGCCCGCGTCGGCGCTTTCGCTGCCGCTGCCGCCGTCGCCTGCGGAGGCACCCGCGGAGGTGCTGGTTCGGGTCCGCTGCCCAGGGATTCGCTCACCCTCGGAAGTCTCGCATCCGGCACTGACAACGCCGCCCGCAACGAGGGATTTCACCCCGCCCGACTGCGGGAAGAAACGGTCCCGCACCTGATTGGCCAAACGCATGAAAGGCCTGGTCAGTCCCAGTCCGACGCCCATCACGGCGGCGCCCGCCACCGCGTCGAGGAAGTAGTGGTTGGCCGTCCCCATGACCACGAAAGTGGTCAGCAGCGGGTACGCGACACCGAGCGACTTCATCAGCGGCGTACGCCCGTGCCGCCACAGCATCACCCCGCACCACAGCGCCCAGCCCACATGCAGGCTCGGCATCGCCGCGTACTGGTTGGTGAACCCGCCCAGCCCGCGCGGCGCGCTCGCCTCGGCGCCCCACCAGCCGTACGCGCTGTACTGCGCCATCGTGTCGACGAAACCGTGCCCCGCTTCGAGGAGGCGGGGCGGGCAGGTCGGCATGAGCGTGAAGCCGATCAGGCCGAGGAGGGTCGACAGCATCAGCCAGGTCCGCGCGGCCCGGTAGCGGACCGTGCGCCGCCGGAAGAGCCAGACGAGGATCGCGGGGGTGACGACGTAGTGCAGCGACGCGTACGCGAAGTCGGCGGGTATCCCGAGCCAGGAGTGTGCGGTGAACAGCCGGTTGAGGGGATGCTCGGCGTTGAGATACAGGAGCTTTTCGACGCGCAGTATCGCCAGACCGTGCTCCACGGCAGTCGCCTCGCCGCCGCGTACGAGCAGCCGGCCGCCGGTGTACGCGGCGTAGACGACCACGATGAGCAGCAGCTCGGTCCACCAGCGGGGCCTTGGGCGGGGCGCGGTGTCCTGCATCCGGGCAATCTCCATTTGTCTGCATGTGCGGCCTACGGGCTGACTGGCCACCCTTTCAACCGTACGGTGTATGGGAACGCGTACACGCACCGGGTACGCGAGCGGTACGCGAGTAGGTGGACGTGGAAATCCCCCCGGAGGTTGCCCCTCCGCCCGGTGCGCGATGATGGTGGGCCGCCCTTCGCACCGTCCAGGGAGACATCGTCATGGCACCGCGCATCCTGCTGGCCCGGCACGGACAGACGGAATGGTCCCTGCTGGGGAAGCACACCGGCAGGACGGACATCCCCCTGCTCGACGAGGGCCGCCGCGGCGCGAAGCTGCTCGGCGAGCGCCTGAACCGCGCGCCGCTCGACGGCCTCCCGGACGCCGAGGTGCGCACGAGCCCGCTCCGGCGGGCGAGCGAGACCTGCGCGATCGCCGGGTTCGGCGAACGCGCGCAGGAGTGGGACGCGCTGATGGAGTGGGACTACGGGGCGTACGAAGGCATGACGCCCACCCAGATCAAGGCGGAGCGGCCCGACTGGTTCATCTGGCGCGACGGGGTGCCGGGCGGCGAGACGCTCGCGCAGCTCTCCGACCGCGCGGACGAGGTCATCGCCTGGGCCCACTCGGCCGACCGCGACGCGCTCGTCTTCGCGCACGGCCACATCCTGCGCGCCATCGGCGCCCGCTGGCTGGGCCTGGACGTATCGTTCGCCGCCCGCATCCGACTGGACCCGACGTCCCTGTCGGTCCTCGGCTGGGCGTACGGCGACCCGGCGATCGAGCGCTGGAACGACGTCGGGCATCTGGGCGGCTGACCCGACGTCGCTCATGGCCTGACGCCGTACGACGCAGCCGGCTCGACGAAGCATCGCTTCGTCGAGCCGGCTGCGTACTGCTTCAGCGGCCGGACAACGTCCGGGGGGCGCGGAGTTCGAGCAGGGTGATGTCCGCCGGGGCGCCGACCCGGACCGGCGGACCGAAGAAGCCCGCCCCGCTCGTCACATACAGCGCCGTGTCGTCGACCCTGCCGAGCCCGGCGCTGACCGGATTGGACAGCGCCGTCACCGCGGTCAGCGGGAACATCTGCCCGCCGTGCGTGTGTCCGGAAACCTGGAGGTCGACCCCGTGGCGGGCGGCCTCCTCGGCGAACACCGGCTGATGGGCCAGCAGTACGACGGGACGTGACGTGTCCCGCCCGGCCAGTGCTCGCCCGAGGTCCGGGCCACGGCCGGTCTCCTCACCGGCGAGATCTTCGACCCCGGCCAGGTCGAGGAAGGCGCCGTTGTGCTCGATCTCCACGCGCTCGTTGACCAGCGGCCGGACGCCGACGTCGCGCATCTCGTCCAGCCAGTCCTCCACGCCGTCGTAGAGGTACTCATGGTTTCCGGTGACGAAGTAGCTGCCGTACCGCGATTCCAGCCCTTTCAGGGGGCGAGCGGCGGGTCCCAGCTGGGAGGCGGTTCCGTCGGCCAGGTCGCCGACGATCGTCACCAGGTCCGCCTGGAGCCCATTGATCATCCGGACGATCCGCTCGGTGTGGGAACGCCCGAGCATGGGCCCCAGGTGGATGTCACTGACCACGGCGATACGGAGTCCGGCCAGGCGGGTGTTGACCTTGGAGAGGGCCACCGGTACGCGTTTGATCAGCGGGTCGCCCAGGGCCACGGACATGCCGTAGCCGACGGTGCCCAGGGCGGCGGCACCGGCGAGGGTGCCCACGGCCCGGCCGAGGAACAGCCGGCGGCCGACCAGGAGGTCGCTCGCCGCAGGAGTGGCCGCAGGAGTGGAGCGAGGCTCCGGAGTCTCAGGAGTCGGTGCGGGGCCGGACGTCACCAGCACCGCCGGCTCCGGTTCGGCAGCCCGAACCGGCGCGGATTCCCGCTCGGTACGCCGCCATCCGCGCACCAGCAGCGCCCGGGGCACTTCAAGTACGACGAGCGCCAGCAGCAGGTAGAGCAGTACCCCGATCAAGGTGTAGCCGGGCCACGCCACCCACCGTCCGCCGCCACCGTCCGACGGATCGAACAGCGGGGTGGCGATCCGGGCCCCGGGGGCGGCCAGCGCCGAGGCCACCACGGCCCCCGTCGCCAGCCGTCGTGCGCGGGTCGCGCGGCTGGTGGTGTCACGGACCAGGCGTATCCACAGGTAATAGTGGATGGCGCCGGAGCCCACCAGCATGAGCGCCCATACTCCGATTCCCAGCATCGTCTCTCCTCGGGGATCTTGGCGGAAGCGGAATCAGGAGCGGGGGCCGGACGCGCCGGTTGACGCGCCGACGGCGGACGTGGCGTCACTCCGGGCAGTCCGGGCGGTGACAGGCTCCGACGGGTCCGACTCCGAGATGCCGAACCGGTCGTGCAGCGCACGCAGCGGAGCCGGGGCCCACCAGTTGGCCTTTCCGGCCAGCCGCATGAAGACCGGCACGAGCACCGCCCTGATCAGTGTGGCGTCGACCAGGATCACCACCACCATGCCGATGCCCAGCATCTTGAGGAAGACGATCCCGGAAGAGGCGTACGTGGCGAACGAGGCCGCGAGAATTACTGCCGCCGAGGTGATCAGCGGGCCACTGCGCTCCAGGCCGACGGCCACCGCGCTGACGTTGTCGCCGGTGCGGTCGTACTCCTCCTTGATCCGCGACAGCATGAAGACCTCGTAGTCCATCGAGAGGCCGAACGCGGTGCAGAACATCAGGATGGGAATGCTGGGCTCGATCGAGCCGCTCGGTGTGAAGCCCAGCAGCCCGGACAGATTTCCGTCCTGGAAGATCCACACGAGGGCGCCGAACATCACCGCCATGCTGAGGGTGTTGAGCACCATCGCCTTCGCCGCAAGCAGCACACTGCCGGTCATCAGGAACAGGATCACAAAGGTGACCACCAGGATCAGTCCGAACACCAGCGGCAGCCGGTCGACCAACTCGCCACGGAAGTCGCTCAGTTCGGCCGGATAGCCGCCGATCCTCACATCGGCCGCCACGGTGGTGCGGATGTCGGAGAGGACCCGGTCGATGTCCTGGTCGAGGCCGTGGTGGGTCGCGACGACCGAGTACCAGGTGTCCTGCTCGTGCGCGAACCTGCCGGAGGAGTCGTTGGGCTCGGCGATCTTCCGGCCCTCGGCGTACGAACCGGTGAGCGCGTCGACCTGGTGAATGTCGGAGATGCGGGACAGCGAGACGGCCGTCGCCTCGATGGCGGCACGATTCGCTTCCTCGCCCGCTTGGCCCCGGTGCAGGACCTGAATGGCGTCCATCTCCTCCGCGGCGAAGTTGTCACGGATCTGCTGCTGCACCACCCGGCTGGACACGTCCTTGGGCAGTACCCGCTCGTCCGGTACGCCGAAGGTGAGACCCAGCGCCGGCGAGGCGAGGCCCAGCAGGACCACCAGCGCCGGGATGCCCCACAGCAGCGGCCTGCGCATCATGCGCAGCGCCGTGGTGTGCCACCAGCCCTCGTCGGACCGGGCGTCGTTCGCGTTCTTGCGGACGACGCGGTGTCCGAGGCGGGCCAGCGAGGCCGGCAGGATCACCAGCGCGGCGAAGACCGAGGTGAGGACGGTGCCGATGCCGGCGTACGCGAACGAACGCAGGAAGGGGAACGGGAACAGCAGCAGGCAGGCCAGCGACACCATGACGGTGAGACCGCTGAAGGCGACGGTGCGGCCGGCGCTGGCGACCGCGTGCTCGACGGCGTCGGGGACGGCCCGCCCGGCCCGCAGTTCCTCGCGGAACCGGTTGATGACGAAGAGGCTGTAGTCGACGCCCAGTCCGATGCCCATCACCAGGGCGAGGTTGGCGGCGAACGTCGAGACATCGGTGAAGTACGTGACGATGTGCATCAGCGCCAGCGTGGTGATGACGGAGAAGAGGCCCATGCCGAGGGTGAGGACGGCGGCCGAGAACCGGCGGTAGATGGCGAACAGCAGCAGCAGCACCAGCGGGAACACGATCATCTCGGCGCGCAGGAAGTCCTGCCGGGACTGCTCGGCGGCCTGCCGGAACACCTCGTCACCGCCGCCGACCCGGACGTTCACCAGCTCGCTTTCCCGGGTGAAGCCCGGGGAGAACTCGCCGAGTGCGGTACGGGCCTCGGTCACCGTGCCCGCCATCCGGGCGATGATCAGGGCCTGCTTGCCATCGGTGCCGCGCATGGCCGGCGAGTTGCCCCGGGACCAGTACGACGAGGCCTCGGCCACGCCCTTCTGCCCGGCCAGCTCCTTCTCCAGCTTGCGGCCCTCGGCGGCGATCGCGGCGTCGTCCACAGTGCCCTGCTTGGCCGTGACCATCAGCAGCACGCTGGGCGTGCCCGCTTCGAACTCCCTCTCCAGGACGGCCCGGGTGCCCAGCGACTCGGATCCGGGACTCTCGAAGCGGCTGAGCACCAGGCGGTCCATGGCGCCGGCGGCGAGCGCCAGGCCGATCACGGTCAGCAGGACACTGACCCAGATCACGAGCCGGGACCGGCCTGCGGCCACCCGCCCCCACCGTCGCAGGGCCGGCGGACTCTCTTCGGGGCTGTTGGCGGCGAATTGACGTGTAGTCGGCACTTTCCACTCTCCGGGATGGGGGATTTCGGGGGGGATTTCAGGGGAATTTCGGGGGGCTTTGGGGGCGTGGGCCGGGGTGATGAATCACAGACCGCGGGCGTCGAGCCACGCGTCGATCCGGTCGAAGGTGCGGGGCGCCGAGCGGGCCATCGTGGCGTAGTGCCCGGCCCCCGGAATGTCAATGAGCGCGGTGTCGGCCCCGGTGAACAGCCGCCGGTGGGCGGCGCCGCCGGTGACCCGGGCGTCGTCGTCGCCGTACACCAGCAGCACCGGGACCTTGATCGATCCCACGTGTTCCAGATCTGTGAAGACGGAGTCGAGCTGTGAGGTCATGTCACCGCAGGGGTGCCGGTTCTGGTGCGGGGTGGCGGCGGCCATGACGCGCTGCTCGGTGTCGTGGAAGTTGCCGCGCCGGAACTGGTCGGGGCCCAGGTCGTAGTACACATAGCCGCTCGGGTCCGAGGGCTTGCGGCTCGGCTGCCCGCCGGCCATGCAGCTCTGCAGTGCGCTGAAGAAACGGGTGTTGGCCTCCGGGGTCAGCCCTCGGTCGGTCCAGTCCATGATCATCAGCCCGTCGATCCCGCCGAAGGAGTACGCCGCGATCTGGACGACCTGCCCGCCGTTGGACTGCCCGGCCAGGGTCACCTTGTCGAAACTCGTCACGGTGGCGGCCGGGCCCTCGGCGGGCTTGCCGTCGACGGTGTAACCGCCGTCGCGCAGCTGGCGGACGATCTGGTGGGCGATGTCCGCCTCGGCGCCGATGCAGGTGTCGAAGCCGTTGGGGCGGTCGCTGTCGCCGTAGCCGAGCCGGTCGATGGTGACGGAGGCGTGCCCGCGCTTGGCGAGCTCCTCGGCGTAGTGATAGCCGGGTACGTCGAGACGCCAGTACCACTCGCCGGCCGCGATCCCGTGCTGGTAGAGCGTGACCGCCCGCTTCTTGCCGGACAGCACGCTCGCGGGCGCGGTCAGGTGTCCGCGAACGCGGTACTTCCCGCCGTCCGCGCGGCAACCGGTCTTGCTGCGGTTGTCATTGCGTACGGTGAAGGAAACCGGGACATCCACGATGTCCTGCGCGGCCATACGCGCGGCGGTCGCCCTGGCGGCGGCTGCCGCTTCGGCCGGGGTGGGCACGGACGTGACAGACGAGACGGACGTTCCGGTTGTCTTCTCCGACGCCGCCGGGGAGTCGGCCGCCGCCGTCATGGCCGCCGCGACAGGGCTCGCCAGCAGCGCGAGGGCCGCGCTCAGTACGGCGATCCGCTTGATGACGCTCATGCGGTCCTCGCCTCTCGTCCTGCCGCCCGAAGGGCAGGCAGCTGTTGGTGTGCGCGGTGCCATGCGGCCTGGTCGGCGAGGGTCTGTTCCAGCGGACGGAAGGTGACGTCGAGTTCATGGGCGGCCCGTGCCGAGGAGACCCTGCGGTGGTGTCCTTCGAGCAGCGCGCGCATGCCGGTACGGGTGGCAACGGGCGTCCTGCCGCGTACCTTCGCCTGCCACTCCAGGGCCGAGGCGAGCGCCATGGCGGCCTGCGGGGGCAGCTTGCGCGGCACCTCCCCGGTGCCGGCCGCCCGGACCACGGCCGCGCAGATCTCGTGCAGCGGATACCAGCCGCCCGCCGCGATGTAGCGGCGGCCGGCGCCGCCGCGCTCCGCGGCGGCGACACAGGCGGCGGCCACGTCGCGGGCGTCCACGACGTGGTTGCCCGCCGTGGGCAGCGCCTTCAACTCGCCTCGCGCCACCGCCAGGAAGAGCCGTCCGGCCGAAGTGGGACCCGCATCGCCGGGACCCCACATCCAGCCCGGCAGGACAAGCGGCACGCGCAGTCCGTACGTCCTGCCGAACTTCTCGTCGAACCCGGCGATCATCCGCTCGGCCCGGATCTTGCTGGACCGGTAGTGGTTGCCCCGGTCCGGGCGGCCGTTGGGGGTGTCCTCGTCGCCGGGCGACTGGGCGTCGCCGCCGCCCAGTACGGCGATGGAGCTGGTCTGTACGACGGAGGGCACCTGGGCGTCCACCGCCGCCTTCAGCAGATCCTCCACCGCGTCCACGTTGGTGCGGTACAGCAGCTTCAGGTCGTGACCCGGCTGGTAGTACTCGCGGAAGTACGCGGCCGTGTGGATCACCGCGTCCATCCCGGGCAGTGCGCCCTTGTAACTTCCGATGTCGGTGACGTCCCCGGTGACGAGCCGCAGGGCGGGATGGTGCGGCAGCTGGGTGCGGGCGCGCTCGGCGTTGCGTACGACTGCCGTGACCTGCGTACCGGCGGCGAGCAGCCTGGTGACGACGGCGTGGCCGAGCAGACCGGTGGCCCCGGTGACCAGCACGGCACCCGGCCCGGGACGGGAGGGCTTCCCCGCGCCGGTGTGGTCAGCGGGTGGCGGAGTGTCGCTCATGCGACTTCCTTTCGGCGGGTTCGGCGGGTTCGGCGGTTTGGGAGTCCTGCGGAATGTCAGGGGTGTCGCCGGGTGCCGGGCCCGGCTCTTCGCGCAGCCCGAGACGGCGGTGTACGCGGCGCAGCGGGCCGGGCGCCCACCAGGCCCGGTGGCCCAGCAGCCTGAGCGCGGCCGGCACCAGCAAGGTCCGTACGACAAGGGCGTCCACCAGCACGGCCAGCGCGACGCCGAAGCCGAGCATCTTGGTGTTGGTGATCCGCGACAGTCCGATGGAGACGAACACCACGCTGAGGACCACGGCGGCCGCGGTGATCAGCCCGCCGGTGGTCCGCATGCCGCGTACCACCGCCGCCCGGTGGTCGCCCGTACGGTCGAAGTCCTCCTTGATACGGGCGACCAGGAAGACGCCGTAGTCCATGGACAGGCCGAAGGCGACGCAGAACATCAGGACGGGCAGGGTCGTCTCCACGTCTGCGGTCGCGGTGAAGCCCAGCAGCCCGGACATATGACCGTCCTGGAACACCCACACCACCGCACCGAACATGGCGGTCAGGCTCAGCGCGTTGAGCCCGACTGTCAGCAGGGGCATCACCACGCTTCCGGTGAGCAGGAAGACCAGCAGCAGCGTCGCACCGAGCACGAAGGCGAGCGCCGGGGCCAGGCCACGGCCGATCGCCGCCTTGCTGTCCACCAAGGCCGCCGCAGGGCCGCCCACCCACGCCCCTTCGGGCGCGGACGCCTTTCGCGCGGCTTCCACCAGCGCCTGGCGGGAGGCCGACGTCGCGGCCGTGTCGTCTTCTGCGACCACCGTCACCAGGTTGTGGCCGCCGGTGCGGCGGGAGGAGTCGGCGGGCGTCGGGAGGTCCGAGCGGCGACCGTCACGGTAGGTGCCCGCCGAGGACTCGACCCGGGTGACCCCGTCGAGCCGGGACAGCTTGCCGGCGAGCCGCCCGGCGGTGGACCGTGCCTCCTCGGCGGAGGCTCCGGCGGCCCGCAGAAGAACGGGAACCGAGCCCTCGGGTGAGCTGTCGAAGTCGTCGCGCAGGCTCTCCTGGACGGCCCGGGGCTCGCTCGCGGCGGGCAGCTGCCGGTGGTCGGCGGTCCCGAAACGGGCGCCCAGGAACGGCAGTCCCAGCATCAGCAGGAGCCCGGTCACCACCACGGTCACCAGCGGAGCGCGGCGCATCACCTCGTCGGTCAGCCGCCCCCTGGAGCGGGCCGAGCGGTCCGAGGGGTCCTGCGCCCGGCCGGTGCGTCGGCGGCGTACCTGCAGCGCGTCCACCCGGTGTCCGAGCAGCACCAGCACGGCGGGCAGCACCGTCAGCGCGGTGAGCGCGGCGATCAGCACCACGCTGATGCCCGCATAGGCGAGGGAGCGCAGGAAATACAGCGGGAAGACGAGCATCGCCGCGAGGGAGACCGCGACGGTCAGTGCGGAGAACAGGACGGTACGGCCCGCGGTACGAACTGTGCGCAGCACGGCGTCCGAGGGGACCGCCCTGGCGTCGATCTCCTCGCGGAATCTGCGCACGATCAGCAGCGCGTAGTCGATCGCGAGCCCGAGGCCGAGCGCGGTGGTGAGGTTCTGGGCGAATACGGACACCTCGGTGAACCCGGTGACCAGGCGCAGCGCAGCGCCCGTACCGAGGACGGTGGTCAGGCCCACCAGCACGGGGAGGGCCGCGGCGACCACACCGCCGAAAACCCACACCAGGACGGCCAGGGTGAGCGGCAGAGCGATCAGTTCGGAGCGGGTCAGGTCCTCGGCGACGGTGCTCTCGATCTCGTTCTGCACGGCGAGTGCGCCGGAGATCCGTACGTTCAGCTCACCCTGGTCGCCACGGTAACGCGGTGCCAGCCGCTCCAGTTGGTCCCGGGCCAGGTCGTCGCCGCCCTCGATCCGTGCGGCGATCACGGCCTGCCTGCCGTCGCGGGAGCGCAGCTCTTCGAGGCCGGTCTGCCAGTACGACACGACACCGACGACCGACTGCTCGAACGCAAGCCGCTCGGCCAGCCGCGCACCCTGCTGGGCGAGCTGCCGGTCGTCGACCTGGGCGGCTTCGGGGACCGACACCAGCAGAACCAGATTGGGCTGTTGCTCCGGGTAGTGCTCCTCCAGCACGCGCTGTACGCGCGCCGACTCCGAAGAGGGGTCCGTCGTACCGCCGTTGCTCAGCCGTTCGGGCAGGTCCGCGCCGAGGAGTACGGCGTCCAGGATCAGCACGACGGCCGCTACCAGGAACAGCCACGGTCTGCGGACGACGTGTGAACCGAGGGACTTCAGTATCACGCCGCACGTCCCATGGCGGCGCCGAGCACCGACACCCCCGCCGCCAGTCGCGCCAGCTCGCGGTGCGAGGACCAGGCGCCGACCGCGCCGTCCGGCCGTACATAGATCACCAGCGGGCCTTCCTCGGCCAGGCCTGTCAGCTTCCTGGAGGCGTCCACGGCCCGCAGGTACGACAGGTCGCTCGCCCCGCCGCCCCGGGACTCCGCGCTGGTCACCAGCACGACATCCGTCTGACCGCTCACAGTGGAGCGGGCCACGATCCCGGCCGCCGCCTGCGCCGCGTGCTCGCCGTCCGCTGTCTGCGCGCCGTCCTGGAGGACCAGCAGGGTGTGCCGGCCGGCGGCGAGGTGCGCGTGCAGGGACGCCGCCACTGTTTTGGACAGCGGCCGCCACGAGGTGTCGGGCAGCCGCACCCCGGGCCGAAGGGCGGCCTTCCCGCTCCTGGCACTCCTGGTGCTCTTCGCGTTCTTGGCGCGGGACACCGGGAGCCGGCCCGGCACTGCCGGGCTCGACTCCAGACCCGGGTCGAGCTGGGCGAGTTCGGGAACCAGCTTGCGGTCGAGCGCTCCGGTGGCGGACGCCACCCTCAGCAGGGTGTCGCGCAGCACCCGCTTGGGGCCTGCGCGCAGCATCCACAGCTGGGTCTGACGGTCGGAGTTGCGCAGCGCCCGCAGGGCCGCGGGCCGCCGCTCCGCCTCGTAGCTGTCGAGCAGTGCCGGGTCCGCGCCGTGGCTCACAGCGGCCAGCTTCCAGCCCAGGTTGAAGCCGTCCTGCACACCGGTGTTGAGGCCCTGACCGCCGGCCGGGCTGTGGCAGTGGGCGGCGTCCCCGGCCAGGAAGAGCGGGCCCGCCCGGAACGCGTCGGCGACCTTCGTGTGGACGCGGAAGATGCTGCGCCACCAGGTGGAGCCGACCTTCCAGCCCTGCGGGCCGCGGGCGGTCAGCAGCTCTTGGAGATCCTCGTCGGACAGCGGCTGTACGTCGCCGGTGACATCGCGGTCGAAGAAGACCCGGTGTCCGCCCCCGGGCAGCGGCACGACAACCAGCACGCCCTCGGGCGTCAGGTGGTACTGGGCCTCGTCCTCCGGCAGATCCCCGCTGAACTCACCGTCACCCCAGCAGGAAGTCGCGTGCGTAGGTGCTGCCTTCGAAGGCGATCCCGGCGGCCTTGCGGACCTTGCTCTGCGTACCGTCCGCGCCCACCAGCCAGCGCGGTGACACCACGGAAGGCGAATTGGGGCCGGGGACCGCGATCGTGGCGCAGACCGGTCCGGCGGGGCCGGAGATGAGCCTGGCGTCGACGAGCTCGGTGTTCCACTCGACATCGCCCCCGAGCCGCAGCAGCCGCTCGTACAGCACGCTCTCGGTGACCGATTGCGGTACGCACAGCGGGTGCGGAAACGCGGTGTCGGCCAGCGAACCGAAGCGCACCCGCCCGGCGCGCTTGCCGTTCGACCAGTACGACGCTCCGGAGAGCGGCAGCGAGCGCTTCACGAGGCAGTCCGCGACATCGACGCGTTGCAGCACTTCAAGGGCGCCGCTCCACAGGATCAGCGCCTTGGGGTTGCCTGCCGGGCCCTTGCGCCGGTCGATGATCCGGCACTTCACGCCGTGCTGGAGCAGTGTGCAGGCGGTCGTGAGTCCGGTGGGGCCGGCCCCCACGATCAGTACGGTGTCTTCCTTCGTCATACCTGGCTCCTGACGTGGAAGGCACCGCGGGAGCGGAGCAGGGCGACAACCTGGTCGATCGCCTCGTCGGTGGTGGTGAAATTGACGGCGAGCATGCCGACGTCCGAGGCGGCGGCGCAGTTCTCCTCCAAGTCGTCGAGGAAGAGGCACTCGTGCGGCGCCGCGGGCAGCCGCTCCAGCAGCCGCCGGTAGATCAACGGGTCGGGCTTGCGCACCCCCTCGGCCGACGAATCGACGACGGCGTCGAAGAGCTCGTCCACGGGGAGCTGGGCCCGCCAGCGAGGACCCCACTCCACGACGTTGTTCGTGAGCAGGGCGGTGGTGTAGCCCAGCCGGCGCAGCCCGCGCAGGAACGACACCAGGTCCTCATTGACGGTCCTGGCGCGGAACCACAGTTCGCCGAACTCCTGTCCGCCGAGCAGACCCTGGCCCTTGCCGTCCGGCAGCTCGGCGAGGACCCTCTCGACCATCTCGGCCTCGGTGCACCGGGCGGTCTCCAGGTCGGCCATCGGGCTGCGGCCGTATCGCGCGGTGGCCGCTGCGAACGCGTCCCGCAGCTCGTCGACCGGTACGCCCACCGTCGCGGCGAAGGCCGCGAAGGTCTCGTGCAGCGGATTGGTCAGTACACCCCCGTAGTCGACCACGACAGTGGTGATCTGCGGGGAGGTCACTGCGCCACCTCCAGGCGGAACGAGGCGACGACGCGTTCCTGCTGCACGATGTCGACCACGACGGGCACGACCAGGGTGCCCAGCGACTCGTCCAGCCGGAACTGCTCGACCCGCGCCACCGCCCGGGCGTGCAGGTCCAGTTCGGCGAACTCCTGGAAGGTCGCGTCCAGCGAGGTCACCTGAAGACCGGTGGCCGATATGGAGTGGAGCGACGAAACGGAGGCCGCGGCCAGCTGCCGGGCCGCCTCCAGCAGGAGGTTGCCGGGAATGTGGTCGAGGCGGTGGTCGAAGAGGTGAGGGTGCGTCGTGTCGGACAGCACGGTGGCGGACAGGGTGCTGTCGCCGGCCCCAATCGCCTGCGTGATCACCACGTTGTACGGATCGCGCCGGCCCACGGAGGCCGGGTCGGCCGCCACATGGGTGGGCAGCACGCCGATGGAGCCGACCAGGGCGTCGCGGCGGCGGGCGCGCAGCGCGCGGTAGACGCTGCGCGTGAAGAAGGCCAGCCCGCCGCTGAAGCGCAGAGCGGTTTTGCCCTCGATGCTGAACGATCCGGTGAAGTCCAGGGCCTGCACCCTGCCGTTCCGCTTGCGCTGCGGATCGACGGTGAACGTCACGACCGCGCGGGACGGCCGGTCGTCGGTGCGTACGGCGGACAGATCCAGCATCTGCATCCGCAGACTGCGGAAGATGAAGGACTCGTCCAGGCCCACATTCTCGTAGGCGTGGGCGAGGAACACCCCGCCCTGCCGCAGCACTTCCACCAGCAGGAGGAAGTCGTGCGTGCCGGAGTTCTCGCCCATGATGTGCGCGCGCGGCAGCTGGGCCGCCACCTCGTACGTGTCGGGCTGGTCCGTCGTACGCCGCGAGTCGGTGAGGAACACCTCGGCGATCGCGGCGCGGTGCACCATGGCACGCGGAACGGTGCTGTCGTATCTCAGTGCGGAACGGATCTGGTCCTGCTGCGCTGGGCCGGTCATCGTTTCTCCAAGCAAGAGGGCGGGGACCGCACCACCTTGGAGGAAGGGGTTTGACCAAACGCTGGTCAAGTCGTTGGAAGATCCGCTGACTGCCCCTTGGCCGCCTTCGGCTGCCCTTTCACGGAAGCCCAGGAGTCCCCACACGCGCAGGGCGGAGTCAAGATGTCGCGCAGCGTGATCTCGGTCTCACTTGATCTTCGGTCGGCTGAAACTGGCCGGTAATACTTAGTCTTGCGAACAACGTTTCCGGGGGGAATTCATGTCTGGTGTGTTATTGCGCGACCGTGGTTTCAAGGACCAGGAAGGTCCGTCGCAGCTGCGATTCCGTCTTCTCGGTCCGCTCCAAGTCACCTACGGCCCCACGATGATCGAGCTCGGCCCGCCCAAGCAGCGGGCCCTGTTGGCGGTACTGCTCCTCAAGCCGGGCATCGAGACCGGCGTGGATCAGCTGATCGAGTCACTGTGGGGCGAGGACTACCCGGCGTACGCGAAAAACCTGATCCAGAAGTCCATCTCCGGCCTGCGCGGCCTGCTGGCGGACGGCGAGCCGGACGGCCGGGGTGTCTCGCTGGAGTGGTCCGGCAGCGGCTACCGGCTGGATGTCGGCAATGCCGAAGTGGACCTGTACGTGTACGAACGGCTTGCCTCGGCCGGCATCCTGGCGGCCCGCGAGGGCGAGATCCTGAAAGGCGTACGGCTGCTGGAGAGGGCGCGCACGAGATGTCCGTCGGACCGCTCGCCGAAGGGCTGGAGGGGCCCATGCTGGAGCGTGAACGGCTGTATCGCCAGGAGCGCTTCCTGGCGGACATGGAGGTACGTGCCGAGCTGGAACTGGAGCTGGGCGGGCACCGCAACGCAGTGCCGTACCTGTACTACGCGGTGCACAAATATCCGCTGCGGGAACGGTTCGTATGGCTGCTGATGCTCGCGCTCTACCGGTCGGACCGCGGTAACGAGGCACTGACGGTGTACGCCGACCACCGAAGCCGCGTCGTGCGCGAACTGGGCGCCGAACCGGGCCAGGCCCTGCGGGCGCTCCAGGGGCGACTGCTGCTCCAGGACCCGCAGTTGATGGTGCTGTCCACGCTGAGGCAGGACAGCGGGGCGGCCGGGGGCCCTCCGACGCCCTTCCCGGAGTCCCCGCTCGCCCGCCAGAGCCCGCTGCGATAGAGCGAGCGCGGCCGTCGGGCCCGGCCCCGGTGCTTACGGCCCTGCCTTTCGCCCTGCTTCCGGCCCCGGTCCGTACGGCCGGCGTTCAGCCGCGGACCCGGGGCTCGACCGCCGCGTGGCGGGCCAGGAAAGGGGCCACCGACGGCGAGCGGCGGTGCGGCAGCAGGACGCGGGTCGTCTCCGAGAGCATCGTCTGCACCCGGGACGACTGCACCTCCTCCAGGAGATCCAGTACGCCCTGTCCTACCGCCGCCGCCTCGTCCGGCGCCCCGGCACGGGCCAGGTCGTCAGCGAGCTCCGCGCGGTAGAGGGCCAGGTTCCGGGTGAAGTGGGTGTCCTGGAGAGCCGCCGCACGCCGGGCGTGCCGGGCCGCGCGCGACCAGTCGCCCAGCGCCGACCAGCACTGCGCCTCCAGCCCTTCCAGCTCCGCCTCCCCGAAGAAGCTCATCCACTCCGGGTCGGCCTGCGCCGTACCGCGCTCGAAGAGAGTCTTGGCGCGGGCGAGCGACTGTTCGCAGCCCGCACGGTCGCCGAGCCCCGCCCAGCCGCCGGCCTCGCGCAGGGTGAGCAGCGACAGCAGCCGCGGCGAAGCCACCTGCCGGGCCGCGCGCTGCCCCGCCTGGGCCGCCCGTACCGCCTCGCGCGGCCGCCCCGTGTCCCGCGCGAGAAACGCCGAGTTGCTGAACGCGTGGGCCTCCAGCGCCGGGTCGCCGGCCACCCGGGCCGTCGCCAGCGCCTCCGCGTAGTGCGAACGGGCGTCGTCGAAGCGGCCGGAGTCGTGCGCGAGCCAGCCCACCGAGAGGGCGAGTTCGCCCGCGCCGGTGTGCAGCCGGTCGGCCATGGATCTGCGGGACGTCGTACTCGCGTCGAGCAGGGCGTAGGCGGTACGCAGGGGCTGTGCGGCGCGCTTGTAGAGGCCGTCGGCGCCGTGCCGGTCGTCGAGCAGCCGGATCTGGCGCACCGCGTCCTCCACGGCGCTGACCTCGGCCTCGCCGACCCGGCGGTGCGCGGTCGGCGCGGGCGTGTCGAAGGCGACGTACGTACTGGATGCTGAGGCACTCGGCGCGGTGCCGAGCCCCAGGGATGCGGCCGCCATGGTGGCGGTGCCGCTCGTCATGAACGCGCGACGCAGCACGTCGCTCTCCTCGTCGATGTTGCTCTGGGTCGTGGTGACATGGGTGGTGGTGGCGCGGGTCGTGGTGGCGCGTGCCCCCCTGCCACGTACCGTTTCGCGGGCCGAGAAGCCCAGGTCCGACAGCGTCAGGCCGGGGAACATGTGCAGGAAGACCCGCTCGTACGCGTAGTTGGGACAGCGGATTTCGCCGGCCTCGACGCGCCCGATGTAGCGGGCGTCGCATGCGACCTGTTCACCGATCTCACGCGCCGCCCGGCGCACGGCTGCGGCGAACTCGGCCGGCGAACGAGACCCTCGCAGTCGGCGGAAGTCGTTGTTCGGCATGGCCAAGCCCTCCCGCAAGGTTCGCGTGCTCCGGCGGAGCAAAAACGTACCGGCTGTGACGAGTCGAACACGCGGGGTTTCGCTACAAACGGGATATCTCACCCACGATTTGCCATGAACTGCCATCCTTTGCGGCGGCGCGGCGCCGTAGCTGTTGACAGCGTCGCGCGTTGAACCATGAGGAGAGGGAGCGCGGCTCCCACTCGAGCGAGGAGGGGTTCCCTTGTTGGAGGCCGGCATGGAGATCAGCGGCTCACGATCAGGCTCACTGTCAGGTCCACTGTCAGGCTCACGGTCGACGGCCAAGCACAGGCCCAGCCAGGAATCCAGCGCCGTTCCGTCGGTGGCGGGGATCCCTGGCGCCGAGCCGTGCGACCTGGTGACGGTCCCGGTGCGCCAGGGTCTCGAAGCGGTGGACATTATCCGCCGTGCCTCCGCGCCCGCCGTCGGTCCCGTCCTGCACGACGGCTCCTGCGCGACCCTCGGCTTTCTCGTGCCCCCCGGCACCGCCGACGGCTGGGACATGCCGGGCAGCGCCTGTACGCAGACCTCCGGACGCGGCCTGCGTATCCCGGCCGTCCTGGCCGGCGACATCGGGGCGGACGCCCCGCCCCTGGTCCCCGAGCCCCCCGTCACCGGGAGTGGCTGGCTGCTGCCGCCCACCGACACGGGCCCGGTCACCGACCCGGCCGTGCTCAGGGCCGCGCTCGGCGAGGCGGCCCGGCTGATCGAAGCGGCCGACCGCGTCCGCTGAACCGATCCGGCCGATCCGGCCGATCGGACCGATCACGCTGCCGGAGCCGATACTGGCTGCGTGGCAAAGAACGCAAAGAACAAGCGGCGCGAGCGCGCCGCCCCCGAGCCGGTCGTCGAGCACGTCGACGGCGGACTCGCCGAGCTGATACCCGACCGGGACCGCCCGCGCGGCTGGACCCTGCTCATCGACGGCGCCCCGCAGTCCCACGTGGACCTCGACGAACCGTCCTACCTCGACTTCGCGTACCAGCGCAGGCTCGGCCACATCGCCGATCTCACCGCCCCGCAGGGACAGCCCGTACACGTCCTGCATCTGGGCGGCGGCGCCTTCTCCCTCGCCCGTTACGTCGCCGCCACGCGGCCCCGCTCCACGCAGCAGATCGTGGAGGTGGACGCGGCGCTCGTGCAACTGGTGCGCAAGGAACTCCCGCTGGACGCCCAGGCCCGTATCCGCGTCCGCTCCGTCGACGCCCGCGCCGGGCTCGGCAAGGTCGCGGACGGCTGGGCGGACCTGGTGATCGCGGACGTGTTCAGCGGCGCCCGTACACCCGGACACCTCACGAGCACCGAATTCCTCGCCGACGTACGCAGGGTGCTGAAGCCCGGGGGCTTCTACGCCGCCAATCTCGCCGACGGCCCGCCGCTCGCGTACCTGCGCGGCCAGATCGTCACCGCGGCCACCGTCTGGCCCGACCTCGCCCTGGCCGCCGACCCGGCCGTGCTGCGCGGCCGCCGCTTTGGCAACGCGGTGCTGCTCGCGTCGGACCGCACGCTGCCCATCGCCGAATGGACCCGCCGCATCGCGACCGACCCGCATCCCGGGCGGGTGGAACACGGCCGGGAGCTGGCCGACTTCACGGGCGGCGCGGCCGTGGTCACGGACACGAGCGCGCGGCCGTCACCGGAACCGCCGGCGTCCGCTTTCAAGTAGGCCGCGGGCGCGCGCTCAGGACCTCAAGACGTCAGGACGTCAGGACCTCAGGACTCCACGATCTCGACCGTCGGCTCGTGGTCGTGCCAGGTGCAGAAGACCGACACGCTCGCCGAGCCGGCCGTGAACTCCACCCGGATCCACGTCGGCTGCTTCCACACCTGCATCGACCAGCCCGTCGCCGGAGTGGCCGACACCAGCTTGGCGGAGGTCTTCCCGATGTCGAAGGTGACCCGGCCGCCATCGGTGCTGTAGCTCTTCACCTGGCCGTTCGCGGTCGCCGGCGGACTCGACGGCGCCCGGGAGCCCGGGTCCGACGGGCCGGCGGGACTGCTCGGCGTACGGCTCGGCCGCGAGGTGTTCCGGTCGGCCGGGGTACGCGAGGGCGACTTGGGGCTCTCCGGCGTCCTGGACGGGCTTTTTGACTCCGGCCGGCGCGTCGACGACGCCTTCGACTGCGGCTTCGCATCCTGCGCGGTGCCGCGTTGCGCGGGCAGGTCGGCGGGGATCGGGAGTGCCTGCGGAGGGTCGTACGCCGTACCCGCCATGACCGTGTGCACGCCCCACCACGACAGCGTGACCGCCGCGCCCGTGGCGAGCGACCACGCGATGGCGTGTACGAATCCTCGTTGCATCGGGGCCATACTGCACCACCCGCACCACCCCGTCCCAGGGGGGACCCGCATCCCCGGAATGGCGTACGGTGCCGCCCATGGCAAGTGTGCTCGTGGTCGAGGACGACCAGTTCGTACGTTCCGCCCTCATCCGGCACCTGACCGAAGCCACCCACACGGTGCGCAGCGTCGGTACGGCACTTGAGGCGTTGCGCGAGGTCGCCCATTTCAGCTTCGACGTGGTCATTCTGGACCTCGGTCTGCCCGATCTGGACGGGTCGGAGGCGCTGAAGATGCTGCGCGGGATCACCGACGTACCCGTGATTATCGCCACTGCGCGCGACGACGAGGCGGAGATCGTACGGCTGCTCAACGACGGCGCCGACGACTACCTCGTCAAGCCTTTCTCGGTCGAACACCTGTCCGCCCGCATGGCCGCCGTACTGCGCCGCTCCCGCGCCGTCGCGGGCGCCGAGCCGCCGTCCCGGGTGATCCAGGTGGGAGGGCTGTCGATCGATCCGCTGAGGAGGCAGGCCGAGCTGGACGGCGCGCGGCTCGACCTGACCCGCCGTGAGTTCGACCTGCTGGCCTTCCTCGCGGGGCGGCCGGGAGTCGTCGTACCGCGCAAGGAGCTGCTCGCCGAGGTCTGGCAGCAGAGTTACGGCGACGACCAGACCATCGACGTCCACCTGTCCTGGCTGCGGCGCAAGCTCGGCGAGACGGCGGCCAGCCCGCGCTATCTGCACACCCTGCGCGGCGTCGGCGTGAAGCTGGAGCCGCCGCGATGAGGTGGGCACTGGTCAAGGTGAGCCTGGCGGTGACGGTGATGGTGGTGGTCGCTTTCGCCATACCGCTTGGGCTCGTCATCAAGGAGATGGCCAGGGACCGGGCCTTCTCCAACGCCGAACGCTGGGCCGCCACCATCGGCCCCACCCTCTCCATCACCACCGACCGCGACTCGCTCAACCGCGCCGTCCAGACGACGGAGGTCGGTATCGAGGGACGCATGGCGGTCCACATCCCCCCGGTCGCCGACGAGCCGGGCAGTCTGCCGCTGGAGATCGGGCGGCGACGGGCGGCTCAGCAGGACCTGGAGACGACGCGACGGATCGGGCGGGCTTCGATCTCGGAGGTGACGGGCGGCTTCGCGCTGCTCCAGCCGACCGCGATCGCGAGCGGGCAGATCGCCGTGGTGGAGGTCTTCGTGCCGGAGGACGACGTCAGCAATGGCGTGGCGACGGCCTGGCTCGTGCTGGCGGGCGTCGGGATCGCCCTGATCGTGGGCTCGGTGGCGGTCGCGGACCGGCTGGGCGTACGCATGGTCCAGCCCGCCCAGCGGCTCGCGGGCGCCGCGCACGACCTGGGGGAGGGCAGGCTCGGCGTACGCGTGCCCGAGGAGGGGCCGACCGAACTGCGGTCGGCCGCCGTCGCGTTCAACTCCATGGCGGACCAGGTGGTCCAGCTTCTGGCGAACGAGCGTGAGCTGGCCGCTGATCTGTCGCACCGGCTGCGGACCCCGTTGACCGTGCTGCGCCTGAACGCCGCCTCGCTGGGGGAGGGCCCGGCCGCCGAGCAGACCAGGTCGGCCGTCGAGCAGCTGGAGCGCGAGGTCGACACGATCATCCGTACGGCCCGCGAACAGCGGTCGCAGGCGCAGGCGCAGGGAGTCGGCGGCGCCGGTCCTGGTGCGGGGTGTGACGTGTCCGACGTCGTGCGCGAGCGGATGGACTTCTGGTCGGCGCTCGCGGAGGACGAGGGCAGGAAGGTGCGGCTGGCGGGCGTCGAGCGTCCGGTACGTATCCCGGTCGCCCGGCCGGAGCTGGCGGCGGCACTGGACGCGCTGCTGGGGAACGTCTTCCGGCACACGCCCGTGGGAACGGCCTTCTCCGTGGACGTGCACAACGGCGACGACGCCGTGATCGTCCTGGTGTCGGATGCCGGCCCCGGCATCTCGGATCCGAAGGCGGCGCTGGTGCGCGGCAACAGCGGTGACCGGGACGGGTCCACGGGCCTCGGACTGGACATCGTGCGGCGGGTCGCGGAGTCGACGGGCGGCGACGTACGCATCGGGCACTCGGTGCTCGGCGGTACGGAGGTCCGTATCTGGATCGGGCTGGGGCTCGACGGGCGGCGTACGGCGGGCGGCCAGAACGGCCACCGGCTGGGGCGGCGCAAGCGGCCTGCGGGGGCGCGGCGGGGGAGCGGCCTGCGGGCGTGAGGGGCGGGAAGAGCGCGGACGGCGTGACGGACGGGAAGCTTTAACGGGCTCCCATGGCTTCCTTAACTGCGCCCTAAGATCCTCAAGCCCCGTACCTAACCTGGCTTTTGTCCGTTTCTGGCTCGCTAGCGTGCTGCCGCACCCCTACGGCGTATCCCCCGCGCCGTACCCCCGGGGCCGTCCCCCCGGGGTTTCCCGTAACGCAGAGGCAGGCACGCGATGAGCAGTACGACGCACCGGCGCACAACGAGCGGCAGGACCAAGGCGCTCGGCGCGGTTGTCGCCGCGGCGGTGATCGGTGGCGCGGCGTTCGCGTTCACCGGAACGGCGCAGGCCGCCGCGGTCGGCGCGGCGTACACCAAGACCAGTGGCTGGGGCGGTGGTTACGCCGGCCAGTACGTCGTCACGAACGACACCGGCAAGGCCCAGTCGGACTGGACGCTCGAATTCGACCTGCCGAAGGGTACGAAGATCGGCTCCCTGTGGAACGCCGAGCACAAGGTCGACGGCCGGCACGTGACGGTCAAGCCCGCGAGCTGGGCGAGTGAGCTGGCGCCGGGCGCGTCCGTGACGGTCGGCTTCGTCACCTCGGCCGAGGGGCGGGGCACAGCCGGCGACCCGACCGGCTGCCTGATCAACGAGGTGAAGTGCTCGGTCGACGCGGGCGCCACGCCGCAGCCGAGCGGGCGCCCGACGCAGGCCCCGAAGCCGACCGGCTCGGCGACTCCTTCTGGGAAGCCGACTCCGACGGCCTCGACTCCGACGACTGCCCGTCCTACGAGCGCTCCTGCGACGAGTGAGCCCACAGCGAGTGCGCCTCCCACGACCGCACCGCCGGCGGCCGCGGGCGCGAAGTTCGCTCCGTACGTCGATACGTCCCTCTACCCGGCGTACGACCTGGTGGACACCGCCACCAAGACCGGCGTGAAGGAGTTCAACCTGGCCTTCATCACCTCGGGAGGCAGCTGCGCGCCGCTGTGGGGCGGCGTGACCGGCCTGGCGAGCGACAAGGTGGCCGGCCAGATCGGCGCGCTGCGCGCGAAGGGCGGGGATGTACGGGTTTCCTTCGGCGGCGCGGCCGGCAGGGAGCTCGCGCTGAACTGCTCCTCGGCCGACGAGCTGGCGGCGGCGTACGGCAAGGTCGTGGACGCGTACAAGCTCACGAAGGTGGACTTCGACGTCGAGGGGGCGGCGCTCCCGGACACCGCCGCGAACACGCGTCGCGCGCAGGCGATAGCCCAGCTTCAGAAGAAGCACCCGGGGCTGGATGTGTCCTTCACGCTGCCGGTGATGCCCGAGGGGCTGACGCAGCCGGGCGTCGACCTGATCGCCGACGCCAGGAAGAACGGCGTGAAGATCAACGCGGTCAACATCATGGCGATGGACTACGGACCGTCGTACAGCGGCGACATGGGTACGTACGCCGTCCAGGCGGCGACGGCGACGCAGGCCCAGCTCAAGGGCGTACTCGGGCTGTCGGACGCGGCGGCGTGGAAGACGGTCGCCGTCACCCCGATGATCGGCGTCAATGATGTGACCACGGAGATCTTCAAGGTGGACGACGCGACACAGCTGGTGAAGTTCGCCCGGGAGAAGGGGCTCGGCTGGCTGTCGATGTGGTCGTCGACGCGCGACAAGGAGTGCCCGGGCGGGGCGCAGGGCTCGGCCGACGCCACGTGCAGTTCGATCGTGCAGGAGCCGCTGGCGTTCACGAGGGCGTTCGCGACGTACAAGTGATCAGTAACCCCTGAGCCTCTGAGACCCCCCGCAGGCGCGCGCCCCGGCCGGAGTTCCCCACACCCGGTCGGGGTACGCGTGTGCTCGGACGGTGGAAGAGATGTTGCCGCTCCCATCACCCGCATCGAGGCTGAGCGGGACGACGCCACCGGGCTTCAGTGGGCGCGGATGAGACCGTGCCGGCCGTGGTGTGCCGAAGGAGCGAATTCCATGAGGGTCATGCTGCACGCCCATGTCGACACGGAGGCCGGAAACGAGGCGATCCGAAAGGGCACGATGCCGCAGATGCTGGACTCGGTGATCCAGGAGCTCAAGCCAGAGGCGGCCTACTTCTTCCCCAGCATGGGCAGGCGGTCCTGCATGCTCGTCTTCGACATGCAGGACAGTTCCCAGTTGCCCAAGGCTGCGGAGACGTTCTTCATGGAACTCGGTGCGGATGTCGAGGTCGTACCGGTGATGAACCACGACGACCTCAAGAAGGGCCTGCAAGCCTTGCAGTCCCAGAGGTAAAGGTGATGACGCCCCGGCGACGGCCCCGGCCCCGGCGACGGCCCCGGCCCCGGCGACGGCCGGCGGAAGGCTCGCCGCCACGGGGCGGCGAGCGCAGCTATCCTGCGACGTTCGCGTAGACGCGCGTCGCGAACTCCGCGATCTGTTCGTCGCTGAGGTTCTTGGCGAGGTTGGCTTCCGTGATCATTCCGACCAGCTGGTGGCCGCCTGCGACGTCGATGACGGGGACGCGCTTGATCTGGTGCGTCTCCATCGTCTGCAGAGCCTCGTTGGCGTCCGCGTCGGCGTCGATCCAGTGCACGGGCCCGCCCAGGGTGCCGGCCTGCACCGTTGCCGGGTCGATGCCTTCGGCGCAGCACTGGACGACGATGTCGCGGTCGGTGATCAGGCCGGTGAGCCTGTTGTCGTCGCCGCAGATGGGCAGACAGCCGACGTTCAGGTCGCGCATCATCTGCGCCGCGTCGTACAGCGACTGGTGCGCACCGACACACTGAACTCCGCTGGTCATGATGTCGCGGGCCTTGAGCTGCTTGTTCGTAGCCATGATTTCTGGATCCTCCCGCATTCGGGACGTTGTTTTCTCCTCCATCGATGACAACACGGATGGCTTACCGCCGCCCCTTGGGACCAGGGGACCTATGGGGGCGCGGTGCTGGTGCCGGTGCTGGGGCGGCGGGGGCTGGAGGTTCAGGAGCCGGCGGGTACGGCGTAGTCCCCGAAGCCGACCCAGTCGAGGGTCACGCAGGGTTCGTCGCCGAGCACCCAGGCGTCGTGGCCGGGTGCGATGGAGATGAAGTCCCCCGGTCCGGCTTCTCCGCTCTCGCCGTCGTCCATGACGATCTTCATCCGGCCGCTCACGACGTAGCCGACATGGGCAGCCTGGCAGCTGTCGGTCCCGGCGATGGGCTTGACGTGCTTGGACCACTGCCAGCCCGGCTCGAAGACGGCACGGCCCACCGGGCCTCGGTCTGTGGTGAGCAGATCGAGCCTGCCCTTTCCCTCCTCGAAGGGGCGGGTCTCATCTGCGGAGTCGAAGTTCTTGCACACGAGCGTGGCCATAGTCATCCGCCTCCTGGCGCTTAGCGCGCCGCGAGCGACTGCGATCCCCCGAGTCCATATTCCAGGCTACGCCGGGGGCGGTGATTTGTTGCTGGGGGCGGCCGGGCTCGCCGGTAACCAAGGCTTGCTTCTGGGGGTTTCGGGTCGTCCCGAGCGCTCGAGGGTCGGTGGGCCGGGGCGGCGCGTCAAGGGCGCTCCTGCGTCGCGTCGCTGCGCGAGAGCCCTTCGGGCTCCCCTTGACCCGCCGCCCCGGCCCACCGCTAACGCTTATACGGGGACGGCCCAAAGAAAAACGCCCTGCACGCAGACTGGACTATGGGCGCGGGTCGGCTTGGTGGCTTGCGGCGTGGTGGGTGGGGCGCATGAGGTCTATGGGGTGGCGCGGCCCCAGTCTCAGCGACTGCGGCGACGGCCGTTGGTGCGACATCCCCCATTCCCACGCACACGCGCACCCACGTAGGCGGATGCCGGGGCTGGCGGTTCGACCTGCGGATTCATGTCTGCGCGGGTGGGGCGCGACAGTTGAATGGGGTGACTCGGGTGGGTATGGCGTCCACCCCGTCCGGTGGCCGGTTGAGCCTCAAGCACGTGGTTGGTGTGGGTGGGTGGAGGGGCGCCCAGGGGTGCGGGTCCTGCCGATGGTCCGGCCGGACGGACAGCGCGGCCGCGCGGCCGCTGGTGTGGGCCCGACGTTCTCGACGAGGCTCGGCGGCACTCGGCGGGGCTCGAGGGGGCTCGGTGGTCTGAATCCATCACATGACGGCCTCGTATGCCCATTTCGCACCTCTTTCGAGGCGTTTGGGCGGCTTGGGCGGGCGTCATGTGATGGATTCGGTCCACGCGATGTCCTGCCAGGCACTTCAGACCCATCGACACACGATTCGGCCGAGTCTTCCATTTCGTCCTGGCCGGACGGGGCGAACCTCAGAAGGTGAACCCGTGTGCCTGCCAACGGCTCGGCATCGGCTCGGCATCGGCTCAGGGTTCACCACACCCGGCACGTGGCGATTTGTTGAGGCTGGCAGAGGGCCCGACGGTCCCGACGGGTCCCGCCGCTGTCGCCTGGCAGCGGATGCCTAATGTCGGGGTCCTTCCTGAGACGGCTGGTCCGCATTCGACCTGGCAGTGTGGACGATCGGCGGGCGTGGGCGGTGTGGGCGGTGGGCTTGTGTGGCCGGAAGGCTGGGCGTGTGGTCGGCGTGCCGAGCTTCGGACTCGGTGCTCCATGCCCTGTGCTCGGTGCGTGGCGTCGCCTGCTGGTTGCCGAGGCCCGCCCTCCGAGACCCGTCGGCAGCGGTGCACTACCACCCACCCACACCAGCAACCTGCTTGAGGCCCAACCAGCCGCCGACCGGGGCGGACGCCGAACCGGCCCGAGTCACCCCATTCAACTGTCGCGCCCCACCCGCAGGCGGGATAGTCCGCAGGTCGACCCGGACGGCCGGCCACCTGCCTACGTGGGTGAAGCGTGTGCGTGGGAATGGGGATGTTGTACCAGCGGCCGTTGCCGCAGCCGCTGAGCCTGGGGCCGAGCCGCCCCCTCAACCTGCCGCGCCCCACTCACCGAGCCCGCCAACCGGCAACGGTGATCGGCCACTTGCCGGGCCTTTCCCGTGGGCTCCCCCCGGGGGCCGCCCCCCTTAAGCATTGCGGCGGAGGTTCGGCGGTCAAGGGTTAAGCGGAGCGGAATCGCCGTAGGCGACGCGACGTAGGAGCGCCCTTTACCGGCGGGCCTCCGGCGCCACCCTCCGAATAGGCGGCCCCCATCGCAGAAGCGATCAACGCCCCGGGACCGCCAACGCCCCCGCCCCTACCCCACGATGCGCTCGTCCTTGATCGCGTTCAGCAGCGCTGCCAAGGCCGTGGGCGTCGCGGTGGTGATCTCCGTGGGGCGGTCGCTCTCCCGGAGGTGGATGTGGCCAGCGGCGCTGGTTGCCAACTCGACGCATTCACCCTCGCCGCCGGTGCTGAATGAGGACTTCTGCCAGGTGAGCTGCGGCATCTGACTCCCTACAGTTCGTACATGATGTGCTGGATCAGACTGAGCGAGTCCCGGCTGTCGTGAGACTCGGGTGCGGACTCGGGATCGACCGGCTCGAGCGCCAGTTCGGCGAGTCGCTCAAACATCTTGCCGTACTTGTCGTTGGCATCTCCATCCCCCAGAAAGACGGACTTCAGCGGGTGTTCGATGTAGACGGTGTCCAACTCCCGTGTCGCACCGCTGAAGAGAATGAACGGACGGCTGAACGCGGCGTAAGCGCCGCGCTCGAAGGGGAAGATCTGGAGCGTCACGTTGGGCAGGCGGGCGATCTCGATCAGTCGCAGCAACTGCTTGCGCAGCGTTCCAGTGCCGCCGACGTGCAGGCGTAGAGCGGCCTCGTGGACGATTGCGTGGTACGGGACCGCGTCGGGGTCGGTCAGGACGCGTTGCCTGGCCATGCGAAACTTCACGTAACGGTCCACACGCTCCTGGTCCTGATCCTGCTCTGCCGTGGTGACCACCGCGCGTGCGTAATCCTCGGTCTGGAACATGCCTGGAATGAAAAGGGGCTCGTGGATGCGGATGCCGGAGCAGCGAGACTCCAGTTCCGCAAGGTCGCGCGCCCTCGGTCCGATGGCGTCCTTGAAGTCGTCCCACCACCCCTTTCCCAGTTCCTGTGCCATTTCCATGAGCCCGTCGAAGTACGGGCCGTGTGGGCATCCGTACTCCCGCAGCAGCTTGTAGAGCCGGTTGCGGGACACGTCGATCCGGCCCGCCTCGATGTTGCTGATCCTCGTGCGGTCCGCATCGAGCAGGGCGCCGGCCCGGTCGCCGGAAAGCCCCGCACCGTTTCTGAGCTTGCGAAGTTCGAGCCCGAGCCGTCGCTGCCGCTCGCTGGGGTTGCTCCTGGGTGGCATGTTCGACCTCCTGCAGCGCAGTCTGCCGGTGCAAACTCCCGTGGTCACTGGAACGTTCGCCTGTCACCCACTCTGGTGACATATCTGGTAAACGGTTGCACCTAACCAAACGCGTTCCCTACCTTCGTGAGCGACCGAGCCAACCGCGCCGCAAGAGGAAGTACCCCCGTCCCCAAGCAATTTGAGGGCGGACCTGGTCACCACAACGCGCTGCGCGCTCACAGGAGGCCCCCATGGAGGACCCGCCCCGCGCCACCGACGTATCCCTCGTCTTCCCGCCCGACCCCGTATGGGTCCGCACCGCCCGCGAGACCGTCCGTACACTCCTCGCCGTCGCAGGCCGGGCCGACCTCACCGACGCCGCGCTCCTCCTCACCTCCGAGGCCGTCACCAACGCCGTCAACGCCTGCCGCACCACCGCGTGCACCAGCCCCGTGACTCTCTCCGCCGGATGGACCGACCCTCACCGCCTCCGAGTGCTCGTCCATGACGGCGCGCCGGGGCTCCCGGAGTGCCGAGCACCCGCCGCCGACGAGGAGAGCGGTCGGGGGATGACGCTGATCTCGTACGGCGCCGACGCCTGGGGCGTCTGTACGCACGGGCCCGGTAGGGGCAAAGCGACTTGGTTCGAACTCGGGCGGCTCAAGCTCGACAGGTCGTCACTGTGAGTGCCACGGGCGCTCTCGATCTGACGCTGCCTGCGTTGCGGTGCCGTCACGTGCGATCCGGGCGGCCGGGGACATCGTCGTCGTCCAAGGCACCTGGTTCGACTGATTCATCGACAGCCACCGTGGGGGGAGTCAGTCGTCCAGCATGGGGTACGGCAGTACGCCCGTCCTCGCCACCTTCCCGTACCACTGCGCGCTCGACTTCGGCGTGCGCGTCTGCGTCTCGTAGTCGACGTACACCGCGCCGAAGCGCTTGCTGTAGCCGTACGCCCACTCGAAGTTGTCCATCAGTGACCAGAGGAAGTAACCGCGCACATCCGCCCCGTCCCGCATCGCCCGCCGCACCGCCGCCAGGTGGCTGTGCAGGTAGCGGATGCGGTCCGGGTCGTGGACCGTGCCGTCGGTGGCGGGCTTGTCGTCGTACGCCGCGCCGTTCTCCGTGACCATCAGCGCGATGCCGGGGGCCTCACGGGCGTACCGCATCAGCAGGTCGTGCAGGCCGGTCGGGTCGACGGACCAGTCCATCGCGGTCAGTTCGCCCGGCGGCTGGTGGAAGGCGACGGACTCCGAGCCGGGCCAGGGGGAGTGGTCACTCGGGCCGTGGCCGTCGCGGCGGGTGCCCGCGGCGCTGTCGGCAGTGGGCGCCGAAACCACCGCCGGTGAGTAGTAGTTGATGCCCAGGAAGTCGAGGGGCGCGCCTGCCGTCTCCGCGTCCCCGTCCCGTACGAACGACCAGTCCGTCAGGTGCGCGGTGTCGGCGAGCAGGTCGGACGGGTACTCACCCGTCAGCATCGGCCCGGTGAAGACGCGGTTCGCGAGGGCGTCGATGCGGCGCTGCGCGTCCAGGTCGCCCGCCGACCGCGTCAGCGGTCTGACCGCGCTCGGGTTGAGGCTTACTCCGATCCGCGCCCGCGCCGGCGCCCGTGCCGGAAGCGCGGCACGCAGCGCCTGTACGGCCAGGCCGTGGCCCAGGTTCAAGTGGTGGGCGGCGCGCAGGGCGGCCACCGGGTCGGTACGGCCGGGCGCGTGCACACCGGACCCGTAGCCCAGGAAGGCGCTGCACCAGGGCTCGTTGAGCGTCGTCCACAGCTCGACACGGTCTCCCAGCGCCCCGGCGACGAGCCCCGCGAAGTCGGCAAAGTGGTACGCCGTGTCGCGTGCCGGCCAGCCTCCCGCGTCTTCCAGCTCCTGCGGCAGATCCCAGTGGTACAGGGTCAGGCTGGGCGTGATTCCGGCCGTCAGCAGCTCATCCGTCAGCGCGCGGTAGAAGTCCAGGCCGCGTTCGGCGGCCGGACCCCGGCCGGTCGGCTGCACGCGCGGCCAGGAGACCGAGAAGCGGTACGCGCTCAGCCCCAGGTCGGCCATCATCCGTACGTCGTCGCGCATCCGGTGGTAGTGGTCGACGGCCACGTCGCCCGTGTCACCGCCCAGCACCTTCCCCGGCGTACGGCTGAAGGTGTCCCAGATGGACGGTGTGCGGCCGTCCTCCTCCACCGCGCCCTCGATCTGGTACGCGGCGGTGGCGGAGCCCCACAGGAATCCGGGCGGAAAACTCTCCGTGCTCTCAGCGCTCTCAGTCATGGAAGTCCTCCTGGTAGGAGATAGGAGAGGGAATAGGGGAGAGGGAAAGTCAGCCCTTGACCGCGCCCTGCATGATCCCGCCCACGATCTGCCTCCCGAACAGCACGAAGGCCAGCAGCAGCGGCAGCGTGCCGAGCAGCGCGCCGGCCATGATGACCGACTGGTCCGGGACGAATCCCTGGCCGAGGTTGGCGAGCGCCACCTGCACGGTCGGGTTGTCCTGGGTGAGGGCGATGATCGGCCAGAAGAAGTCGTTCCAGGCGGCCACGAACGTGAGCATGCCCAGCACCGCCATCGCCGGACGCGCCGCCGGGAAGACGATGTGCCAGATGATGCGAAGACTGCTCGCGCCGTCCACCCGCGCCGCCTCGACCAGTTCGCTGGGCAGCGCCTGCACCAGGTACTGGCGCATGAAGAAGACCCCGAAGGCGCTGACGAGAGTCGGCAGGATGACGGCCTGGAGCTGGTCGGTCCACTCCAGCTCCGCGACCGTCATGAACAGGGGTACGACGCTGAGCTGCGGCGGCACCATCATCGTGGCCACGACCAGCAGCATCAGCAGGTTCTTGAAGCGGAAGCGCAGCTTGGCGAACGCGAAGCCCGCGAGGGTCGAGAAGAGCACCGTACCCAGCGCGATCGTCCCGGCCACCACCGCCGTATTGAGCAGCGCCAGGCCCATGTTGGCGTCGGTCCACGCCGTCTGGAGATTTTTGAAGAGGTTGCCGCCGAACCAGAACGGCGGCGGCGTCTGCGACAGCCGGGTGCTGTTGCGGGAGGCGGCGATCGCCGTCCATACGAGGGGGAACAGCGACCCGACCGTGAAGATGATCAACACGGCGTACGTGAGGGGGCCGCCGTGCAGATGGCGACCGGCGCGAACGCCCGGCAATTTCGTCATCTTCGTCATCGTCGTCATTCGCTCTTCCTCAGGCGGCGGGCGATCAGCAGGTACACGCCCGCGACGATCAGCAGAATCAGGAACATCGCCCAGGCGATCGCGGAAGCGCGCCCGAGGTGGAAGTTGAACCAGCCCTGCTCGTAGAGGTACAGGCCCAGCGTCTGGAACTGGTGCGACGCCCCGCCCTTCTGCCCGCCCGCCCCGCCGAACAGCAGGGGCTCACCGAACAGTTGCGTCGCGCCGATCGTCGAGACGACGACGGTGAAGAGGATCGTCGGCCGCAGCGAGGGGATGGTGACGTGGATGAACTGCTGCCACCTGGTCGCCCCGTCCAGCGCCGCCGACTCGTACAGGTCGTTCGGTACAGCCTGCATCGCGGCCAGATAGATCAGCGCGTTGTAGCCCGTCCACCGCCAGATCACGATCGTCGAGACCGCGACCTGCGACGACAGGGTCCCGCTCTGCCAGTCGACCTTCCCGAGCCCCACGGCGTCCAGCGCCCAGTTGATCATTCCGTAGTCGCGCCCGAAGAGGAGCACGAAGACGAGCGTCGCCGCCGCCACCGAAGTGGCGTACGGAGTCAGGATCGCGACCCGGAAGAAACCCGAGGCACGCAGCCGGTAATTGAGCAGATGCGCGATGCCGAGCGCCATCAGCAGCTGCGGCACCGTCGAGATGATCCCGATGGTGAAGGTGTTGCGCAGTGCGTTCCAGAAGAACTCGTCCTCCAGCAGCCGCGTGTAGTTGTGCAGCCCCACCCACTGCATGTCGTTCGGCGCCGACAGCGATACGCGGTGCAGCGACGACCAGCCCGTATAGAGGAGTGGGAAGACCCCGAAGGCCGCGAAGAAGACGAAGAAGGGCGCGACGAAGGCGTACGGGCTGTACTTCGTGTCCCAGCGGTAGCGCCTGCTCCGCCACACCCGGCGGCGGTCCGTGCCCCCCGGCCGCTCGACCGCCACCGTCCCCCGGCGGTTCGCGGCCGGGACCGCGTCCCCCGCCGAGGGGGACGCAGCCTGTTCGGACCGGTCGGACAGGTCTGACTGGTCGGTGTACGGACGCATCAGCCGTCCACCGCGTTGTCGATCTCCTTCAGGGCCGCCTTCCAGCCCTCCTCCGGGCTCTTGCCCTGCTGCTCCACCTGGAGGATGCCGACATCACCGAAAGCGGTACCGATCTGCTGGTCCTTCGGGCCGAGCACCAGCGTCGGGATGCCCTTGGCCGCCTCAGCGAAGAGCTGCCCGGTCGGCGCGTCGCCGAAGTACGGGTTCTTGGCGCCGGAGACCACGTCCAGGTCGTACGCCGGCGGGGTGGACGGGAAGCTCGCCTGCTTGTCGAAGAGCTTCGCCTGCTGTTCGGGTGCGGTCAGCCAGGCTGCGAGTTTGATCGCCTCCGCCTTGTTCTTGGCCGCCTTCGGTACGCCGATGAACGAGCCGCCCCAGTTGGCGGGCTTCGGGGCCGCCGCGACGTCCCACTTGTCCTCGCCCGCCTTGCCCGCCTTCTCCTTGATGTAACCGAGCATCCACGGCGGGCAGGAGACGGTGGCGAAGGCCCCGTTGGCGTACGCCTGGTCCCACGCCTTGTCGAACTGCTTCAGCTTTCCGGTCAGGCCGCCCTCCGCCGCCTGCATCGCCAGGTCCCAGGCGGTCTTCACGGCGGGGCTGTCCTTGTAGATCAGCTTGCCGTCGCTGTCGTAGAACCGCTGCGCGTAACCGTTGTTGACGGCGGCGAAGAGACCGGCGGCCGAGTCGGTGAACGTGGTGCCCTTGGGGCCCTTCGCCTTGTAGTCCTCGCCCGCGTCGACGTACTTCTGCCAGTCGCCCGCCCACAGCTTGCCCACCGCCTCGCGGTCGGTCGGGAGCCCTGCCTTCTTAAACAGGTCCTTGCGATAACACATGCCCATGGGCCCGATGTCCGTACCGAGCGCGATAGTCCGCCCGTCCTTGGTGGACGCCTGCGCCCACTTCCAGTCCAGCCAGTTCGACTTGTCGACACCGGGCGCCTTTGAAAGGTCCTCGAACTTGTCGGCCTGCGTGGTGGCGATCTCGTTGATGTTCCCGACCTCTATGGCCTGGATGTCCTGGAGGCCGCTGTTGGCCGCGAGGTGCGTCAGCAGTTCCGGGTAGTACGTGTCGACGCGCTCGGTCACGTCCTCCTTGATGACGATCTCGGGGTGCAGCTTCATGTACTCGTCGTAGAGCCCGGCCTGTTTGTAGCCGAAGACGCCGAAGGTGCCGATCTCGATGGTCGTCTTGCCCCTGGCGTCCTTCTTACTGCCGCCGGAGCCGCCGGCTGCCTCGTCGCTGTCCTCGGCGCAGCCGCCGAGCAGGCCCGCGCCGAGTGCGACCACAGCGGCGACTACCACCGCCCGGCGAGGCGTACGGGTGCTGATGCGCATTGCGTCCTCCTTGTGCCCTGACGTGCCGACCCCCCGGCCAACTGCGTTGATGAGCCCCTGAGTTGCGGCTGCGGCCCGGGCGGGGAACGTGCGGGATATGTATGAGTCAGGTACTGTGGGAGCGCTCCCATGTGTGATGTGTTGAAGGTTCGCGGCTCCCTGCGGGGGTGTCAAGGCACCGGACGCGGGATTTGCTGTCCGAGACCGCTATGAGATATTGCGCAGCGCCGGACGGCCACCGGACGGCCACCGGACGGCGACCGAACGGTGCACGATATGGGGAGGTCGGGACGATGGTGACTCGTGGAATCCGGAGCCAAGGGGGCCGGAGCGGCGGACGGCCGACCCTTGAAGAAGTGGCCGCACGCGCCGGTGTGGGCCGGGGCACCGTCTCCCGGGTGGTCAACGGCTCCCCGCGCGTGAGCGAAGAGACCCGCGCCGCCGTCGAGGCAGCGGTGGACGAGCTGGGGTACGTACCGAACCGCGCGGCCCGCGCCCTTGCCGCCAACCGCACCGACGCCGTCGCGCTCGTCGTCCCGGAGGTCGAGTCGCGGTTCTTCGCCGAGCCGTACTTCTCCGACATCGTGCGCGGCGTCGGCGCCGCCCTCGACAGCACCGAGATGCAGCTGCTGCTCACCATCGTCGGCAGCGACCGCGAGCGCGGCCGCCTGGCTCACTACCTCGCCGGGCACCGTGTCGACGGCGTCCTGCTCGTCTCCGTACGCGCCGACGATCCGCTGCCCGAGCAGCTGGTCCGGCTCGGCATCCCGACGGTCATCAGCGGCCGCCGCTCCGAGGACGAGCCGCTGCCCTGTGTCGACGCGGACAACGTGACGGGCGCGCGCGGCGCCGTGACTCACCTCATATCCCGCGGCCGGCGCACGATAGCCACCATCACAGGACGACTGGAGGTGTACGGCGCCCAGTGCCGTCTCGACGGCTACCGCCAGGCCCTGGCCGCGGCCGGCCTCGGCGTGGACGAGCGGCTGATCGCCCCCGCGGACTTCACCGAGGAGGGCGGCCGCCGCGCCATGACCGACCTGCTCGAACGCAGTCCCCACCTGGACGCGGTCTTCGTCGCATCGGATGTGATGGCGGCGGGCGCCCGCCAGGTCCTGCGCGAGCAAGGGCGGAGTGTCCCCGGCGATGTGGCGCTGGTCGGCTTCGACGACTCGCCCATCGCCCGCCACATGGACCCGCCGCTGACCAGCGTCCGGGTGCCGATCGAGGAAATGGGCCGCGAGATGACCCGCGTCCTGCTGGAAGAGATCGCCGACCGGCGTCCGGAGGGCACGCGCAGGATCACCGCCCCGCGCCAGAGCGTGTTCCCGACGGAGCTGGTGACCCGTACGTCGTCATGACCCGTGCATGGCCATGACCCGTGCATGGCCATGACGGAGGCAGCAAAACGATCCGAGCCCCTGACCTGTTTCCAGGTCAGGGGCTCGGATCGATCAGGGTGAGTGACGGGACTTGAACCCGCGGCCACCTGGACCACAACCAGGTGCTCTACCAACTGAGCTACACCCACCGTGGCCGGTCGTTTCCGACCGGCTGAGAAAAAGTGTACAGGGTCCCAGAGGGTGCTCGCGCCAGGGTTTAACCGGGCCTCACCGGATGTTTATTACCCGTGCTCCGCAGGCAGGACGTACCTCGCGGCGATTTTCTTCGCCGTTTCGGAGTCGGGCCCGGGCTGCGGCACGAAGACCGCTTCCCGGTAGTAGCGCAGCTCCGCGATGGAGTCCTTGATGTCGGCGAGCGCCCGGTGGTTGCCGTTTTTCTCCGGGCTGTTGAAGTAGGCCCGCGGGTACCAGCGGCGGGACAGCTCCTTGATCGACGAGACATCCACGATCCGGTAGTGGAGGTACGCCTCCAGCTCCGACATGTCCCGCAGCAGGAACCCGCGGTCGGTGCCGACCGAGTTTCCGCACAGCGGGGCCTTGCCGGGCTCCTTCACGTGTTTCTTCACGTAGGCCAGGACCTGTTCCTCGGCGTCGGCCAGCGTCGTTCCGCCGGCCAGCTCGTCGAGCAGGCCCGAGGCGGTGTGCATCTGCCGCACCACCTCGGGCATGGTCTCCAGGGCCGCGTCCGGCGGGCGGATCACGATGTCCACCCCTTCGCCGAGTACGTTGAGCTCCGAGTCGGTGACCAGTGCGGCCACCTCAATGAGTGCGTCGTCCGTCAGCGAGAGCCCGGTCATCTCGCAGTCGATCCACACCATGCGATCGTTCATGTGTCTCACCCTACGGGGCGATCCCGCTGGCCGGGCAGCGTCGGGCGGCCGGGGGCGTACACATCGGAGCTGGGCTTGCCCGGCTCGTGGGTCGACGTGGTCGCTGACGGGCCCGCCTGTGCGGCCGCCGCTGCCGTACGCCTGGCGTGCTGCGGCACCGAGTCGGGGACCTGGCCGCCCCCGGACAGCCCTGACGGGACCGAGTGCATCTCGCTCTGCGGGCGCCGGGCACGGTACGCCGCCCGGTATGCGGCCGGGGACGAGCCAAGCTGGCGACGGAAATGCCCGCGCAGCGCGACCGGCGAGCGGAAGCCGCAGCGGCCCGCGACCTCGTCGACCGAGTAGTCGGACGTCTCCAGCAGACGCTGCGCCTGAAGCACCCGCTGGGTGATCAGCCACTGCAGGGGAGCGCTCCCGGTGAGGGAACGAAAACGCCGGTCGAAGGTGCGGCGGCTCATATAGGCGCGCGCGGCCAGCGTCTCCACGTCGAACTGCTCGTGGAGATGCTCCAGCGCCCAGGCGACGACCTCGGCCAGCGGGTCGGCGCCGATCTCCTCCGGTAAAGACCTGTCGAGATAGCGCTCCTGGCCGCCGCTCCGGCGCGGAGGTACGACCAGCCTGCGGGCCAGTGCCCCTGCCGCCTCGGTGCCGTGGTCCGTACGGACGATGTGCAGGCACAGGTCGATTCCGGCCGCCGTGCCGGCCGACGTGAGGACGTCGCCGTCGTCGACGAAGAGCTCGCGCGGGTCGACGTGGACCGACGGATAGCGCTTGGCGAGCGTCGGGGCGTACATCCAGTGCGTGGTGGCCGGGCGGCCGTCGAGCAGCCCGGCTGCCGCCAGTACGAAGGCGCCGGTGCACAGCCCGACGATGCGGGCGCCCTCCTCGTGCGCGCGGCGCAGCGCGTCGAGCGCTTCCGGCGGTGGTGGCGAGGTGATGGACCGCCACGCCGGTACGACGACGGTGCCCGCTCTGCTCATCGCCTCCAGGCCGTAGGGGGCGGTCAGTTCGAGCCCTCCCGTGGTGCGCAGCGGCCCGTCCTCGCCGGCGCAGACCAGCAGCCGGTAACGGGGAACGCCGGCGTCCTGCCGGTCGATGCCGAACACGGAGAGCGGAATGGAGCTCTCGAAGATGGGGCCGCCGCTGAAGAGCAGCACCGCTACGATCTCCCGGCGGCGGCGTCCGGAGAGCTTCCGTGCGGCCTCCGGTACGGCAGTGGAGTCCTGGCTCATGACGCTAAGCCCCCCTTGGTGTTCGCGTCCTCTCGGTCCTGCACGTTTCCCCTCGGTCCTGCATGATTCCCCCGCCGTATATACCCATGATCGAATCTACTGTGTCCGGTGGTGCCGGCGTGACAACTTCGGCATTCAGCACTATGTCGACAAGGCCACTTGGCGCGAAGCATTCGATCACGAAGCGTTCCACTCAAGGGCCTCGCAGGGAAGTGCGCGTCCCGCTCATGGCCCGTCCCCGTAGGGTGCATTGGCCGGAGACGGTCCTTTCATGCCAGGTGGAACGGGGGTGGGGAGGCCATTTCGGCAACGATTGGGTAGCGGCCAGAAGTTGGCTGAAAAGGTACGGGCTCGTGTGTGCGAGTCCGTCATTCTCCCGGCGCACTTGGTCCAGCATGACGCCCGCCCCGGCGCGCCCCCGGCACCTTCGCCTCTTCCTGCCTCCGTGCCGCCGTGACCGCCGCGCGCTCGGACCGGCGCAGGAGTACCCGGCAGGCGGCGGTCACGGCCGCGAGCCCCAGTGCCGCAGCGGCCGCCGCGCCGAACGACGTCCCGTACATGACGAGCACCACGGGGACGAGGGCGCAGCTGAACGCGGCCCACCGGACCACCTCGCCGACAGTGTCGCCGGCAGGACCGGCGGCATGAGTGGCGGAGGCGGTCGAACGTCCGGGCACGGCGGGCTCCTCACGTACGCGGGGTGGGCTCGTGACTAACGGGCGGCGGGCCCGGGTGGTCACTGGCAGGTGAGCCTGTCGAGACAGCGTGTAAGGGGCAACCGGCATTGCCTTACGGGCCGGGCTCGTGCATGCTCCCTGGAACGCCGTGGGAACGCCGTGTGAGGAACGGCGGGCTCTGGGCAGGAGAGGAGTGTCGCCGTACCCTTGGGGGTATGGGCTTGGGAAGATGATTCCCGGACACAGCTCCACCGCTCCACCGCCCAATGCCACTGCTTCCCACAACAAAAGCGACCAGCGACCCCTCCCAAGAGGATTCTTCGCCGAGACACCCATGGCCGGTCACGAACTCCCCGAACCCGCAGACCGCAAGCAGGTTGTCGATCCTCTGGACGACCTCCGGGCGGTGGAACAAACACGCCACTCCTGCGATCCCGCCTTCCAGCACGGCGTCGTCGTCGGCTTCGACGGCTCCACGTCCAGTGAGCGGGCTCTTTCGTACGCCATCGGCATGGCGGTGCGGTCGGGCTCCGGCCTGATCATCGTCCACGTCGCCAACCGGCTGCCGACCACGGTCTGGGCGGGCTGCGAGCCCCCGGTCTTCGTGGACGTACCGGATCACCGCACCGAGGTGCTCGGGCTGGAGCTGGCCTGCGCGGACTATCTCGCCGAAGTGCCGTGGATCCTCGTCGAGCGCGGTGGCGACATCTGCCACGAGCTGGAGGAGGTCGGCCAGGAGTACTCGGCCGACGCGATCGTGGTCGGCTCGACGCACGGCATCGTCGGGCGGATCTTCGGCTCGGTGGCTGGCCGGCTGGCGCGACGCGCGCAGCGGCCGGTCATTGTGATCCCGTAACCGTCTTCGCGGAACTGCTCGTACGGGATCACAACGACCTTCTGGCTACTGGCTACTACTCGACCGTCACGGACTTGGCGAGGTTGCGCGGCTTGTCGATGTCGCGGCCCATGGCCAGTGCCGTGTGGTAGGCGAGGAGTTGGAGCGGAATGCCCATGAGGATCGGGTCCAGCTCCGTCTCATTCTTCGGGACCACAATGGTGTGGTCGGCCTTTTCCTGCTCGCGGTGCGCGACCGCCAGGATCCGGCCGCTGCGCGCCTTGATCTCCTCCAGCGCCGCCCGGTTCTTCTCCAGCAGCTCGTCGTCCGGCACGATCGCGACCGTCGGCAGCGCGGGCTCGATCAGGGCGAGCGGGCCGTGCTTGAGCTCGGAGGCCGGGTACGCCTCGGCGTGGATGTAGGAGATCTCCTTCAGCTTGAGGGAGGCCTCCAGCGCCACCGGATAGCCGCGGACCCGTCCGATGAACATCATCGACTGGGCGCCCGCGTACTCCTCGGCGATCTTCTTGATCTCGTCCTCGGTCTCCAGGATCTCCGCGATCTGGGCGGGCAGCTTGCGCAGGCCCGCGATCAGCCGCTTGCCGTCCGAGACCGACAGGTCGCGGATGCGGCCCAGGTGCAGGGCCAGCAGCGCGAAGGCGACGACCGTGTTGGTGAAGCACTTGGTGGAGACGACGCAGACCTCGGGGCCGGCGTGGACGTACATGCCGCCGTCGGCCTCGCGGGCGATCGCCGAGCCGACGACGTTGACCACGCCGAGGACGCGGGCGCCCTTGCGCTTGAGCTCCTGCACGGCCGCCAGGACGTCGTACGTCTCACCCGACTGGGAGACGGCGACGTAGAGGGTGTCGGGGTCCACGACCGGGTTGCGGTAGCGGAACTCGGACGCGGGCTCGGCGTCGGCGGGGATGCGGGCCAGCTCCTCGATGAGCTGGGCGCCGATCATGCCCGCGTGGTACGAGGTGCCGCAGCCGAGGATCTTCACGCGGCGGATGCCGCGCGCCTCGCGGGCGTCCAGGTTCAGGCCGCCCAGGTGCACGGTGGAGAAGCGGTCGTCGATGCGGCCGCGCAGCACGCGGTCCACGGCGTCGGCCTGCTCGGAGATCTCCTTGTGCATGTACGTGTCGTGGCCGCCCATGTCGTACGACTCGGCCTCCCACTCCACGGTGGTCGGCGTGGCCGTCGTACGGGAGCCCTCGGTGGTGTACGTACGGAAGTCGTCGGCCTTGAGGGTGGCCATCTCGCCGTCCTCGAGGGTGACGATCTGGCGGGTGTGGGAGACGAGCGCGGCGATGTCGGAGGCGACGAACATCTCCTTCTCGCCGATGCCGAGGACGACCGGCGAGCCGTTGCGGGCGACGATGATGCGGTCGGAGAAGTCGGCGTGCATGACGGCGATGCCGTACGTGCCCTCGACGTGACGCAGCGCCTCGCGGACCTTCTCCTCCAGCGTCACGGCCTGCGAGCGCGCGACGAGGTGGACCAGGACCTCGGTGTCGGTCTCGGAGAGGAACTCGACGCCGTCGGCGACCAGCTTGGCGCGCAGCTCGGTGGCGTTGTCGATGATGCCGTTGTGTACGACGGCGACCTTGCCCTCGGCGTCGAGGTGCGGGTGGGCGTTCTCGTCGCTCGGGACGCCGTGGGTGGCCCAGCGGGTGTGCGCGATGCCCGTGGTGCCGGCGAAGCGCTTGGGGACCTTGGCCTCCAGGTCGCGGACGCGGCCCTTCGCCTTGACCATCTTCAGGCCGCTGGCCTTCGGGCTCGTGATGACGATGCCCGCCGAGTCGTAGCCGCGGTACTCCAGGCGCTGGAGGCCTTCGAGCAGCAGCGGGGCGACGTCACGCTTGCCGATATAACCGACGATTCCGCACATACAGTCTGTATCCCTCGAGTCGTGTGGTGTAGGTGCCCGGCCGAAGCCGAATCAGCCGTAGACGATGCGGCGCAGCTGGCGGAGCGAGAGCTCAGGCGGCGCCACGGCGCGGTGCGGCAGCTCGGCCGCGATCCGCTCGAAGATCTCCGCGTTCACCAGGCCACCGGACTGCAGCTCACGGTGGCGCCGGCGCACAAAATCCTCGGCCGTCTCGTCGAAGTACGCGAGTACGTCGAGCACCACCCGGGCGGCCTCACCGCGCGGGAGCGCGGTGCTGCGGACCAGATGGTCGATGAGGTCGTCGTACGGGGACGACGGGCGGCGATCGAGCACCCGGTAGATACTGCGGGGGATTCGGGGTGTACGCAAGAAATCTGCCCGTAATCGGGCAGGATTTCGGTCACAGAGGGGAAAGTGCGGGCCGGAGTCACGTCCGGCACGCGGCGGACGCGGGGGGACACGAGTGGTGAAGTGGTCTAAACCCTTGACCCTGAAGCGGGGCGCGCGATACGCATGGTGACCGTTCGCCTGCACCATGCCACTGTTGCGAAGCCCGCTGAAGGGACCGCCCGTGAGTCAACGCAGAAGGATTCCACGCCTGTTCGCCCCGTTGCTTCTCGTCGTCGCCGCCGGCGCGACGAGCATCGCGGCTGCTCCGGCCGCCGCCGAGCCGGCCGCGGAAGCAAGACCGTTGAGCCAGGTGATTCCGGCGCCCGCCTCCGTTACCGAGGGCGGGTCTTCTTATGCCCTCACGGGCCGTACGCGCATCAGGGTCGACGACGAATCGCGCGAGGCTCGGCAGATCGGCTCGTACCTCGCGGACATACTGCGTCCCTCCACCGGCTTCGCACTGCCCGTCACCGATTGGGACGCCAGGGACGGCATCCGGCTGCGGCTCGGCTCCGAGGACGACTCGCTGGGCGACGAGGGCTACCGGCTGGAGTCCGGCCGCCGCGGCGTGACCATCAGCGCCCGCAAGCCCGCCGGGCTCTTCCGCGGCGTACAGACGCTCCGTCAGCTGCTGCCCGCCTCGGTGGAGAAGGACACGCGGCAGCAGGGGCCGTGGGTCGTAGCGGGCGGCACCATCAAGGACGTGCCGCGCTACGGCTACCGGGGCGCGATGCTCGACGTCTCGCGGCACTTCTTCAGCGTCGACAAGGTCAAGACGTACATCGACCAGATGGCGCTCTACAAGGTCAACAAGCTGCATCTGCACCTCTCCGACGACCAGGGCTGGCGCATCGCCATCGACTCCTGGCCGCGGCTGACGACATACGGCGGCTCCACGCAGGTCGGCGGCGGTCCCGGCGGCTACTACACGAAGGCCGACTACCGCGAGATCCTGCGGTACGCCGCCTCCCGTCACCTGGAGGTCGTCCCGGAGATAGACATCCCCGGCCACACCAACGCGGCGCTCGCCTCGTACGCCGAGCTGAACTGCGACGGCGTCGCGCCGCCCCTCTACACGGGGACCAAAGTGGGCTTCAGCTCGCTGTGCGTGCCGAAGGACATCACGTACCGCTTCCTGGACGACGTGGTGCGTGAGATCGCCGCGATGACGCCCGGCAAGTACATCCACATCGGCGGCGACGAGGCGCACTCCACGCCGCACGCGGACTACGTCGCCTTCATGGACAAGGCGCAGGCCATCGTCGGGAAGTACGGCAAGACGGTGATGGGCTGGCACCAGCTGACGGGCGGCAACCCGGTCAAGGGCGCGGTAGCCCAGTACTGGGGTCTCGACGCGACCTCGGCCACGGAGAAGGCGCAGGTCGCCAATGCTGCCAAGAACGGGACGAAGCTGGTGCTGTCGCCGGCGGACCGGGCGTACCTCGACATGAAGTACGACAAGAGCACGCCGCTGGGGCTCAACTGGGCGGGCTATGTGGAGGTAGACCGGTCGTACGACTGGAACCCGGGGACCTACCTGCCGGGGGCACCGGCCGAGTCGGTGCTGGGCGTCGAGGCGCCGATGTGGTCGGAGACCGTATGGACCAACGACCAGGTCGAGTACATGGCGTTCCCGAGGCTGCCGGGCATCGCGGAGCTCGGCTGGTCGCCCGCGGCCACGCACGACTGGGACACGTACAAGGTGCGGCTGGCGGCGCAGGGGCCGCGGATGTCCGCGCTGGGGATCGACTACTACCGCTCGGCGCAGGTGCCGTGGCCTGCGGAGTAGCAGCGGCTGGGTGAGTGGTGCGGTGCGACGGGCGGGCGTTCGTGTGGGTCGTGGACATGGGCGCCCGCCCGTTCATCAGTGTTCCGCTTCCGCTTCCGCTTCCGCTTCCGTTTCGGCTTCGGCTCGCTCGCGCAGCTGCTCCTCGCTCAGCCCGCGGCGCCAATAGCCCACGAACGTCACGCGCTTGCGGTCGAACTTCCGCTCCTGGACGAGGTGGCGGCGCAGCGCCCGTACGCACGAGGACTCGCCCGCGATCCAGGCGTACGGCGTACCTCCGGGCAGCTCGGCGTCGGGCACGGCGCGTATCGCGTCGACCGCGGCCGGCGCGTCCTCGTCCCGTACCAGCCAGGTGATCTCCGCGTCGGCGGCCGTGGTCAGCTCCAGGCGGTCGTCGGCGTGCTGGACCTCGATCCAGACCTTGGCCTTTGTGCCGGCCGGCAGCCACTCCAGAGCGGCAGCGGCGGCCGGCAGCGCCGTCTCGTCCGCCCACATCAGGACCCAGTCGGCGTCCTCGGGCGGGCGGAAGCGTACGGCGGTGTTGTCCGCGATCGCGGGGCCGAGCACCACGACGCGGGCGCCGGAACTCGCCTGCGCCGCCCAGCGGCAGGCGGGTCCGCCGTCCCCGTGCAGCGCGAAGTCGATGTCGACCTCGTCAGTTTCCGCCCCGTCGGCCACGCGGCGCTGCTCGCGCAGGGTGTACGAGCGCATGGCCGCGCGTACGTCGTCGGGCAGAGCGCGGTACGCCGCGAACCAGTCCGGCTCGGTCTCCGGCGGAAGCACCGGTTCCGACTGGCCGGGGTGCGGCAGGAAGAGGGAGAGGCTCTGGTCGCGGCCCCCGGACGTGAAGGCCCGCAGGTCCTCGCCCCCGAACGTCACGCGGAGCAGGGAGCTGCTGAGCCGCCGCGTCCGTACGACCGTCAGGCCGAAGAAGCGGAACGGGACGGTGGTGGTGTCGGCGGCGGCTTCAGTCCCTGTCATCGTCAGGCGACCTTCTTGGCCTTCTCGATGGCCTCGGCGAGGTCTTCGAGGATCGGCGCGCACTTGTCGTAGGAGTAAATGGGCTCCGTGGTGCGCGGGATGACCTGGCCGGCCTTGACGGCGGGCAGGCGGGTCCAAGTGGGCTTGTCCTTGAGGGCCGAGGGCTGGAGGACGGCGGTCCGGTTGTCCATCATGATGATGTCGGCCGGGTACTTGTCGACGTTCTCCCAGCTCAGGCTCTCGAAGAAGCCGGCCGCGTCCACCTTCGGCTCGACGAACTTCACGCCCAGCTCCTGGAAGTAGAGCGTGTCCGCCGACATCTTCGCGAGCGAGACGTAGAAGAGCTCCGGGCTCGCGGAGCCGATCATGACCTTGACCTTCGGGTTGGCCTTGGCGGCCTGGCGCAGGCGCTCGGCGGCCTTCTCGAAGCGGGCCTTGGCGTCGGTGACCTTCTTGGCCCTGACGTCGGCGCCGAGGGACTCGGCGAGGTCGGCGTGGCGCTGGATCGCCTTGGGGACGGTGGTCTCGGCGGCCCACAGGGCGACGCTCGGAGCGCCGACCTTGAGGATCTTCGCGGTGGACAGCTCGGGGACGTACCAGAGCTTGTCCTTCTCCCACATCGCCGTGACCAGGAGGTCGGGGTTGAGGGCGGCGTACTCCTCGACGTTGAACTTGTCGTAGGCGTTGCCGAGGATCTTGACCTTGTTGACGTCGAGGTCGCCGGCCTGGACATCGGCCTTGCCTTCGGGGGTCGTGGTCGGCCCGAAGACGCCCTTGACCTCGATGCCGAAGTCGTGGAGCGCGGCGGCGACGCCGGTGAACGCGACGATGTTCTTGGGGGTGGCCGGCTGCTTCGCCGTCTTGCCGCGGTCGTCCTTGAAGGACCACGGTCCCGACTTCCCGGCGGCCTTCTCGTCGCTCTTCGCGGAGGTCTCGCCGCAGGCGGTCAGCGCGGCGCCGATGCCGACGGCGCCGCCGACGGCCAGCAGGCTGCGGCGAGAGAGGCCGGAAAGGCGGGAAGCTCGGGCGTGAGGCATGACGGCCGTCTGCTTTCGTACGTGCGGCTGCGTCCACCAGGGACAAGTTCGAAGGTAGGTTAGCCTAACCTCACGAACTGTCCACTGGTGGTATGCACCACAGCGCGCACGTACGTGACGCAGCCGCCCGAACGGTCAGCCGGTGAGGCCCAGTTCGCGGGCGATCAGCATGCGCTGGACCTCGCTCGTGCCCTCGCCGATCTCCAGGATCTTGGAGTCGCGCCACATCCTGGCCACCGGATACTCGTTCATGAAGCCGTAGCCGCCGTGGATCTGGGTGGCCTCGCGGGCGTTGTCGACCGCGACCGTGGAGGAGTAGAGCTTGGCGAGCGCCGCTTCCTTCTTGAACGGCTCGCCCTGGACCAGGCGTGACGCCGCGTCGCGCCAGCCGATGCGCGCCATGTGGGCGCGCATCTCCATATCGGCGATCTTGAACTGGATCGCCTGGTTCGAGCCGATGGGCCGGCCGAAGGTGTGGCGCTCCTTCGCGTACGTCAACGACTCGTCGACGCAGCCCTGGGCCAGGCCCGTCGCGAGTGCCGAGATCGCGACGCGGCCCTCGTCGAGGATGCGCAGGAACTGGGCGTAACCACGGCCCTCTTCGCCGAGGAGGTTGGCGAGCGGGACGCGTACGTCGGAGAAGGACAGCTCGCGGGTGTCCGAGGCGTTCCAGCCGACCTTGGAGTACGGGGCGGCGACGGTGAAACCGGGGGTGCCGGACGGGACGATGATCGCGGAGATCTCCGGCTTGCCATCGGGCTTGCGGCCGGTCACCGCGGTCACGGTGACCAGGCCGGTGATGTCCGTACCGGAGTTGGTGATGAAGCACTTCGAGCCATTTATCACCCACTCGTCGCCCTCGCGGCGTGCCGTGGTCTTCGTGCCGCCGGCGTCCGAGCCGCAGTCCGGTTCGGTGAGGCCGAACGCGCCCAGCAGTTCGCCGGAGCACAGGCGGGGGAGCCATTCGCGCTTCTGCTCCTCCGTGCCGAAGCGGAAGATGGGCATCGCGCCGAGGGAGACGCCCGCTTCGAGGGTGATCGCGACCGAGGAATCGACCCGGGCCAGCTCTTCGAGGGCGATGCCGAGCGCGAGGTAGTCGCCGCCCATGCCGCCGTACTCCTCGGGGAAGGGCAGGCCGAACAGGCCCATGCGGCCCATCTCGCGGACGATTTCGTACGGGAACTCGTGGCGCTCGTAGAGGTCGCCGATCTTCGGGGCGACCACGTCGTGGGCGAACTCCTCGACCGTACGGCGGAGTTCTTCGTGTTCGGGGGAGAGGCGGTGGTCGAGGGGCATGGCTACGACTCCTTGTGGGACAGGTCCTTGTGGGACAGGGCGCGCACGGTGCGGGAGGGGCTGGGACGCCCCAGCCGTTCGGCCATCCACGCGCTGGTGGCGGTGAGGCGGCCGAGGTCGACCCCGGTTTCGATGCCGAGGCCGTTGAGCATCCACACGAGGTCTTCGGTGGCGAGATTTCCGGTGGCGCTCTTCGCGTACGGGCAGCCGCCGAGGCCGCCCGCGGACGCGTCCACGGTGGTGACGCCGTGCTGGAGCGCGGCGAGGGTGTTGGCGAGGGCCTGGCCGTACGTGTCGTGGAAGTGCACGCCGATGGCCTGGGTCGGGACTCCGGCCTCGTTGAGGTGGGCGAGGAGGCTCTGGACGTGGCCGGGGGTGGCCACGCCGATCGTGTCGCCGAGGCTCAGCTCGTCGCAGCCGAGGTCGACGAGCGCCTTGGCGACCCTGACGACTTGGGGGACCGGGACCGGGCCTTCCCACGGGTCGCCGAAGCACATGGAGAGGTAGCCGCGTACGTGGATGCTGTCCTGCTTCGCGCGGGCGACGACCGGCTCGAACATGGCGAGCGACTCGTCGATCGTCCGGTTGAGGTTGCGGCTCGCGAACGTCTCCGTCGCGCTCCCGAACACGGCGATGCGGCGCGCGCCGAGCGCCAGGGCGCGGTCGAGGCCGCGGGCGTTCGGTACGAGCACGGGGAGCTCGGCGGCCCCCTGCAAGTCGTGCAGGAGCGGGAACAGGTCCTCTGCATCGGCCAACTGCGGCACCCACTTGGGGTGCACGAAGCTGGTCGCCTCGACGGTGCTCAGACCGGCGTCGGCGAGGCGGTGGATGAACTCCGCCTTCACTTCGGTCGGTACGACGGTCTTCTCGTTCTGGAGACCGTCGCGGGCGCCGACTTCGTGGATGCGGACGCGGGTGGGCAGGTCGGGCGCCCGGACCTGCATCGGCAATTGCGGCCCGTCGGTCATGACTCCTCCTCCTGCGGGGTAACCACGGCCAGGACCTGGTCCATGGCGACGGTCGAGCCCGGCGTCACGTCGAGCTCGGTGACGGTCCCGGCGTGCGGCGCGGAGATGACGTGCTCCATCTTCATCGCCTCGACGACGAGGAGGCTCTGCCCGGCGTCGACGTGGTCCCCCACGGCCACCTTGACCACGGTGACGGTGCCGGGCATGGGCGCGGCGAGGGTGTCGACCCCGGAGCGGGCGCCGCCGGTCAGGCTCGCCTCGACGGGGTCGTGGTCCTGGACGTGCCAGGCGTCCCCGTCCCGGCCCAGCCACGTGCCCTCGGTGCTGGCCGCGTGGCTGAAGGTGTGGGTGACGCCGGCGAGTTCGATGGTGACGGCGTCGGTGTCGGCGCCGACGATGCGTGCGCGGGTGGGCAGCTTTTCTTCCCCCACCTCGCCCCTTGCCGACACCGGGGGCAAGCCTCCGGGCCCCCGGGGCGGCAGCTGCGCGCCGCCGTTCCCGGAACGGGTTGCACCCGTGTGCGGGGTGGGTACGCCGGTGGAAGGTGTCGGCGTGAGGACGTCGGGTTCCCCGGGCGGGACTTGCGCGCCGCTCGGGGGCACCGGTTCCAGGGGGATGGCGGTTGCCAGGTCCGGGGCCGGGGGCTGTGCTTCCGGGATCAGGATTTCCTGGCCCGCCGCCGTGGTGCGCAGGCGGATCTCCACGGGGTCGTGGCCCGGGACGCGCACGTGGTGCACCGTCCAGGCGGGTGTGCCGCCCAGGCGCCAGCCCGTGCGGGCGGAGAAGGGGTCCGTCCAGCCGGGTGTCACGTCGGCGACGGTCGTCCGCCCGGCCCGCAGCAGCGTGGCCGCCGCGTACACCTCCGGCGGTACGCCGTCCGGGATCAGGCTGTCCGCGTCGCGTTCGACCAGGCCCGTGTCCAGGGCTCCCGACACGACGTCGGGGTGGGCCAGCAGGCGGCGCAGGAAGCCCGCGTTTGTCGGGACGCCCAGGGTGACCGTCTCCGCCAGGGCCGCGCGCAGGCGGCGCAGGGCGGTGGCGCGGTCGGGGGCGTACGCGATGACCTTGGAGAGCATCGGGTCGTAAATGCTGCCGACCTCCGTGCCCGCCGTAAGGCCGGAGTCCGTGCGTACGCCGTCGCCCTGCGGCTCGTGGAGGGCGAGGATCGTGCCGCCCGAGGGGAGGAAACCGCGAGAGGGGTCTTCCGCGCAGATGCGGGCCTCCACCGCGTGGCCCGTGAGCGTGATGTCCTTCTGTGTGAAGGGGAGTTCTTCACCGGCCGCGACCCGAAGCTGCCACTCCACCAGGTCGAGGCCGGTGATCAGCTCTGTCACCGGGTGTTCCACCTGGAGGCGGGTGTTCATCTCCATGAAGTAGTACGAGGACGGGTCGTTGCCCGGGACGATGAACTCCACCGTGCCCGCACCCCGGTAGCCGCAGGAGCGCGCCGCCTGGACCGCCGCCTCGCCCATCGCCGCGCGGGTCGCCTCGTCGAGGAGGACCGACGGGGCCTCCTCGATGATCTTCTGGTGGCGGCGCTGGAGGGAGCATTCGCGCTCGCCCAGGTGGATCACGTTTCCGTGGGCGTCGGCGAGGACCTGGATCTCGATGTGCCGGGGGCGGTCGATCCACCGTTCGACGAGGAGAGTGTCGTCGCCGAAGGACGCCCGCGCCTCACGCCTGGCCGCCGCGATCTCGTCGGCCAGTGACGACTCGACCCGCGTCAGCCGCATGCCCTTGCCGCCGCCGCCGGCCGACGGCTTCAGGAGGACCGGCATGCCGATCTCCCGCGCCGCCGCCGCCAGTTCGGCATCCGTCAGCCCGCTGCCGGACGATCCGGGGACCACCGGCACGCCTGCCGCCCGTACCGTCTCCTTCGCCCGGATCTTGTCGCCCATCAGCGCTATGGCGGAGGCGGGAGGGCCGATGAAGGCGAGGCCCGCGTCCGCGCACGCTTGTGCGAAGGCCGCGTTCTCGGCGAGGAAGCCGTAGCCCGGGTGGACGGCCTGTGCGCCCGTACGGGCGGCCGCCTCCAGCAGACGGTCCGTGCGCAGGTAGGAGGCGGAGGCCGCCGCCGGGCCGATCCGGACCGCCGTGTCCGCCTCCCGTACATGACGGGCATCCGCGTCCGCGTCGCTGAACACGGCCACCGAGCGCACGCCCAGCTCCCGCAACGTGCGGATGACGCGGACCGCGATCTCACCGCGGTTGGCGACCAGGACTGTGTCGAACATCGTCATCTGTCTCTCACATCCGGAAGATGCCGAAGGCGGGCTCGGGCAGCGGTGCGTTGGCGCAGGCCGTCAGGGCCAGACCCACCACCTGCCGGGTCTCCAGCGGGTCGATCACGCCGTCGTCCCACAGGCGCGCCGTCGCGTAGTAGGCGTTGCCCTGGGCCTCGTACTGCGCGCGGATCGGGTCCTTGAAGGCCTCCTCCTCCGCGGCCGGCCACTGTTCGCCCCGCGCCTCCAGTTGGTCGCGCTTGACCGTCGCGAGGACCGACGCCGCCTGCTCGCCGCCCATCACCGAGATCTTCGCGTTGGGCCACATCCAGAGGAAGCGCGGCGAGTACGCCCGGCCGCACATCGAGTAGTTGCCCGCGCCGTACGACCCGCCGACGACGACCGTCAGCTTCGGTACGCGCGTGCACGCCACCGCCGTCACCATTTTCGCGCCGTGCTTGGCGATACCGCCCGCTTCGTAGTCCCTGCCGACCATGAAGCCCGAGATGTTCTGGAGGAAGAGGAGGGGGATGCCGCGCTGGTCGCACAGCTCGATGAAGTGCGCGCCCTTCTGGGCGGATTCGGAGAACAGGATGCCGTTGTTGGCGACGATGCCGACCGGGTGCCCGTGGATCCGTGCGAAGCCCGTGATCAGCGTCTGGCCGTACTCCGCCTTGAACTCCTGGAAGCGCGAGCCGTCGACCGTCCGCGCGATGACTTCACGCACGTCGTAGGGCGTACGGGAGTCCACCGGCACCGCGCCGTACAGCCCGGCCGGATCGACCTTCGGCTCCTCGACCGGCTCGACCGACCACGGCAGCGGGCCGCGCTCCGGCAGCGTCGCGACGATGTTCCGGACGATGCGCAGCGCGTGGGCGTCGTCCTCGGCGAGATGGTCGGTGACGCCCGACGTGCGGGAGTGGACCTCGCCGCCGCCCAGCTCCTCCGCCGTGACGACCTCGCCCGTGGCGGCCTTCACCAGCGGCGGTCCGCCCAGGAAGATCGTGCCTTGGTTCCGCACGATGACGGCCTCGTCGCTCATCGCGGGTACGTACGCCCCGCCCGCCGTGCAGGAGCCGAGCACCGCCGCGATCTGCGGGATGCCCGCCCCCGACATGCGGGCCTGGTTGTAGAAGATGCGCCCGAAGTGCTCGCGGTCCGGGAAGACCTCGTCCTGCATGGGGAGGAAGGCGCCGCCGGAGTCCACCAAGTAGACGCAGGGCAGACGGTTTTCGAGGGCCACCTCCTGGGCGCGGAGGTGCTTCTTGACGGTCATCGGGTAGTACGTGCCGCCCTTGACCGTGGCGTCATTGGCGACCACGACCACCTCGCGGCCGCTCACCCGCCCGATCCCGGCGATCACACCGGCGGCCGGCGCCGCCCCGCCGTACATCCCCTCGGCCGCCAGCGGGGCCAGCTCCAGGAAGGGCGACCCGGGGTCCAGGAGCGCGTCCACGCGGTCGCGGGGGAGGAGCTTGCCGCGCGCGGTGTGCCGGGCACGCGCCTTCTCACCGCCGCCGAGCCGCGCCGCGGCGAGCCGCCCGCGCAGCCCCTCCACGAGCTCCAGGTGGGCCGCTTCATTGGCCCGCCATGCCTCGGCTGCCGGATCGGCGGTGCTGGTCAGCACTGGTGCCTGCCGCATCTCCTGAGCCCCCTTGCCCGGTCGATGTGATGTTAATGAGCGTTAACGCCCTTTCAGGTTAACGAGCGCTAACCGCCCTGTCCAGGGCTGTGGATTCGTCCTCCGGTATGACGCGATCAAGATCGAGAGGTGTCAGGATCTGACCCGACTACACACGGGGGCGGGACTTGTGACGACATTGCGAGACACGGCGCGGGGCGAGGCGGCAGGGGCGATACGGACGCAGCCGCGACAGCGCGTCCTGGAGGTCGACGCCCTTCGCGGCTTCGCGCTCCTCGGCATCCTGCTCGTCAACACCTTGACCATGGCGGGCACGACCGGCGTGCTGGGCGGCCGTCCGCCCGCTGCCGCGGATGCCGTGGCCCTGTGGCTGGTCGATTTCCTCGCGCAGAGCAAGTTCTATCTGCTGTTCTCGTTCCTCTTCGGCTACAGCTTCACCCTCCAGGCGGCCTCCGCCGAGCGCGCGGGAGCCCGCTTCGGGCCGCGCACGATGCGGCGGCTGCTGGGGCTGTTCGTTCTCGGGGCCCTGCATGCGGTGTTCCTCTACATCGGCGACATCCTCACGACGTATGCCCTGCTCGGCCTGATCCTCTTCGCCGCCCGCCGGGCCACCCCCGAAGGGGCGTACCGCGCCGCGCTCTGGGTGTGGGGCGTCTTCGGCTCGTTTCTCCTGCTGCTCGGCGCGCTCGGGACGCTCGCCGGCCCCGAAAGCGACGCGGAGCGGGCCGCCGCGGCCGCCGAAGCCGCCGAACTCACCACCGCCTACCGGGGCGGGTTCACCGATGTCGTGGGCGCGAACGTGGGACAACTGCCCTTCGCCGTCATCGCGCTGGTCACCATGAGCGGCTTCGTGGTCGCCGCCTTCCTGCTGGGGCTCTCGGCCGGGAAGCGGCAGTGGCTCACGCGGGCCGACGGGGCGAGTCTGCGCCGTATCCTCGTGACCGGCCTCTGCCTGGGCGTGCCCGCCGCCGCCTTCGCGGCCTCCGGCATGGCAGGCCCGCTCTCGCCCCGCTGGGAGCTGCTCGCCGCCATGACCGGCGTGGTCGCCGCTCCGGCACTCAGTGCCGCGTACGTCGCCGGCCTGCTGCTCTGGTTCGGTACGCCGAGCGGCGCCCGGGCCGCGGGGGTGCTCGCGCCCGCCGGGCGCATGGCGCTGACCAACTACCTCACCCAGTCCCTGGTCATGGCCCTGATCTTCACGGGGTACGGTCTCGGTCTGTACGGACGCGTGGGCATAGCCGTCCCGGTGGGCGTCGCGCTCGTCCTGTACGCCGCGCAGCTCGCGCTCAGCGGGTGGCTGATGCGGCGGCACCGGCTGGGTCCTGTGGAATGGGTGCTGCGTGCGTTCACCCATTTCCGCGAGCGTTCCCGCGAGCGTTCCCACGAGCGTTCCCACGAGCGTGCCCACGAGCGTGCCCACGAGCGTGCCCACGAGCGTGCCCGCGAGCGTTTCCGTGAGGTTAACGACCGCTAACCGACCGGTTTAGACTGGCCTCATGAGCACCAACGCCGCCGCCCGCGTCGCGGCCCCGACCCGCCGCGAGCAGATCCTCAAAGAGGCCGCCCGCCTCTTTGCCGAGCGCGGCTTCCACGGCGTGGGCGTCGACGAGATAGGCGCCGCCGTAGGCATCAGCGGCCCTGGTCTCTACCGCCATTTCCCCGGCAAGGACGCCATGCTCGCGGAGCTGCTCGTCGGCATCAGTGAGCGGCTGCTGGACGGCGGCAGGCAGCGCGCCGCCGCCGAATCGGCCGACAGCCCGGCGGCCGTCCTGGGCTCGCTCATCGACGGCCACATCGACTTCGCGCTCGACGACCGGCCGCTGATCACCCTGCACGACCGCGAACTGGACCGGCTCAGGGAGAGCGATCGCAAGCGGGTCCGACAGCTCCAGCGGCAGTACGTCGAACTGTGGGTCACCGTCGTCCGGGAGTTGAATCCCGACGTACCGGAGGCGGAGGCGCGGTCGGCCGTGCACGCGGTGTTCGGACTGCTCAACTCGACGCCGCACCTGGGGGCGTACGGCAATGGACTGCCGGGGCGCGCGGCGATGGAGGGGCTGTTGCGGCGGCTGGCGCACGGGGCGTTCGGGGCGCTCGCGCCGCGGGCTGTGGCCTGAGGTAACCGGGGCTCCGCCCCGGACCCCGGCCCTCAAACGCCGGACGGGCCGGATGTTTGCCGGGCGGGGCCGCTTTGCCGGACGGGGGTCGGAGCCGGACGGCACAATGGGCTCATGCCGATACCCAGCCGCGCCGCTCTTGTCGATCACCTCGCCCGCACCCGCATCGCGGGTGACGTCGCCACTCCCCGCGACAACAACCTCTCCCACTACCGCAAGCTCGCGAACGGTGACCGCCACTACTGGCTCGGTCTCGAACTCGGTGACCGCTGGACCGACGAGCAGGACGTCCTCGCCGTCATGGCCGAGCGCTGCGGTGTCAGTGACGACCCCGAGCACCGCATGGGCCAGGACACCATTGACCCCGAGCTGACCGTCGACGCGCTGGAGCGCATGGCGGCGCGGCTGCGCAAGGCCGCCGCCGGCAAGGAGCGCGTGCTGTTCGCGACCGGGCACCCGGGCGGGCTGCTCGACGTACACCGCCAGACGGCGGACGCGCTGCGCCGCGCGGGCTGCGAGATCGTACGGATCCCCGGCGGGCTCATGGCGGACGAGGGCATGGTGTTCCAGTTCGCGGACGTCGCGATGCTGGAACGCGGCGCGACGCTGTGGCACACGCACTCGCCCGAGCCGATGACGGCGATCCTCAACGCGATGGAGCACGAGGGGCGGCCACTGCCCGACCTGGTCGTCGCCGACCACGGGTGGGCGGGGTGCGCCGGTCAGCGCGGCATCGACGCGGTCGGATACGCCGACTCCAACGACCCGGCGCTCTTCATCGCGGAAGCGGAAGGCACGCTCCAGGTCACGGTCCCGCTCGACGACCACGTCACCGACCCGCGCTTCTACGACCCGATGACGGCGTACCTGCTGGACGCGGCGGGTTTGGCGGAACAGGTCTGACCGCGTGCCCACGAGGTGCGTGGCACCGCCGGGCACCCTCTGACTCCGGACGTTATCGGCGGTCGGCGGTCAGCGGGGTACCCGGACCACGCCCTCCTGGATGACGGAAATCGCCAGCCGGCCGTCCTGCGTGTAGATCCGGGCCTGGCCCAGCCCCCGCCCGCCCGACGCCGACGGCGACTCCTGGTCGTACAGCAGCCATTCGTCCGCCCGGAACGGCCGGTGGAACCACATCGCGTGGTCGAGCGACGCGCCGACGACATCGCCCGTCGCCCAGCCGCCGCGCCCGTGCGCGAGCAGCACCGAGTCGAGCAGCGTCATGTCGGAGACGTACGTCGCGAGGCACACGTGCAGGAGAGGGTCGTCGGCAAGCTTGCCGTTCGTACGGAACCAGACCTGCGAGCGCGGTTCGCGCGGTTCGCCGACGCTGCCGTACGGCGGGGCGTCGACGTAGCGGAGATCGACCGCCGCGCGAGCCTCCAGCATGCGGTCGACGACACCCCGGTCGAGGAAGTGGTCCGCGTACCGCGGCAGCATCTGGGCCGCCGTCGGGAGCGTCTCGGGGTCCGGTGCGGGCGGCATGTCCGCCTGGTGCTCCAGGCCCTCCTCGTACGTCTGGAAGGACGCGGAGAGGTGGAAGATCGGCTGGCCGTGCTGGACGGCGACGACGCGGCGCGTGGTGAACGAGCGGCCGTCGCGGATGCGGTCGACGGTGTAGACGATCGGCGCGCCCGGGTCGCCGGGGCGCAGGAAATAGGCGTGCAGGGAGTGGGCGAGGCGGTCGCCGGGGACGGTACGGCCCGCGGCGACGAGGGCCTGGGCCGCGACTTGCCCCCCGAAGACGCGGGGAACGATCGCCGAACGGCTCACGCCTCGGAAGATGTCCTCCTCGATCTGCTCCAGGTCGAGCAGATCGAGGAGGGCTTCGAGTGCTTTGATCATCCGGAATCCTTGTGTGCAAACTCCCGGCTTCAGCGGGGGGACGAACGCATCCCGGGAGCTCTGCGGGCTTGTCGTGACCGTGAGTTGAGTTCTTACTGACTGCCACACTAGTGTGTGAGGCGTGGCTTCCCGAAGTATTAAGCGGGCGTTCAAGTTCCGCTTCTATCCGACTGATGCGCAAGCTGCTGAGCTGTCGCGCACGTTCGGGTGTGTGCGGAAGGTCTACAACATGGCGCTCGCCGCGCGTACGGAGGCGTGGGCGCGGCAGGAGCGCGTGAACTACGTGCAGACCTCGGCGATGCTGACGCAGTGGAAGAAGAGCGAGGAGCTGGCGTTCCTGTGCGAGGTTTCTTCCGTGCCACTGCAGCAGGCGCTGCGGCATTTGCAGGGTGCGTTCGTCTCGTTCTGGGAGCAGCGCTCGAAGTACCCGCGGCTGAAGTGCAAGCGTAAATCCCGGGCTTCGGCTGAATACACCCGCTCGGGGTTCAGGTATCGACAGGGTTTTCTGACGCTGGCAAAGATGCGTGACCCGCTGGACATCGTCTGGTCCCGTCCCCTGCCGGAGGGTGCGGAGCCGACTACGGTGACTGTCTCCCGCGACGCGGCGGGGCGGTGGTTCGTCTCGATGCTGTGCGACGACACTCCCCAGCCCAAGCCCGCCACCACGAACGCCGTCGGTATCGACGCTGGACTGAACGCCTTGGTGACGCTCTCGACCGGGGAGAAGATCACCAACCCCCGGCATGAACGCCGGGACCGGGCGCGGCTTGCCCGCGCTCAGCGGGAGCTGTCCCGCAAGTCCAAGGGATCGAAGAACCGTGCCAGGGCCCGTACCAAGGTCGCCCGCGTCCATGCCCGGATCGCTGACCGCAGGCGGGACTTCCTGCACAAGCTGACCACTCGACTCGTGCGCGAAAACCAAACGCTCGTGATCGAGGACCTGACCGTGCGCAACATGGTCAAGAATCACACGCTCGCCCGCGCGATCAGCGATGCGAGCTGGACCGAACTGCGGTCCATGTTGGAGTACAAGTGCGCCTGGTACGGGCGTGAGCTGATCACCGTCGACCGGTGGTTCCCCAGCTCGAAACTGTGCTCCGCCTGCGGGGCGCTCGCCGACGCTATGCCCCTGAACGTCCGCACCTGGACGTGCGACTGCGGCACGGCCCATGACCGGGACGTGAACGCGGCGATCAACCTTCTGGCCGCCGGGCTGGCGGTGTCTGCCTGTGGAGCGGGCGTAAGACCTCAACGGGAGTCCTCCCGGACGAGGCAGCCTGCTGCGAAGCAGGAAAACCCACCTGCGAAGGTGAAACTCCCCTCCCTTTAGGGAGGGGAAATGTCAAAAGGGCAGTTCTGCAGGGGTTTTTTCGAACGACGATCCGGGCGGGTTCTTAGAGGCCCATATCCTTGGCGATGATCATCTTCATGACCTCGCTGGTGCCGCCGTAGATGCGGTTGACGCGGTTGTCCGCGTACAGGCGGGCGATCGGGTACTCGTTCATGAAGCCGTAACCGCCGTGGAGCTGGAGGCACCTGTCGATGACACGGTGCGCGACCTCGGTGCAGAACAGCTTCGCGGACGCGGCCTCGGCCGGCGTGAGCTCGCCCGCGTCCAGGGCTTCCAGGGCGCGGTCGGCGACCGCCTCGGCGGCGTCCACCTCGGCCTGGCAGGCGGCCAGCTCGAACTTGGTGTTCTGGAAGGACGCGACCGTCTTGCCGAAGACGGTGCGGTCCTGGACGTAACTCTGGGCGAAGCGGACGGCGGCCTTGGCCTGTGCGTACGCGCCGAACGCGATGCCCCAGCGCTCCGAGGCAAGGTTCTTGCCCAGGTAGCCGAAGCCCTTGTTCTCCTCGCCGAGCAGGTCCTCGACCGGCACCTTCACGTCGACGAACGCCAGCTCGGCGGTGTCGGAGGTCTTCAGGCCGAGCTTGTCCAGCTTGCGGCCGACCGAGTAGCCCTCGGACTTGGTGTCCACGGCGAACAGGGAGATGCCGAAGCGGCGGTCGTCCTCGCGCGGTGCGGCCGTGCGGGCGCACACGATCACGCGGTCGGCGTGCACACCGCCGGTGATGAACGTCTTCGCGCCGTTGAGGACGTAGTGCGTGCCGTCCTCGGACAGCTTGGCGCTGGTCTTCATGCCCGCGACGTCGGAGCCGGTGCCCGGCTCCGTCATCGCCAGCGCCCACATCTCCTCGCCGGACACGAACTTCGGCAGGAAGCGCTGCTTCTGCTCGTCCGTGGCGAGCATCTCGATGTAGGGCAGGCCCAGCAGCACGTGCACGCCGGAGCCGCCGAAGTTGACGCCCGCGCGGGAGGTCTCCTCGTACATCACGGCCTCGTACTTGTGCGACTCGATGCCCGCGCCGCCGTACTCCTCCGGAACGCGGATACCGAAGACGCCCAGCTCGCCGAGCTTGTAGTAGAAGTCGCGCGGCGCCTGGCCCGCGGCGAACCACTCGTCGTAGACGGGTACGACCTCGGCCTCGATGAAGGCCCGGATCGTCTTCCGGAACGCCTCGTGGTCCTCGTCAAAAACGCTACGGCGCACGGGACGCCCCCTTCATGCTCAATCGGCGATGCTGTTCTAAGCGCTTGCTCAGTCGAAGTTACCGGGTGGTCACCAAGGCTGTCCAGGCTCCAGGACGGTCGTACGCGTCACAACCAGCGCAGCGCGAACCACAGATCCATCCGCACGTCCGCGTCGTCCAGGTCGGTGTCGAGCAGGGCCGCGCAGCGGGCGATGCGCTGGCGGACCGTGTTGCGGTGGACGTCGAGTGCGACGGCGGTACGGTCCCAGCTGCCGTGCAGCGAGAGCCAGGTGCGCAGGGTCGTGGTGAGGGCGGGCGAGTCGGCGATCGGCGCTAGCTGTACGAGGGCGTGGGCGCGGGCCTCGTCGGGCCCGACCAGCGAAGCGATCCCCTCGCCGGCCTCGCCCCGGTCGCGCACGAGAGGGCTGCGGGTGGCCTCGGCGCGGCGTACGGCCCGGTCGGCGCGGGTGTCGGCGGCGGGCAGGTCGTGCGGGGCCACCGGGGAGCTGACGCCGAGGGTCCATCCGGGCTGCGGCTCGATCTCCCGGGCCTCGCTCAGCAGAACCCGTACGCCACCGCCCTCGTCCGTATCGTCCACCAGCGCGCTGCCGAGGGCCGCGCCGAGCGCCGCGGCGGCGAGCGGGTCGCGACCAGAGGTACTGGTGGGCCGGGCGTGGACGACGGTCCACTCGCCCGCGCCGAGCAGCGGCGCCACCTCGCCCGCGTCCGCTCCGAGCAGCAGCCGCACCAGCGCGGCGGCGCGGGCGGACTCCGCGGCGCCCTGATGCGGTGTGGTGAGCAGCGACAGCAGTACGACGGCGACGCCCGCGATGGTGTGGTCCCCGGCCTCCCGCCGGCCCGAGGCAACGCCCAGAGCCAGCCGCTGGCCGCCCGCGAGTGCGTACGCGGCGAGGTGGCTGCCACCTGCGGTGTCGGTGGCGGAGGCCGGTGCGGTCCTGGGGGCGGCGGTGGGCGCGGCGGTGCCGGAGGGGGCGGCCCTGACGTGCGCGGGCGCGGGCGTGCCGGTGGGCGCGGTCCTGGGTGCGGAGGTGGTCTTGCCCGTGGGTGCGGTTGCCGCCGTGCCGGTGGGCGCCGCGCTCTCGGTCGCGGCGGGCTCCGGCTGCGGTGGGTTGACCACGCGAGCCAGGCGGGTCAGGGCCGCGTGCGCTTCCGGCGCCGGCGCGCGTCCCGCCGTAGCCAGGGGCGCCCCTTCCGCCGACAGCAGCACCGCCCACGCCCCGCCCCCGTCCAGCCGCGCCGTCAGCTGCCGCAGGACCGCGGGCACCGGGTCGGGACGGGCCGCAGCCGTGGCCAGGCCCTGCTGAGCCTGCGCGACGCGGCGCAGCTCGCGGTGGCGCGCCTGCGCCATCAGCTGCCACACCGCGCGGGCGATCGCGGTGAACGTCGTCGGCGGCGGGACCTCCACCAGGGGCAGCCCGTGCCGCTCGCACGCCGCCACCAGGGCCGGCGGAACCGTGTCGTAAACCGGCGCGACACCGAAGCCGAGCGCCGCCGCGCCCGCCTCCACGACCCGGGAGACGTAGTGGTCGGGGTCCGTGAGCTGGACGCCCGCCGTCAGAAGGAGCTCACCGCCCAGGAGGTACGGGTACGGGTCGCCCATCTCCGACGTGTGCACCCAGTGCAGATCCACGTCCTCGGGCCCCGCGATCAGGCGCAGGCCGAGCTCCTCCCGCGCCAGCAGCGCCGCCAGCGAAATCGGCGGGGTGGGAGGGGAAGGAGAGGAGGCCACAGGCTCCGGCATGGATGGTCCATCCATCTGGGATCGGGGGAGTGGATGAAACGTACACTTCAGCGTCGCCTTCCAGCCACTTAATGTCGAGCGAACCGGCGGCCGCGGGTACGGGCGGATGTCCCCGCACAAGAGCCGCCGCTCTCCTTACATATCCCTGCACGACACGCCACTGAGGTGCTCGAAGGAGGATGGCCCATGGCCGTCGACTACGCGGTGATCGTCATATACCTGGCCGGAATGCTTGCCATGGGCTGGTGGGGCATGCGCCGCGCCAAGTCCAAGAGCGAATTCCTGGTGGCGGGTCGCCGCCTCGGCCCCGGCATGTACTCCGGCACGATGGCGGCCATCGTCCTCGGCGGCGCCTCCACCATCGGCGGCGTGGGCCTCGGCTACCAGTACGGCCTCTCCGGCGCCTGGATGGTCTTCACCATCGGCCTCGGGCTCCTCGCCCTCAGCATCTTCTTCTCCGCGCGCATCGCCCGCCTGAAGGTCTACACGGTCAGCGAGATGCTCGACCTCCGCTACGGCGGGGGCAGGGCCGGGATAATCTCGGGCGTCGTCATGTGGGCGTACACGCTCATGCTCGCCGTCACGTCGACCATCGCGTACGCCACGATCTTCGACGTCATCTTCGACATGGACCGCGGCCTGTCGATCATCCTCGGCGGCACCATCGTCGTCGCGTACTCGACGCTCGGCGGCATGTGGTCGATCACGCTGACCGACATGGTGCAGTTCGTCGTCAAGACGATCGGCGTGCTGCTCCTGCTCCTGCCGATCGCGGTCGTCAAGGCCGGCGGCTTCAGCGAGATGAAGGCACAGCTGCCCACCGAGTACTTCGACCCGCTCGGCATCGGCGGCGAGACGATCTTCACGTACGTGCTGATCTATACGTTCGGCATGCTCATCGGCCAGGACATCTGGCAGCGCGTCTTCACCGCCCGCAGCGACAAGGTCGCGCGCTACGGCGGCACGGTCGCCGGTACGTACTGCCTGGTCTACGCCCTCGCCGGCGCGGTCATCGGTACGGCGGCCAAGGTCCTCTACCCGGACCTCGCCCACGCGGACGACGCCTTCGCGACGATCGTCAGGGACGAACTGCCCATGGGCGTACGCGGCCTGGTCCTCGCGGCGGCGCTGGCGGCCGTGATGTCGACCTCGTCCGGCGCGCTGATCGCCTGTGCCACTGTCGCCAACAACGACATCTGGTCGCGGCTGCGCGGCGCGGTCTCCCGCGAGAAGGACGTCGAAGCCCACGACGAGGTGCGCGGCAACCGCGTCTTCATCCTGATCATGGGCATCGCGGTCGTCTGTATCGCCATCGCCCTGAACAACGTCGTCGAGGCACTGACCGTGGCCTACAACCTGCTGGTCGGCGGCCTGCTGGTGCCGATCCTCGGCGGCTTGCTGTGGAAGCGCGGCACGGTGCACGGCGCCCTGGCGTCCGTCTGCGCCGGTGGACTCGCGGTCGTCGGCCTGATGTGGTGGTACGGAATCCTCGCCAACGAGCCCGTCTACTACGGCCTGTTGCTGTCGCTCGCGGCGTACGTCGTCGTCAGCCTCGCCACTCCGCCGACGGACGCCGCCGTCCTGGCCGCCTGGCGCGAGCGGCTGGCGGGGCGGGGCGCCGAGCTGGAGCCCGAGCCCCAGTCCGAGTCCGTCCCCACGCCGGGTTAAAGTCAGATAATGCAACGAAGCGTACGAAAGAAGGCAATTCACATGAGCAGCAGCAGCGAACAGCAGTTCCGCGGCCCCGTCGACTCCTCCCGCATCCCGCGGTACGCGGGCCCGGCGACGTTCGCGCGGCTGCCCCGCCTCGACGAGGTCGGCACCGCCGATGTCGCCATCGTCGGCGTGCCTTTCGACTCCGGGGTCTCCTACCGCCCCGGCGCCCGCTTCGGCGGCAACGCCATCCGGGAGGCGTCGCGTCTCCTGCGCCCGTACAACCCGGCGCAGGACGCGTCGCCCTTCGCGCTCGCGCAGGTTGCCGACGCCGGTGACATCGCCGCGAACCCGTTCAACATCAACGAGGCCGTCGAGACGATCGAGGCCGCGGCCGACGACCTCCTCGGCACCGGCGCCCGCATGATGACGCTCGGCGGCGACCACACCATCGCCCTTCCCCTCCTGCGCTCCGTCGCGAAGAAGCACGGCCCGGTGGCCCTGCTCCACTTCGACGCGCACCTGGACACGTGGGACACGTACTTCGGCGCGGAGTACACCCACGGCACGCCGTTCCGCCGGGCCGTCGAGGAGGGCATCCTCGACACCGAGGCGCTGTCCCACGTCGGTACGCGCGGTCCGCTGTACGGCAAGCAGGACCTGACCGACGACGAGAAGATGGGCTTCGGCATCGTCACCTCGTCCGACGTCTACCGGCGCGGCGCCGACGAGGTCGCCGACCAGCTCCGCCAGCGCATCGGCGACCGCCCGCTTTACATCTCCATCGACATCGACTGCCTCGACCCGGCCCACGCGCCCGGCACCGGCACGCCGGAGGCGGGCGGCATGACCTCCCGCGAGCTGCTGGAGATCCTGCGCGGCCTGTCCTCCTGCAACCTGGTCTCGGCGGACGTCGTCGAGGTGGCGCCGGCGTACGACCACGCCGAGATCACCTCCGTCGCCGCCTCCCACACGGCGTACGAGCTGACGACGATCATGTCCCGGCAGATCGCCGCCAACCGCGCCCAGGGCGCGGAGCAGAGCGCGAAGTAATCTCACCGCCGGAGCCGGCACCGGCCCGCCCGCCGCGCACACGCGCGTACGGCGGGGCCGGCCGCGGCACGCGACCGGAACGTCGGCACCGGGCCGGGAGGCCCGGCCCGGAAGGGATGTACGCATGACCCACGACCACGACCTGGTCCTGCGGCCCACCGCCGCGCAGACCGAGGCGGCCCTGAACCCGCCGGCCGGCCGCAACGGCGGCGACCTCGTCGTCGAGACCCTGACCGGCCTCGGCGCGACCACCGTCTTCGGCCTCCCGGGCCAGCACGCGCTGGGCATGTTCGACGCCCTGCGACGGTCCTCCCTCTCGTACATCGGCCTGCGCGTCGAGAACAACGCGGGCTTCGCCGCCGACGCGTACGGCCGGATCACAGGCGAAGCGGCCCCGCTGCTCCTGTCCACCGGGCCGGGGGCCCTCACCTCGCTCGCCGCGCTCCAGGAGGCGGCAGCGGCGTCGGCGCCCGTACTCGCGATCAGCAGCCAGATCCCGTCGGCGGGGCTGGGCGGCGGCCGACACGGCTACCTGCACGAACTGCGCGACCAGAAGGCGTCGTTCCGCGACATCGTGAAGTCGGTCCACACGGTCCGCACGGCGTCGCAGATCCCGTCCGCGATCGCCGAGGCGTGGGAATCGGCCCTGACGGCCCCGCACGGCCCGGTATGGATCGAGATCCCCCAGGACGTACTCCTGGCGGAGACGACTCTTCCCCCCGTCACAGCCATGGACGCGACCCCACACGAACTGCCCCCGCGCCCCGAACTGACGGCCGTGGCAGCCCACTTGCTGTCGACGGCCGCCCGTCCGGCGATCATCGCCGGTGGCGGTGTCGTACGCTCCGACGCGTCCGGCAAGCTGCTCGCCCTCGCGAAGAAGCTGAACGCACCGGTCGTCACGACGTTCGGCGGGAAGGGCGCGTTCCCGTGGGAACACCCGCTCTCGCTCCAGTCCTGGCTGGAGGACCGCCACACGACGGACTTCCTGGAGGACGCGGACGTACTCCTGGTCGTCGGCAGCGGCCTGGGCGAACTTTCCTCCAACTACTTCACGTTCGCCCCGCGCGGCCGGATCATCCAGATCGACGCCGACCTCGGCAAACTGGAGTCCAACCACCCGGCACTCGGCATCCACGCGGACGCCCGCCTGGCGCTCTCGGCGCTGCTGGAGACGGCGGAGGACCGCGAGGACGAGCAGGCACGGGAGCGAGTGGCGACGGTGCTGTCGAAGGTCCGCGCCCGCATCGCAGCCCAAGACCTCCCCCTCGAACAGCAGCTGCTCGCCTCAATCCGGGAAGCACTCCCCGCCACGTCCCCCAGCTTCTGGGACATGACGATCCTGGCGTACTGGGCCTGGTCGGCGTTCGACCCCCGCCACCCCAACACCATGCACTCGGCGCAGGGCGCGGGCGGCCTCGGCTACGGCTTCCCGGCGGCGCTCGGCGCGGCGGCGGCGGACCGTACCCGTCCCGTACTCGCGGTCTCCGGCGACGGCGGCGCGATGTACTCCATCGCGGAACTCGCCACCGCCCGCCAGCACAACCTCCCGGTCACCTGGCTCATCGTGGACGACGGCGGCTACGGCATCCTCCGCGAATACATGACCGACGCCTTCGACGAGGCCACCGGCACGGAACTCGCACGGCCGGACTTCATCGCCCTGGCCGAAGCCTTCGGCGTACCGGCTGTGCGTACGTCGCCGGAGGCGATCGGCGAGGACCTGGCGAAAGCCTTCGCGACGCCCGGGCCCACGGTGGTCGTCCTCCCCGCCCTCCTGCGGATGTTCGAACCGACGCATCTCTGAGCCTGCACGGGGTCACGCCAGGTCACTTCATCAGTGGCCTGTGCGTAGCCTCGTACTCGCCCAGCCGGTTGTGGAAGCCCCTGATGAAGTCGCCATGCTGTGCAGAGGGGAGCGTGGCGGGGTACCGGCCGTCGGCCGGTATGAAGTCCACGATCGCCCGGAAGAAGTCGTCGGCCGCCTTTGCGTACTTCCCGCCGCGCCCGCGTGCCTCACTGACGTGAGCGGCCGCTTTCGCCAGTCGATAGGTCAGCTGCTCCTCGGGGTTCTGCTGCGCCCTGTCGAAGTAGGCCGCTTCCGCCAGCTTCAGATTGCTCCTGTGGCCGCTCACAGCCCGCAACGCGTGCAGGGTCCGCCCACAACTGCCCGCAGAGATAAGCGACGCTCGGCTGCCCACCCGCCATGTCTTCCCCTCCTCCTCGCCGGCCTTGCCCGGCGACCGCGGACACCGCCTACCCCGAACGTCTACCCGGGGAACTTTCGTGCCCACCGCAGTCGCCAGGGCCCTGGACCTTGAGCTCGGCCCAGACCGACTTGCCGATGCCGTTACGACGCGGGCAGCAGCCCCAGCGTTCCGCCAGGGCGGCGACGATGGCGAGGCCCCGGCCGTGCTCGTCGACGGCCCCCGCCTCGGCCGAGCGGGGCTCGGGACGGCGGTGGTTGGCGTCCGCGACCTCGACACGGAGCATTCCGTCGTAGCGCGCGAGCCGCACACCGATCTGGCGACCGCGCGGAATGCGGGCGTGCTGGAGCGAGTTCGTGACCAGCTCCGAGAGCAACAGCTCGGCGGTGTCGGCTACTTCGCCGCGGATTTTCCATGTGGAGAGCTGACGACGCAACAGCGCGCGTGCACGCCCCGCACTGCGAGGGCTGTGTGGCAGTCGCCACCCGACTTCGACGGTATTCGTGATCGACATGGCCGTCCTCCAGGCCTCTCTAGAGATGTTGCGAGTGAAGCGCGGCGAGCGGATGCGGGTCAAGGCATCTCTAGAGATGTTCGTGATTGGTCGCGTGTGCCCATGGGGTGGCGGCTCGTGGCTGGAGACAGCTGCTTAGGATGTCTAGGGATGATCAGAGGGGACTCTCCATGGGTAGCCAGGGCGCCGACCGACGACAGCCCAAGTACCAGCGCATCGTCGCCGAACTGAAGGCGGCGATCGAGGCGGGGGAGTACGGTCCGGGAGACCGTCTGCCCGGAGAGAACGACCTCATGGCCACGTACGCCGTCGCGCGGATGACCGCGAGGCAGGCACTCGGCGTCCTCCAGTCGGAGGGCCTGGTCGAAGCACGTAAGGGTTCGGGTGTCTTCGTACGGGAGTTCAGGCCCATCCGGCGCCGGGGCGTGCAGCGGCTCTCATCGACGTTGTGGGGAATGGGGCAGTCCGTCTGGGCGGCCGATACCGAGGGCCGGGACCTGGTGGTCGACCTGATCTCGGTGACGGAGGAGGCAGCGCCGGACGGGATCGCGCGTGTCCTCGGTATCCCGGAGGGTGCGCCCGTGTGCGTCCGCCGCCGTAGGTTCGTCCTCGACGGCAGGCCGGTCCTCCTGGCCACCTCCTACCTCGACGCCGAACTTGTCGCGGGAACGACGATTACCCAGGCGGACACCGGCCCCGGCGGCATCTACGCCCGCCTCGACGAGGTCGGCTCCAAGCCGGTCCGTTTCCGCGAGGAAATCCGCTCACGCATGCCGAGTGCGGAGGAGTCCGACCGGCTCGGCCTGGCGCTCGGCACCCCGGTCGTCCTCATCTGTCGCACGGCCTTCGCCGAGCGAGGCCGCGTGGTCGAGGTGAACGAGATGGTCCTGGACGCGTCGGCGTACATCCTGGAGTACGACTTCGACGCGTGACCCTGCGGATGTTCGCACCGACGCACCGACGCACCGACGCACCGACGCACCAAACGCCGGCGGTGGTCGGCCGACGGCTGCTTCGACGCATGAGTCCGACAACGCCACCGGCACGGAGCTCGACCGACGTCGACGGCAGCTGAGTAGGGTCGGGGACTGGAAACGGAGCGTCAGCCACCGCGCCAGTCCCCGACCCTGCTCAGTGGCGGGTGTGTCAGCTGCGGTTTGGGGGCGAAGGCCGCCAGGGGCGTGCCGGAGGCGGGCTCCGCCTTCGGCGTCCTCCCGGCTTTGTGGCGCGAACGGGCCGACTCAGCCGCCCAGCAGGCTGGTGTACGCAGCTTCCGCCGCGCGTGCCGGGACGGCGTCGGCGGGGGCGTGGGCCAGGAACGTGCTCGTGGCGCCTGAGAGCAGGATGCGCCCCCCGTCGAGCACGGTGACATGGTCGGCTTCCTCGGCCAGGTCGGCGACGTCATGGGTGGACATCAGCACGGACACCTCATCGGTGAGGCCGTTCAGGACATTCCTGAAGACCCGCCTCTGACGGGGGTCCATACCCGCCGTGGGCTCATCGAGGAGGAGCACCCGGGCGTCGTGCACCAGGGCCGCCGCCACGCCCACACGGCGTAGCTGACCGCCCGAGAGCTGACTGCTCTTTACGTCGGCCTTGTCCATGAGCTCGACCCGGTCGAGCGCGCGTGCCGCCTGGTCCCAGGCGTCGCGGCGGTTCATGCCCTTGAGCCAGCCGACATAGGCGACGTACGAGCGGGCCGTCAGGGAGGGCATGGGTGTGATGTCCTGCGGCATCCACGCGACGGCGCGGCGGTAGGCATTGGTCTGGGAGTCCAGGCCGTCGAGAGTGACGGTGCCGGAGCGGGGGCGGGTGACAGAGGCGGCCAGCTTCAGCAGCGTCGACTTTCCGGCTCCGTTGGGCCCCAGCAGAATCGTCAGGCCGGAGGGAAGCCGGTAGCTGAACTCCTTCAGGATGGGCGAGCTCCAGCGCCGGTAGGCATAGGTGCAGGAGGTCAGTTCGAGAGTCATGCGAACTTCCTTGAAGTACGGAGCTGGGCGAGGATGCCGACGATGAGCATCAGGACGGCGCCGGCTGCGGCGTGCGGGGCGCCCACGGGCTCGGGGACGATGGTCCAGGGGTAGGGGTCGTTGGAGGTACGGAAGCCGACCAGCACCACGGTCATCAGCCAAGCCGTGGGAAGCAGCGCACCCGACTGGCGGAACAGAGCGCGGCCCAGCAGCATCAGACCGGTCAGGAAGGCGACATTGCGTCCCGCTGCCTGAGCCACCTGCGAACCGGTCAGTGCTCCCAGTGCGAAGCTCGCCGATACGGCCGCGGCGACGACGGCGACGACGAGTGCCGTGTCCCGCAGTGCGACCCGGCGGATCCCGCTGATCTCCGGCGCCTTCATGCGCGATTCGAGACTCATCATCAGGGCCGCCACCAGCGGGATCGGGACGAAGACGGCCAGCCGGACGGTCACAGAACCACTGGATCCGAAGCTCGGCAGTGCGCTGGCCTTGTCCTGGATCAGCAGGAGGAAGACAAGGAAGGCCGCCATGCCCACGGGGAGGACACTGTGAGCCCGTCGGGCTCGAAACCACCACATCACTCGGCGCCCTTACTGCATGCGCGGTTCAGACTCTGTTCGAACCAAGCGCCCTGCTGCTGGGCGGACGCGCGCTTGATCTTGTCGACCCCTTCGCGGATCTGGGACTGCTCCGCGGGGGTCAGGCTGCTCGGCTGCTGTTCCTGCTGCATGCGATCGCGGTAGGCGGCTTCCTCGCCGGTCACCTCGGCAGTCCACAGTCCGAGGGACCGCGCCGTGACCGGATCGGGATGCCTGCACGAGTAGTGCAGTGCGGAGCGCATCACCTGGAACCGTACGTTTCCGTGTCGCCCACCCACGGACAGTGCGGCTCTCCAGACCTTTGACGTGGAGGGGCGGGGATGTCTCCCATCCGCAGATGTATCGGTGATCAGCTCCGGGTTCGGCACCCCGACCGCCCGGTAGTCCTTGAGTACGGATTCGGCGTACCGGTGCACGGAGTCGATGTTGTCGGCCGTGCCCTCCGCCATGCATACCTTCGGCGCGTGGCCCACGCACGTCAGCGTGCCGTATCCGGTCAGCAATGGAGGGGTCGGACCCCAGCCCTGAACCATGTGCTGGGCACCCGTCGTCCCGGCGAAGGCCAGGGCGCCGGCGAGCGCCACGCGCAACAGCAGGACGCGCACCGGCAGCCACAGAAGGGCCACGGCGCCGGCGATGCTGCCGGTAAAGAGGATGTGCGGCATCAGCGTGGCGGGGCCGGCCACTTCGCCGAACATGGGAATCTCGGGGTACTGGCCGGAGACATGGCGCTTCCACCATTCTCCGGTGGTGACGGTCGACCCGACCACGATGAAGGTGAGCACGGCGGCCACCGGCGCAGCGATCATGTGTGGCGCATGGCGGCCGATTCCGAATCCGATGGCGGCATGGGCTACACAGACGGTCATCGCCATCAGCAGGGGATACGCGCTGCCGAGCGTGGGAAGAGTGCCGGTCTCAACCAGCGCCATGGTCACGGGCAGCACCAGCATCAGCCAGGCGAGCAGGAGTGCGGGAAGAAGCGCCTGCGCGGCGATGTGATAACGGGAACGGGTTGGCGCCATCTCCCAGATCTTGCTCTTGGCCAGCCGCCCACTCTCCCACACCGCCAAGGCCGCCACCGTGGCGTAGGCGAAGGTGTACAGAGGCCCCAGCGCGTTGGCGACGAGGGTGGGCGCGTAGCCAAGGTGGCCAGGGCGAGGGCCGGAGCTGCCGAAGAAGTAACTGAGCAGGGTGAGGGCTATCGCGAAGGGGGCGAACCAGAACGCGCTGCTGGCGCGCAATCGTGCGAGAAGGCTCAAGGGACGGTCTCCTGGGGAGCGGTGCCAGATCACACGGCGGCGTGGCCCCCATGGGAGTCCCCGCCGCCGCACGTCAGTTGTCAGCTATCAGCTGTCAGCCAGAGTGGTGTCGACGTCAACGTCCCGGACCCACAGCTGGTTGGACCCGCCGATGGTGCCGATCTTGAAGTAGTAGTTGTTGACCGGAAGGCCGCTGAACGTTCCCGCGCTGACGGAAGTGCTGTTATCGAAACACTTGGTGAAGGTGTGGTCTCCCTTGTAGTTGTCGTAGTTCAAGGCGACGTCCTCCCACAGGTTGACGTCCACGCTCGTTGCGTAGCCCTGGTCGCATCCCGTGAAGCGGATCTCCGTGTACTGCTGGTCGTCCCATCTGCGGGACTCGAAGCCCGACATCACACCATCTAGATTGCTGCTCCAGTTGGCGAACGCGGACGGCGCCAGCGTCAGCACCAACGTACTGAACCATGCCGCCAACAATGGCTATGCGTGACTTCTGCATGCGGAACACACCTTCTCTTTTGCATGGTTGAGCAGGGGAAATGCGCTGAGTGATCATCAGCGAGGGCGGAGCGTACGTTGTTGGCGTGGGCGCGTCAACGTCGGTTCTTCGGCTCGAGAAGTGTTCACCGACCGGATGCCCACCCGGCGTCCGGTGATCCTTGGCGAGCCGGCGGGGGCAAGAGCGTGCTGCTGATCCGGCTGCTTCAGGGCCTCATCGAACGCCGCACCGGCAACTCCTCGGTGTCCGTGCTGTTCTCCCTGGCCTCCTGGAATCCCCGCCAGCCGTTGAAGACCTGGCTGGCCGAAAGCTGCGCCGCAACTGTCACGCCCAGTCGAGCCGTTCGGTGTCGATCACGTTGAAGCCGACCCACTCAGCGACCATCACCGTCGACACCTTGTCGGTGCTCTCCCGCTTCCGGATCGAGTTCCACGACTGCCCTGCACCCGCAGCGACGCGCTCTTCGAGCTGACGGATGCGGCGTTGTGCACGGACGGCCCGGTTAAGCGCGGCTGCCGTGGGCTTCGAGCTGAAGCCCGTACAACCTTTCGGCCCCCGAAGTGTCTTCTTCACCAGACGCACGAGGGGACGGAAGACCACACCATGACGCACAGCCGAATAACGCGCGCCGCGATCGCCGCAGCACTGGCCGGGGGCGTGCTCGCGCCGCTCGCCGCCGCGGCGCCCGCCGCTGCCGCCACCGCGCCGACGGTGGTCTGCACCTCGGCGAAGACCGGGCTCGCGGCCAAGCTGACCACGGGCATCACCGAGGCGCTCAAGGGGCGGAAGTCCACGACCGCGATCTCGCTGTACGACCGCACCACCAAGACCAACTGCACCCTGCGCGCCACGCAGAAGTACGACTCGGCGAGCGTGGTCAAGGTGACCGTTCTCGCCACGCTGCTGTGGGACGCGAAGAAGACCAACCGCTACCTGACGTCCCGCGAGGCCACGCTCGCCACCGACATGATCACGAAGTCGGACAACAACGCCACCAGCACGCTGTGGCGGCAGCTCGGCATGACGAAGATCAAGGGTTTCCTGGCCGCCGCCGGGATGACCCAGACCGTGCCGGGCACCGGCGGCTACTGGGGCCTGACCCAGATCACCGCCCGCGACGAGCAGAAGCTGCTCGCGCTGCTCACCGCGAAGAACACCGTCCTGAGCGACAATTCGCGGAAGTACACCCTCGGTCTGATGGGCAAGGTCATCTCCTCCCAGCGCTGGGGCACTCCGGCCGGCGCCCCGTCCACCGCCAAGATCCAGGTCAAGAACGGCTGGCTGCCCCGCTCCACGCACGGCTGGCGGGTCCACTCCATCGGCGCGTTCACCGGCAACGGCCACGACTACGCGATCACGGTGCTCACCCACGACAACGCCACCATGAACGACGGCGTGAACACCATCCAGGCCGTGTCCCGCGCGATCCACAAGGCCCTCAACCCGACGGCCTCCCCATCGACCCTGTACGCCCCGACTCAGACGCCCCGCGAGGCGATCCCGGCGGTGCCGAAGTCCTGACGGACCGGTTCCGTCAGGCGGCGGTGGTACGTGCGTGGAAGGCGACGACGGACGTGTCACCGTCGAGCTCCACGCTCAGCGAGGCCTCCATTGCCCGCGCCAGCCGCGCGAGCAGCGGCAGCGTCGGCATGGTGCCGCCCAGCTCCAGCTTGGAGATCTGCGGCTGCGTCATGCCGGCGCGCTGCGCGAGCTCGGTCTGCGAGATCCCCAGCTCGGTACGCCGGTCGTACACCGCCTGACCGAGATCGAATGCGAGGCTGATCTCTTCGCGCCGTTTGGTCACCTCTGGATCTTCCGAGATGCCCTGGGCGACCTTCCGGTCCCTGGCGAGCTTCCAATGAGCGTGACTCACCATCACACTTCTCCTCTCTTGACGGCACGCGTGAATTCCTCGTGCGCGGACTCGTGCTCGGCTGCGCAGATTGTCCTGGCCCGCTTGGCACGCGCGACCTCGGCGTCTTCGCGCGGCCGTGTCTTGCGGAAGACCGTCAGGAGTACCACCCTCCGCCCTGGTGCGAGCCAGTACGGGATCCGTATGGCGTCGCGGTTGTTGCCCAGATCGAAGCGCAGCTCCCGGACCCCATCGCCCAAGTAACGCGAGTATGGCTCACCGAGAGTCGTCGGGTGGTTCAAGAGTCGATTGGTCACGTGCTCGACTACGAGATAGTCCGAATCGGACAGGTTCATGAGCCACAGCCGGACCTCCGGCTCGATCTCGACCACAAAAGGATCTTCCATGCAGCCGAATGTATAGATACTCCAGTGTATGACTCGAGGAAACAGTCAGGAAGTCCGCCGAACGAGTGACGGGGTCCTAGGACCAGAGACCCGTATTCGCAGCGGCGGGATGAAATCCGCACCTCACCGCGTTGGTGACTTCCGGTAGGGCAGGACGATCGGGAGGCATCAGCGTGGCGTCGGCGGCAGATCAAGGGTGGGCACGGCGGCTGGCGGGCTATGCCTGGAGGTACCGGCGCAATGTCGTGCTCGCACTCGTATCGTCGCTCGGCGGCATGGCCGTCATGGCGCTCGTCCCGCTGATCACCAAGGTGGTGATTGACGACGTCATCGGGGCCAAGACGCGCTCCCTCGCCGTATGGACCGGGCTCCTCATAGTCGCCGCCGTCGTCGTCTACGGCCTCACCTACATCCGCCGCTACTACGGCGGCCGCCTCGCCCTCGACGTCCAGCACGACCTCCGCACCGAGATGTACGGGACCATCACCCGCCTCGACGGACGCCGCCAGGACGAGCTCTCCACCGGTCAGGTCGTCGGCCGCGCCACCAGCGACCTCCAGCTCATCCAGGGCCTCCTCTTCATGCTCCCGATGACCATCGGGAACTTCCTGCTGTTCTTCATCTCGCTCGGGATCATGGCGTGGCTCTCGCCGCTCCTCACCCTCGTCGCCCTCGCCGTCGCCCCCGCCCTGTGGTTCATCGCCAAGCGCAGCCGCACCCGGCTCTTCCCGGCCACCTGGTACGCCCAGGGCCAGGCCGCCGCCGTCGCCGGCGTCGTCGACGGGGCCGTCTCCGGTGTACGCGTCGTGAAGGGCTTCGGCCAGGAGGACCAGGAGACCGGCAAGCTGCGCGAGGTCAGCCGGCGGCTCTTCGCCGGGCGCATGCGGACCGTACGGCTGAATTCCCGCTACACCCCCGCCCTCCAGTCCGTGCCCGCCGTCGGCCAGGTCGCGATGCTCGCACTCGGCGGCTGGCTCGCGACGCGCGGCGAGATCACCCTCGGTACGTTCGTGGCCTTCTCCACCTACCTCGCCCAGCTCGTCGGTCCCGTCCGCATGCTCGCCATGGTCCTCACCGTCGGACAGCAGGCCCGCGCCGGTGTCGAGCGCGTCCTGGAGCTGATCGACACCGAGCCGTCCATCGAGGACGGGACCAAAGAGCTTCCCGCCGACGCTCCGGCCACCGTCGAGTTCGACGACGTGTCGTTCGGCTACGACGACGACCGGCCCGTCCTCGACGGCTTCTCTCTCGAAATCCGGTCCGGCGAAACCGTCGCCGTCGTCGGCTCCTCCGGCAGCGGCAAGTCCACCGTGTCGCTGCTCCTGCCGCGCTTCTACGACGTGTCCCACGGCGCCGTACTCGTCGGCGGGCACGACGTCCGCGAGCTCACCCTCGACTCGCTGCGGGCCGCCATCGGGCTCGTACCGGAGGACAGCTTCCTGTTCTCCGACACCGTCCGCGCCAACATCGCGTACGGCCTGCCGGACGCGACCGAAGAGCAGATCCTGACCGCCGCCCGCGCCGCCCAGGCCGACCGCTTCATATCCGAGCTGCCGAACGGCTACGACACCACCGTCGGCGAACACGGCCTCACCCTCTCCGGCGGCCAGCGCCAGCGCATCGCCCTCGCCCGCGCCATACTCACCGACCCCCGCCTGCTCCTCCTCGACGACGCCACGTCCGCCGTGGACGCCCGCGTCGAGCACGAGATCCACGAGGCGCTGAAGTCCGTCATGGCCGGGCGTACGACGCTGCTCATAGCCCACCGCCGCTCCACCCTGAACCTCGCCGATCGCATCGCCGTGATCGACGGCGGCCGCCTGTCCGACATCGGTACGCACGAGGAGCTCCAGGAGCGCTCGGCGCTCTACCGGCGGCTCCTCACCGACCCCGACGAGCTCGGCGGCGTATCGCCCGGGCACATCCTCACCAAAGCGCCGGATCCGGCCGAAGACCGGTCCGTGCAGGCCGAGCTGGACGCCGAATTCGACGCCGAGCGCGGCATCACGCCCGAGCTGTGGGTACGGGACGAGACCTCGCCCGACGACCGCGCGGCCACCGACCACGCGCCGGGGATGCCGGCCACGCCCGAGCTGCTCGCCCAGGTCGAGGCGCTGCCGCCCGCCAACGACGTACCCGCCGTCGACGAGATGCGCGCCGTCCAGCCCGAGGAGTCGTACGGCCTGCGCCGCCTCCTGCGCGGCTTCGGGCTGCCGCTGCTGGTCAGCCTCGCGCTCGTCGCCGTGGACGCCGGCATGGGGCTGCTCCTGCCGGTCATGATCCGGCACGGCATCGACGACGGCGTCACCAAGCTCGCGCTCGGCGCGGTCTGGGCGGCGGCCGGGCTCGCGCTGCTGTCCGTCGTCGTGCAGTGGATCGCGCAGACCGCCGAGATCCGGATGACCGGCCGGACCGGTGAGCGCGTGCTCTACGCGCTCCGCCTCAAGATCTTCGCCCAGCTCCAGCGCCTCGGCCTCGACTACTACGAGCGCGAGCTGACCGGCCGCATCATGACCCGCATGACGACGGACGTCGACGCCCTGTCGACGTTCCTCCAGACCGGCCTCGTCACCGCCTTCGTCTCCGTCGTCACCTTCTTCGGCATCATGATCGCGCTCCTCGTCATCGACGTGCAGCTGGCCCTGGTCGTCTTCGCGACGCTGCCGGTGCTGATCATCGGTACGTACTTCTTCCGCAAATCGAGCGTCAAGGCGTACGAGCTGGCGCGCGACCGCGTCGGTCTCGTCAACGCCGACCTCCAGGAGTCCGTGTCCGGGCTGCGCATCGTCCAGGCGTTCCGGCGCGAGCGCACGGGAGCCGAGCGGTTCGCCAAGCGCAGCGACAGCTACCGGCAGGCGCGCGTGCGCGGCCAGTGGCTGATCTCCATCTACTTCCCGTTCGTGCAGCTGCTGTCGTCCGTCGCCGCCGCCGCGGTGCTGATCGTGGGCGCCGGGCGGGTGGACGCGGGCACACTCACCACCGGCGCACTCGTCGCGTACCTCCTCTACATCGACCTGTTCTTCGCGCCCGTACAGCAGCTCTCCCAGGTCTTCGACGGATACCAGCAGGCCACGGTCTCCCTGCGGCGCATCCAGGAACTCCTCCAGGAGCCCACCTCGACCGCCGCGGCCGACCGGCCCAGGGAAGTCCCGTCGCTGCGCGGCGAGATCGCGTTCAAGGACGTGCGGTTCCAGTACGGCGGTGACGGCGATGAAGAGGAGGCGCTCAGCGGCATCGATCTGCGGATCCCGGCAGGCCAGACCGTCGCGTTCGTCGGCGAGACCGGCGCGGGCAAGTCCACGGTCGTCAAGCTCGTCGCCCGCTTCTACGATCCGACCTCCGGGCGGATCACCGCCGACGGCACCGACCTGCGCGACCTCGACATCACGGCGTACCGGCACCGCCTCGGCGTCGTGCCGCAGGAGGCGTACCTCTTCGCGGGCACGGTCCGCGACGCCATCGCCTACGGCCGGCACGACGCCACCGACGCCGAGGTCGAGGCGGCGGCCCGCGCGGTCGGCGCGCACGACATGATCGCCACGCTCGATGGCGGCTACCTGCACGAGGTCGCCGAGCGCGGCCGCAACCTCTCCGCCGGCCAGCGCCAGCTCATCGCGCTCGCCCGCGCCGAACTCGTCGACCCCGACATCCTGCTGCTCGACGAGGCGACCGCCGCCCTGGACCTGGCGACCGAGGCCCAGGTCAACCAGGCGACGGACCGTCTCACCGGCCGCCGTACCACCCTGGTCGTCGCCCACCGCCTGACGACGGCGGCGCGCGCGGACCGGGTGGTGGTCATGGACCACGGCCGGGTCGTCGAGGACGGCACGCACGACGAACTGCTGGCCCTGGAGGGGACGTACGCCCGCCTGTGGCGCACCTTCGTGGGCGAGGACGAGCCGGCGGCCGTCTGAGTACGTTCAGCGGGGAAGATGAGTAGCGGAGCCGGTCCCTCAGCGGGGCCGGCTCCGCTTTGATCAGGGCATGAACAAGGTCGACCACGCCGGCTGGATGCGCGACGTCAACACGCCCCCACCCGCGTCCCGAACCGCCGTCCGCCTGCGCCTCGCCTCCGTCTTCGCGGCCGTGCTGCTGATACCCGGCACCGTGGTGGCGTGGCTGGTTTCCGTCTCCACCGAACAGGGCGGGCGCTGCCTCATGTACGGCGGCGACGCGTGCGGAGCTTCGCCCTCCGGCTGGGCGTTCGTGGCGGCGCTCGTCGCGGCGTTCGTGGCGTGCTGCGTCACCCTGTTCGTACCGTCGCGCACGGCGCGTGCCGAGCGGGTCCGCCGGGCGGCCCTGTGGACCCAACTCGCCATGGAGGCGATGTTCCTGGTGCTGGTCCTCAGCCTCGGCTGAGACTCCTGATCCCGGAGGTATTCCGCGTCGGAAGGTCGAACCTGACCTCCAGACAGGCAACAGGAATCGGTTGTCCCGAACCTTCGTGCGGAAGTCCCGCAACCGCGCCGTGTTTCCCAAGCGTCCGTACGCACGTACGCTCATGTGGGGGAAGGGGACACGTGTGTTCGCTGCGGCAAGTGGGGCGATGAGAAAACACCTGATGTACGGACTTGCCATCGTGATCGCGGCGGCGGGACTGACTCTCGCGAGCCCCGGCACCGGGAGCGCCGAGGCGGCCTCTGCCGGATCCGCCTGTTCCGGCCGGAAAGTGAAGACGGTCAGCTTCGCCACCGGAGAACTGCGCATCTACAAGAGCCGCCGCTACGCCTGCGCCATCACCGTCTCCAAGCGCCCCGGCGTACGGCAGACCATGACGGTCACCATCCAGGCGCGCGGCAGCCGCACCGCCAGGGACAGCGGACGCTTCACCCACCGCGCCGGACCGGTGACGGTCTACGCCCTCAACCGCTGTGTACGGGCGCATGGTTCGGTAGGTGCGCGGACGGCATCTACCGGCTGGATTCTCTGCTGAGGCTGGTGGTACGGGAGTTGCCCGGCTAGGTTCGCCCCGTCGTCTGTGACTGAACAGGGGAGGGCGAATGCGCAAGGCGCGCAGCATGCTGCTGTCGTTCGCGGTGCTCATAGGCACCATCGGACTTGGCAGCGCACCGGCCGGGGCGGTCACCACCGCAGAGCCGGAGCAGGACATCAAGGAGCGAATACTCGCGATACCGGGCATGAGCCTGGTCGAGGAGAAGCCGTACACCGGCTATCGCTATTTCGTACTGAACTACACCCAGCCGGTCGACCACCGGAACCCGTCCAAGGGCACCTTCAAGCAGCGCATCACCCTGCTGCACAAGGACACCAACCGCCCGACGGTCTTCTTCACCAGCGGCTACAACGTCTCGACGACCCCTCGCCGCAGTGAGCCGACGACGATTGTCGACGGCAACCAGGTCTCGATGGAGTACCGCTTCTTCACTCCGTCCCGCCCCGCGCCCGCCGACTGGTCGAAGCTGGACATCAAGCAGGCCGCGAGCGACCAGCACCGCATCTTCACCGACCTGAAGAAGATCTACTCCAAGAAGTGGATCTCGACCGGCGGCTCCAAGGGCGGCATGACGGCGACGTACTACGAGCGCTTCTACCCGCGCGACATGGACGGCGTCGTCGCGTACGTCGCCCCCAACGACGTGGTGAACAAGGAGGACGCGGCGTACGACCGCTTCTTCCAGGGCGTCGGCACCAAGGAGTGCCGTGACGCGCTCAACGCCGTACAGCGCGAGGCACTTGAGCGGCGCGGCCCGCTGAGCGCCAAGGTCAAGGAGTGGGCGGACGCCAACAACGCCACCTTCAACACCGTCGGCAGCCTGGACAAGGCGTACGAGTCCACGGTCCTCGACTTCGTGTGGGCCTTCTGGCAGTACAGCAAGGAGAGCGACTGCGCGGACGTGCCCGCCGCGGACTCCTCCGACCAGGTCATCTACGACTACGTCGACGCGATCTCCGGGTTCGCCGCCTACAGCGACGACAGCCTGGCGACGTACACGCCGTACTACTACCAGGCGGGCACCCAGCTGGGCGCGCCGCAGATCAAGTACCCGCACCTCGACGGCCTCATGAAGTACGGCCCGGACTTCTTCCAGCCGCGTGTCTACGTGCCGCGCGACATCCCGATGAAGTTCAACCCGCGCGCGATGCGGGACGTGGACAGCTGGGTGCGGCACAACGCCACACGGATGCTGTTCGTGAACGGCCAGAACGACCCGTGGAGCGCCGAACCCTTCCGCCTCGGCAAGGGCGCGCGCGACTCGTACGTCTACACCGCACCCGGCGCCAACCACGGCGCCAACGTCGCGGGCCTCGCCCCCGCCGAGAAGGCGAAGGCGACCGCCGCGATCCTCGAATGGGCGGGCGTGGCCCCGGCCGCCGTCCAGGCGGACCCGGCGAAGGCCAAGCCGCTGGCACGGTACGACGCGAAGCTGGACAAGCGCGACGTGGAGCAGCGGCAGACGCTGCGCCCGTAACGCAACGCTCGAACGGCTGCGTCCGCCGTGGTTTCACACCCGGCGGGCGCAGCCCACCGCTTTCTCCCCGCCCAACTGGACGTACAACGCCGTCGCCGGCGGGCACTGCGCGCGCCGCTGCACGGCGGCCTCCACTTTGAACTGCGGGGCCATCTCGCCCGACCCGTCGCACGGCGTCTCCCTCACCTGCCCCTTGCGCGCCGTGTAGACGCAGTCCCCGACGACGGTCCGCGGCCCGCCGCCATTCCCCGGATCGCCCGGATGCGGCTCCTCGAGATTGCGCATGCACGCGAACCCGCGCGGGACGGCCCCGTCGCCGTCTTCATCGAACGAGGGCCGGCTCTCCGAGATGTGCAGCACGAAGTCCGTAAGGGGTGGGCAGGCCGGCCCGTCGGCATGGGGCCCCACGTGCCGGGCGAGCACCCGGGCAGCAGCCTTCTCGCTCGCGCAGGACACCTCACGGAAGTCGGGCCCGCGCGAGCCGCACTCGCCGATGCCGAGGAAAGTGGCTCCGTAACCCGATGGTATGACCGTGTCGGCGAGACTGTTGTCGGACAGGTCCTCCTGACCGGATGGCGACTTCTGACAGCCGGTCAATGCCGAACCGACCACCATCCCGGCGATGACGAGCAGCAGCAGCGGCGCGCACGCCACCCCCCTGAACCGATCCGTGCGAAGTCGACGCATGCAGAACCCCCCGGTACGTCCACCCAGCGTGACCCGCCGGAGCGGGCGCACGCCAGGCGCGCGGGGGGGCTTTGGGCCACTTGGGGGTGGTGCGGCGGTGGTCCGGCGTACGGCGGCGTACGCCTGATACGTACGTCCGCGTCCGCTAATACGTCAGTCCGTGGCCCACTGGATACAGCACCTTCGCCGGATCGTCCGCGCGCTGTATCGGAACGGGCAGCTTCCCTCCGGGCTCGCTATGGCCGGCGATGACCCGCACAGCCGCTCGCAGTTCCACATCGGTCCAGGAGTACGCGGCGACGCTCGCGCCGAACCCCGTCCCGACGAGCTGGGCGATGTCGTACGGATTGCGGATGGCGAGGGCGACGACGGGCACCCCGGTCGCGGAGAGCTCGCGGACGAGCGTGCGCTGGGGACTGGTGGCGGAGACGTTGTACGTCCCCACCACGACCACGTCCTTGCCCTTGGCCGCGGCCACCGCTTCCTTGATCTTCGCCTGGGTCGGGGTGATCCCGGTGGACAGGGCCGTGGCGGTGAAGCCGAGTTCGGTCAGGGCTTTGGCGATGACGGTGGTGGGCGGCCCGGTGGTCGCGGTGGGGGACGCGGGATCGGCACCGACCACCAGCACATTGCGGTGCGTACGACGGCTGAGCGGCAGCAGCCCGCTGTCATTGGCGAGCAGGGTGGTGGTCCCCTCGGCGATCCGGTCGGCGGCGTCGACGTGGGCCCGCGCGCCGACGGTCCTGTCGACGTCCTTGTGCGAGACGTAGGGGTCGCGGAACAGCCCGAGCTTGGCCTTGAGCAGCAGAATCCGCAGGATCGATTCCTCGACCCGCGCCATGCTCAATTCCCCGTCCCGCACGGCCTTGAGGACGGCGTTCCAGGCGACGGGCAGGTCCGGAGGGTTCAGCAACTGGTCGCACCCGGCGAGGAGCGCGAGGACGGGCACCCGGTCGTCGCCGTACTTCTGGCGTACGCCCGCCATGGCGAGGGAGTCGGTCACGACGACCCCGTCGTAGCCGAGGCGCTCGCGCAGAACACCGGTCAGGATCGGCTTGGAGAGCGTCGCCGGGTCCTTGGCCGGATCGAGAGCCGGTACGACGATATGCGCGGTCATGATCGAGTCGATGCCGGCGGCGATGGCGGCCCGGAACGGCGGCGCGTCCAGCTCCTCCCACTGCTCGGCGGTGTGATGGATCGTAGGGAGGGAGTAGTGGCTGTCGTCCTTGGTGTCGCCGTGCCCCGGGAAGTGCTTGGAGGTGGCGGCGATTCCGGCGCCCTGATAGCCCCTGACCTGCGCGGCGACCATTCCGGCGACGGCCTGCGGGTCGGACCCGAAGGACCGTACGCCGATGACGGGGTTGGCAGGGTTGACGTTGACGTCCGCGACGGGCGCGTAGTTCTGCACGATGCCCATGGCCGCGAGCTCGGCGCCCGCGATCTGCGCCGCCTTGCGCGCGTCGGAACGCGACCCGCCGGCCCCGAGCGCCATCGCGCCCGGCACGAGGGTCGCGGGCTTGCCGACGCGGGCGATGATGCCGTGCTCCTGGTCGGTGGAGATGAGGAGGGGGACGGGGGTTTCCTGGGCGAGCCCGGCGCGCTGAATGCCGTTCGACAGGTCGGCGATCTGGTGAGGGTCGCGGGTGTTGTGCGCCCAGGCGAAGTAGATGATGCCGCCGACGTGGTACTTCGCCACCAGTTCGGCGGCGGTCCTGACCCCCATCTCCTTGAGATTCAGATCGATGTCGACCTGGTCGGGTGCGGTCGCGGAGTGCCCGTACGCCCGCATCACGAAGAGCTGGCCGACCTTCTCTTCGAGGCTCATCCGGGAGATGAGGCGCTTGAGCCGTTCCCGCCCGGCGCCCCTGACGGACTCGTCGCCTGTGGTTGTGGCCGTGGTTCCGGCTGTGGTTCCGGCTGTGGATGCGGCTGCGGCCGTGTCCGAGGCAGCGGCGGGAGTGGAGCTGATGGCGGTCGCGGCCACTGCGGCGGCGGTCGCGGTGAGCAGGGTGCGTCTGGAGGTGCGGTCGTGGTGCACGTGAGCTCCTTACGGACGGCCGTACTCGACAAGGGAGTTGAAGGAAACTTCCAAGGAGTCACGGATATCCGGAAACTAACTGCCAGGTCAAGGGTGCGGCAGCACATAGGAGCGAGGACCCCCCGCAAAGGGGAGCCGCCACTGGCGCATTCGGAGGGGGGCGCACCAGTGACGGCTGTGCTGCCGGCCGCAGGCGGCTGGAGAGGGGAGTCGGCGATCGCAGCCAGCAGCGAGTGCCGACACCGCTGTGCGGAGACTCACCGGCAGTACGCCCGGTTGGACGGCGCCGGTTCGCCGCAGGTTCCCGCCGCTACGGAGATTTAGCGGAAATGGTGCGGATGGGTATGGGTGGGGCGGATGGGTATATGGGGTTTGGGTTTTGGGTTTTGGGTTTCCGGTTTGGGGTGCGGATTGGTTGGGACAACCCACCCCACCCCACCCCGCCGTCCAGGAGCACCGCCGGGCAGCGCCCCCGCTTCGGCTGAAGGAGCGGGGCAGGCTTCGGGTGGCCTGGGGCGTTGTTTGCTTCTGGTGTGGGGGCCGCCTTTTCGGAGGGTGGCGGCGGAGGTCCGCCCCTCAAGAGCGCTCCTGCGTCGCGTCGCCTGCGGCGATTGCGCTGCGCTTAACCCTTGACCGCCGGACCTCCGCCGCAATGCTTCTGGGGGGCGGCCCCCCGGGGGGAGCCCACGGGGAAGGCTCGGGAAGTGGCTGGTGTGCCGCTGCCGTCCGACGGGTGTGTGGGTCGGGCGCACCACGTCTAGGGGGCGGTGCGGCCCCAGGCTCGGCGGGTGCGGGGACGGCCGCTGGTGCGTCATCCCCATTCCGACGTACACGAGCACCCACGCCGACGGCGGGCTGGTCCGTCCGGTCGACCTGCGGACTCATGACCGCGTGCGTGGGGCGCGAAAGTTCAATGGGGGGACTCGGGGGGTTCGGCGTCCGCCCCGGCCGGTGGTCGGTTGGGCCTCAAGCCCGTTGCTGATGTGGATGGGTGGTGAGGCACCGAATGCGACTGCGGAGCCCAGCAAATGGATCACACGAGCCGCCCTCCGAGCCGCCCGAGTCACCCGAGTCACCCGAGTCACCCGAGTCAGGGTGTGGGTAG
>NZ_JAGGOK010000001.1 GCF_018614615.1 Streptomyces sp. ISL-100 | reverse complement strand
TCTTCTGGGCCCTGCGCGGCGCGGGAAACGGCAACTTCGGTGTGGTGACCGAGCTGACCTTCCGCACCCACCCGGCCCCCGCGGCCGTCACCGCGTACCTCTCCTGGCCCTGGGCAAAGGCTCGGGCCGTCATCACCGCCTGGCAGGAGTGGGGCCCGGACCAGCCCGACGAGATCTGGTCGTCCGCGCACCTCGCCGCCGGCCCTGGCGGCACGACGCCCAACGTCTCCGTCTCGGCCTTCTCGCTCGGCAGCTACGGCGATCTCCAGAATGCCGTAGACCGCCTGGCCGACAAGGTCGGCGCCCCCGCCCGCTCGGTCTCCCTGCGCCGCCGCAGCTACCAGGAGTCGATGCTCGTGTACGCCGGTTGCGCCGGTTTCAGTGACGCCCAGTGCCACCTGCCGGGCACCACCCCCGGCCGCACCCCGCAGGGCGCCCTCGGCCGCGAGACGTACGCGGCCCGAAGCGACTTCTTCGACCGATCGCTCTCGCCGGCGGGGGTACGCGCACTACTCGCCCAGACCGAGGCGTTCACCCGCATCCCCGTGTCCCAGGGCGGTGGCGGCGGCAGCATCGCCCTGACCGCGCTCGGCGGTGCGGTGAACCGGGTCGACCCGCTCGCGACGGCGTTCGTGCACCGCCGATCCCGGATGCTCGCCCAGTACATCGGCGCGTGGCGGGCGGGCACCGCCGGCACCGACCAGCAGGCGTGGCTGAAAAACGCCCACGGAGCGATGCGCCGGTACGCCTCCGGGGCGGCGTACCAGAACTACACGGACGCGACCCTGACCGACTGGCGGAAGGCGTACTACGGCGCGGCGGCGGATCGCCTGACGACGCTGAAGAAGCGTTACGACCCGGACAGGCTCTTCAACTTCCCCCAGGCCCTGTAACCAACCACGTCAGGCAGCGAGGTCGTTGCGCTCGCTGTCTCCGGCCCGCGGCCCGGGAAACGCCCCCGACCCACCATCATCAGGACCAGAACCAGGACCAGATCCAGATCCGGAACCAACCTCCAGCCCCGCGCCCCGAGTAGTCACCCCATCGCCGGCACCACGCTCCACGGACCCCTTCGCCCGTACGAGCCAACCCACCGTCTGCGAACGCGAGATCGCCGCCATCAGCGGCGTGAGCAGCGCCATCGCGACCGGCGCGAGCAGCAGCGCCACGGCCGTACCGAGAGCGAATCCGCCGATGACATCGGTCGGGTAGTGCACGCCCATGTAGACGCGGCAGAAACCTGCGACAACAGCCAGCCCGATCGCCGCGAGCCCGAACTTCCGGTTGGCGACGAAGACTCCGACAGCGATGGCCATCGCCAGCGTCGCGTGGTCGCTGACGAACGAGAAGTCCGTCTTCCCGGCCACCAGGACCTCAAGCCCCTTGTGGTCGTTGAACGGCCGCGGCCGCTCCACGAACCCACGAATCGGGATATTGATCAGCAGCGCGATCCCGGCCGCCAGCGGCGCCCACACGAGCCCGGCCACCGAGGTGACCGCGTCCTCGCGCCTGCGCACGCTCCACCAGCACCAGAGTGCCACCAGGACCATGCCGAACATGGTCCCGTACTCACCGACGAACTCCATGACGCGGTCGAACCAGTGCGGCGCGTCCGCCGCCAGTCCGTTGATGTCGTAGAGCAGACTGACGTCGGGGTTCGCCCCATCCAGTGCGAGTCCAGCCATCTGCCGCGGCCCCTTGCCTTGTTGCCTGCTGCGCGGCACACGTGTCTGCGTGCCACTCCTGCGAACCCCCGTGGTTCCCTGCGGATTGCCGTGGCCGTGCATGGTCAGCGCACGGCCGTTTGCGTGGTCAGCACGCGTACACGCGTACACGCGCAGTCGGCGTACGACTGCGACTGTCCCACTCCCCCAGTCCAGGGAACGTCCGGCCGGCCCCCGCCGTTCCAGTCTCCACCGAAAGATCACCATGACGTTATCGAAGAGAGACACATCACCGCAGCTCAGAGGGCAGCTATAACGGAGAGTTCAAGCCATGTCACGCGCCGCCGCGGTCCTCCGGCAGCTCCGTGGGAAGCGCCTTCGCACCGTCCTCGGTGACCCGGGTCGCACCAAAGTAATCCGGCGTATCGATCTTGTCGAAGCGAATCACGGCTCCGGTGAACGGAGCGTTGATCATGTACCCGCCTCCCACGTACAACCCGACGTGCCGGATCGCGCGCGAGTTCGTGAGGTCGTCCGAAAAGAAGACCAAATCGCCCGGCAGCAGCTCGTCCCGCGAGGGATGCGGCCCCGCGTTGTACTGATCGTTGGCCACCCGCGGCAGCTCGATCCCGACGGTCCGGTAGGCGGCCTGAGTAAGCCCGGAGCAGTCAAACCGCCCACCCTGCTCAGGCGTACCGTTCCCGCCCCACAGGTACTTGGTCCCAAGCTTCTTCTGCGCGAAGTAAATAGCCCCGGCGGCCTGCCGCGACGGCTCGACGCGCCCGACGGGCCGGGCGAAGCTCTGCTCCAGGCTGGTGATGATCTTCACGTAGTTCTGCGTCTCGCGGTACGGCGGAACGCCCCCGTACTTGATGACGGCGTACGCGCCCGCGTTGTAGGCGGCGAGCATGTTCTTGGTCTGATCCCCCGGCACCTTCTTGACGTATCCGGCCAATTCACAGTCGTATGACGCGGCTGACGGAATCGCATCGGCCGGATCCCAGATGTCCCGGTCCCCGTCCTTGTCCCCGTCGACCCCGTGCGAGGCCCAGGTCCCGGGGATGAACTGCGCGATGCCGCGCGCGTCGGCCGGGCTCTGCGCCTGCGGGTTCCAGCCGCTCTCCTGGTACAACTGCGCGGCGAGCAGAGCGGGGTTGATGGCCGGGCAGAGGTTGCCCCATTTCTGCACGAGCGGCTGGTACAGCGCGGGCACGGCGCCCTTGGCCAGCCCGACCGTCCGCCCGGCGCCCGTACCGCCGGCCAGCCCCGCGGCTGCGGAGAAGGTCCCGACGACGAGCAGCGCGACGAAGCTCAGGCAGAGCCCGATCCCGATCCCAGTGGCCACCCAGACTTTGCGCACCCCTCAACCCTCCCCCATCCGGGACGGGTTCACAGCAGTTTTCGCGCGCGCGTCCGATGCGGCGTACGACACGCCCGAAACACCGCGTTGTGGCTCAGCGCGCCCCGTCAGATCCGTACAGAGGGAGGTGATCGGTGGTCAGAGCCAGGGAGAGCGGCTCGGCAAGCGGAATCTCCTCGCCGTACTTGCCACGCAGCGCATCCTGGTAGGCGCCGTCACGAGGCTGGGTGTGGAGAGCCCATGTGCCGTGGCGGGGATCAATGACGAGGAGCGCCCTCACACCCGCGACCGCGTACCAATCGTTCTTCTGGGAGATGTCCCTGGCCTTCTCGGACTGGGAGATGACTTCTACGGCGAGCTCTACGTCCAGGGGGTCGATCAACCAGTCGTCATCGTCCTCCCACTCCGTCGGCAGGAGGACGAGATCCGGCGTCACGTAGTCGTCGGGGTCGCCGGGCATGGCGATCGACGAGACTTCGTACGCCCCCAGCCCTTCCCGCAGGGATTCTTCGATCTGCCGACGCAACCGGACGACAGTGCCCGTGTGCTTTCCGCGCGGAGTCGGAGACATCACGAGGCTTCCTCCCACGATCTGCACCCGCAGGCCAGTCGATTTTTCGATCTTCTCGGCGACCTCACGCAGATTCCCCCGACGGGGGCGCGGGCGCAGCGGCGGCAGCACGGACATGGTGCGTGGCCTCGATTCCTGCGGCACTGTCTGGTCGACCGCACGAGGAGAGCCCGGGGGAGGTTCCGCGCCCAGCTCGGCGGCTCTTTCACCGTACTGCCATGGGTATGCGTGGGCCTCGGACATCGGGCTCCTTCTTCAATCGTGCCGACGATTCCATTCCGCTACGTACAGTCACACTAGGTGACGCCACTGACACTCCGGTTTCCTCGCGCACTCCACCCACAGCAGCTTGCCGCCCTGGCCGGGCAGGCCGGTGGTGATGGGATACGCACCCCACCTGTCGGCGCAGAGCGGTACGAGATGCAGCCCGCGCCCGGACTCGGCAGTGACCTCGGGCGGGTCGCCCAGTGGCCCCTTGAAGGGGGCCGGGATGTCGGGGTTGGAGTCCCACACGCTCAGCCGAAGCCCGCTCCCGCTGGCATCTGGGGCGCGGAGACGCAGGGTGTACGACCCAGCGGAGTGCAGGTAGGCGTTGGTGACCAGTTCACTGGCCAGCAGCTCGGCGGCGTCGACGAGGTCGGTCATGCCGTGGGTGCGCAGGACGGAGCGGAGGGTGGAGCGGGCGATACCGGGGGCACGGGGGTCGTGCGGGAGTTGGAGGGTGTAGGCCCAGGGCAGCGCTACGGTGGCCATGGAAGTCTCCGATCGCGGAGGGGAGTTGGATGACGCTGGATGCATTGCCCAGTGACCAGGTCGCTCCGTCGAGCGGGGTTCTTCCGGGCGGGTGGCCTGGACATGAAATTAGCGCAACGGGATATAACATTCACCCAATACGGAAGCATCTATTACCCATCCACTCGTGTGGGTGACTCGTCCGCACCGAGGAGCGATAGCCATGCCCGTGAGGAGCAACCCGACGGGGCGTCAACTCCGACTCGGCAGCGAGCTGCGGAAGATGCGCGAGCGCACCGGGCTCACCGCCACCGAAGCCGGAAAGCTGCTTGGCATCAAGCAGGCCCAGGTCAGCAACATGGAGACCGGGCGCCTCGGCGTGAGCTCGGACCGTGTCCGCACCTTGGCGTGTCATTACGAATGCGGAGACCGCGCTCTGGTGGACGCCCTCATGGCCATGACCGGCGACCGCAGGCGCGGCTGGTGGGAGGAGTCCCGGGGCATCCTTCCGAGCTCACTGCTCGACCTTGCGGAACTTGAGCACCACGCAACGCAATTGCACGGAGCCATCACAGCCCACATCCCCGGGCTGCTCCAGACCAGCGACCACGCGCGGGAGGTCTTCCAACAGAGCGTGCCCCCGATGCCGCCGCCGGAGGTGGAGCACCGCGTCTCGTTCCGCGTCAAGCGCCAAGCGGTCCTGTACGGAGACACGCCGCGCCCGTACAAGGCGCTCATCCACGAAGCTGCGCTGCGCATCGAGGTCGGCGGCCCCTCCGTACTCCGCAAACAACTGGAGCACCTGCTCGACATGAGCGAGCGTGACCACATCACCATCCAAGTGGTGCCCTTCAAGGCGGGCGCCGTCCCTGGCTCGGGTCAGTCCATCTATTACGCGCACGGCCCGGTCCCGCAACTGGACACGGTGCACCTGGACCAGTCGCACGGCCTGGCGTTCCTCGACGCCGAGACCCAACTTCTGAAATATCGGCTCCTCTTCGACAGAATTGAAGCCGTCGCGCACTCACCGGCAGAGAGCCGGGACGTCATCCGCAGCATCAGCCGGAACCTGTGAAGGAGAATTCGAATGCCCACGCACGACTGGCAGAAGTCGTCGTACTGCGCCCAGGGCGACTCCTGCGTACACGTCACCAGGGGAAACGGCGCGGTCAGACTCATGGAGTCCAGTGATGCCACTGGGGCGATACTCCACACAAGCCGGGCCACTTGGGCCGTGTTTCTGCGCGACCTCAAGGAGGAGCGCCGTGGCTGACCGCTGGCAGAAGTCGTCGTACTGCGGCGAAGGCGAGTCGTGTGTACATGCCACGGCAACCGGCGGCACGGTCAGACTTACCGAGAGCGGCGACCCCACCAGGGCGATACTCCGCACCACCCCCACCACCTGGGCCGCCCTGATCCGTACCGTCAAGGAGGACGCGAACCATGGCTGAGATCCCCACCGGCCTGGCCTGGATCCGGGCCGCGCCCGAGGGCGAGGACGGGCCCGGCCCCTGGATCGAGATCGCCTTCGGGCCGGAGGACCAGGTCTACCTCCGCGAGACCAGCGCCCCCGAGAACGTCGTTACGACGACCCAGAAGAAGTGGGACGCGTTCGTGCTCGGCGTACAGGCCGGCGAATTCGACCACTTCGCCGAGCTCGGCGACGAGGACCCCGCCGTCTGAGTGCCCGTTCCCCGCCGCCCCGAGCGCCCCGGCGCCCGCGCCCCCGGCACGCCAGTAACGTCGCCGCGTGATCAACGGTGCTCACGTAATCATCTACAGCCGCGATACCGAAGCGGACCGCGCGTTGTTCCGGGACGTGCTGGGCTATCCCCACATCGATGCCGGCGACGGTTGGCTGATCTTCAAACTGCCGCCGGCCGAGATCGCGGTGCATCCCGCCGAGGGACGGGAGTCGCACGAGCTCTTCCTTATGTGTGACGACGTGAAGGCCACCATGGAGGAGATGACTGCGAAGGGCGTGGAGTTCAGGCAGCCGGTCAGCGATGAGGGATGGGGGCTGATGACTGTACTCAAACTGCCGGGTGGCGGCGTCCTCGGACTGTACGAACCGCGGCACCCAAGGCCCCATGAGCTGTGAGCGCACGTGCCGCGCCGGGGGACTGACGCCTTGAGTGGTTCATCGCCGATCGGGACTGGATTGTGCACCTGGCCGGTTCCGTGGTCGGACACCTGCCTGACTCCCCGGGACGATCCCGGTGGCCGAGGCCGCCGGGAGGAACCGGCGAGGGCCGATGAGTTTCTACGTGATCCGCAGTCATAGATCATGATTGGTGCGCCGCAGACACGAGCGTGGTCGAAGCGTGCACCGACCGAACCTGCTGAGAACCAGACACGAGATGCCGAGGAACCTTAGATGCGTACCCTGATCAGTACCGCCTTCATCTCGCTCGACGGCGTCGTGGAGGGCCCGGGCGGTGAGCCCGGTTACCGGAACTCTGGATGGACCTTCAAGGACATCGAATTCCTTCCCGAGGCATTCGACATCAAGGGCCGGGAGCAGAAGGAAGCCACCGCGATATTGATGGGCCGGACCAGCTACGAGGCGTTCAGCCCGGTGTGGCCCGACATGGAGGACTTCGCCGACTACAAGGTGATGCCGAAGTACGTCGTCTCCACCACCCTCACCGATGACGCCCTGGTGTCGAACTGGGGCGAGACCACGATCCTGCGCTCACTCGACGAGGTCGCCGCACTGAAGGAGACCGAGGGCGGCCCGATCATCCTCCACGGCAGCGCCTCCCTGAACCAGGCCCTTTCGGACGCCGGCCTGATCGACCGTTACCACCTGCTCGTCTTCCCGCTCCTGCTCGGCGCGGGCAAGCGTCTGTTCAGCGCCACGGACAAGGACACCCAGAAGCTGAAGCTGGTCGAGCACGAGGCCTACGCCAACGGCCTGCAGAAGAACGTCTTCGACGTCGTCCGCTGACAGCACAGCATGCCCGACCCCGGCCGTGGTCGGGCACGGGGAGGGCGGTTCTGATCGAACAGGGTGCCTGGCCGGTGATCTTGGCTGGAAGGACGCATGAAGACAGGGCCTCCGGTGCAGCACGAGGGTTATTGAAGCCAACTCGTGGGACCGGCGGCCCTGTTGATGCAGTTCTACGTGGTTTTGCCCTCGGGGTTCAACTCGATGCGTGCGGTGTGCGATTGCCTCGCTCACCGGTTCGGGAACGCGGCCGACCGTCCGGAGCGGGTGCGGCGGTATCCCTCGGACATGACGGACGCGGAGTGGGCGGTGGTGCGTGACGCGCTGCCGGTGCCGACGTGGATGGAGAGCCGGGGCGGACAGCCGGAGGGCTATTGTCACCGGCATGCTGGATGCGGTCATCCAGGACGAAAAGAACGGCCCATCCCTGCCTCGATCACACGGATACCATGCCTGACCAGCGGAAACTCAACGGCCATGACCGGAAAGACAACTGCTTCTAACCCCACAGAAGGCGAAAGCTCAGCACCTTCCGAGAGCCGGTCCTCGGCAGCAGCCCACGCCGACCGTCCCACCACCCACCCAGCCCGGCCATGCCTTATGGCTCGACCGACCACCGGCCGCAGCGGACGCCGCACCCAGCCCCCCACCCAACTCACGCCACCTAGTAGACCGGCCAGTCCGCAGGTCGCCCCGCCAGCGCGGCCGTCTGCCTTCGTGGGCGCGCGCGTGCGTCGGGAATGGGATGCCGCACCAACGGCCGTTGCCGCCGACCGCTGAAGCTGGGGCCGGGGCACCCCTGGTGTTGGCGCGCCCCACCAGCCGGGCCGCAAGCCGCCGAAACCACCCGCACCCCTTCCGGCTCCCGTGCAGGACGTTCCCATTTTCCGCCCCTGAAACGCTCGGGACGACCCGACCCCAGAAGCGATCCATTCGGGTGAGCGCGGCTCCCCGTAGCAACCGCAGCCCCGCCCCACCAAAGGTGCATAACGCCAGTCATTGCCCGCAGTCACCCCTCGTGATACACAGAGTGACCATACGCGTTTCCGGATACACCCGGCAGGCACCGCAGGTCAGCGCGGTCCGACCGGCCACACGTGCGGAGGTCGGGTAAAGACAGGCGCCAAGTCGACATACCAGTGCGGTTTCATCAGCGAAGATAGAGCGTGACCCCTGCCGTGCGGCAGGGGCGACGAACTACCCGACAGGGGCGGTGACTTACATGAACCTGGCAGCCGAAAAGGGCGACATCACCACCATCATCGGTGGAATCGCCCCGAACTGGGGTCCGTTCGGGACTCTGGGTAACGAGGCCCGCGTCATGATCGAGGTCGTGATGGCTGTCGCCATTCTCCTCTGCCTCGGAATCGCCATCTGGGGAGCAGCGAAGCAGCGGATCGGCGCGACGGCTCTGAGGGACACGTTCAGCGCGGAGCAGGGCAAGGGCCTGATCGTCGCCGGCCTCACCGGCGTCTTCATCATCGGCTCACTCGGCACGCTCTTCACCATCGTGTACGGGATGGCTGTTTAACCCACCGTCAGCCAGCACCGGGTACTCCCGGCCCACTCCCCCACCCCACCCGTCCGTCGTGCCCATTGGCTGAGGTTGCGTCTCCCTGATGTCGAGTCACCACACCGCGCCCGCGCGGGAACCAGCACGGCTACCGTCGTACTACGCGGAACTGCAAACGGTTGAGGGGGCGCACGCGGCATGAGTCTCGGCGACGAGCACGGCTACGGCAGCGACAGCGGTCGTTCGGACCGTGTCGGCGGCTCCGGCCAGACCCGCACCCGCCTGCCCGAGGGCGGTGGGAGCGATGTGTACGGGGGCGCGCGGCGGCCCGTACGGACCTCGCGTTCCCTCATCACCGTGGTGGGCGTGGTGGTGCTGCTGATCGCGGCTATCGCCTTCGCGAATCGGGGTGGTGGCGACAGCGGCTCGGGCAACGAGGCGAAGTCCGGCGGCGGGGCGGAGCCGACGGCCGCCACGGGCGTGAAGCCTGTGGAGGGCAAGAACGGACTGATCCCGTCCGGCTTCGCGCAGGACGAGCAAGGCGCACAGTCCGCTGCGACGAACTATGCCGTGACCCTCGTGTCCGCCGACATTTTGAGGCCCGCCACTCGGCAGGAGATCGTGGGCAAGATCTTCGTACCGCAGAAGGTTGCTGAGCTGGAGGCAAAGTTCGATAACGCCTACAGCCAGGACTTCCTCGACAAAGTCGGGCTCGACAAAGACGGCAACGCACCCGATGGCATGACCTACGTCTCGCGGACCGCGCCCGTCGGCACGAAGGTGACGGCGTACACGGACGTCGCGGCGACTGTTGAGGTCTGGTGCACGGGCGTGTTCGGCACTGCAGGGGTCGGATCGACCAATCCGGTGGCCAACGACTGGTTCACCATGACCCTCACGCTCCAGTGGGCAGATGGTGACTGGAAGGTCGAGAGTTTCTCCCAGAAGGAGGGCCCGGCTCCGGTGAACGCCGACCGCACGGCATCCAGCGCGGACGAGATCGCCAAGGCAGTCGAGGAGTACGGAGGGTTCACCTATGCCCGATAACCCACGCCGTGCGCTGAAGCTCACCGCTGTCCTCGCACCCGTACAGATGGCAGTCGTACTTCTGGCGTCCCGCGCCTTCGCTGCGCCGACACCAACGCCGTCACCCTCCAACAAGGACAACTGCGATCTCATCGTCGGCCCGGCCAAGGAGTACTGCGAAGACGGCGAAGGCGGTGGCTCCAACCTCCGCGCCCCCACCGACCCCGTAGACGCCGTAGACCCCCTCTCCTCCCTCGCCAAAGGCTGCGCCGACGCCGCCGCGTGGATCGTCGGGAAGCTTTCCGACGCCGTGAAGTCGACCGCCGACGTCGACTTCACCAACCCCACGTTCCTCAAGCAGTACGCCATCGTCTTCGCCGCCTCCGCCATCCTCACCCTCGTCCTCTGGCTGCTCGCCGTAGCCAAGCGCGCCATCCGTGGCGTGCCGCTCGCGACCGCGCTGTCCGAGGCCATCGGGTTCCTCTGGCTCACCGTCCTCGCGTCCGCCTTCACGCCGCTGATCCTCTACACCGTCGTATCCGCCACCGACGGCGTCACCGAGGTCATCGCCGCCGGCACCGGCGGGCAGACCGACGTGTTCTTCGGGTCCTTCTCCGAGGCGCTCAAGAAGGGCGACGACATCGGCGGCGGTCCGATCATGCTGATCGTCGTCTCCCTCGTGACGATCCTCGCGGCCGGGATCCTCTTCCTCGAGCTGTTCATCCGCGCCCTGCTGCTCTACGTCGGCGCGCTCCTCGGCGTGGTCGTCTACGCGGGGCTCGTCGACAAGAACATGTGGGGCCACGTACGCCGCTGGGCCGGCATCATGATCGCGATCATCATGGTCAAGCCCGTCATCGTGATCGTCCTCGGCCTCGCCGGGGCCCTCTCCGCCGACGACGGGCCGAACGCCTTCTCCGCCGTCGTCTCCGGCCTCGCCATCATCCTGCTGGCGATCTTCGCGTCCGGCATGATCTACCGCTTCGTCCCCGGCTTCGGCGACGAGATCGCCTCCGCCCGCAGCGACCGCAACACGGCCACCGACGGCGCCCGGGCGGCCGCCGTCATCAGTTCCCCCGCCGCCCTCGTCTCGCAGGGCATCAAGACCCACAGCAGCCGTGGCGGCGGAGGCGGTGGCGACCGGGGCGGGAACAGCACGCCGCCCCGCCAGGCCAACCCCGTCAGCGGCGGCGTAGCCGCCCACAGCAGCCGGGGCGGCGGAGGCGGCACCGGCGGAGGAGCAGGCGGCGGAGCTGTCCCTTCCGCCGCCCCCTCCCCCCGTAGCAACAGCACCCACACGAACCGCAGCACCGGAAACACAGGCATCACCGGCAGCACCGGCAACAACAGCACAGGAGGTGCAGGGCGTTGACAACGCAGTCCCAACCCATCACGCCCCGCCGCACGTATCTCATCGGCCGCGCCCGGCCGAACGCGATCGTCGGCAAGAACCGCGAGACCGGCGAGATCGCGCTGATCATCGCCGGCGCGTTCCTCGGCATGATGAGCGGCCTGCTGGTCCCCGTCCTGTCCCTGCGGATCGTGCTCCTCATGGGCTTCCCGATGCTGGCCCTGATGGCGGTGTACGTCCCGTACAAGCACCGCACCTTCTACAAGTGGTTCGAAATCAACCGCAGTTACAAGCGCACCCTCCGCAACGGCACGACCTACCGCAGCGGCGCCATGGAAGCAGGCGTGAACAGCCTCGACGGCCGCGAGGTCGAAGTCGGCCCCCCGCCCGGCATCGGGCGTATCAACTGGCTCGCCGCCCCCTTCGGCCCCGACGAGATCGCCGTTCTCCTCCACGCCGACCGCCGCACCGTCACCGCCTGCATCGAGATCGAAGGCCCCGGGGTCGGCCTGCGCGACAGCGAGGACCAGGAAGCCCTGGTCGACCGCTTCGGCACCCTCCTCAAGCACGTGGCGAACGGCGACGGCTTCGTCACCCGACTCCAAATGCTCGCCCGCACCCTCCCCGCCGACCCCGACGCCCACGCCAAGGACGTCGCCCAGCGCGGCGACACCCACGCCCCCGGCTGGCTGAAGGAGTCGTACGACCAGCTCCAGTCCATGGTGTCCACGTCCAGCGAGCAGCACCGCGCCTACCTCGTCGCCTGCATGCACTACTCCCGCGAGCTCGCAGCCGAGGCCAACGCCATGGCCCGCGCCGCCCGCCCCCACGGCGGCCGCAAGCTCGACCGCGACTCCGGCCTCGCCGTCGTCATGGCGCGCGAGCTCACCGACATCTGCGCGCGGCTCGCGGAGGCGGACATCCGCGTACGCCAGCCCCTCGGCCAGGGGCGCCTCGCTTCCCTCGTGCACTCGATGTACGACCCCGATCACCCCATGGACCACATCCAGGCCATGACGAAGCGCAACGCCTGGCCGGCCGAGCTCGACGCCATGGAAGCGACGTACCTTCAGGCCAAGACGCGCGAATCCTCCACCCGCGCGCCCTGGTGCCACGCCACCGCCTGGGTGAAGGAGTGGCCGATGACCCCCGTCGGCGTCAACTTCCTCGCTCCTCTCCTCGTCCACACCCCCGACGTCATCCGTACGGTCGCCGTCACCATGGACCTCGAACCCACCGAGATCGCCATCGAGCGCATGCTGACGGAGAAGACGAACGACGAGGCGGAAGCCAGCCGCCAGGCCAAGATGAACCGCACCGTCGACCCGCGCGACATCGCCGCACACGGCCGGCTCGACCAGCGGGGTGAAGATCTCGCGAGCGGTGCGGCCGGGGTAAACCTGGTCGGGTACATCACTGTGTCGTCGCGTTCACCCGAGGCGCTGGCCCGCGACAAACGGACCATCAGAGCCTCGGCCGGTAAGTCGTATCTGAAGCTGGAGTGGTGCGACCGGGAGCACCACCGGGCGTTCGTCAACACCTTGCCGTTCGCCACCGGCATCCGTCGTTAGCCGAGAGGGCAGACCCGCCATGCGAGATCCGCTGTCCGCCGTCACGGATGCCTTCACCAGCTTCCTCTTCGGGAAGGTCGAGACGACCAGACTTCCTGTCCGTACGTCGACGGGCCAGGCCCAGGCCGTGTACCTGCCCACCGCCGCGCCCGGCCTCGGCGACTCGGGCGTGATCATCGGCCGCGAGGTCTACAGCGGCAAGGGCTACATCTACGACCCCTTCCAGCTGTACGGACAACAGCTCCCGGCGCCGCACTGGCTGGTCCTCGGCGAGTCCGGCAACGGCAAGTCGGCGCTGGAGAAGACGTACGTACTGCGGCAGCTGCGCTTCAAGGACCGGCAGGTCGTCGTCCTCGACGCGCAGGGCGAGGACGGCGTCGGGGAATGGAACCTGATCGCGCAGGAGCTCGGAATAACCCCCATCCGGCTCGACCCCACCGCGGCGCTCAACGGCGGCATCCGCCTCAACCCCCTCGACCCGTCGATCACGACGACCGGGCAGCTGGCCCTGCTCCGTACGATCATCGAGGTCGCGATGGGGCACGGCCTCGACGAGCGGTCCGGCTTCGCGCTCAAGGTCGCGCACGCGTACGTGAACGAGACGATCACCGACCGGCAGCCGGTCCTGACGGACATCGTCGAGCAACTGCGCCACCCCGAGCCGGAGTCGGCTGAGGCGATGAACGTCGACCTGGACGACGTACGGGCATGGGGCCTGGACGTCGCCCTCGTCCTGGACCGCCTGGTCGACGGTGACCTGCGGGGCATGTTCGACGGCCCGACGACGGTCGGCATCGACCTCGACGCCCCCCTCATCGTCTTCGACCTCTCCCACATCGACCGCAACTCGATCGCGATGCCGATCCTGATGGCGATCGTGGGCGTGTGGCTCGAACACACCTGGATCCGGCCGGACCGCAAGAAGCGCATCTTCCTGGTGGAGGAGGCGTGGCACATCATCAACTCACCCTTCGTCGCGCAGCTCTTCCAGCGCCTGCTGAAGTTCGGCCGCCGGCTCGGCCTGTCCTTCGTGGCGGTGGTCCACCACCTCTCCGACGTGGTGGACGGCGCGGCGGCGAGGGAGGCGGCCGCGATCCTGAAGATGGCCTCGACCCGGACGATCTACGCCCAGAAGGCGGACGAGGCGCGGGCGACGGGCCGGGTGCTGGGCCTGCCGCGCTGGGCGGTCGAAATCATCCCCACCCTCACCCCCGGCATCGCGGTATGGGACGTGAACGGCAATGTCCAGGTCGTCAAACACCTGATCACGGAGGCGGAACGACCACTCGTCTTCACGGACCGCGCCATGACGGAGACCTCGGCGGAGGTGATCTCGGACGACCTGCGAGCCGCGGAGTTGGAGGCGGAGCAGCGGGCGGCGCTCATCGAGCAGCAGATGAGCGAGTCCTCGTCATCGGAATCGACGGTCGCCTGACATGAGACACAACGACAGGCCGCAGGGACACGAACAGCCGGGCGAGCGGGGCATCCCCGACTCACTGCTGGTCGGGCTGCTGGCCTTCCTGCTGGGCCTGACGGTCTTGGCGTGGCTGGCGACGGGCCTGGCGGGGCTGTTCGCCCACGGCGCGTGGCCGGACGGCGTCACGTTCGCCCGTACGCCGCTGGCCCTGCGCAGCCTGATGGGCGCGCCGCACGACATTCCGGCCGCGTGGCCGGACACGTCGCCGGAGCAGCTGTCCGGGTACGGGCTGTTCTGGGGGCTGTTGATCGGCGAGCTGATGGTGCTGTTCGTGCTGACGATCTTCGTGATGGGCGTCCTGGCCCGCCTGAAGGTGCAGCGCGAGACGGCGAGGGCGGCCAGGACCGCAGCCGCAGAGGGCGGCCCGGGAGGGGCCGGCACTCCGGGCTCGCCCGACGCGTACGCGGGCGCGGCCAACGGCCACGGGCCACCTGGACAGGGGCCGCCCCATGCCGGTACGGGCTACGGACCGGGAACGGGTGCGGACGTCGGCAACGGCAACGGCAACGGGGCTTCGCCCCACCCACTTGCGGGCGTCGGGTCACTCGCCGGGGCAGGCGCCGATGCCAGTACGGGCCACGGACCCGGCGCAGCTCCCGGGCCCGGCGGGGCGCCCCACGCCCCTGCCGGTACCACTGCCGGTACGGATACCGGTGGCCCAACGGGCTCCCCGCCGGCCCTGAATGGCACCCAAGGCGTAATCGTGGAGCCGCGTCACCTCCCAGGCGCTGATGCGAGCTCGTACCCCCCATCAGGCGCCGACCCGCACCCCCACCCCCACACCCAACAACCGGCGGCAACCGCCCCGCCCCTCCCCCCCCCTTCCCTTTAACCCTCGCCCCGTTCAACCGCCTACCCGCTCTTTACGCC